>NZ_CP062229.1:5997802-6659519 GCF_024707545.1 Mesorhizobium onobrychidis
CGACAAGCGCGACCGCCTGATGATAATGCTGGATGTCGGGGCCGCCGAGCAGCTTGGCTGTGTTCCAGTCACCCTTGCCGAGTTTGCCGGCGTTATCAGCCGTGACGATGGCCAGCACGCCTGGCGCGGCCTTGGCATCGGTCAGATCGATCGAGGCGATCCGGCCCTTGGCGATGGCCGAGCCGACCACATAGCCATAGGCCTGGTTGGGTACGACATCGTGCCACTCATAGGCATAGCGCGCAGTGCCTGTGGTCTTGAGCGGACCGTCGATCCGGTCGGTAGGCTTGCCGACGACCTTGAGCCGGTCGATCGGGTTGGTCGTAGCGGGGGTTTCGAATCTCATCAGTCAGCTCCTTGCTTCCGCCAGAACCGCGGCGAGCGTGCGCTCGACCAGCGGCAGCTTGAATGCATTCTCATTCGTCGGCCTGGCATCGGCGAGCAGGTGCACCGTCACGGCCTTGGCGCCGTGCGGCATCTCGATCTCAGCTGCCTCGACACGCCACGGCTTGTGCGCCACGCCGCCGAGAGCGATGTGCCCGGTGCCGTCGCGCTGCACGATTGCGCCGACCGAGACCAGTGCGAAGGCATAGGAAGCCCGGTCGCGCACCTTGTGATAGATCTGCGTTCCGCCCATCGGTCTGGGCAGCGTGACCGCGGTGATCAGCTCGCCGGGTACGAGTACGTTCTCGACATGCGGCGTGTCGCCGGGCAGCCGGTGGAATTCGGCGATGGGGATACTCCGCGCCGTGCCGTCGGGGCGCACCGTCTCCACTGTTGCATCGAGCGCCCGCATCGCCACAGCCATATCGCTCGGATGGGTTGCGATGCACACCTCGCTTGCGCCGATCACGGCATGCTGACGGCTGAACCCGCCAATCGCCGCGCATCCGCTGCCGGGCTGGCGTTTGTTGCATGGCTGGTTGGTATCGTAGAAATAGGGGCAGCGCGTGCGCTGCAGCAGGTTGCCCGCCGTGGTCGCTTTATTGCGCAGCTGGCCCGAGGCGCCGGCGAGCAGCGCACGAGAGAGCAGGCCATAGTTGCGTCGCACGCGCTCGTCCGCGGCGAGATCGGTGTTGCGCACCAGGGCGCCGATGCGCAGCCCACCCTCGGTCGTCGTTTCGATCTTGTCGAGCGCCAGGCCGTTCACATCGATCAGGTGCGTCGGCGTTTCGATTTCGAGCTTCATCAAATCGAGCAGGTTGGTACCGCCGGCAATGAACTTGGCGCCTTGCGTGCTCGCCGCTGCAGCGGCAGCTTCGGCGGGTGAGTTCGCACGCTCATAGGTGAAGGATCTCATGCCGGCCTCCCGGCGACTTCGGTTATCGCCTCGACTATGTTGGAATACGCACCGCAACGGCAGATATTGCCGCTCATCCGCTCGCGCAGCTCGCCGGCAGTTGCCTGCGGTGCCGCGGTCAGGTCTTCGCTCACATGGCTCGGAATGCCGGCCTCTATCTCGGCGAGCACCGCCACGGCGGAGCAGATCTGCCCGGGCGTGCAATAGCCGCACTGATAACCGTCATGCTTGACGAAGGCGGCCTGCATCGCGTGCAGGTTCTCCGGCGCGCCGAGCCCTTCGATGGTGGTGATGGTGTCGCCTTCGTGCATCACAGCGAGCGTCAGGCATGAATTGATTCGTTGGCCGTCGACCATCACCGTGCAAGCGCCGCACTGGCCGTGATCGCAGCCCTTCTTGGTGCCGGTGAGATGCAGGTGCTCGCGCAATGCATCGAGCAGCGTGGTCCGCGTGTCGAGGTCCAGTTCGCGGGCCTGGCCGTTCACAGTGATGGCTACTTTCGACATGGCAGGCTCGCCGACGGCAGAACGCACGTCGCGAGCTTGAGCGTTCGCCACGGATGGCGCCGCCGTCATTGCTGCGGAAGCGGCTCCTGCCATCAACAAATCCCGTCTGGTGATACTAAAGTCTGCGGAGGTCGTCATATCGCTTTTGATCCTCTTCTCTGTAAGAGCGAGCACATCAATGGCCGCTGAAGGCGTGCAGATTTTCGGCAACGTCCTGTCGGCCGTCGCGATCGGGACAGAGGTGTCCCAAGTGGAAAAGATAGTTTGAGCAGCGCTCGCGATTAGAGGCTCAATTCCGCATGCTCTTATGCATGAGCGTCATGAATGCTGGCGCGCGACTCATCATTAATAGGCGAACGTGGCAGTCAGGCAGACGTGACCATCAGAAAGATGCGGGTATCCGCGGGCCTGCCGAAATCGGCTGCGCCGCTCACTGCATCCAGCCAATTACGCAAATCGGAACTTCATGAATTGAGGAGCTTGCCGAACTGAGTCTGGCAGTTGCCGAGGAGCGCGGCTCGATGCGCGTCTAGGACTACGCTATCACCTCTACTACCCAGCCGCCCTCCGACTGTAGCCGGCAGGCACCGCGATATCGGCGCTGAGGCCGGCAAGCAGTTTCTCCGGCCAACAGGGGGACTGCGACGCGCCGCCTTTAGAGAATTTCGGTGTTGGCGATGTGGATGCCGAAACCTTCGAGGCCGACATAGTGGCGTTCGCGCGAGGCGATCAGGTTGATCGAGGAAATGCCCAGATCCTTCAAGATTTGCGCGCCAAGGCCGATCTCGCGCCATTCGCTTTCGCGGCGGCGCGCCTCTTCATGGTCCTCGCGGTCACCGGCAGCTGGCCGGTTGCGCTCCTGATGGGCGACGCCGACGGAGCCTTCGCGCAGATAGACGATGACGCCTCGCCGGCGCTCGCCCATCGATTTCATAATGCCGTCCAGCCTGTGGCTGGTACCGAAGACGTCCGTCACAACGTCCTCGGAATGCAGCCGCACCGGCACCTCCTCGCCGTCGCGGATGTCGCCGAAGACGATCGCCACATGGTGCATAGAATCCCAGGGCAGCGTGTAGGTGAAGACCTGCGCCTTGCCGCCAGGCGTGTCGATGTCAGAACAGGCGACTCGCTCGACCAGCGTTTCCTTGCGCTGGCGATAGGCGATGAGGTCGGCGACCGAAATCTGCTTCAAACCGTTCTTTTCGGCGAAGGCCTGCACCTGGGGGCCGCGCATCACGGTGCCATCATCATTGACCAGCTCGGAAATAACACCGACCGGCGGCAGGCCGGCAAGCTTGCACAAATCGACTGCTGCTTCGGTATGGCCCGAACGCATCAGCACGCCGCCTTCGCGCGCAATCAGCGGAAAGATGTGGCCGGGGCGGACGAAATCGGACGCGCCGACGTTGCCGTTGGCAAGATTGCGCACGGTCAATGTGCGGTCGTCGGCCGAAATGCCCGTCGTCGTGCCGTGCTTGAAATCGACGCTGACGGTGAAGGCGGTGGTGTGGGCCGAGTCATTGTCGGCGACCATCGGCGAAAGATTCAGGCGCTTGGCTTCCTCGCGCGGCATCGGCGTGCAGACGATGCCGGAGGTGTTGCGGACGATGAACGCCATCTTTTCCGGCGTGCAATGGACGGCGGCGACGATCAGATCGCCCTCGTTCTCGCGCCCGTCATCGTCCATGACGACGACGATTTCGCCGCGTTCGAAGGCGCGCAGGGCTTCGACGATCTTCTTCTGGTCGTAGGGCATGGACGCTCGCTAGCTAGGGGAGTAGGGGAATAGGGCAGTAAGGCAGTAGGGAAAAGGAAAAAATTTGCTGTCTCGGCGGGCGGCGTACATACTGCCCTACTGCCCTACTGCCCTTCCTGTCTGTCCCCGATGACGCAGATAGTGATCGGCGATCGCGCAGGCAACCATCGCCTCACCGATCGGCACGGCGCGGATGCCGACGCACGGGTCGTGCCGGCCCTTGGTCATGATCTCGACGTCGTTGCCGTCCTTGTCGATCGACTTTCGCGGGGTCAGGATCGACGAGGTCGGCTTGACGGCAAAGCGCGCGACAATCGCCTGGCCGGTCGAGATGCCGCCGAGGATGCCGCCCGCATTATTGGAGAGGAAGACCGGCCTGCCGTCATTGCCCATGCGCATCTCGTCGGCATTCTCTTCGCCGGTGATGTGGGCGGCCTCGAAGCCGTTACCGATCTCGACACCCTTTACGGCATTGATCGACATCAGGCCCGAGGCAATGTCCTGGTCGAGTTTGGCGTAGATCGGCGCGCCGAGGCCTGCCGGAACGCCGTCGGCGACGATCTCGATCACCGCGCCGACCGAGGAACCCGCCTTGCGGATGCCGTCAAGATACACGGTGAAGACAGCGACCGATGCCGGGTCGGGCGTGAAGAACGGATTTTCGGCATCGCCAACGAAATTCCAGTTCCAGTTGGCGCGGTCGATCGATTTCTCCCCCATCGACACCAGCGCACCGCGCACGACCATGCCGGGCACGACCTTGCGGGCCAAGGCGCCGGCCGCCACTCGCGCCGCCGTCTCACGGGCCGAAGACCGGCCGCCACCGCGATAATCGCGCAGGCCGTATTTGGCATCGTAGGTGTAATCGGCATGACCAGGCCGGTACTGGCGGGCGATCTCGCCATAGTCCTTGGAGCGCTGGTCGACATTCTCGATCAGCATCGACACCGGCGTGCCGGTGGTGATCATGGTCTCGCCGTCCTCATCCAGGATGAAGCCGGACAGGATCTTGACCTCGTCGGGTTCGCGACGCTGCGTCACAAAACGCGATTGACCCGGGCGGCGCTTGTCGAGGTCGGCCTGGATCTCAGCGCGCGTGAAGCGGATGCCGGGCGGACAGCCGTCGACCACGCAGCCGAGCGCTGGGCCATGGCTTTCGCCCCAGGTGGTGACGCGGAAAAGGTGGCCAAACGTATTGTGAGACATGAAAACCAGCCCTGCCGGCATCGGAGCCGGCTTAGCGCAAGACCCCGAAAATCGCAGCGATTTTCGGGTCATGCGCAAAATCAAAGTGCTACAGCGTCCTGCGCCCGTCCAACAGGGACGCGCGGCGCTGCAGTCTGCGTTCTATTGGCGTTTTCGGCAGTGGTCAAACTGTGATCCGGCGGATTTAGTTTTGACACATTCGGTTGGTTTCTGCTTCCCTCTATCCGTCTGTTGAACACCCGCCGCCACCGTGCCGGCGCAATGATAAGAGGACGATGATGCGTATTCTGATCGGCGCCGTTGCCGCCACATTGCTGTTTTCCACCGCCGCCTTCGCCGGCCAAACCGAAGGCTTGATCAAAGAGGTCGACAAGGACACGTTGACGCTGACACTCGACGACGGCAAATCCTACAAGCTGAATGCCGAAACCGATCTTGATGCGCTGAAACCCGGCATGGATATCGTGATCGCCTACGACGAGACAAACGGCGAGAACGTCATCACCGACATGCAATTACCGGACAGCGGTTCAGCCGAATAGAGCCTTTTCGGCTGACTTGGCAAAGTGCCATGCGGACATCGAAGAAGCGCCGAGATAGCGAGCGTCGCCGGCCTTCGCCGCGTAGGGCCTCCATCTCGACGGGCGTATCCGGTCCCAGCGATGAATCTGATAAAGATCGACATGATCGGTGCTGAGCCGGCGCAGCAAGTTGTTGATTGCGATCAGGATGGCATTAGCCAGCACGATCTCGTCGCGCGACGCGAGCTCGCGAACCAGGATGCCGGTCACTCCCTCCCAGGTGGCGGCCGAGGTGGCGTTGGTCGTCAGCCCCGGTAGGCACGCTCGAGGTCCGCGATGATGATCTTCTTCATCTTGTACATCACCTGAAGAACCCGCCCGGCTTTGTCCCTGTCGGGGTCTGCCAGCATTTGCAGCAATGCCTTGGGCGTGACCTGCCAATAGACCCCGAACTTGTCCGTCAGCCATCCGCAGGGCTTCTCCTCACCGCCCCCGGCCCTCAGCGCATCCCAATAGTAGTCGGTCTCCGCCTGGTCCTCGGTCTCCACAAGGAAGGAGAACGCCTCGTTGTACGGCGCGTGCGAGTGAGCATTGAGGGCGGCTACCGGCAGGCCCGACAGCTCGAAACGGACAACCGACAGCTCGGGATCGGGAAGATCGGTGCTTCCCAGGACCTTCGAGTCCTTAAACACGGACATGTAAAATTCCATGGCCTCTTCGGCCTGGGATTCGAACCAGAGATGGGGATAGATCTTCATGTCATTCTCCTTCAGTACTCGGAAATTATCGGCGCCGCCGTGACTGTCGCTGCCTGCGGATGATTGACCCGTCCCAGTCGCGCTCGAACCCCATGTCCTGGAGGCGATGATCCGAGAAGCTCGCAATGCGCTGCATCGTCCGGCGGTGCTGCAACCCGGCGAACAGGCGGGCGGCTTGTCCGGTGACCGCGATGCGCAGGGATTCGATTGCCGCTATGGGCAGGCGTGCAGATGCCGGTTCCAGTCGATCGAAGGCATCCAGATAAGCGTGAATGTTGCTCACAGTTATCTCCCCGTTCAGGTTTTGCGTCGTTATCGACGAAGGGTTGGAAAGAGGCGCTTTGTTGCTGCAAGGTTGCGCTGCTCCTCGCTGGACGACAACCGAATATTTGTGCAGAATATGTGACTATCACTCACAGGTATGCGATGCCGCGCAGACTTCCTCCTTTGACGGCTCTCCCGGCCTTCGACGCGGCGGCTCGTCACCTGAGCTTCACGAAAGCGGCGGCCGAGTTGAACCTGACGCATGGAGCGATCAGTCGCGCCGTCCGCAACCTGGAGGAAAGACTCGGCGTTCGGCTCTTCGAACGAGGAACGCGCTTCGTGCGCCTCACACCAGCAGGCGCCGCCTATGCAGCGGAAGTCGGCGCAGCCCTGGACCGGATCGGGGCCGCGACGATCGTCGCCACGGCGTCAAGATCGGCAGGTGTCCTCAACGTCAGCACGTCGGACGGCTTTGCCGGCCGGTGGCTTGTGCCGCGGCTCCATCGTTTCCACCGCGAGAACCGCGACATCGATGTGCGCCTCTCCACGTCGGGCGTGCACGCGGATTTCATCAGGGACGGAGTCGACATCGCGATACGCTACGGCGCGGGTGGCTATGAAGGGGTGGTGTCGGAGTTCCTGACCGAGGAGGACGTCTCTCCTGTCTGCAATCCGGAGTTGCTGCAGGGAGAACATCCGCTGCGCCAGCCCAGCGACCTTAGACACCACAGGCTTATCCACCATGATTTCCGCATCGACTGGGCTATGTGGCTGCAGCGCGCCGGCCTCGACGATATCGATCCCAATGGTGGCGTGAGGTTCGACTCCGCCGCCTATGCTGTCGAGGCGGCTGTGCAGGGCGAAGGTGTGCTGCTGGGCAGGAGCGCGCTCGTCTCTGCCGATCTGGCAGCCGGGCGACTGGTGCGCCCCTTTGATCTAGCGCTGGAGTCGAGGTGGAAATACTACGTCGTCTATCCGGATGGGGCACTGCGGCAGAGGAAGGTCAAGGCGTTCCGCGATTGGCTGTTTAGCGAAATGGCGGCCAGCCAGAAGGACGCGCAACAGACCCCGCGGGCGCGCCAAGCTTGAAGCGACGGCGCAACCGAGCGCCGTTGAATTTTCGCACTGCCCGGCAAGTGGTTTGACGTCGGAATCGCAGCGTTCAACATGACCTTGGCCTTGCACAGGCCCGTGTACCCACCACGCTAAAGCTTTAGCAGTGCGACTTGCGGTCATTCAGTTTGGGCGGTGCTGGCTATTCTCGCGAGCAACGCGACCAGCTCCGGCTGGCGATGGGTCTCGGTTTTGGCGAAGACGGCTTTCAGCTGATTCCTGGCGGTTTCGTAAGTGACACCCAACTCATCCGCGACGGCCTTCTCTGCGCCCGATGAGACCCGGCGAGCCAGTCTCGCCTTGGCAGGGGTCAGCCCGCTCGCCTTAATGCATGTCGCGCAAAAGTGTGCAGCGGTTTTGCGATAACGACATGCATAAAAACAACAACCTAAAGCGCGTCGCGTGAGGCCGGTCAAACGCGACGCGCTTTAGAGCCACTCCAGGCGTCGGCCTTCCAGCCTGAGCAAGCGATCCTGCGGCACATCCAGGTTTGCGGCTTCTGCCTCCGGCATTTCCAGCACCATGCGAAACAGGGCGCGCACGACGCCGCCATGGGTCACGCAGACCGTCTGGCGGTCCAGCGCGTCGAACCACGGCTTTACCCGTTCGAGCAGCATTTGATAGCTTTCAGCGCCCTCGCCGGGCGGCAGGAAATTCCATTTGTCGAGGCGCCTCTCCCTGGCCGAGCCCAGATGCCGGGCCTTGAGTTCGGGAAAGGTGAACCCCTGCCAGTCGCCGAAACTCATTTCGACAAGGCGGGGATCGGTGCGGTAGGCCCGCGGATCGAGCCTCATTGCAGCGCGAATGCGCTCCATGGTCTGGCGCGTCCGCCGCATCGGACTGGCGACAAAGTCGAAATCCTCGGGGTTTTGAATCAATTCGGCAAGTCGATAGCCGTTGCGGGTCGCCTGCTCGCAGCCAAGCGGATTGAGATCGGTGTCGGCCTGTCCTTGCAGCCGGGACTCGGCGTTCCACACCGTCTGGCCGTGGCGCGCGATGTAGACGAGCGGATACATCAGGTCATCCGGAGAGCGGTCGAGAGCAGGCTGGAGGCGGGAGAGTTCGAGGGGTTATTCCTTGACGGTCGAAATATCAGGCGCGTCGACCGCCTTCATGCCGACGACATGGTAACCGGAATCGACATGGTGGATCTCGCCGGTGACGCCACGTGAAAGGCTGGACAGGAAATAGACGGCTGAATCGCCGACTTCCTCTTGCGTTACCGTCTGCTTCAGCGGTGAATTGTATTCGTTCCACTTCAATATGTAGCGAAAATCGCCGATGCCGGAGGCGGCCAGCGTCTTGATCGGGCCGGCGGAGATGGCGTTGACGCGAATTTTCTTGGCGCCGAGGTCGACGGCCAGATAGCGCACGCTGGCTTCGAGCGCCGCCTTGGCGACACCCATGACGTTGTAATGCGGCATCACTTTTTCCGCACCGTAATAGGTCAGCGTCAGCAGCGAACCGCCATCGGTCATCAGCGCCTCGGCGCGCTTGGCGATGGTGGTGAAGGAAAACACCGAGATGTCCATGGTGCGGAGGAAATTGTCGCGCGTCGTCTCGACATAGCGGCCTGTCAGTTCGTCCTTGTCGGAAAAGGCGATGGCGTGGACGAGGAAATCGAGCTTGCCCCAATGCCTGGCGATGTCGTCGAAAACCGCATCGAGCGTTGCCGGATCGGTCACATCGCAATGGCCGGCGACATGGGCGTTGAGTTCCGCCGCCAGCGGCTCGACGCGTTTTTTGAACGCCTCACCCTGGTAGGTCAGCGCAATCTCGGCGCCGTGGTCGACGCAGGCCTTGGCTATGCCATAGGCGATCGACCGATTGTTCGCGACGCCAAGGACAAGCCCGCGCTTGCCGGCCATAATGCCTTGTCCACCCGCCATGTGAGCGCTCTCCGCAAGATCTTCTGCTTTGTGGAGTGGCTATCGCACAGGCACAGAGCCCCTTCAAGCGCTCAACACGGACAGTTCAGGGGACAAAAGCATCGCTCCACAGCGCCGCGCGCCCTTTTGGACGCGCAAACGACACTGTAACACACCTAATCTTGCGCATGATCCCCAGCGAAAATCGATTCCGATTTTTGCTGCGCTGACCTTCGATTGGGGTCATGCGCTAGCGTTTTCGGTTGCGCATCAGCGCTTCGAGATCGCTGTCGCCACCTTCTGGCAGCATCAACCGCACATGCGCGTAGAGATCGCCGTGACCGCCAACTTTTTCCGGCAGGCCCCTGCCCTTCAGCCGCAGGACCTTGTCCGAGCTCGACCAAGCGGGAACATTGACCGCAAGCCTGCCGGTCGGCGTTTCGACCGCCACCTTGGCACCCAGCACCGCATCCGCCAGTGCAACCGGTAGGTCGGCATGGAGGTCGCGGCCTTCGACACGATAGCGCGGATGCCGCCGGAAGCGGATTTTGACCAGCGCGTCGCCCGGCTGCCCCGGCCCTTGCTCGCCCTGGCCTTTCAGCCGGATCGTCTGGCCGTCCTCGACATAGGCTGGCAGCTTGACGGCGACCTTGCGCCCGTCGGGGAACATCGCCGTCACCTTCTCCGCGGTCGCCGCTTCCTCGATGGTGATGTCGAGCGTCACGTTCAGGTCGGCACCGGACGGCGCCTGCCGGCCGGCGCCCATGCCGGCACCGCGAGAGAAGGTCTCGCCGAAAATCTGGCTGAAGATGTCGCTGCTGCCGTCGAACGGATCGCCGCTCGGACGGCTTGAGCGAAACTCGAAACGTGAGCCGCCCGGCCCTTGCTGCCGGCGAAAACCGGCGAACGGATCGGCGCCGCCGGCGGCACCCTCGAAGCCTTGAAAGCGCGGCTTGCCCTCGGCGTCAATCTCGCCGCGATCGAAAGCCGCACGGTTCTTCTCGTCGCCGACGATCTCGTAAGCCTGGTTGGCTGCGGCAAACCGCTCCTTCGCCTTGGGATCCGGATTCTGGTCCGGATGATACTCCTTGGCGAGTTTGCGGTACGCCGATTTTATATCCTTGGCCGATGCGTTCTTAGCAACGCCCAGCACCTCATAGGGGTCGCGCATGCTTCCTGCCCTGGAGAAGGAGTGAGTCCACGATTGCCACCTATATGCGCTCGCATAGGAAGAAATTCCAGTGGCGCGCGGTCACATGATGGCGGAAAATCAGAGCGCTTTGAAGTCCTGCATCCGCCACGCGCCGGCGCCGGCCAGGCACACCTCGCCCTTGAACAGGGCGACGCCGTCGAAGCTTTCGCGCGACGCGGTGAAGCGGCGGCAAAGCTGACCGTTGTCCCTAGACTCCGCCAGTTCGATGATCGAGCCCCGCGAACCGGTATCGGAATTCGCCCAGGGAACGGCCTGCCCGCCAAGTTCCTGGATATCGGCGGAAGACACCGCGTTGCGGATCGTCGCCTGGTCCGAGGCGCGATCCTGATCGATCGGCAAGGCAGCAGCAGGCGTGCTGCTGGTCAGGATCGTGCGGTCGACCTCCGCCTGCTCCAAACTGAAGCCGCCGGCACCGCAGGCGGCAAGCGGCAAGGCGACCAGCACGATCGCGATCTTGACCGCAGCCTGGGCGCTGGCCGAAGCAATAAGGCTCCATTGCCTGCTGTCAAAAGGTTGCGCGATGCGCGACAATCGGCAATCTCCCCGGCCGGCAATAGAATTTGGAAAAACTATGAGCGAAACTGAGTTAACAAGCGGTTCCTTCGATAAGTAAGAAATTCAAGCCCTTGGCCATCAGGTTTCCAAAGACGGTTTCCGCAACGTTCCGCCCTGGAATGGAAACCCGACAGACGCCCACGCCTCTTGACGCTCGCCTTTTCCGCTCCACCCTCATGCCATGGGCAAGGGCATAGGCATCGGCGACGAGGTGGTGGTGACTGCCACGGTGCGCCGGCGCGTCACTGAGGACCGCGTAAGCGTCTCGATCGCTGGCTACAATTTCCCGCATTCGATCCGAGACACATCCAAGGTCAAGCGCGGCCAGAAGATCGAGCTCACGGGCGAAGTCAGCCGGGTCGATGATGAGAAGGTCACCATCATAGGCCCGGACCTTGGGATTACGGTCGCCATAGGAACGGTTAAACTGGCAGCAAAATGTCGGCCGCCAAAACGCAAGGTGCCGTTGCGCGACAAGGTCGACTGAACGCAAAAGCCCGCCGCACCTTCCGGTACAGCGGGCCTTGTTAATTTTTTCGACCAGATTTGAGAGACTGCTATGCGGCTTTGAGCCGCTCGAACTCATCGTTTTTCAGCACCTTGTAGATGGTCTTGCCGTCCGTCTTTTCGCTGGTCAGCCAGTCTCCGGGCGACAGGTAGTGCGGGCGGTAGCCGCGCCCGTAGGAGCCATCGATCTCGCGGAACTCAACGGTATTGGTGAACATCGCCTCGTCGCCTGGCTCCTTCACCCATTCCGACATGACAACATAGTCTTTGAACAGGTCGACCATGGTGTCATCGCTCTCGTCGAGGAACACCGCCTTGTGATTTCGCGTGGCACTTGCCTCCGATGTCACGGACCAGAAAGTGAAACTGAGCGCCTTCCGCCACCACCGGGAACCGTCGCTGCCCTCGAAGTAACAAAAGCCCTCTTCGAGGAGACCGGTCTTCCCTGCATTCGCAGGCTCGACAACCACCTTTTCAGCGCCAAGCCAATACCTCGGCCGCAGGTTGGCAAATGTGAAATAGATCAACTCGTGGCCGGCTGACCAATGTACCTCCGGATGTGATCGGACACATCCATCCGGCGCACCCTTGCCTGGCACATACTGTTGGGCTTCGACCTTTTTGGTCAATGTGACGGTTTTCATGCTAAACCTCTAGAGAACGGGATATTGCCCGGAACCGCCGGGCGCGGATTACTTCAGCCGCCGCGCAGCACGCGCCATATGTCGGCCCAATAGGCGGTGATCAGGGACGCCACGGCGGCGGCAGCCACGCCGGTGACGCCAAGCGCCCCCATCCCCATGAGCTTCCACCTGGTCACCTCGGCGGTCACTTCCTTGACCGTCGTCATGTCCTCGGACAGGGTTTTTACGACGGCTTCCGTCTTGGCAAATCGACCTGCCAACTCGTCCGTCTTCTGATACATCTTCGCGCGACTGGCTGCGGCGCGCTGTTCCGACTGCTCGTAGCTCAATGCTGCCCGAGCGTCGGAATCCTTGATGTCGCGTCGGATCTCCGTGATGTCGCGCTGCATGTTCTGAGCGGCCTCCATCAGGCCGCCGATCATCATTTCAAGGCTTTTAGGCGAGGTCGGCATCAGCCTATCCCTTGTCCCAGGCCGCGATCTTGGCGACCTGTGCTGCGCATGTGTCGAGCCCGGTGCCGTTGACGTCGCCTCGAACGATGAAATCCTCGGTCGTGGCCGGGCCGCCGGCCTTGCGCCATTTGCCTGGACAGGGCCGCAGGAGCGCCGCCGGAACGCGCTCCTTGATGGTCACGGTCTTAGTGACCAACGGAGGGCTTGTCGGCGTACAGCCCGCGCAGAGCGTCAGGCACAGGAGTGTCGAGATAAGAGCGGACCTGTTCATCTTTGCCTTTCAGATCGGTGCGATCGGTGGCCTGCTTGAGCAGGGCCTCGTTGGAATCGGCGAGTTGCTGAGCGAGTTCGGCCGTAAGCTTGTTGTTCAGGTCCTGCTGCGCTTGCATGCGGCCGATGGTTTCCTGGTTGGCTTCGTTGACGTCGATGGCGGTGGCGAGGTCCGCCTTCGCCTGGCGTTCGGCCGCTCGAGCGTCGGCCGCATCCGCTTTGTATTTAAATGCGGTCAGCCCGATTCCCATGAAAGCGATCAGGATGACGGCGGCGATGCCGAGTTTGAGGTAGCTCATAGCGCCAGCCACCACCAAACAAGGCCAGCGATCGCCGCCAAGCCGAGCGCGATGCCAACTGCGACGGCCGATGCCGTAGCAAGCCAGCGCATCAGAGCCCCCTCAGACAGAAGGCATTTTCAGCCTGGCGACGCTTGGTCAGGCCCGGCAACCGGATGCCGGCGGCCTTGTCCCACTTCAGCAACTCCATGCAGCCGCCGCGGAGGTCGCCAGCGTTGACCTTCCGCACCAGCGTCGACTTGCAGAAAGCGCCGATGCCGACGTTGTAGGTGAACGACAGGAACGCCGCGTAGGGCTTGTCAGGCACGGCGGCAGGGTTCTTCAGGCAGCGCGTCATGCCGGTTTCGAACTCGACCAGCCGGACCGCCAGCATGTCCTTGCACTCGGCCGTCGTTGCGCGGTCGCCCATTTTGACGCCACGCGTCTCGCCGAAACAGATGGTCGGGATGCCGACCGGATCCCGGTAGGCATAGGTGCGCAAGCCCTCGAAACCGGAAACCATGGCAATGGCGCAAGCAGCAAGGGCGCTGCCCTTCTTGAGGCGGGTCATTGATTCTCTCCTGAGATTTTCTTCTGGACGACGAAACGAGCGATGAAGGCGCCGCAGACGCACAGCCCCGACAGGGCGGCGAAGATCAGCGGCGGGATTGGAAGCAGGCCATTGAGCAGCGGCAGCGCCACCTCGAGGCCGGAAAGGAGCGCAGCGACGAACAGAAGACGCACACTCCACGCGTGCTTGAGCACTGCGCGCCAATTGCTGACGATACGCATCTTTGCCTGTCCTTTTCGGTTGATCTGCTGGCTGGTTTGGCATCAGAGTGCCGCCCCATGACCGGAGCGGCTTTTCTCGACGCGGATTTGAGCATGTGGGTGAAGGCCGCCGGCTGCGTCTTCGCAGTCGCGTTCGGATTGGTGGCCGGCTACAGGGTTCAGCGCGTGCTCCGCGCCTATATCCCCAACATGCCGGCTGAACTCGGCCCGGCGGTTGGACTGATAGCCAGCGTCACCTGGCTGCTCCTGTAGATCACTCTTCGGTGTCGTCTGCCTCGTCGTCGCCGCCGGCGACACGGCCGAGGTCAGCGCGCTTCTCGGCCAAATTGTCCATCTTGGTCATGATCGACGACATCGAGCGGTCGAACTCTCCCTGAGAGATCAGGTTGCGCTCGCGCTTGCGGCCGAGCGCCCGGGCCTGCGCCCGCAACTCCTGCTCGACCTTCTTCATGTCGTAGCCGTGCCAGAACAGCCCTTCCTGAACGTCCTGGCCCTTGACCTTGATGCCGACCGACGAGGCGAGTGCCGACGGCAGGTCGTAATCCCTGCCCTTCGCGTCGGTCGCACCCTTGAGCGAGTTTTCGATTTTGGTCCAATACCAGGAGTTCGGCACCCACGCCGCCGACGGCATCCAGCTTTTCCAGGCATAGTCGCCGACCTTGCCGGCCTTGTCCCACCAGTCATCGGTCAGATCGTTGGTGATCGGGTCGCCGGTAAAGCCCTGCTTGTTGAGGGCGAGCTCGGCCGCCATCATCATCGGACCGCCCAACTGGATCGGTGCCGGAATGGGTAGCGCACCCGAACCCTGATTGGTGTCGAAGACGTCGCCGGCCGGGATCCAGCGGCGGATGTCGAGGAACATCGGCAGGCCATTGCCATCGCGGAACGGCAGGCGCAGCATGCGCGGCACGCCGATCCACGCATAGCCCTGCTCTTCGTCGCGCAGGCTGGCGCGCTCGCGTTCCTCTTCGTCGTCATCGTCCCAGCCATAGGCGAGCGCGTTGAGCGCGTAGGCGATCAGGAAGTACTTCGGCAGCTTCCATGGCCTCGTCGCCATTGCGCGGGCGATCAGCGGCACGGCGCGATAGGAATAGGCGATGAACGGCAGCACGGTGTTGCGGGCGGCATTCACCCACGGCGCCCGGATGTCATAGTCGAGGAATTGCTGGCGCGCGAAATCAGCCGCTACGGCCGGCTCGTCGCCAAGCTGCCGGCGGCGCATGTAGGTCGCCATGCGGAACAGTTCGTCCTCAATCCGGTAGGCGTCGAGCATCTTGCGGTCGACGAGCTTCGCCCAGGTCCACAGCCTGTCGGCGATCTTGCTCATCACCCTGGCCTTAGACGTGAACGTGCCGGCGCTGGCGTCCGCCTCGGCCTTGGCGATCTCATCGAGGATTGGCTTCAGCACGTTATCGCGAAGGTCCGCCGATACCATGTCCGCGCCGAAAGCGCCGTTCTTCAACGCCTCCTGATAGTGCTCATCGCGCGAGACGAAGGACTGCACGCCGGCCTTCAGGTCCTGAAGCCGGATGTCGGCCATATCCATGAACATCAGGTTCGACATGACGTTGTTCATGTGGACGACTGGCGAGCGGGCGGTCTTGTTGAGCTTCCATTGCGTCAGCAGCTGGCGCCAGACCGTCGGCCGCGACATGATCTCGATCTCGTTGAGGTCGCGCCAGATTTCCGCGCGCACCCACTTGCCGGCGAGCGCTCCCCAGCGCTTCTTGCCGCCCGACTGCGGAATGGCGCTGTCCGGAACCTTGATGTAGGCAATCTCCGAATCGGCCCAATAGCGGCCGGCGTCAGACGCATCCTTCCACTTTGCGGCAGGCTCCTTGCTGACGGTCCACTGCTCGTTTTCGGCGATGTCCTTGTAGAAGCGGCCGGTGGCGAGGTCGTGCGCCATCATCATGTAGGTCTTGCCGATGTTGTAGCGGGCGTCGAGGATTTCGCCCATATTGGCGCGCTCGGCCTTGGTGTAGTCGCGCCAGAGCACCAGCTTGTCGCCCTTCTCGCCCCTGATCTCCCACAGGCCATTGTCCTTGAAGCCGGCATATTTCAGCGGCACATCGCGGTCGGCAGGCCAGTAGACGCGGCGGACTGTCCGCTCCTTGGGTCCGTCGGCGAGCGCATCTTCCTGCATCTCGACCTGGTCGAGCACGCGGAATTTCTCGCCTTTGACAGGGCGGCCGCGCTTGGCGAGGTTCCACTCGGGATCGTCCTTCACCAGGCGCGAGGCGTCGATGTCGAGGAAGATACCCCTGCCCTTGAACTGGTCGCCGATGATCTTCTTGCGGTTGCGGCCCATGATCCGGCCGACCATGCGCGAAAGGCCGGTCTGGTCGACCTCGTTTTTGGCATAGACGCGGTGGAGATAGGCGCCGCGGTTTCGCTCGAAACTCTCGGCCGACAACAGCCCCAGCGATACAGCCTCTTGGCCGAGCTCGTCGATTGCGTTGCGGATCGGCTCGGCGAGCTTGCCCATGTCGGCGTCGTCGACCTTCTCGCCGGTCAGGATCGCCTGCAAAACCTTCGCTTCGCTGACGCCGACGTTCTGGTCTTTCAGCGATTTGAGGACTTCGACGCCTTCCATCATGATGCGGCGCTCGTCCAGGCTGCGCTTGCGCTCGCGACCGACATAGTCGGCATCAAGCCCGTAGCGGTCGATCAGACCGGCGCGCGCCGCTTCCAACGTGCCGTTCATCCACGAAAACCGGCCTGCCGGGCTGAATTTCGCATCGGTGATGATTTTTGCTGCCTTGTCCGAGAGGTAGAGACCCGGCTTCCACTGGCCCTGCTTGTTGACGCCGCCGAAGAACTGGAACGGCACTCTCAAGGCGCGGTCGATCGGCTGGCCACGGGCGATGAGACCCTGAGCAACACGTTGGCCATCGGCCGCGGTCTTCGGCTCGCGGCGCATCTTGAACAGGCTGGTCTGGTCCTTCTCGTCGCCGAACAGCGGCAGCCCGGAGGCGTCGCGCTGCGGCTTCGACGATGCCTTGCGGCCCTGCATCAGGCGCTCGGCGCGTTCCTTGTCGCTGATCTTCTCGGCGCCTGGAATGACGAACTGCTCGCGCGGCCCGTCCATGGTCTCGACGACTTCCTTGGCGAACAGGTCATTGTCCATCGACGGGATCGCATAGGCGACATCGCCGCTGTCCGATGCGCGCGGCCGGTTGCCGATCTCGCCGGAGCCGATCTTGGCGAAAATGTCGTTCGACGTCTGGAAGCCAAGGCCATGGAGCGCGTTGCCGAGCGCTTCGATAAAATTCCTGATCTTGCGGAAGGCGCGAGCAATGAGCCCGCCAGCGTTGAATTTCTCCGTCGCCCAATCGGCATAGGCGTGGGCGATACCCTCTTCGATCTGCGCCCAATCGGGGAAGCCGGCATACCGTGCAGCGATCTTGTAGCGCTCTGTCCACTCGCGCATGGATGTGTTCGAGAGTGCCTGCCATTCCTCTTCGGTGAAAAGACCGGCCCGGCGCATGGCGTGCAGCGCTTCGTGATGCAGCACGTTGGCCGGGTTTTTCGCATCAAGAGCGACGTCGATCAGGCCACGGAAATATCGACCGTCGGCGGGAAAGGCTTTGCCGTCGACAATGAAGCGGATCGACTGCGCCAGGCGCAGGCCGACATCGGTCAGCCCGAGCCGGTCCAATTCCTTGCGCAGTGCGCCCTCGATGCGATCTGTTTCGGCCGCGAAACTGTCGGCGAGCAGGATCTCCGAGCGCGACTCGCCGCCATCGGCCGCCTTGAACCGCTCGGTGATGACGCGCGGCTGCCCCTGGCGCAGCGCAAACATCTGCTTGCCGCCGGTGTCGCCGGTGATCTCGCGCGCCACATCGAGGTTTTCCTTCGTCTCGAACACGGCTCCGGCCTTGCGCATGGCGTCGAGCACGCGCAGCGCCGTCGTCGGCGGGATGTCGATACGCATCTCGCCACCGACCTTGACGAAGTCGCGGCCGGCGGCGTCGAGCACGCCGCGGTTGAGGTAGTATTGGCCGCCCTTGTTGCGCCCTCCGTCGGTGATGACGCGGATATCGCCATTGCCGAGCCGCTTCACGCCGGCCAGGCGATCGGTGGAATAGAGTGCCGCCGCCGGCACGCGGTCGAGGAACCGCAGGATGTGGTCGGCGATGTTGAAGCGGACCGGGCGCGTTCCAAGGAAAGTCTCGGGGTCGAAATCGCGGCGCATCATGATGCCGGAGCGCAGCCGGCCCTCGTCGTCGGTGAAATTGACGATCGAGCCGCGCGCGTTCACGACATCGTAGCCGGCAAGCAGATTGCCCGTCACCACGATGCGCTCCTCGCGCCTGGACTGCTGCATGTCGTCGAACGCCTTGATGATCGGCATGGAGCCGATCGACCTGGCTTCCTCGACCTCGATCTGTGCCGGCGACGGCTCGGACGGCGCGGTCCTCGCGGTGTAGAGTTGCGAAAACGGGATAGTCATCTGCCGCGATGCGTCGGCGGTGGCGATCGTCACCTTCCACGAACCCATCGCCAGCGGGTTCTTGGTCTTGCCTGTGCGCTTGATGGAAACAACGATGCCGTAGAGGTTTCCCATGCTCTCGGTCTTCAGCCGAACGCCGGTTGCGGGCGCAAACATGTTCATCAGCGCAGTGAAGCGCTTCTCGATATCGGCCAGCCTGGTCTCCATCGCCGCCCGCACGTCGGGCTTCTCAACATCGCCGACCATGAATTTTCGATAGGCGTCGAACTCGGCGTAAACGCTCTTCCACTGCTCGCGATATTTGGTCGTCGTCGACCGTTCCAGGCGCGTCAGCGCGGCCTGGGCCGTTTCCGGCGTCACGTTGCCAGCGTCCTCGCCCGCCGCCTCTGCGATGGCCTGCACGACCTGCACCGACGACATCGGCTTGCCGAGCTTCTTGACGTCGACCTTCTCGAAGTAGACGCCGTCGGCGAACGGGCTGTCTGTGCCTGACGGCTCCTTGACCTGCCTGTGCTCGATGGTGCGGGCATCTAGGTCGAGCGTCTTGGCCTCGAGTGCGTTTTCGCCGGATGCCTCGACCTGCGCGATAAACGATGTGTATTCGCTTTCGAGCATTTCATAGACGAGCTCCTGCACGTCGAGCGGCAGGAGCGGAATGCGGCCGGTGACCTTGCGCATCGCCTCGGTGTGGTCGAAGCCGTCCTTGGCCTCGTTGAGCGGCTCGCCGAGCATTTCGTGAATGTCGGGATTGTCGGACATCACGGCAGCCGCGACCCGGTCGCCATACTCATTCATGAAATCCGGCACGTCCTTGGCCGTCAGCGCGCTGTCGCGGCTGGCCGTGGTGTTGGCGTTCAGCGATGCCATCTTCTTGGCGAGCACCGAAGCCGGGCGCTTTTCGGCCGGCACGTTGGCGACCAGTTGCGAATAGCGCGGCGTCACCACCTGCCCGGTGCGGTGTACGCGGCCGAGCATCTGCATGTGGGTGTCGATGTTGCCTTCCGCCTGGGCGATGATCATGTGCCGCTTCCGGCGGTCCTTGACCTTCTCGGACGCATGCAGCGACAGGCCCGTCGAACCTGCCTGGTTGAGGATCATGGCGTCGAGAGCGCCGCCGTTGAAATCGGTGATCGCCTTGCGGCGGCCGGCGATCGACTTCGCGCTGCCGGCGCGCATCTGCAGGACCTGCGTGCCGTCGGCCCGATAGTCGATGACCATGGAACGGCCAGTGATCTCTCCGACCTTGTGCCCGGCTTGCGCGATGCGGCTCCTGATCCAGTCGATCGGCGACACCGGCAAGGAACCGAAATCGCCGTCCTGAATGAGCTTTTTAGCGGCCTTGAAGGCGGCAACGCCAGACGGCCCCAACTCGTCGTCGGTCAGATAGTGCCGCTCGCTCTCGCCCTTCTTGGCAAACGGCTTCCTGATGATCAGCACGCGGCTGCGCTCGAGGTAGCGGATAAGCAGGTCGGCAAAATTGATGCTGATGGCGTCGCCGGGCTTCAGGCCCTTTTCGCTGGCATACTCGTCGAGGAACGATTCCAGCGTATTGGCCAGCGTGATCACAGGCTTTTCGCCCTTGGCGATGCTCTCGATGGCAGTATTGGCCGCCACATCGGCTTTCAGGGCCAGAAGGATCTGGTTGATGACGTTGTGCATGATCGACGTGAAGTTGGTCGACGTCGCGCCGGCGCCGCCGGTCGAGTTGTCGCTGCTGATCTGCTTTGCATCGGCCTTCATCTCCTTGTCGATCGCCTTGCTGGCGCCTTTGACGTGGTCTTCAGAAAACGTCTGGATCGCCTTGATCGATGTCGAGAACCGCTCATAGGTCTTGCGGTCAACGGGCACGACCGGGCTGTCGTAGACGACGCCGTCAAACGAGCGCTCGCGCCTGACATACTGGCCGGCCTTGCTCAACATGGTGGCGACGATCTGCTGCATCGGCACGCCGCCGCGCTGGATCAGTTCGCCCAGCTTGGTGATGTCGTCGACGGCAAGGCGCATATCGGTCTTGGCGTAGAGGTCCATGACGTCGGGGCGCTTGGCATAGGTGGCCGACGAATAGAGCACGGCGTCGGCGGTCTGGGCGATCTCGCGGGCGAACGTCGCCCGGTTCATCGCCTTGTCGTCGACCATGCCGGCTGCGTTGCCGCCAGCGTTGTGGCTCTCGTCGAACACGACGACGCCATTGGCGCCGACCATCGCGCGCAGGAAGGCCATGCGCTCGGTCTGCTCGCCCTTGACGGTCTGCATCTGCGAATAGGTCGTGAACACCAGGTCGAAGCCGTCGAGTTTGCCGGCGGTTGCCATGCGGCGCATAAGCTGGCTGTGCGGTCCGGGTCCTTGCGACTTGATGAACTTGGTGCCTTCCTCGTCGAGCGGCACGCTTTCGCCTGAGTTGGTCATCAGGATTTTCGGCTCGCGGCCGAGCATCTCGACAATGCCGATGTCGACCAGATCGCGATACATGTCCGCGTAGAGGTTCGGCTTTTCGGTGACGAAGATCGGTGTCTTCTTGTTGCGCATGGCCCAGCGCAGCACCGCCGCCACCTGCCTGCCCTTGCCGATGCCGGTCTGATCGCCGACGATGAAGCCGGCGTTCTTCCGGAAATTCTCGATCGCCAGGGCGACGCCGTCGACCTGCTCGGCCGCGAAATAGTCGCCGAGCTTGTCCTTGGGATAGCCGAGTTCCTTGGCGACGAACGTATCGAGGTCGCCGACCTTCTTGGAAAGAGCGGCCAGCGATTCCGAAACCGTCGTCTGCATGTTGACGGGGACCAGCGTCCCCATGCCCGACTGCGCAGATTTCGGCTTGTAGGCCACCTGCCTGTCGGCGGTGTCGATCTTGGGAGCACGCTTGGTCTTGGCCTGCTCGCCATCGGAACCGATCGCCGCGGCGGTTTCGGCCGCCGCCTCGGTCGGCTGGATCGCTTCGCGGTTGCCCTGGCGGACCTCTTGGGGTGCAGGGGCGGCGCCGAACAGATCGCCGGTTACGTCAGGGCGTCGGCCATCTGCTGCGGGCTGCTCGCCGCCATCGCTCGCTTGAACGCCTGCATCCGATTGAGGCTGAGGCGCTGGTACAGGCTCTCGTTGCTGCCGATCAGGTCCAGGCTGAACGCTTGCGGGCTGTCCGTCCGCAGCCTCGGCGACTGGTCCGGCGCCAGAAGGTTCGACGCCACGAACTGCGACGTTATCAGGCGCATTGCCTCGATGCGCTGGCTCTGCGGCAGCTTCGACAACAGGTCGGACATCTTGTCCACCAGTTGGTCGCGTTGCTCGATCGTATCGTGCATCGAGAAGGCCCTTTACTTCGTTCCACGAGTTGAGGACGCGCGGAACATCTGCGGCCGGCAGCCGGAGGGCGGACTTGCCCTTGCCCCGGATCACGATCACGTCGACCGGCCAGCCTGCACCCTGCTTTTCGTAGAGCTCACCGGCCACGGTGAAATGATCGACCACATTGTACCGCGAATAGAGCGTCAGGTAAAATTCCCGCTTCGCCTTGCCATTGTAGGCGTTCGATCGGGCTTCCTCGGTCTTGGCGAGCTTGTTGACACCGCCGAGTATCAGCACCGCCGAACCGTCGTCCTTCATGCGATCGAGCGCGCTCAGGCTGATGGCATGGTCGATCTCGCCGGTCGTGTAGCGCTCGTCGATCTTGAACTGCCTCGTCTTGCCGCCTTCCTCGTGCACGGCGCCGAATGGCGGGTTGGCAATGACTGCATCGACGCCGCCGGACGGCAGGTTCGCGCCGGCCTTGTCGCCGGCAGCATCTTCGCTGGTCGTATCGAACCTCAGTTCGCGCAGCATGGCGGCGCGCTCGGGATCCAGTTCGTTGGCAAACACCTGGTCGGGTGTCGCCTCGATCAGCAACGCGCCGTTGCCGGCGGTTGGCTCATAGACGGAACCGGCCTCGCTGACCTCGGCCAGCCGCGACGCCACATAGGCAAGCGGCACCGGCGTCGAATAGGCTTGGTTCTGGATGCTGGTCGATGTCCTGACCGACAGGTTCGGCTGCCGGCGATAGAGGCTGACCAGACGGTCGAACGTGATCTTGTCGCCACTGCCCTTCGACGCCTTGACGATCTCACGGCCGGCGAGCACCGCGCCGACCTCGATGGCCTCGTCGACGGCCTTTGCCGCCTCGGTGCCTGGCTTGATGGCGCCGCCGACGCGCTCGGCCGCGAACTGGCGCGCCTGCGCGATCGACGGGAAGCCATTGTCTGGCGACGAGAAGTATTCAGCGAAGGCGATGCCGAGATTTAGAACGTCCGGTTTCTCGGGCGTTCCAAAGCCGGTGTCGGCCTGTGTCGGTGGTTCTGGTGCGGCCGGCGGCGCCGGTTCCGGCGCTTTCGGTGCGGACGGCGCTTGCTCGACGGGCTCATACGCGGCCGAGCGCCCGCGGACGGAAATGCCACCGTCCGGCTTGAGCGTGACCGGCTCGGTGATCCTGATGCCGCCATCTGTGGTGAAAGAGCGGACGCCGCGCTGATCTTCGAAGAGCGGCCGATCGTCCTGGTTTACGCCGATCTGCCGCCATTGCGACTTGGCTGCGACTTCATCCGCTCCTCGAGCCGGTTCGCCGCTTCCAGATTCGTCGCCGCCCTGCGGAGTTCCTTCCGGTCCTCTACGCTCAGGTTCGGCTGGTTGAGCGACCGCTGGCGCAATTGCTTCGCCTTGTCGGTCCTCTGCTGCGGGGTCAAACGGGATGACATTGTCGATGTCCTCTGTTTGTTCACTCTGCTCCGTTTCCGCGTCGATCGCAAGAGCATGGCGTTCCATGACCTCGACGGCGGCCTCTTCCGGCCACCAGCCATCGGCGATCAGCGCCTCGATTTCTGCCATTTCCGCTGGCCGAAGATTGGCGCCGAGGGCCTGAAGCGTCTGTTTCAGGTCGTCGAGAATGGCTTCGGTGCGGGATTCGCCGGGATCGCCTGGCACCTTGATGCCGGCGCCCTTGGCCTGGTCGGCGCGCGAAAACACGCGCTGGCCGCGCCGCGTGGCGTCGATCGCGTTGAGCAGATCGGGGATGGTGCTGACCTGATACTGGCCCGACTGCCCGAGATATCCAGCCTCTTCGGCGAGTTCTCGGGCTCGATCGAGCGTCAGGCCGCCGGAACGGACCAGACGGCCGGCACCAGGCACGAACAGATTGCGCAGGTCGAGCGAGCGCAGTTCGCCCTGATAGTCCTGAAGTCCGCCGGCTTGCGCCAGAAACTGGACGATGTCGGGCGTTCCGGCCGTGCCGCCGCCGCTGCGCTTCTGCTCCGGCTTGGTGTAGGCGACGGGCTTCTTCGGGTTGCCGTTCTTCAGCCATTGCCGGAATTGCGCCACGGTCATGCCCGAGACGGCACCGGCGCGCGTTGGGCCGCTGCCGTCCGAGAACGCCGCTTCGTAGGTGTCCATCGCCGACTGAAGGTCGTTGTAGCCGAGCATCACCTTATGCTCGTCGAACTTGCCGGTGCGCGGGTCGATCTGGTCGACGACGAAGACGCTGCCGGTGTTCTCCTGGCCGAGATAGATGTCGACCGCATCGCCGTCGGCGCCGTTGGTGCGCTTGAGATAGCCGTATGGCGCCGGCATCCGCACCGACCACGGCTTGCCGCTGGGATCGATGCCGGTACGCTCCTGCCCTGCCTCTGTCTCGATGGCGATGGGCATGCCCTGCCATTCGACGTGACGCTTGCGGTAGTTGCCGGCCTCGGCCTGTGCAGGCGTCGGCTCGACGGTCTGCTCGGCATTGATGTGGATGTCGGAGGGGCGCTCGATCACCACCGGCGCTTCGCGCGTGCCCGGCGCCGGCTGCAGCCGCGCCATGGTCGCGCCGTTCTCGGTCTTTGTCTCGAGCCCTTCGACGTTGGCGCCGGTCGGCACGGTCCGCCACGTCGCCGTCGGCGTGAACTCTTCGGCGGCTTTGCGCTCGGCGACGATGTCAGACAGTTTGCGCTTGTCGGAAAGCAGGGTGTCGAGATTGGGCCGGCTGTCGTTCGCGCCGGGGATCATTTCAGCGGTCGGGATGCTGCCTGGGCGCCGCGGCGCCTGCTCGATCTGGCCGCCCATGTGGCGGTTGACGACATCAGCCGCCCAAGTCGGCAGGGTTTCGGCGTGATAGTTCGGCCCCCAATAGCGGCGCGCGCCAAGATCGACGTGGATGGCGTTGTTGTAGACGCCGATGCCGGTGAAGCCCATGGCTGACGCGGCCTCGATCAGGCGCACGCGCTCTGAGATCGGCATGCCGCGCACGTCGATGTCGAGCGCATTCCCGTCCATGTGCTGGGATTGCTTCGCGCCGCCGGCCTTGGCGTTGCGCTCTGGATCGCGAAAACCGGATTTGATCGGCAGCTGCGCGCCGAACGCGTCCTGCAACTGCTGGAAGCGGTCGAGGACTTCCGGGCGGACGTTCTTCACGTCGGCGGACCCGGATTCTATCGTGAAGCTCTCGGGCTCTGGCACAATCGCGGCCATACCCCTCGGCTGGTCTTCGACCGGGATCAGGCTCGGATCGGCGACAGGCGGGGCCGCCGGCACAGCCTGACGATCGATCTGCTGTAGCCGGCTCGCCTCTTCTGGCGTCGTCTCGAAATTGAAGGTGAAGCCCTGCTTGACGCCCTGCTCTGGAATATCCGCGTTATTGACGCGCGGATCGTTCGCAGGGACATCGATATAATGCAGCGGCAGGTCGGACCGGTAGTCTGATGCATATCGGCGGTTCGTGCTGACCCAGCGCCCCGACTCGCCATCTGCAACGGGTTGCCCGCTGTGATATAGGCGCACCATGCCGGGAGGAACCGGAGGTTCACCGTTTGTTTCACGGGAGACGGGAGCAACCGGCGTCAGCCCGCCAGCGTCAAGCGGTGCCGGCGTGACCGGCATGCCGACTGCCGGCGGCTGCGGCTCGAACGCCTGCTCGACACGGGCGGTCGGATCAAACCCGGCCATCTCCTGACCGAAGGCTTCGTCGATCCTGCCGTTGACGGCTTCTTCGGACTCGGGATCAAGACCGATGATCTGGTCGGCCGGCAATGCGCCATCCGGAACGGCTTCGACCGACCGAAGGCGCGAGCCCTTCCCCTGGCGCGCCATGCCGATGCCGATTTCAGGCACGCCGGTGACGACCTCGGCCATGCCCTCCATGAGCACGTCGGCGGGCTTGCTGACCTCGCCCTCGTCGACATACTGCGCCGACGCCTCGCCGGCTGCACCGGTGCCGGCCTGCACGGCGAGTTCGGCGACCGGCTTGCCTATCCTGCCGGCAACACCGAAGGAAAGCGCGTCGAACGCAGCAATCGGAATGCCGCGCTTGATGGCGTGCTCGCGAGCCTCTGCCATCAGGACCGGGTTCTGGAACGCGGCAACGACTTTTGCATCGTCGTTGAAATCGACGCCGTGCTTGCGCATCGTGTCGATGATGGTGGCGGAATACTCGCCGGCGAAGGAACCGATGAACGTGCCGCCGACAAGGCCGGCTGTGGCGCCAGCGGCGGTACCGGCGACAGGAACGACAGAACCGGCCGCACCACCGGCAGCGCCGCCCGCTATACCACCTGCCAGCGGCGCGATCGACTGCGGCACGCTCTCGCCGATGGTCGACAGGACCGCCGACGGGTTCGAAATGATGGCATAGGCACCGCCGCCCCAGCCTTTCGATTCCGCAATCTCCTTCATGCCCTGCTCGACGGCAGGCGATGGCGGATAGTTGGCGATGTCCAGTTCGTCGCGGACCAGGTCCTTAGCGGCCTCTTCGTCGGTGATGAAGCCGGTTTCCCGCTTGATCATGGTTCCGGCCTGCTGCAGGCGGTTGAAGCCGCGCGCGACAGAGCCGAACGGGACGGAGCGGTCTTCCGACATGGGATCGGCGCGGCCGATCGCCGGCATCGCGGTGAGGCCGCTCGTGTCGAGCTTTTTCAGCCCATCGACATTGAGCCCGCTCGTCTGAGGCGCAGGACTATAGAATTTCTCCTGCTGGCTGTGCAGCGCCTCGGCATATCCGGTGGCGTGCTCTGGCGTGTCGAACTTGCCGAGATATTGCCCCGTCCTGCCATATTGCTCTTTCGCCTCTTGATCAGAGAGGATGCGCGAACCATCGTCCGCGACGGTCGGGATGAGGACTTCCTCACCTTTGTTGTTCTGAAAAGACATCGAACGCACGGTGCTGATTGAACCGTCGGCATTCTTGACGCTTGGCCGCTTGGCAAGATCGATGTTGCCTTGCTCAATCAGGCCGGGAAACGGCCCGACCGGCGACGCACTGCCCCCAGCCGGGCGCAAGCCCGTGGTGTCGAGTTTCTTCAGTCCGAGCGTGTTGAGGGTCATTTGGTGTAAAGCTGCCCGTCAATCATGATCACCGAGCCGGCGGGCGCGCTGTTCTTGAACCAATCGACTTGCTCCTGCGTCGTTGCCTGGAACGGGCTGGCCTGCGAGCCGGCGCCTTGCATGGGCTGAGCCGCGACGGCGGGTGCCGCAGCCGCTGGCGCTGGCTGTGCGCCGGCCTGCGAGCGCTGCTGGTTGCCTGTCTTGAGGTCGTTGAGGATCTGCTCGTAGCGGGCGCGGCGGTCCTCCGGCGATGTGCGGAAGTCGCTCGAAGGCATTTCCATGGCGGTCAGTTTGCGCGCCAGTTCCATGAACTCCACATCGGTCGGCGGCTTGCGGCCAGACGCCATGGCAAAGGCGTCCTCTTCGGAATAGCCGAGCGCCCTTGCGGCATCTCGCACGACCTCGAACTGCAACGGCCTGTTGTTGGTGTTGGTCGCGCTCATGTCCGGCTCTGGCGCATTGTCGACCCGGAACGGATAGCCCGGATCGGCGCGGTTCTGCGCGCCTGCACTGCCGTCTTGCAGCCCTTTGACCGCCTCGGTCATGAACTGCTGCTGGCGCTTCGGCGAGTTTGGATATTGCGACTGGGCCTGATCGCTGAGCGCCTTCAACTGCTTGATGACCAGCCGGTTGTTGATGACGGCGTCGGGCAGGTCGACGCCAAGCTGTTTCGCCACGGTGCGAGCCGTCTCGACGTCGCCCTGGTCGAGCAGGTCAATGACCTTATAGGTGCCGTCGAGCTCGGCATTGTCGGCCTTGACCGCGCCGAGCCGGGTGTTCTGGCCGGCCTGGGCGATGCGATCGGCAGACGTCGCCTGATTTTCGGACGCGGCAAGTTCGGCCTCGCCGGTCCTGATAGGCGCCTGTGCCGCCTGCTCGCGCGCGACTGTGACGTCGTAAGGCGCGGTTTGCGCTGCGATATCGGCGCGGGTGCGGTCGAAATCGGCGCCGGCCTGGACCGAGCGCAGCCGCGACGGCATGGCGGCGGCAGCCTCGGCGTTCTGCTGCATCCGCGCATCATTGGCGATGTCGGTGGTCAGAACGTCCTGATACGCCTGCTGGCCGCGGTGGAAGGCCGCGGTGCCGGGGTTATCGCGGATGAACTGGATGTCGGACATGGTCTGTCGCCCCCTCAGTAAAGCCCTGCGCCGGATTCGTACTTGGACATGCGATCGGCATAGGTTTTCGCCCGCGAGGCCGATGCGATTGAAGAACCGATGTCGCCGATCGCCTGGCCCATGAGGTTGCCGTTCGCCGTCATCGCGTTGGCTGTCGTGTTGCCCATGGCCTGCATGCCTGCGGCCTGCGTCTTGCCGATCGACATGTACGCATTGCCGAGATTGCTGTGATAATTGTCGTACATGCTTCCGGCGCGGGCCGATGCAGTATCGGCCGCCTGCGCCTTGGCGTTGCCCTCGGACGACTGCAAGCCGGCAATGCCGCGCCCCGACTGGTCGTAGCTGTCGGCCAGCCCGCCGGCTGCGGCCATGGCGGCGGCCCGGTTCTTTTCGAGCATCGAGTTGGTGGTGTCGTTCTCGACCTTGTTCATGAGCGCGGCAGCGGTGCGCCCGGAGCCGGCAAAGCCGGAAGAGCGGATGTTCTGCGCGTTGATGCGGCGCGACTCGTCGATCTGGTACTTCTGGTCCGACGTCAGCCTCATCGGATTGGCGATGACATTGCGCAGAAAGCGCATGCCAGGCTCGGCTTCCTCGCGCATGGCGCCAAGCGTCGCCTGCGCGGCCTGGCTGCCTTCCTCGATCGAGCCGACGGTCGCGGTGTAGCCGGACTGGATGGCGGCGCTCTGCATGTCGAGACCGGAATAGATCGCGTCGATGTACTTGTTGATCGCGTCGGTCGAAATCCTCATGCCTTCGTAGGTCATTTGGTTCGCAGCGTTCGCCGCATCGGCGTTCGCACTCGAGCCAATCATAGCGCCGCCTATGCCGGCAACCGCACCGATGATTTCGCCAAGCATTGTCTTGCCCCCTGTTTTCTCTTAGACGCCGGCGAGGCGCGTGCGTGCCATGCCGCCGCCCGGCTGGGGCGGCTGCTGCGGTGTGGGCGCTGCCATCGGCTGCGGAGCGCCGCCGGGCTGCTCTGCGCCCTGCTCGTCGCCCATGCCGCCAGCCTGTTGAGCCATGTAGTCGATGACGAACCCGACCTCTGGCAGAAGCTTTTTCAGTGCCGCGCCGGCGCCCTCGTCGATGCCGCCGAGCAGTGCCTCCTGCTCTTCGTCCGACAGCGCATCGAGGCGCTTCAGCAAAAGCGCCTGCACCGGGTTCTTCGGATCGATGTGGCGCTGCAACTCGGGCGGCAGACCGGACGGCGCGCCACCAGGCTGCGGCGCCTGCGGCTGGGGTGCTCCACCGGGCTGCGGCGGGGCTGCTGGCTGGGGCATACCGCCGCCGGGCTGGCCGGGCTGCATGGGCATGTTCATGGAAATTTCTCCTATGTGAGCATGTCAGGGTCGACGCCGTCGCCGATCAAGCGAAAGGCCGTATGGACCGGGCCGCCATTGCGGAAGCCAAGGTATTCGGTGGCGATGTGGTGAAGTCCCCAAAGGTGGGACGGCATCTCGATGAAACCGCGCCCGTTGAGGAACGCCTCGGCGATCTCGACCGCGCCTTGGATGGCACTCTTGGCCACAGCGAGCCGGACACGGCCGGATAGAGCGGGATTGACGCAGGTGAACGCGATATAGGCGATCGCCGCATTGGGCAGGTAGGCGAAACTGGCGCCGGCCGGCGTGCCGTTGCAAAGGACGACGACGCCGCTCGGCGGCAGGCACTCAGGCGGCAGGAACTGGCTGCCATCCCTCTCCTGCAACCAGGTCTTGATAGTCGCGTAGTGATCCTCCTGCCGGTAGGGGACGATCTCCAAAGATCGATCCTTCGTCGGCGATCCAGGCGAGGCATTCGAGGCGGTCCGCGTCTGCATTGAGTTCCTCGAGGCGCTGGTCTGGAAGCTGGTCGCCGGAAGCATCGGTCTCGGCGAAGTCGGCGGCGATGTGGGTGCGCAGCACCATGAGATGGTTGGCTGTTACGATTGGATATACGGTGATCATGCCGTCTCGCCCAATGTCGAATGGCTCGGCAGCGACCGTATCTTCGACGCGGCGGAACCGGGCGCCGTCCAGCACCGCATGACTGCCGGTGACGATCTGGCCCTTGTAGCGGAAGGCATTGTCCGACAGCGCTTCGCCGCGGCCGATGACCATCCCGCCGAGCATGACTTCCTCGAACAGGGCGATCGTCTCGACGGGCTTCCATGAGCCGTCGGCCATGCGGACCTCTGTTCCCTTGGCGTAGCAGACTTTTTTCGGGCTTTTCGGCTTGGTGGCATGTTCCGGACGGGCCGGCATGCCCGGCATCTGGAACACACTGGCAAGCCTGGTCGTCGGCGTTGTTGCTGGCAGCGTCGTAGCTGGCGGCGTGGTGGCGGCCGGCGTGGTCGGTGCCGGCGTCACGGTCGTGGTTACAGGCGTCGGCGTCGGCGCGGTTGCGGGGGCCGTCGGCGTCGGAGCGGCAGCGGACGAGCCGACGAAGCCGGTTGCCCGCTGAGCCTGGCCCTGCTCTTCATATCCGTTTTGGAGTGCCATTTTGATCTCCGTCTGATCGGTTTAGCGGAAGGAAGCGACGATGTTCGCGTGGTTGGGAGCGCCAACAACAGCGCCGGTCAGCGTCGAGTTGAACGCGCGTGGCGTCTCGTCAGCCAAGGGCAGGTAGAAGCCACCGGACGCGAGGTTGTTGATGCCTCTGACTGCCTGCTCGAAGTCTTGCGACGTACCGGTGAGATCGCAGGTCATCGGGTTCCATCCCGCGCACATGGCGAAGAATACGACGCCATCGGCCACCACATCGCAGTCTGCATCGAGAGACTGTGACGACGACGAGCCGCCGTTGATCTGCGAATCGATCGCCGCATCCGACACAAGATTGATCACCCGGTAGGTGAAGATATCAGGCCGGTCGACGTCGCCCGAGAAGGTCGTGGCAATGTCCACGGTAGCGCCGGCAGGGACTTCGGCCGAAATGAGCACAAAGCCACGCTCGGGACGGGTGAAACCGCCGGAGCTGAACGATGTCTGCGGATGGATTTCGGCGACCACACCGGCGATCGTCGCCGACACAAGGGTCTCGGTGTTAGCCGAAACCCAATAGACCCACGCGAAAACCTGCCTGCCGGCATAATCGGCCCCAGCCGGGCAAGCCGGCGTCAAGTGCGAGGTGGCGGTGACGACCGCTGAGGTCGTAAATCCCTCGTAGCTGCATTCGACGGGGTCGCTGCCAACGCCATCGATCATGACGAACATCATCCGGGCACGCGGCTGTATTTGATGGTGAAGCTCATCCCGGAGCACACCGCATTGGCCGAGATCGTCACCGAAATGTCGGTTCCTGCCGCCGCGACGTTGGCCGATGCCTGCGCCTGCGTCTGTTCCGCCGACGAAACTGCGTTGGCTGTGCCGCCCAGGGCGACGCCGTCGATCTTGAATGTCGCGGTGCAGGTGCCGGAAATGCTCTTGGTCACGGTCTCGACGATGGTCAAGCCGAACGGCACCTTGACGACGAGCAGATACGTGCCGTCGAGCGGCGTCTGAATGATGCCGCTGATTGCGTCGATGCCGGCCATGGCGTCGGCATAGGCTTTGACGCTCTGCTGCGTCGGCACCTTCGTGTCGCTGTTCGAGGCCATGTTGTCCTCGTCGATGACGTTGGATTCCATCAGCGCGCCGGCCGCCGCGACCTGCTGTGTGGTCGGGTCGACATTGGTGTTTTCGACATTGACCGTGTTCTGCGACATGGCGAACGCCGTCAGCCAGTCGATGATGGCCACGATGTCCTTGCCGTTGTCGCCGGTCAGGCGCGGCGGCTGCGGGACCTTGTCGACCATCAGTGCCCGATTGCCTCGGTCTTGACCCCGGCGCCGATCAACTGGACGTCGCAGTCGGAAGAACAGGTGATTTCGAACTGGAACGTCGATCCCACGCCATAGGCGCCGAACTCGATCGTTTGCAGCCTGTGGCCTGCCTTGCCGAGCCCGCGGCGGATTCGCGTGCCGAACGGCTTGCCGTCGCGCGAGCAGCGCACGCTGATCTGCGGATCGAAGGTGTTGGAGCCGACGCCGCGCTTCAGTTGAAGCCGCAGCCCCTTCACCTGCACCTGGTTGCCCGAAACCATGTGCGAGGTCCTGACCAGCCAGCGCTGCGTCGCGCCGGCGTGGCTGAAGGTGTCGGTCTTCAGTTCGTAGATCCTGCCCTCGCCGCCGATGAAGATGCGGTCCCATAGCCGCCAGTGCGACCAGCCAGGCCAGCGGATCGGCGTCCCGGTCAGATCGTCCCAGCCATAGAGGTTCGACCATCGCTTGTTCTTGTAGTCGAACAGGAAGGTCATTCCCTTGGTGCCGTAGGGGTTTGTCGCCTTCGGCGCCTGCATGAGTAGGAATTTTTGCCCAAGCACATGCATGGGCTTATCCGGAAACCCGCCGATCCATGCGTCGGTCCAGTCGTCGATTTTCTCGAGCAGAAGCCCTATCGCCGACGAAACCACCTCTGAAATCTGGCCCGAGAAGCGCACCAGTTCGGTCTGGCTGTTCATGGTCCACACCGCATTGTCGGCGAAGATCATGGCGTAGGGCAGCGATACACCCTCGCCGATCGACCAACGGCGGAAGAACGGCACGTCGGCGCCTGGGTTGCGCTCGAACTGCTCGATCGAGGCCGCGCCCGACAGCATGATCTCGCGAAACGGCGTGACGATCATGGCGTTGATGTTGTCGGCGCTGCCGTCGGCGGCAAACGTGTCGAGCGGGTCCCACTGGTCCGGCGTGCCGGCGCCGGAATGGTAGAACCGCCCCGAATTGACCTCGGCGGCGATGGTGAAGTTGTCGAGCCAGCCGACATGCGAGGCAAGCGGCGCGTTCGGGCTGAGCAATTCCGTCTTGTCGGTGCGCAGCCGGATGATCTGACCGCCTGCGGCCATATCCAGTTCGCGGTCTGTCTTGGAGAAGACGGTGCGTCGGCCGCCAGAAACCGGCACGCCAGGGATGCGGAACACCGTGCCGGCCCGGTTGATGCGGTAGACCGCGCCCTTGCTGGTCGAGGCGATCAGGTCGCCATTGAGGTCGTTGAGATAGACCCGGCCATTGTCGCCGAGCTCGGCGAAGTCGACAAAACCCGGAAACCGGACCTGCACGCCCTGGTCGTTGAGAAAACCGTTCTCCATCGCCGTCTGGTAGCCGATGACCGAATCCGGATCAGCGTTGGCATAGACAGGCTTGTCGATCGGGAGCGGCGTCCAGTCTTCCATTACGACGACACGACCTCGACCTCGACCGTCCATTCGACCGTCTGCCCGGTGTCGCCGGTGACGCGCAGTTCGATCTCCGGACCGTTGGCAGCGAAGGCGCAGGCCCAATTGGCGTTGGTCTCCTGCACGGCGCGGATGTCGGTATTGGTGCCGGCAAGGGCCACGTTGGCGGCCACGAGCGCGCCATTCACCATCGCAGAGCCGCCGGAACCGTCCGTGACGATCTCATTGTCGACGAAAACGCCGTCGATGTCCTGCAAGGTCAGCGTCCCGGTCGCGCCGCCATCTGCGTCGGCGGTGATGCGCCCCGTGGCGCCTGACGTGGCGCCGGTAAGCAGGTTGCCAACGGTGAAGTTTCCGGTCTGCGTGTCGTAGGCGAGCGCTGAGCCTGGCCGGCGCGCGGAGACGGCGACGAAGTAGAAGCCGTCATTGGTGCCATTTTTCTGGCGGCCGACGACCTTCGCGGTGAGAAACACGCGCTGGCCGGGATCAAGCGCAATGCCCCACGCCTTGGTCGCGCCGTTCGACGTGGTGATGCCGAAACTTTCGCCCTTGTCGGTTGTGCGCGAGCGCAGCCATGCGGTCGACGTACCGGCGAGCGTGACGTCGTTGATCTCGCGGCAATCCAGCGCCAGCACGTTGTTGAGCGGGCTGGTCAGCGTGATGTCGACGTCGTCGATCTCGACTTCCTGGAACACGACGCTTTCGAGCGTGCCGGAAAGCTCCATCTCGCCGCCGGAAATCCGGCCGCGCAGGAATCGAATGTTGGCGATGCTGTTGTCGGCATCGAGCGGCGAGCCGTCGGCGATTTCGAGGTCGACCGTGTTTCCGACAAACACCGGATCGATGATGGTGATGCCTCGAGCGCCGATGATCGAAAGCGCGGTGCCGGTGTTGGTGTCGAACTCGACGCCTTCCAGCGTGATCTGGCCGCATGGCGCGTCGACGTTCCGGACATCGAGGCCGGTGACGGAGCAAAGATCGATACGACCGCCGATCCACCGGATGTTGCCGATCCGCTTGCCAAGACCGGAATCGCCGGCATCCGTGTCGCCATGCAGTTTCGAGCCATCGGCGCAGTCGGAGATGTAGAGTTTTTCCCAGACCATGTTTTCGCCGCCGCGAATGTGCTTGCTGGCCGCGAACCGCTTGATCTCGACATCGTCGAGGACGATCTGGTCATTGGCGACGGAATAGACGCCGACCGATCCGGCGACCACCGAAACGCCGTCCAGCGTCAGCCTGGACAGACCGGCGCGGTCGCCGGCAATGGTGCAGACGCGGCTTGCCTGGTTGCATTGCAGCGTGGTGGCGCCCCTGCCCTGACCGCGCACGACGACGCCCAGCGGGATTGAGAAGGGATTGACGGTGTAGAAGCCGTCCGGAACCTCGACATAGCCGCCACCGGCGGCACCGGCGACGCCAATGGCGGCCTGCAGCGTCGCGCTGTTGGTGGCGGCCGATGCGCCCACAACGCCGACCTCGACGAACTCGCCATAGTCGCGCGCGTCGATGCGTCGGCCGAGATGGTCGGCGAGCGTGTATGCTTCGGACCCGCCGTCGACAGTGACAAGAAGACCGTTTCCGACTTCACCATCGAGCGTGTCGAGCGGTGGGCGGATAACGCCGGTGCGGTCGACAGTGTCGATATGCAACTCGACCGCCAGCCCGACATAGAGCGGGGCTGACCATTTGCCGTAAGATGTTTCGCCGACAGTGTTGCCAAGCAGGGTTTGCGGGTTGGCGGCTTCGTCCTGAAGGTCTTCGTCGGAATAGACCGTGGCAAGGACGTCCGTCCCGGCGCGCACGATCGTGACCGTCGCCAGCCCATAGCCTGGGCGCCACGTATCGAACTCGGAAAGACGGATTGCCATGGGGTTCGCCTATTCGTAGAGGATGTTGACTTTGCCGGCGTCGAACGTGTCGGTGCCGCCGAGCGTCGTCAGGCGGACGCGATCGAGTGCCGCGCTGAGGGATTTCGAGCCCGCGCCAAAGGTAACGATCGTCGTGTCCGACCGGCTACCTTGCATCGAGGCGACCCATGTGAAGGTGGCAGGATCTATCAGGGTGAGGACCATGCTGCCGTGCAGAACGTTCGCTGCGGCGTGGGAACTGCCGGCGAGGCGGAATCCGGTGGTGTTAGCCGCGGTGTTGGTGGTGTCGGAGCCAGTGATGTGCCCTGCCGTGCCGAGATAGCCGGTCGCCTCGATGCCGCCGGAGTCGCCGATCTGGATGATCGGCGTCGAGGTTCCCGAGGTGGAGAGATCAGCCCATGAAACCGTGATCCTCCTCGTCCCGTCGGGAATGCTGGTGAAATCGATCGCGACCCCGGACGTGGCTGCCGCTACCGCGCCGATGCCGCCGCCCCACTCAGGCGCTGTGGCGCCGGGGTTCATTCTCAATCTTTGGCCGGCAGCGCCTTTCGGGATGCGCGCCAGCACCCTGTCGCTGGTGGCATAGAACAGATCGCCGGCCACGACGGACGCCGGCAGCGTGGGAATGATCTTCGTCGCTGCGCCATCGCCGATTGCCAGCGCGTTGTCGTCGGTATCCCATTGCGCGTCGCCTTCGACCGTCGGTGCTGGTGCAGCGCTTTGCTTCAGGACCAGCGTCGGTTGGGTGACCGTGTTGAAGGTCAGGCCGCCATTGGCGCGGAGATAATGGGTGCAGATGACCTTGTTCGCGCCGAGCGAGCGAAGCCTGATGATGTCGCCGGCACCACCCACGATGTTCACGCCGCCTGGCAGGATCAGGTCGGTAGCGTGATGCGTGAAGGTCGGGGCACCGGTGAGCGTCAATTCCCGCTCCACGCCGGCGGCACCAGTGACGAACGATGTGATCGTGGCGCCGCCGGTCAAGTTGCCGGTGCGCCCGGTCATTGCGGTAAGGTCGGTAGCCTGCGCCGACGAGATATTGGCCGCAACGACCGCCGCATCGTCGTTCATCTGAAGCGGCGTGCGGTTTTCATATTGGGTGTTGCCCGCATTGCGGCGGACATAGTTGTGAACGGCCGGGACGGTCGGCATTTCAGCGTTGGAAGCCGAGGAAGCGCTGGCCGCGGCTGCGGCGGCACTGGCGGCAGCGGCGGCGGCCGCAGCGGTCGCAACCGCTGAGATCGGCGAAATCTCGACCATGATGATGAGGTTTTCAGCCGTTATGTCGGCAGCCAGCGACACAGCGAGATAGTCGTTGGTGACGACGTAGACGTCGCCGGTCAGGCTATCGCGCACCAGGTCGGAAGAGGAGTAGATCGTGCCGGCGAGATAGTTGCCCTTATAGGTGCCGCGCACCTGGATGACGCCGGTATCGTGCGACGCGACCGACGCGCCGCTGATCTCCGCAATGACGGCATCGGCGATATAGACCGGCGCCTCGAACTTGCCGTCGCCGTCCAGCGTCTGCGGGTTTCTCGCGGTTGTCGAGCCGGTCGGGCCGGCATAGAGCGTTGCCAGCGTCGCCGTCTTGATGCCGTTGATGTCGACCTCGAAGAACGTCGCCGTCGCGCCAATGTAGATCGGGTTCGCTAATTGGAAATCGGGGATCGAACTGCGAAGGCCGGGCATCAGCAATCCTCCATTCCAAAGGGTTCTGTCGTCGGGGATTCGGTGTCGTGCTCACGGTTTTCGAAAGCCTCGAGGCCGGAGAACGCCTTGAGCTCCTCGCGCTCAAAGCGCGCAAGGCTCTGCTCGGGCAGTTTGACGACGGCGCCGCCGCCGATGTCGACCGCGAGCTTATAGACCAGCCAGCGCTGCCAAGCCTGCCGGAACAGCGTCTCGACCGTGCCCTCCGGCCTGGTGCCGCTGACGCCGCCCGGTGCGACGTTGGGCGCGTAGGACTGGAAATCGAGGACGATCGTGTAGACGTCCGTGTCGGTCGCCTCGATCGTCGGATAGGTGTAGAGGGTCGGATCGGGCAGCCGGTCGATATAGACCTCGCAAGGCGTGCCCGTGGTCGAGAGCTTTGACTTTTCCAGCCATGTATCGCGCGCCACGATGGTCAGCGGCGTGCGGTTGCCGTCGGCGTCTTCCAGCCATGCTGCGACCGGGAACTGAAACCCGTTGTCGGGGAACTCCTCGATCTCGTCGGAAAGCAGATAGGCTTGCTGGCCCGCGACAAGCGTCAGGGTGATGCTCGCCGGGATCAAAAAGAACAACCTGGTGGTGCCTGCGACTTGCGCCATGATCAGGTCGAGCCAGAACATCGCCTCGCGCAGATCCTCGCCGTCGGGAGCGCTCTCCGTCGTCGGGAACTTCCCGATCAGGCGAAGAGCGCGCTCGCAGATTTCCTTGGCTTTGAGGACGCGCGACATGCGTTGCTACCTATGCCGCGTCTTCTTCGGCGTCGGCCGGCGGCGTCCATTCGTCAGGATTGGCCTCGTTGACGCTGTTGAGCTTCTTGCGCTCGGCGATCGCCCCGATGATGAAGGCGATCACGTCCTCGCGAGAACCTTCCTTGGTGACCTTCTCGCCGCCGGGCAAGCTTACCGCGCGCAGCCAAAGGGCTTCATCGTGCAGATCGTTGTAGTTGGCGACCGTCTCGTCGGGCGCCAGGCGAAGCCGCTCGCCGGCCTGCAACTCGTCGGGCTGCTTTGGCACGCCGCGCCACGCCAGCACGTTGCCGTCGGCGTCGGTCAGCTTGAAGGCCGTGCTGTTCTTCAGGAATTTTACGGCGACCTCGCGCGGCATCTTGTAGGGCTTGCCCGGGACGAACTTGATGGTGCGGACGACGCCGTCGACCATCATGTCGTGCTCGCGCGGACCGCTGCTCGGCGTCGCGGTCATGTCGATGACGTGCATCATGCCGGCATCGGCCGGCTTCTTCACGGTTTCCGTGGTCATTTGGTTGGTTCCTTTTGCGGGGAGCATGGGAATTGAAGCGGCGGGTAGCCGGGCATCCGTCCCGTCGGACACCCGGCCCCCCGCATCCGGTCGCGTAGGAGGAAACTACGCGGCCAGAAGGTAAGGCAGGTAGATGAAGCCCTTGCCGGTGTCGGAACCGGCCGAGGTGGTGACAGTGATGGCCTTGCCGACCATCGTGTTGTCGCCTTCCGGGGCGTCGTCGCCTGCGTTGGCTGAGTCCAGCACCGAAAACAGCGCGCCCATCGTGTCCGCAGACGCGAGCAGGCTTGCCTTGACGATGCCGAGTGCAGCGACCGAAACGCTGTCGATATAGCCGTCAGCGTCGCCGCTGTCGGTCGAGAGCGTGCCGACGTCGAGGTCTTCGGTGGCGTCGACTGCGGTGACGTGGACGAAGGGCGTCGGCAGCATCAGGCCGGAAGGCACGGTGAAGCCGGTGCTCGTCTCGGTCGCGGCGGTGAGGTCTGCCGCGGCCCACGGGATCACCATGCACTGGTTGCGGCCCGTCCCGACGAGGATTTCATTCGGGCCGGACGGTTTTACGTTCTTCACGACGATGAACTGGCCGCCGGGCGCCTGGATATAGAGGTCGACCAGAAGCACGGTTTCGGCGGTGAAGAAGTTGATGAAGCCGCGCGTCAGCGAGACCGGATTGGCGAGAGCCGCACCGTCGACGTCTTTCAGCGTGGCCTTCAGCGCATCGCCATTGACGGCAACAAAGGCTTTGCCGCCTGCGGTGATGATCGCCTCGAGGGTCGTCGCATCCTTCAACTGGATGCGGTATTCGAGTTGACGAAGCATTTTCGTGTTCTCCGTAGGGATTGAAGGTGACCGGGCAGATCATCCGCCCGGTCGCGATCACGGGTGCGGCTTACGCTGCGGCGGCGGTCTTGATGGCGATCGTGCCGAAATCCTCGCGGTTGTTCGAGTCGTAGATCGACTTGAACTGAGGCTTCAGCATGCCGATCTTGCGGCCCGAACCGATGCCCGGCCGGTTGCCGTAGTCGGTCTTGTCGCTTTCACGCCAGAAGGTATTGCCGATCGTGGCAATGCCGCCGGCCTGGGCGCCGAGATAGAGCGCCTGAGCACCATCGATCAGCCCGCCGGCGCCCCACTTCGAGGCCGAAGCGAGGCCGGAAGTGTTGAACACCTTGTTGTGCTGATAGATGATGGTGCCGTCGATCGTCGCCATGGCGCCGGTGAACAGCTTGTTGTCGCCGCCGGGCTTTTCCGCCGTGCGCATGATGGTCTGGTAGGTCGGGTCGAGCACCAGGTCGCGGCGCTGACGCGGGTGGAGGACCATCACATAGTAGCTGCGACCGCCCGAACGGATCGGGCGAAGACGCTTTTCAGCCGCCTGGGTGTTGGCGCGCACGATGGTCGCCCACGACATCTTGTCAGACGAGGTGATCGAGCCTTCGCTGGTCGCCGAACCGCCGAAGAGAATGCGGTTGGTCGAGGGAGCCGCCACGTCCGCGCCGAAGCGCAGCGAGGGAAGTTGCGAGCCTGTGCGGGTCGCACCGTTCGTCTTCAGCGTATAGGCACGGCCCGACAAGGTGAGGAACATCAGTTCGTCCATCTTGTCGGAGAGCCAGAACGCCAGCTTTTCCTTGGACTGAGCGCGGAACCGGATGACGGTCGCCTGCTCGGCCATTTCGCCCTTGGACTTGGTGCCGTGGCGAAGCTGGTCGATGCGGATGACCTGTGCGTCGTTGATCATCGCCTCTTCGTTGCCGTCGAGTTCGTTGTCGCCGACGACACCGTCGCCCTGAAGGTCCTGCACAAGCTGCATGACGCATTCCAGGCCACGTTCGGTTTCGGTGAGCTTCGTCACGCGCTGGATGACGGAGTTCATGTCGGAATCGGACTTGCCGATATAGCCGTTGGCAAACCAGAACGACTCGTCGCGGCCGGCTTGCCAGGTTTCTGCGGCCCACACTCGTTTCTGAGCGATGGTGAGGGCGCCGAAGTCAGTAGCGGACATTGAAGTCCTCCTATTTCTAGGTTGTGATGCCGAGGAAGCGGTGTCGCGTGGCGATCGGCAGGGCTGCCAGATCGTCGTCGCTCATGTTTTCGATGGAGGCTTCCGAGATTACTTCGCCTGCGGAACCTGTCATCGACGCCACGTTCGGGGGCATGTTCCCCTGCATGGCGATCTTGGCTGCCCGAGCCGCAGCGTCTGGACTGAGACCGGGGGCGGCAGGCGTGGCCGGTGCTGGCGCTGCCGGTGTGGCACCGGGGACGGCCAGCGTCTTGCCCGTCAGCATCGGGCCATACTTGTCGGAGAGCAGGGCAACACGCTCGCGCAGCCGCAGGCTGCCAATCGGTCCTTTCGGCAGTTCGACACGCTCAGCGGCAAACGATTCCTTCGCTTTCATAACGAGGTAGTCGAAGTCGCTGTCGCTCTCGATCGCCGCCAGGTACGGGTGCTTCGCCTCGAGTTCAGCCGTGAGCTGGTCGAGATAGAGATCCGTGGTTGCTGTCGGCTGCTGTGCCTGCTGTTGTGGGACCTTGGCGAGAAGGATTTCCTCGCGGATCGCTTGCTCCTGATTGGTGAGAGCCCGCTCCTGCGTCTTCAGTTCGGCGTAGGAGATTTCCCCCGCGTCGTACTTCTTCGCAAGCGCGTCGATCTGCGTGCCGACCGCGATAAGGCGGTCTGCTGCCGGAGGCGTAGCCGGTGCTGGCGGGGTTGCCGCCGGAGCCGGTGCCGCCGGTCCTCTCACTTTCAGCGCCTCGACCTGTCCAGCAAGGAACGCGTTCTGGCGAGCCAGTTCGTCGTTCTTGTTGTTGACCTCGTCGAAGCGGGCCTTCGGGATCATCGGGGCGGCGGGTTGCTGCTCCTGCTGGTCCTTTGGCTTTTCTGGTGCGCCCGGCGTGGCTGCTGCTGCCGGTGTTTCGATTCCTGGCTCCGCTGGTGCTGCTGGCTTGGCCTCCTCGGCTTGAGCGGCTGCCTTGGCATTTTGGAGTTCGAGATCGTCGAGATCGTCCGAAACGATCACCGCCGGCTGTGGTGCCGGTGCTGGCGCGGCTGGCGTTGCTGCCGGGTCCGTCTCGAGTGCGGGCGCAATAAGGTCCTGTCCGAGTAGCTCGGCCATTGTCGTCATCTCCTGTCGCGTGATGGTGCGGAAACGCCCGTGAAGTCGGCGGCACTTCGATCCTGTATCGCCGGATCATGCGGAAGACGCCCGTCAAAGCCGGCGGCGCTCTTGGAATGGTCAACTTAACACCAGGTGTTAAACTGACCGAAATGCTTGGCTAATGCGCGGTAGGCTGCTGCCCCTGCGCACGCTTGAAGGTCTGGCCCTCGCCGTGGTCGATCACATCGACCATCAGCTTTTTCCATGTCTGCCATGCGCCTTCGCAGCGCTGGCCCCAGGACTCGCGACCGGACAGCATGACGTCGGCGAAATCGAACTCCTCGCCCTCGCCGTGCTGCCACTCGACGGTGAACTGCGGATCCCCGTCGGCGTCGACCCAGATGATGCACATGCGGTGATAGTCGGCATGGAGCAACAGGACCGAATTGCCGGGGACGGGATGGGTAAAGACGATCACCCATGCGCCGCCGAAGTGCAGTTCGCGATTGAGCAGGGTGAGCAGATCGCGGCCGAATATCATCTGGTCGGGCGCCAGTTCGGGCGATCCGGGGTTGTGGTCGATGAACTCGCCATTGTCGCGCTGCATCAGCGCGTAGTGGTGGCCCTGGCCGCCTTCAAGCTCGGCTTCGCGGACGAAGCGACGGAGCATGAACGGCGTGATCAGGCGCTCGTCGGGAACGCGGTGCATTACGCCTGCGCCTCGGGCTCGGTCGGCTCCGGTGCCACGCCGATCATGTTCTCGGCCGTGGTGACGGGCTCTTCAACCGGATCCACCGGATTTTCCGGGCCGGGCTCTACCGGCTCCTGAAACTCGCCGTCTTCGACGGGGCGTACCTCTTCGGGGACCGGCGGCGCGGCATCCTGTGCGGGCTGCCCGTCGGGGTCGAGAACGGCAGGCTCGATCTTGTTGATGATCAACGCGCCCGGACCTGCTGCCTTCATGGCGGCGACCTCTTCCTCGGTCCACTGCTGGTCGTTGGCATCGGCCGATGGGTCAACCACGCCCATAAGGTCGCTGTTGAGCCCTGAGACTTCGTCGATCGGCTCGGGCTCCTGCTCCACATTCAGGCCGCGGTGAGAAACGCCGATGACGTCGCCTGTCTCAATGTCGAGCGTGCGGCCTGGCCGGATGGTGTGTGTCTGGCCGTCATGCGTCGTGACGACGACGTCGCGCTCGGATTCGGCGGCTTCCATATTCACGATCTGCACTTTGCGGGACATTGCAGTTTCCTCTCAGGGTTTAGCCGGCGGGACCGGCTGGGGGTGGAAGTTGCGGCGGTGCGCCAGGCGCGCCCGGCGCTCCTGGTGGTTGCATCATCTGGCCTTGCATGGCCTTGAAACGCTCGATCCATTCGGTCTTGCGCGGCAGCGACGACATGTCGACGATCAGGTCGGCAAAGGCCGGCAGCGCCGGGCCGATCGCCGGGCCCATCTTTTCAAGAAGCAGCATCATCTCTTCGAACTGCGCATTGGCGAAGGTCGAGGAAAGCGGCTGCTCGTCGACAACGGCCGAATACTTGCCGATGGTGATGTCGTTGAGGATGCGCTTGATCCCGCTCAGCGGGTCGGTCTGCATCTGGTTGATGAGGACCTGCGTGAACTTCCCATCCTCGCCGAGCACGCGGTACATGCGCTTTTCGGTGTAGTGGTTCTGGAACAATTCCAGGTGCTTGCCGCCCAGGATGGTCTTGGTCCGCGTGAAATTGTCCATGTAGAGCTGGATGGCGATGACGGCCTGGCGCTGCCTTGCCTCGATCGCCCTGCCCGACTGGACGCGGTCGAGCTCGCCGAGCGCGCTCTCGTTGATGCCCGAGATGGTGCGGATATCGTCCTGCGCCTTCTGCTCAAGGCGCTCATGCGCCATGGCCGGGGCGGCCGGCGACATCTGCTTGGGCTCGTGCTCGCCTTTCCACTTCATCATGTAGCCCGGCGAGGCGCCGAAATTCTTGAGCTTGCGCTCCTGCACCGGGTCAAGGCTGCTCTCGTGATAGGACCAGCCGCCGTTCGACAGCTTCGACGTGACCTCGACCTCGACCGAGCGGCGCTTGTTCTTCTCCTTCTGCGGATCGATCAGGTCCTCGACCGCACCGCGCGTCATACCCCTGCGAAAATAGGGAAAATAGCCAGCGATCGAATAGGTGTCGTAGGGCGACGGCGCGTCGTGCAGCAGCATGTCGCCAACCATCGTGGTGCATTGCAGCCTGGTGACCTGCCGGCGCTCGACGATAAGCGGGTTGCCGATCGACTGGCCGTAGTAGAGGATTTTTTCGATCCGATCCCTGTTCCAGTCGACCGGCAGCACCTTCTTGTCGCCCGTCTCGAGGTCTATGCAGACGTTGCGCTGCTCGGTGACGCGGTGCTCGGACTGGATGATCTTGATCGTCTTGCGGTACGTGTCGACGAAATCGCCCATCGTGCCGTAGAACGTGTCCCACCATTCATTGCTGGTCTCGTCGCGCTGGCCGAAGGTGCGCACCGGCGAAACCTCGTCGCCGACCATCATGGACGTGACGGGAGCGACAGGCGTATGGCCTTGCGTGAAGGGCCGCACCAGGCCGGCCACCTTCTTGCCGAACGTGCCTTCGATCTCATCGATCGAGACCATTTTCGCGGTCTGGATGTAGGCGGCCGAATCGTTGAGGTCGTAGGTGTCGGCGTCCGGATCGATGTAGGTGGCGAACGGGTCCTGCCCTGTGGTGCTGATCTCGCCCAGGTCGTTGTTTTCGAAGTCGAGCACGGTCTTGTAGAAGCCTCGGCCAGCGACGATGCCGTCGAGGAACACCTCGCCGTCGACGAACTTCAGGCCGGTGGACATGGCCGCGTTCTTTTCCAACCGGCTCAGGATCTCGGCAATCTCTTCGCTCGATCGCGCATCAGAGCCCGGGCTGAAGGTGATGTCGGTCTTGTTGTTGGCGTGGTAGCCGAGAATGAGGCGGACCAGCGGTGCAATGACGTTGAAGGTCAGCGCCGGCCGCTTCTGTGCCGCCATGTCGGCCAGCGCCTTGGCGGTCCACTGCCTGCCTTCGAAGAAGTCGACCGCCACCTTGGCGCTCTCGGCCCATTTGTTGTGAGCCCACGAGGCGCGCTGATGCCGTTCGGCGAGGATCATGACTTTCGTCTGATCCTGCTCGGGCAGCTTGTCGGTCGGGGTTGGGCCGTATTTCATGCGGAGGTGTCGGTTCCTTTGAGTTCATAAAGCAGGGATGCCCTGATCCCCGTCCCTGAGAACGTTCTGTTTACCTGCATGGGAGGGCTACCATCCCTTGGCGAGCATGAAGGCCGCAACGTGATCTGCCACAAGCTCGTAGCCAACCGTCGTCAGGTGGATGTTGTCGGCCCGCAGCGAGGCGGGGACAGTATCGTCAGCGATGTCGATCAGGTCTTGCGCCGTCGGCGTGATCGCGGCATCGGTCAGTCCATCATCGATCAGGTAGCGTCTGACATCGAGATAGCTGCCGGGGAACGCAGCCTCCAACTCGGCATTCGACGCCATGAGGTTGATATATTCGGACTGTCCTGCACGTTCGTCGGCGTAGTCTCCGTTAAGGATGCTCATGACGACATAGTGCTTGTCCACCGTGGACAGCAGATCGACCATGCCCTGCACGTCGCTGACGACAGACCAGTTGTTTATGCCCTTGTTATTGCGACCCGACCATATGACTTGCGTCGATGCGGCATCGATTTTGGTCTGCACGATGACATCGGTCCCGGCCGGACATGCGACGGTGCCAGGGTCCGCGGTTGGGGTGAAGGTGTAGGTTTCGGTAGTCGAAGGCGGACCGCCCGAGGCGGTACGCGCTATTGAACCGAGGACACCGGCAATGGAGGCGCTGATTGAGCGGGATGAATTGTCGCCCGGGGTCGAGAGAAGCTGCGGCGCATTGGGGTTTGTCGCCGTGTCAACGATAGCGGTCCCGTTGAAATGGGTAATGCTGTTGGCGCCGGCGACGATCTGGTCGCCGGAGATGGTGACGGTCGGGACGACGCCGCCCTGCCTCATTGCGATCTGACTGGATCGCTGGCTGCCGATCCCGCGACTGGTTACAGGCCTAGACAGTTGCGTCGTCAACTGCGTTATCAGCGCGGACGAGGTTAGGCTGTCGCCATAGACGTAGGTTGTATAAGATGGCGTCACGACCGGATCAGAGCCACCGGCGCCTGCTTCGGCAGTAAGAGCCGCAAAAAACGCGTCCAGCAGTGTTTTAAGCGCCAAAGCCTCAGCATCAGTAAGAGATGCACCTATCCCCGCTGCTGCGAATTGATAGCTATTAAAACTAGCGGCAACACCGTTCGTATACAGCGCACCAATAGTTAGCGCTGAAGTTGACAGCGATGTCGAGACCGTCGTGTCAGATCCAACAACTACACCGTTTCTTACAAATGCGTAAGCTGTTGACCCGGATCGACGCAGCATAAGTAGCCCGTCGCTGCTAGCCGAAGCTGCTGATACACCATTTGCATCTTGGTTGATGCGGAATGTCGCCAGGTTTCCGGCATTTCGCGGCGTCAGGAAAGTCTGCCCCACTGTGGACAGCGATCTGGAGCCCATGACAACCCCTGTGGTTGTCGCATTGGTGCGCGAATAAACAAAGAAGTTGGCGTCGTTAAGTGTGAAACGCCCGTTGGTGAAGCTGGGCCTTAAGTCCGTAATCAGATACCCAGTCGTACCATTGCCGGCCCATCCCTCATCCGCAGTGAAGGTGTAGCCGCCGTTTGGCGTCAGCCGATATGCAGGCTGAACGAGATTCTCGTATGCCCACTGCGCGCGAGCAGTCCTGAGAATGTAGAGCGCATCGAGCTTGGCGAAGATACCGGCCGAAACCAAGCCACGAAGGAGCGTGTCATAGATGGCCTGGCGCGGAGCTGTCGGCTGCGTGTTGAGCCGATCGAAATAGGCCACAGACTCAGCCGAATAGCCTCCTCCCCCCAGCCCTACCAATGGGCTGGCAACGAGAAGTCGCCGAAGCGGTCGCCGGTTCATCACAGTGAGCGCGACACGATCGTGAGCGTCCGCTCGGCAGCCTGGTTGACAGGCACAGAGCCGGTGCCAGACCTGAACTTGATCGAGTTGAAGCCGGCGAAGATACCGAGATCGAGATAGACATGATGCGCGGCGACGACGACCAGGGCGTACTCGGTGCCATCTGGTGCATAAAGGTCAGCGAAGTTCTCGCCGTCGACGCTAACCGAGAACGTCAGACCGGCGGCTGTCCATGCTGCCGGCATGATGATGCCGATCGCATGGAGCCCGCCAAGGTCGACCGCGGCCGACAAGGACCCGCCGCTGGCGATCACGGCCGACGCCTTGGCGACCTCGAACGGACGATCTTGTGAACGCAGCATGGCGAGCCCTCCTTGTGTGGCCGGGTTAGATCGTGACCAGCTTCCAGTCGGCGTTGGTCAGACCGGTCGCCAAGTAGAAGTGGGCGCCGGCGGTGTCGAAACACCACTGGCCGATGAACTCGGGCACGAGCACTGCGGCCGGCGTGCCGGCGTTGGTGATGTAGACCAGGCGCTTGGCGATCTCGTCGCCCTTGACGTGCCATGCCTTACCGAAGATCGAGTCGTAGGCCGACTGTGACATAGGCATTTGCGTATCTCCTTGGTTTTCGCTTTTTCCAGGCAGGCTGTGGGTTTCGGATTAGCCCCCCTTGTGGCGAGGGGGAAATTGCGTGAGAACGTCCGAGCAAACGAGGTAAGAGGGTGATGATGGCGCGTAAACTACTTTTGTCCGTCTACAAGGCGATGCCGCCCGCACTTCAGAAGCATGCATCGCTCTATCGGGAGGCGCTGCTGTCTGCACGGCTGATGCGGACGCGTTCGAGTGTTCGAGAGTGCAACGTCTGCGGCTACGTCGGGAACTTCAAAGCCTTTGGTTTTCCGTCCAGGCTCGATGCGCGGTGTCCGCAATGCAACTCGCTAGAACGTCATCGTCTATTCAAGATGTGGTTCGATGAGAACAAAGACCGGATAGCGTCAAAATCCGCGCTGCACTTCGCCCCCGAGACCGCGGTGACCAGTTTCCTCAAACCGCTGGTTTCGAAATACGTCACGGCCGATCTGTACGCCTCGCTTGCCGAAATCGTGCTGAACATCGAAGCCATCGACCTGCCCGACAACTCCTTCGATCTGGTCATCTGCTCGCATGTTCTTGAGCATGTTGACGACCGGAAGGCGCTCCGGGAGATGCACCGGATCCTCACACCAGGCGGGATTGCGCTCCTCATGACACCGGTTATCGAGGGGTGGCCAGAAACCTACGAAAACCCCGCTATTACCAGCCCGCAGGACCGAGCGCTGCACTATGGGCAGTTCGATCATGTGCGCTATTTCGGTTCAGACATCCGCGCCCGGATCACCGATGCCGGGTTTGCATTGAGCGAATACACGGCGGTCGAACCTTACGTCCACAAGCACGCCCTGACCCGTGGCGAGAAGATCTTCGTTGCGTCTAAGGCAGATTTGCCAGCGCTGTGAAAACTGCCTTTTGCATGCCATGCCGAACCGAAAATATCGTCGTAGCTTTTCGGTTCGATTGCCATCGAGGCCGCTTATCTCCTGATTAAGCTGTTTCCCAGCCGCCGCCGGCTTGGGCTTCCATGTCGATGTCCTGCATCCACTTCGGCATCTCGGCCTCTTCGTCAGGCATCGGGAAGGAAGTCGGAAAATCCTCGTCGAGGATCCGCGCCGCGCAATCGAGCATGTCGTCATGGGCGCAGACCGGGAACGCCATGTATTCGTCCTGCACGAAGGTGCGGACCAGATTGACCGCCTTGCCCTCGTAGTCGGTCTTGACCACGCTCTCGGGCAGATAGAACTGGCCGCTCTCGAACTTCGGCACCAGGCGCTTGATGCGGTCTTCCTTGGCCATCTTGCCGCCAAGCTCGATGATCTCGAACCGGTAGTTTTCGTCGTCCATCTTGGACTTGTGGTGCTCGATGTCGGCCTGCAGGCCGTATTCTTCGTAGCCGACGCTGCGCGGGCGCCACTGGCGATGCAGGCGGAACAGCGTCTTTTGCCGCTCTGTCAGGTTGAGGCGATCGCGGACCATGTCGAGGACGTAGAAGTTGCCGTCGCCGCCCAGCCCAATCACCAGCATGGTGGTGTAGTCGCTGGTCTTCTTCTTCTTCGAAGCTGGGTCGACCAGGATGTAGACGTTGAGGTTGTGCGCCCTCGTCGCCGGCCAGTATTTGAGCCACTCCTCGCGAAAGCCCTGCTGCCGGTCGGCGGTCGGGTTGAGCAGCATCTGCGCGCCGAAGGTGTACGGGCCCTGTATCCGGCGCTTGTCTGACAGCGCGGTCGACGAGAGCAGCACCGCCTTGGTGAAATCCTCCGAGCCGTCCGACGTGCACGGATGGGTGCGGGCTGGTATGCCGCGCTCGACCATCACCGCATAGGTGTCGAACAGATGGTAGCGGGTGCCGATCGTGCGGACCCAGCCGCCATCGGTGCCAAGGTTGTCCGAGAGCTCCCACGCCGCGGTCGTCTTCAGGATCATGTCGGGCGTGCCGACCGATTCCCTCGTCACCACGTCATCGTAAACCCGGATGAAATAGTGCTTGCCGGTGGGCTGGCCGTCGACCAGGCCGTGCGCCTCGACCGTGGCTTCCTTCGGGTTGGTCTTGCGGATGAAGATCAGGCCGTCATCTTCGGACCATTTCGGCGCGTCGAACTTCGGGTTGCCCCACATCACATCGGGGAACAGCGCCTTGAGGTCTTCGTTGTTCTCGGCCTCGAACTTGATCTGGCGCAGGAAGGCTTTCGCCGTCGGCCGGTTGAACGACAGGATGCCGATCGTGACCTCGCGCCCGCCGTAGCGTTTCTCGGGCTCGTCGCCATGGCTGGCGAGGATATCCTGAAGCGACAGGCCGAAGGTGATCAGCGTCGACTTGTAGTGCTCACGGGCCCACAGATCGAGGTTGCCGTTGGGGTTGCGCTCGACCTCGCGGCAGCGAGCAAACAGCCAGTCGCGATTGATGTCCTTGCGCTTGCAGCCGACGGTGAGCAGGTAGAACAGATCGTTCCGGCACAGCCAGCGCTTCGCCTGCGTCAGGTGGAACTCGGACTTTCGTGCTGCGGCCTCGAGGAATCGGCCGTAGAACTCAATTGACCCGAGGCGTGTCGTCGGAAGAAGCTCGCGGGAGAGCATCGCCGAAGATCTCCGTCAAATCGGTGCGCACCTGGGTGATCTGCACATCGATGTTGTTGATCGTGACGTTGACGGCCGGAGGAACCTTGCCGTCGCCGTCGAACAGCCCGAGGTGCTTACCCATGTCGACCAGCGCCGCGCGCTTGTCGTGAAGCTTGATCTTGAGCCCGCCCTTTTCGGTCTGGCTGATCTCGGAAATGCAACTGGCCGCTTCGTCGGTAAGATCGTCGCTGTTGATCAGCGCGACCTCATTGGTGATGGCAAGCCGCTGCTCGCCCGTCTCTTCATCCTCGACCATCGCTGAGACGTTGGAACGCCAGCGGACGACGTTGCGGATGTCTGAAAACCCGATCTTCGCCAGTTCGGTCAGCACGCGCTCGGCCGTTATGCCGGTGACCAGCGACCGTTTCTGCTGCGCTTCAGCGAGCGCCGCACCTACGTCAACATTGGTCAACAGGCGCTGGCCCTGAGATTTCGCCGTCTTCGCGCTGTAGCCTGCCCTGATGGCGGCCTGCGTCGCGTTGAGGTCGATCAGGTATTCCTCGACGAACCGGACCTGCTTTGGAGTGAGATCAGACACGATGCGTCAGACCACGATGGAGGCTGGGGCGCCGCTGGTGTCGGTCTTGCGGTCGAAGTCTTCGGTTTGCTCGCGCTGCAGGCTCACCTTGCCACGATGCGGCAGATGGTGCACGGCGACGGTCTTGCCGTGTGAATTCATGACGTAGGCGATACCGCCCCACAGGGCCGCGACGACGGTATCCTCGCCCATGCGGATTTCGAGCGAGCCGAGATTGCCTATGGCGGGGTGAACCGTGATGCGGTCGCCCTCGTACAGGTTCTCGATCGGCTGGCCGACGCCGGCGTTCTGGACATGCTTGACTGTGAACATTGGTGCTTCTCCTGTTGCGTGCTGCTGCTGCGAAAAGGCCCCCGCCTGGTTGGCGAGGGCTTGGGATCAACGAACTACGGTTCAGCCGGCCGCGATGTGCGGATCGATGTGATTGAAGGTCACGTCTGCGGCGGTGCGCCATGTGGCGAGCGGGTTGTTGGCGCGGATGTAAGCGGCCTTGTGAGCGTCGGTCGGCGTTCGGATCGCGCTGGCGTCGGCGACGATGGCGACATGGTCGACGATGTAGACGACCACGCTCGACAGGTCGGGAGCCTGCCACGAGACGGCGCTGTAGCGCTCGCCATAGTCGAAGTTCGCGGACGGGGCAGCGAAGAACGAAAGCGCGATGGCTGTGGCCAGGCACGCGAACGGCATAAGCATGCGGGATATTCGCATTGCAGTCTCCATGGGGTTTGAGGCGTTCCGCATGTATGACCCGCACGCGGTCGGGAACTGGTTGCCCACTCGGGCGAATTGTCGGGCTTGTGGCCGCCTGTTGGCGAACCGTGCCGCCGGTTTCGCGTTTCGCCATCCACGCGCCGAACACCGGAAACGGACGTGGTCGCGGCCGGGGGAGTGTGCCGGCGCTCTGCTGATGCTGAAATGGCTTCGCTTCCACCGGGAGAGCGCGCTCAACCCCGATGGGGACAAACGCTAGTCGCTCGGCCCCGAAGGGCTGCGGTCTGGTCAGCAAGTCGTCCCGATCGGAGAATTAAACTGATTTGCGTTGTGCTGCAAGGGTTTGGCTATTCAATGAGCGTGTAGCCGTCCTCGAACTCTTTCGACGGAGACCATGACGCATATCCGCCATCGTACAAGACGAAGTATCCCTTATCGGTGTCGGTGCCGGCGTAGCGCTTGTGCCAGTCATTCGGAACCGCCAAGGGCTTACGACGCTCGTCACCGACAGCAATGATCTTGGTGACGATGCCGGCGTCAGAGAGGATCACACTGGCGATCTTAAAGGCTCTCACCTTCTTGTGGCACTGGTAGCGGGGCATTGCTCGGGATGGGGCGTTATCCATTGGTCGTCTCCAATTCGATGATGGCGCGCTTCAGATAGTTGGCCTGATCGAGGGTTTCCTCGTAGGCGTGCTGAAGCCAGTCGCGCAGGTTGAGATCAGTACGGTCGAGGGTGACGCCGTACTTGGCGATTCCGAGTTCGGAGCGGCGCAGCAGGTCAGCGCGGACCGCCGCGACGACGCTGTCGGTTTGGGGTGCTTCGGTTGCCATCACGCCGCCTCGATGAAGGCTTCCTCGATCCGCGTCACGGTGTCCTTGCCGAACATGCGGTCGATGATGACGCGGACGCAGCCAGGCTTGGTCTTGCCGTCCTTGAACGTCGCCCATGTGCCGGCGAGCGGTCCTTCGTTGATCAGGATGCGGTCGCCGGGCAGATAGCCCTCGCCGCTGCGAGCCTTGCCCTGGTCGAACCTGCCGGCCTCGCACTCGGCGCGCAGCTGCTCGATCTTCGCGTCGTCGACAAAGACCGGGCGCGGCGCGTTGAGCGGCTTCACGATCGCATCGAAGTGACGGAAGTGGCGACGGTCGTGCAGTTTGGTGAAATCGTCGCCGGACAGGCGGCCGAAGAGATAACCCGGCAGCAACGGCAGCCGAACCTCTTTGCGGCGGCCCTTGGTGTGGCGGACCAGCGTCCAGCGGCCATACATTGGCAGGAAATACTCGATCTCTGCCGCCTTCATCTCGTCGGCGCAGCGGATCTCGCCGCGAAACGTCGGGCGGATCACGTACCAGTGTGGGGCTTTCATGAATTTTTCCTCGTTGTTCATGCTGCTGCTTGTGCCTTCGCATCGGGCCAGCGGGATGGCGCCAGGTAACGTCCGCCCTTGACGATCGACTGAACGCCGCGCTCGCCGAAGCGGGAGCGAATGTTGCCGAGCCATGCCGACCACTCCGGCCGGTCGGGGGTGATGATGAACCTTCCCTCGTCGTCGAAGGCCGGCGAGCCGTCGAGCTCGGCGAACAGCCGCTCGCGCAGATACGTGACCATGCGCGGCGGCTTCTTGCGGCAGGCCATCAGCTTGCGATAGTTCGCAGCCTGGGCGATCGCCGCGGCGCGCGCTTCCTCCGAAAGGTTGCGGAAGATGCCGGCGCAGTGGTGACGATTGTCGGGACGAAGCAGGACAGGCCACTCTTCCCAAAACAAATTGAAATCCCCCTCCCACGGCGCGCTCGCGCGCTCTGGTGGAGTGGTATTGGAATAGTCTGGACTGGTAGGCGGAACGTCCTTCCGGTCCTTGGCGGAACGTGGTTCCGGTGCTTTGGAATGAGGTTCCGGTGCTTCGTCAGAAGGTGCGGAACGTGGTTCCGGTCCTTTTCCAACATCTTGTGGGTCCGGCCAAAGCGCGGAATATTCATAATTTTTCCATTTCTGGCCGCGAAACCCGTGCTCCTGACGCTTCAGCCAGCCCTTTTCGACGGCGATTTCTGTGTGCGTTCTGACCGCCCGCTCGGTCAGGCCAGTCGCCTTGGCGAGGTCATCCTGCGTCGGGTAGCAGCCCTCGCCGACTTCGTTCATGAAGCACGACAGCGTCAGCAAGACATGGCGGGTCGTAGCCGGAAGGTCCGACTGCGTGATCGCGTGCCGCCATGTCCATGCGCGGCTGCTCATGCCTGGTCCTCCATCATCCGAACAAGGCGAGTTGCGCCGGCGGAGCCTCGGCCGGCAAGGCGAGTTGCGAGAGTGCGAACCGCATACGCCGCCTGTAGCGGCACAACGCCGTTGCCGAGCATCCGAAGTCGGTCCACGCGAGCAACGTCCAGCCGGGAGGCCAGCCCATCAGCCACTCGACGAAAAGCGGGTTCAAGCTCCGGCGCTCTTTCGAGTGCGGCTTGCCAGTTTTCACTGTCACTTGGGCCAGGGGGGAATAGATAGCCTGCGCCTGCCCCGTGAGCGTCAACGTCTGTTTCGTCTGCTGCTTGTTGGCGTTCTGCCACTGGCCGCCCTTCTCGCCCTCGATGGCTCGTGGTGTCGTCCATTGATGAGCCTGGGAAGGCAGCGGCAGACCCGTGTGGTTGCGAAAGCTTTGGTTCGGCCCGCCCTTCTCGCCGTCCGTCGCGCGCGGCGTCGACCAGAGCATCGCCGCCGTTGTAAGCGATTGCTGGTTCTGGTCGGATGCCATGCCTTCCGGCCGGCGCTGGAAGCCCTGCCGCGGCTCGCTCGCCGCGACTGTCGGCCACTGCGAGGATGAAGATGCGCTCGCGCTCGTGGCTCGCGCCGACTTCTGCCGCCGTGAACAGTCCGCCCTCAACCGAGAAACCCAGCTTGCGAAGGTCTCGCCATACCCTTTCGGCGCCAGCGATGTCGTCATCCCCCGGCGAGAGCATGCCGCCGACATTTTCGATGAGGACGAACCACGGTCGTGCCTGGACGATGATGCGGCGGGCCGGCGACCAGAGATCGCGCTCGTCGAGGCTGCCTCGCTTCTTTCCGGCAAGGGAATGAGCCTGGCACGGGATGCCGCCAATGAGGCCGTCCACGCATCCACGCCAGCGCCGGCCGTCGAAGGTTCTGGCATCGCTCCAAATAGGAGCTTGATGCAGGAGTCCCGCTTCCATCGCTGAAACCAGTTGCGCGCAGGCGAAAGCTTCCCTCTCCACGAGCACGACGCTGCGAGCGCCTGGAATTGCCAGTCCGACGCCGAGATCGAGTCCGCCGCCGCCGGTGCAGATGGAGAGGATGTCGAGACGTTCGGGACGTAGAGCCACATGGTTCAAGCCGCCCTCCCCGCTTCGACATCAACAGCGACGCGGTAGTCTTCCTCGATCGTCCGGAGGATGATGACCTCATGGCGCTTGGCCTCGACCTCGTAGTCGGGGCGCTTGTCGCGGCCGGTCGAGAACTTCTCGAGCCATTGGTTCTTGGCGACGATCATCTGCCGGATGCAGTGGAGCTTGATCGCGTAGGTGATGGGTTCGCTCATGCGGCTTCCGCCGCGCAATGAAGGCCGCACTCGACGTCGTGTTCTTCGAGGTCGAACTCATCGAACATATCGGGAGAACGACGGACCTCCTCGACCAAGGCTGCGACACTGTCTCGCTTGTCGAACCAGCCCCGTTCCTGTTTACCCCTGTGGCGGCTCTCATTTTCGGACCACCATTGCGCCCGGCTGGGGTCATCGCGAATGATGCGCTTGCGGATGCCCTTGCCTTTCAAGAAGCAGAGGTCGCAATTGCCCTCATAGTCGCGCAGCCCCAAGTCAAAACCTTGTGGCAACGGGCCGGTAAGGTTGAGCGGGTCCGTGTTGTCGCCCAACCAGAACCGCATGACATCTGGCTTCGTCACCTTGGCCCTTGCCAGTGGGAATACCACTTGACGCGGGGGTACACGCGGGACTTGGACACCTTTCTTTTTGATGAAATTGGCGTTTTCCAAAGCCTTCAGGATGCGATGGCCCTCGTCGTTGCGAAGGCCGATAACCTCGGCGTAGTGGCCATCCTTGAAGCCAATCGAGCGGGCGAAGGCGAAGAGCGTCCTGACTTTTAGAAATTCGGTGCACCAGCGCTCAAACGAGTTTGGGAGCCGCTGTTTCCAATCGATTAGAGCCTTGAAAGGCTCGCCATCCCTAGAGGCGCTGTTGAACCCGACTTCCTCGAAGGCTGGCACGCCCTTGCGCCACTCAAGCCAATGAATCTTGACGCCCCACCGGCTTCCGCACTCATGGACGAAGCGCAACGTCTCCTCGCGCTCCTTGCCGGTGTTGGCAAAGGCGACGACGACGTCGCCGGGCAGCTTGCCGCCATGTGCCCGCAGGATATCATGCAGCATGAAGGCGCTCGTGCGCCCGCCAGAGAACGAGATCAGCGCCGGGCCGGTGATCAAGTAAGGGTTCATGCGGCTTCCTTGTTCTTCACCAGCCGCGCCTGGTGGCATTGGCAGTAGCTCTCAAGCTTGCCGACCGGCATGCCGCAGACCAGCGACTGGCTGGTTGCCGGGGTGTTGAGGCTCATGTCGACGGGCCAGCGGCAGCGATCGAACAGACAGTCGACGAAGCGCATGCCGACCAGGTGCGGCTCTGCCGTGCGTCGCGGATGGTATGTTGGCGGCGATCGGTATTCGAAGGTGGCGGGTGCCTGCTCGGTATCGAGGGCGGTGACGGCCTGGGCATGGATGCGGCCTGGAAGTTGGTAGGGCGATGGTTTCCAGCCTTCCGGCTTGGCCTTCTTAGGCCGCCCGCCCTTCCTGCCAGCCTTGGGACCGGGCAGCCCGATCTTGTTCAGCGTCTTGTTGCGGTGGACGATGCCGATGATCGCGTTGCGCGAGACGTCCCTGCCGTGCGCGGCGCTGAACTCGGCGGCGATCTTCAACGCCGACAGGCCCTCTTTCAGCCATTCCTCAATACTGACGATTTCAGCGTCGGTGTAGCCTCTTATGCCGGTGCTCATGCTGCGCGCTCCGCTGTTGGTGAAAGGCCGCCGATCCTGCGGCGAGCAATCTCTGCGTATTCGGGGTTTAGTTCGATCAGCGTGCAGTCATGCCCGAAGCTGGCAGCGACGATAGCTGTCGTGCCGGACCCTCCGAACGGGTCGAGGATCTGAGCCGGGGCGCGTCCGTAGACGTCGCAGATAGGGCCACAGCCACGCGCGGCGCCGCAGCAAGCACAGACTGTCGGTGGTGCACCGGCGCCGATGCATCGGCGGGCGAGCTCGCGGGGGAATGTGGCGAAGTGCGCTTCGCGGAACCCCTCAATATTGAAGGTCCAGACGTTCCGGCCGTTGCGCATCTCGGGAACGTAGGTTTCCACCCATGTCCCTTCGCGGTTCTGACCGGCAGTGCTACCCTTCGCTGGCTTGTACTGGCCGTCCTTCCGTCGAGCGTGAGCGCCGCCGGTGACGGGCTCTTTCAGCGCTTCCGGGTTGAAATAGTAGGTTTCGCTCTTGGTGAGCAGCCAAATCTTTTCATGGACAGCAGCGGGGCGATCGGCGATCGATTCGGGCTTCGGGTTGGTCTTGTTCCAGATGATCTCCGAACGGACCCACCAACCATCGTCCTGCAGGGCAATCGCCAGGCGGTTGGGGACCATGCACAGGTCCTTTGGCTTCATGAACCCGCCGGCAACGATGCGCCCGCCGCTCTCGATATGGGATTGCCGATCACCTGAAGAGAACGCGCCCCTCGCCTTTGAGTGCTTCGGGTCATAGATCGGCCCGATCGTCGAGAACGGCTTGTCGCGAAACGTCCGGTCGTCGTTTTCAACATCGACCGCGGCGCGCCCGTTTGGCGTTGTCGCGTAGCAGTCGCCGTAGTTGATCCACAGCGTGCCATGCGCCTTCAGGACGCGGCGGACCTCGCGGTAGACACGCACCATCGTATCCAGATGCTCGCCGAGCGTCGGCTCGAGCCCGATCTGGCCTTCGATCCCATAATCCCGGAGCCCCCAATAAGGAGGGGAGTTCACGACACAGTCGAAACTGTTGTCCGGCAGCTTTCGGAGTTGCTCGAAGACGTCGCCTATCAGGATCTGTACCGCCATCAGCCGGCAGCCCCTACCGAGCGCCGCCGAGATGGTGCCGCCGTGCCCGTCATGACGCTGCGCAGCCGACCAAAGGCGACATTCTCGATCTGGCGCACGCGCTCCTTGGAGATGCCGAGCAGACCGGCGAGGGTTTCCAGCGTCGAGCCTTCCTCGGACAGCCAGCGGGCTTCGATGATCACCTTCTCGCGGCCCTTGAGCTTGCCGACCGCGCCGGCGAGCTTTGCCGACAGGCGCTCGCCGTCGATCGCGGCCTCAGTGACCGCGTCGGGCAGTGGCGCGGTATCCGGCAGGATGTTGGCGTAAGCCTGGCCTTCGCCGTCATTCATGCGGTTCGTCGCGTCGATCGAGTGTTCATGCACGATGCGATGGCCTTGAAAGAACATCGCCCTGGTCTTGTTGGTGAGCGGCGGCTTGACCGCCGTCGTGCCGCGAAGGACGGCGTCGGTGATTTCGTGGCGGACCCACCATTGCGCATAGGTGGAAAAGCGCAGGCCGCGCTCGGGCTGGAATTTCTTGGCCGCGATCATCAGGCCGATATTGCCTTCCTGAATCAGGTCTTCGCTCGGCACCGGCGATCTGGCGAATTTCTTGGCGATGCTGAGGACAAGCGGCCGATGCGCCTCGACGATCTGGTGCAGCGCCGCCTCGTCGCGATGGTCGCGCCAGCGGATGGCGAGCGCCTGTTCCTGCTCTCGGGTCAGAAAGGGTTTTGAGCGGGCCTGGGCCATCAGAACCCCCTCGGCGGGACAAAAAGGCAGATGGTCTTTCCGTCGGCCGCGCCAGCCCGGGTGCAGTGGTGAAACCTGCCGTCAGGGCTGGGCTTGACCTTCGGGTCTGTCATCGGGATGAGTTCGCCGGTGAGGCGGATTTCGTAGCCGCGGGCGCCCTCGATGATGGCGGCGTCCTTGACTTCGCGGCAGTCGTAGCCGCTGCAGCATGAAAATGGATACGTCCAGCCTTGCGGCGCTGCCGCCGTCGGCGTGGCCTCATGAGGTTCCGCTGGCCGTGTCCCGAAAACGATGGCCAGCCCGACCAGGCCGACCCACGCCACAAGACCGAGCGTTGTGAACGCGACGGCCTTCGTCGATATCATCCGCATCTTCGTCCCCGTATTGTCCCTCGACGAAGCGCCGCGCCTCGCCATCCAGATCCCCGCCCGCCTTTTCCATGCGGGCGAGGATGTCTTTGATCGATCCGATCACGGGGCGCCGTAGAACACCGGCTGGCCGGTGGCGTCCGACACGGCCGAGACGACGCTCTGGAACGCAGCCTGCTCGCCGATCTGGCGGTTCATGATTGCAATCTTGAAGGTCAGTTCGCCGCGGTCGATCTTGTAGCGAAGCCGTGCCTGGAACTGCCGGACCTCGCCGCCCTGAAACACCGGGCAGACGATAGTGATCAGGTCTGGAACGGTGATCTTGCCGTTCTTGGTCGAGGTCTGGTCGGTTTCCTCGTAGCCGATCGAAACCGTACCGTCGGCAAGCTTGGTGCCCTGCTTGAACTTGACCTCGCGCTCGACCTTCAGTTCGGCCGCGATCTCGAGCAGCGCGCCGCCTTCGGGTGCGGCGATCGTGTAGAGCATTTCCTCGAGCAGCACGGCGAGATCGGCCTGCTTGATGTTCTGGCCGTCGACGGCCCGCCAGCGCGCCCATTCGATCGTCCACGGGCACGGATGCGCGACGCGGTGCGTGGTGTAGTCGGGCCGGCCGAGCGTATCCTTGGCCGCATCCTCGCCGCCTGCCTGGTTGCTCGTCGAACCATGATGGTAGTCGATGACGGCAGTCATCAGGTTGGTCTTGAGGTCGGCGAAGATCACCGATGCGCCAGTCTTGTAGCGGTTGATGTAGTTGACGAAGCTCTCGGCGTCGTCCATGCGCGGCGTCGCCTTGATGCCGGTCAGCGGCGGAAGCAGCGGAGCCACCTTTTCGAGCTCGAAGCCCTCGGGAATAATGAAGCCAAAGCCGCCGTCCGGCAGCGTGATCTGCCTTGGCGTGACCAGCCCCATGCCGGCGCGGATCGCCGCCGCTATGGCGCCGGTGTTCTGTGCGTTGTCAGTCTCGAAATCCATATTTTCCTACTCCTGCGGGTTTCTGCGTCGGTTGTTGAAGTCCGCCTCGACGACGACGGGAATCTCGGGCTGACGCGGGTCCTTGCGCGTGAACTCGTTTTCGTCCTGGTCGAAGAAGAAGATGCTCTCGACGCGCGGCGGCTGCGGCACGGAGAACTTGAGCTCCGAGCCGAAGATGAAGGCATCACCCTTCTTTTTCAGCTTGAGCTTGATGGTGATCTCGCCGCTGCCGCCATGCTGGTCGATGGCGTTGCGGATCTCGGCGAGCGCGTCTTCGGCGTCGTCGACCAACTTCTTGCGGTCGGCCTCTCGGATAATCTGGATGAGTGATTTAATGGTAGCCTCCTATCGATTTGCGGGGGTGGAAAAGGCGCGTGACGGGGACCATCCGCGACGGAGGCGGGTTGCCAGTGTCTGGTAGTTGATGCCGCACAGTTCGGAGATTTCGACCAAGGACCGCAGCGCGCCGCTGTAGAGAAATACGGCGTTGGATCGCGTGTTCCTCTGCTGTTCGGTCCTAGTCGCCCACCGGCAGTTCGAGGGCGAATACGGCCCGTCGTTGTCTTCCCGGTCCAGCGAATGACCGGCTGTCGGCCGCTCGCCCATGTCATCGCAAAAGCATTCGGCACCGGTCCGACCGGCTTCGCCAAAGCGCCAGCGGTCACAGACCGTTATGCCCCGTCCGCCATAGTTGGCGTACCTTGGGTTCTCTGTGTCGAAGCAGCGCCCGATCGCATTTTGCAGGATGGAGTAGCGGGCATCGCGGGACAGACCATCGACAGTCTGTCGCTCAATTAATGCATCGCGCTTGAAGCAACCGCAGGACAGGGTGTGGCCGCTCACAACCGATGACCGGCGAAGCGTTATCTTCGAGCCACACTCGCAAGAGCAGGCGACCATATGGTGGCCGCCACGGCTTCCGAGTGCTTCGACGATGGTAAGCCTGCTTAACGTCAATGCCGTGTTCCTCTTTCACGTTGAACCGGCATCGAAGGTTGCCGGATTACCTCACCAGTGTGGCCCGCTCGGACGTCAGCCGGGTCAACTCCTGATCGATCTCGACGAGGCGTTCAGCCTCGACGGCCCGATCGACCCACTCAGCCGGTCGCCTGACCGCCGCCTTGAACAGCGACGGTCCGTACACACACAGCAACAGGGAGAAATGCTCGGCCGACGGGCGTGATCGTCGCTGCAGCCAGTTGTCGACGCTGGCACTGGAAATGCCGGTCATGGCTTCGACGTGATAGCCGGTCGAGGTCGGGAATTTGCACCGAAGCCAGCCGATGAGGCCGGCCAGGTCGAACAACTCTGCGGGAAGGTTCCCGCAAGTCTGCGGATTGGATTGGGCAGATATGAACACGGTTTCGCTCCACGATTGATCTCGTGGATCCTCGCGGTTCGAAATCACCCGAAGCGAAAAAAGCGGCGGGTTCTGGTTGGCAGCAACGCGGGAAACACGGGACTGCCATGCACGTAACGGATGCATGGGTATGGCCTCCAAGAACAGGAACAACAGTTGGATGGCGATGGAGAGGTTCGGTGATATTGCGATGCGCATTGTCAGAAGGTGCGCACCGCAGGACGAAAACAAGGACTTCAGCCGGGAGTCGTCCCCTCCTCTGGTTGAAGGTGGAAGCGGGAACGCCGGAGTGACAGGGGTTGGTCAGCGTCTCGGCGTTCCCGCGGACTCCTGCCGTCGCGGGCGGTTGGGCGGGGGGATGCGGCGGCAGGAATGACATCACGACTTGGCCTCCATGGCGGTCGTGCATTTGTGGCAGTGCACCCGGCCGTAGCCGGCGCACTCCGAAGGGTTGAGGCAATGTGGACGCAGCGCGGCGATCGACTTCGCCAAGCCTACCTTCAGGAAGGCCGGGACATCTGCGTCGGATGTTTTGGTGACGGCTTGCCCGGCATTGCTCCCGACATGACTACCCGGCTCTTCGCCGACCTGACCGACGAGGCTATTGGCACCCTCGCTTTTAGCGCTGCTCGGTGCCGGGCTTGGCTTGGGCTCGCCGTCGTGAGCCCCCGAAAGGGACGGGTCAGGTTTAATTTCGGAATTGGTTGCGTCGGTACCGCCGCCGACGCTCAGCCTACTTGCCTCTCCCGTCATGGGGGCGCCCTCAATGGCGCTGGTCCCACCGTTGTCTTCGGAGGCTTTCGCTTCGGGAATGGTGGCCGTGCTCTGGTCGCCAGACGGCACGGCATCGTCTGCTTGGGTCTGCGACGGAATGGCTGCGGAGGACGGAAGGTTCGAGCCGTCGCTCTCGCCTTCCTGACTATCCTCCGGGTGGAATGTCGACAGACTGGCTTGGAAAGGACCGTCGCCCTCCGCACTGTCCCCGTCTACCACCATGGACGCCGGTTGAGCCGTTTCCGGCTGTTCGAAGATCTCGCCCGTCTCAGCGTCGTGAGGCGGCAGGTCGGACGCGATGTTGGTGTGCTTCATCATGATGTCGGCGCCGCCATCGGCGGGCTTCCCGACAACCTTCAGGTCTGGCTTTTTGCCTTCGCCCCTCGTGCGCGCATACGCATGCGTATGCGAGGGCTTGGCAGCTGCTGCATCGTAAGCGGTCCGATAGAGGTCGAGAATCGCGTTGCGCTCGAGCATCGCGGCCTCGCCGTCCTTGGCCTTGCGGCGAAGCTCAGTGACCAGAGCGCCGACAGCAGTGCGATCAAAGCCGACACCCTTCAACTCGGCGTAGACTTCCTTCACGTCGTCGCCGATCGTGTCCTGCTCTTCGCGCAGCCGGAGGATGCGATCGACGAAGGCGCGCAACTGGCCGGCAGCGACGGTTTGCGATGTGGTCGTCACGTCGTCTGCTCCCTGTGTGATTTTGGGTTTGCGGCTCATGCTGCCTGCTCCTGGGATGGCGCGGTCGGCTTGTCGCGGCGACGCGACATCATGAAGGCGCGGATCTCCAATTCGGTCTCGGGCCAGATGCGGCCGCCATTGCGGAGCCGTTCGACCAGCCGGCCATTCTTGGCCGCCAGGATGCCGAACCGGTACGCGGACAGGCCGGTCTCGGTCATGAAAGTTTCGATTTCGGAGATGAGCGATTTAGCCATGCCGCGAGAATTAGCACGCTTTAGCGTACGCTGTCAACACGGTTGGAGCGAACGAAATAAAGTGCACACGCTTCGGCGTGAATTTGATTATAGATAATGAATGACTAACGATGATGATGAATGGTGGGGACGGCTACGGGACGCGATCGAGACAGCCAAAAATGGCGGGCGGTCGTACCGCGAAATCAGCCTCGAGGCCAAGCAGGGCCGCAACTATGTGCAGCAGATGATGAAGAACGGGAAGGCGCCGGGGGCCGATGTCGTCGCCAAGCTGTGCAAGGCGCTCGGCGTCAGCATAACCTATATTTTCACAGGGGCTCGAATGACGGCAGAAGCAGAAGAGATGCTGGTTCTGTTTTCGCGTCTCGACGAAGAGGCGAAGGACAGCCTTCTTGGTTTGCTGAAGAAGATGCCTTCAACGCCGCCAGACGACGAAGCTCCACAAGGATGATTTGCTGATCCCCTGGCTGAAGTCGCGTGAACAACGCAAAGGCTTCTAATGTCTTTTTCATGCTTTCCCCGCCAGACGGCCAAAACCGCCGCTTGTAACCGGTTCTCGCCCGGTTTCATATCGTTTAAGTGTCCAAACTAGACAGTAGGTCGGCCGCCCTTTTGATCGCGGCGATCAGCGTCTCAAAGAAGGCTGGCTTCCGCTCCGGTGAAATCATGATCGGCACGGTTCGATGCCCGATTCGGATGACATTCGCCCGCCCCTGAGCCTTGAGCTCATTGACGTGTCGATGGACGGTCGTCCTGGGGATAAGCGTGAGGGTGGCGATGTCGCTTACGGAAAGCGGGCGCCCCTCGTATTGGCCCAGATGGATGGCAAGGATGATCCATGTCACGTCGACAGGATCCCCCTCCTCTATCCATGCGCTTCTTATTTCGAACATGAAGCGAAGCACGACCGCCCTGCGGCGGCGTTCGCTGGGCGATACGTTCTGCACGCACCTTCCTCCACAATCCCAGCCGTTCAACAGTAAACGGAATCGGCCGGTTCCTACGCTCATTCTAATGTACCGAACTAAATCGGTTCGTGCAAGAAATTTTGCACGCCATGGCGTACGATTTTTTGCGATGCCCGTTGACGTGTACGCTATGGCGTGCATAATGGCTCCACACAACGGAGCCGGACATGAACGCTATCGCCGCCCAGGTCACACTGCTTTCCCAAACGCTGGCGAAGTGCGCCGCGCCGTCCATCAACATCGCTCCGAGCGTCATCGACTTCGGGCAGCAGAAGGCCGAACGCCTGACAGCGATGGCCCGTGCCGCCGGGAAGATTTCCGCATCGGTCCATGGCGGCAACCGCTTCGCGCAGATGCTAAACCCTGCCGACTTCGCGGTGCTTAAAGCCTTCGTCGCCTATGCCGATGGTGAGTTCGCGCTGTCGCAGGTGACGCGCCGCGACGACCTCGTCGACTTCCAGCACAGCCCCGACGGCTATTCCGACTATCGCGATAGGGAGAAGCTGTGATGAACCTCCCCGGCTACGACGCTTGGAAGCTGATGTGCCCCGAAGAGGAGCACGAATCCAGAGGCGGCAAGATCTGCCCTGAGTGTGGGGCCTGGCACCAATCGCAATGCGACATGGAAGGCGCAGGCGTCTGCGCTTGGGAAGAGAGCCAGCCGGACCCTGACGCACTCATGGAGGCGCGTCGCGACGATCGGGAGCGCGAGCGCGACTGGCCGGAGGACATTTTCTGATGAGGTTCGATGGGAAGCGTTACCGTGACTGCCGTTTCTGCCGCGGCAGAGGCTGCCTCTACTGCGAAAGTGAGGCGAACGCCGAATACAAGCGTCAGTTTCCGGACGGCCCAAAGCCGATTGCCACCTTCGACATGACGACGCCGGAAGGCATCGAAGCGGCACGAAAGGCCATCGGGCGCGAGGCGATCGAGAAGGCGTTCGGACCCGGTGGCGGCGGCATAGCCGAGTTCATCACGAACATCGCGAAGCCGGTGCAGCCATGAAATCTGACCTCGTCGACATTGCCATGGTGCGACATGCCGAGACGGATAAGGCGGTCTTGGTGTCGGAGACGGCACACCGCGCGGATGCAGTCTGGCTGCCGAAGTCTCAGATCGAAATCAGCAACGACGGCCACAAGAATTTCGTGACCATCACCATGCCCGAGCGGCTTGCCCTCGATAAGGGGCTGATCTGATGACCGCGTCGCGCGACAACGGTGGGCCGGCCTTCCCTTCTACGGAAGATCACCCGTCCTACGATCTCCCGATGCACTGCTTTGGCATGAGCCTTCGTGACTGGTTCGCTGGGCAGGCGCTTGCGGGTGATCTCGCAGCAACGCCGAATTGCCGCCCGTCGATCATCGGTAGCGCCGAGCGGGCCTACGCCTACGCCGACGCCATGCTGGCCGAAAGGGCAAAGCCGTGAGCGCCTGCCGCTGCAAAGACCGCCCGTCTGGCGGATTCCTCTCCGGTGATCTCGCCATGGCGGCAATCGTCCTGTGGTCGAGCGGGCAGTTCTGCACCGCTGATATCTCCAACCTTCTGACCGTCGGCGAGGACCAGGTCGACCGCACCATTCGTGCGGCGCGCGACACCGCCCGGCAGAACGACAGGAAGGCCGCACGCGCATGACCGAACCCAGCATCATCGACGCCCTGGCGACGTGGTCGGAGTGGCACGCAGATGTGCCGCCGACCGGCTCGACGGGCTCCTACGCGGTCGACATGCAGATCGCCGACGCCTTCCGCATGATGATCTACCTCGGCGACCACACGCAGCGCCTGCGCTGGATCGAGCGCGAGGCCAGCGACCCGAACGACCAGCGCGTCGGCGAGCCCTACCGGGCCGCAATCATCGCGTGGTGGCTCGCAATCTACGACGACAGGAAAATCAGGAGGATGGCGGCATGACCGACTTTTACGCCTATTGGCGCGAAGAGCTTGTGAACCCGGGCTGCAACGCCCGCGACACCGATCGCCGCGACCTCGCCGGCTTCTACCGGATGAATGCCGCCAAGACCAAGCCGGACTATCCGGTGGCGATGTGGATGAACGCCGACGACACGTTGCTGTTGCTCAAGATCGGGCGACAGAAGCCGATCGAGCAAAAGACCGACAAGTTTTGGGATTTCGAGGGCTCCGGCTGGTTTCACTGCGTCGCGGTCGAGCACGCCGAATATCTGAAGGCGTTCGAAACCGGCGAATGGAGCGACGGCAAGCCGGCGCGCAAGGTCGAGAAGGTCGTAGAGCCGCCCAAGGAGCCCGAACCGGCGCCAGCGCCGCAGGAAGTCGCCAACGCGCCATCCGTGCGCGTGCCTGGCGTGCCTGTGGCCGCTGGCGACAATGGCGGGCCGCCGCTCGGCCATGACATCGCCGAACAGGTCAAGGCCGAGAACGCGCTGCTGCGCACACTGACCGCCAAGCCGGTCACCGACAAGGATACGGCCGAGAAGGTTGGCGAGTGCGTCAACCGGCTGCGCGCACTGAAATCGCGCGGCGAGAAGGAACATGAGGTCGCCAAGAAGCCTTGGCTGGAAGGCGGGCGCATCGTCGATGCTGCTTTCAATCCGTCGATCAAGGCGGCGGCCGACGGCATAAAGCTCGGCGCCGACAAGGTGACGAATTTCCTCAAAGCCGAACAGGCGCGCCTCGAGGCCATCGCGATCGAGGAGGCCGCGGTCAAGCAGGCCGAATTGAACAGGCGGGCCAAAGAGCAGGCCGAACTCACCGCCACGCCGATCGAGGAGATCGAGGTCAAGCAGGTCCAGCCCAAGCAGGTCCTCGCCAAGGTCGGCGGCGCCGCCGGCCGATCGCTGACTGCCAACCAGCGCCGCTACTACAAGGCGCAGATCACCGACTTTTACGCGCTGCTCGACGCGCTGAAGGACGAACCCGGCATTCGCGAGGCCGTCGAGGTCCTCGCGCACCGCCTCGCCAACACCAAGGACGCAACAATCCCGGCCGGAATGAAGGTCGTGGAAGATCGGCATGAGGAGGCCGCGTGATGGCAAAGTTTCGCAAACTCGACCGCGTGTCGATCCAAGGCGTGATCAACGGCAACTACATCCACGAAGGCAAAATCAAGGTTCGGATCGAGCCGTACAGCGACATTTTTGTCGAGATTTCAGACCTCACCATGGTTCGCCCTGACATCGTCGTCGGCGACACAGTGTGGCGCCCCGATAAGTCTACCACTCATGCAACGGTGCTGGCGACCATCGACGATCATCTTTGGGTGTCGTTCGGCGACGGCAATTACGCGACTTGGTATGCGCCGCAGGTGCAGCGCCTCGATCTCGATGCTGCGCCTGCCGAGATGGAGCCGCAGCCGATCGCGCCATCTACCGAGCCTGTCGAGCCACCACCTGACCCGGCACCTGTCGCCGCGACGGACCCCGACGACGATCTCCCTTTCTGAACTTTCAACCCCGCCCACAAGGGCCATCAGGAGCAGCCGCATGACCAAATATGCAATCTTCGACGTCGAGACAAACGGGTTCTTTCGCTACAAGGATGCCGACGGCAAGCCTGTGCCTGCCGATGATCCGAGCCAGCCGCGGCTCGCTGAGCTCGGTGTCATCCTGCTCGACGAAAACCTTGTCGAGGAACGCGACGTGCGGCTCTACGTGAAGCCGGACGGCTGGGAGATGACCAGCGAGGCGACCGCCGCCAATGGCCTGACCACCGGGTTCCTGGAAGAGAACGGCGTACCGGTCGCGCAAGTACTCGATGAGTGGCAACGGATCATCGACGAGGGCTACGTCGTCGTCGCCTACAACGCTCAGTTTGATTGCAAGCAAATGCGCGGAGAGCTCCGGCGCGCCGGCCGCGACGACATGTTCGAGCGGACGCCCAACATCTGCCTGATGCGGTCCAGCATGAAGCTTGGCGTCAAGAAGGCGAGCGGCAAAGGCGGCTTTCCAAAGCTCGATGACGTCTGCGTCCACTTCGGCCTTGTGAACGATGCGCCGCACTCTGCCGGCGGCGATATGCGGGTCACCGCCGAGATATTCAAGCGGATGCACGCGGCCGGCCAACTGCCCGAGCCGGCGATCCATTACGCGAAAAATCATCCCGACCAGGCTGCCGCCTGAAACCCGCCACTGCGAGAGGAACCGCAACAATGAACGCCGTCACTGTCCTTCAGCCTTCCCGCTTGCCGATCGCCGCGTCGCTCGCCAAGGAGTTCGAAATCGGGGCCGCTGAGTGGCGGGTTCTCGTCGACCAGATATTCCCGGCGGCGCAGACCGTCGAGGCCATCTCCATGGCGCTATCCTACTGCCGCGCCCGCAAGCTCGATATCTACAAAAAGCCGGTACACATTGTGCCCATGTGGTCGGCAGCGCTCGGCAGGATGGTCGAATCGGTTTGGCCTGGAATATCCGAGATCCGCACCACGGCGGCGCGCACCGGCGACTATGGCGGCATAGACGAAGTGATCTTCGGGCCGATGATTGAGCGTGAGTTCACCGGCGAAAAGGACAAGTGGGAGAACAAGCGCAAGGTCGGCACCGAGACCGTCACGAAGAAGGTCCGCTATCCCGAGTGGGCGAGTGTCGTCGTCTACCGCTGGGTCCATGGCGAGAAGGCGGCGTTTCACACCAAGATTTTTTGGGAAGAAACCTACGCCTCGCTCGGCAAGATGGAGGTTCCCAACGACATGTGGGGCAAGCGCCCGCGCGGCCAGCTGGACAAGTGCGTTGAGGCCGCCGCGCTGCGCAAAGCCTTCCCCGAAGAGGTCGGCTCGATGTACGCGGCCGAAGAGATGGAAGGCCGCACGCTCATCGAGCATGAGGCAACGATGCCGCCTGCGCCGCCGCCAGCGCCTACGGCGAAGATCGCCGCGCCGACCGAGAAACCCGTCGAGATCGATGGCGAGGTTTTCGACGGCGAGACTGGCGAACTGGTCGAGGAAGAGATCGTCGCACCGCCACCGCCGGCCGCCAAGAAGGCCGCAACGGCGCCGGCCAAGGCCGAGTTCGCCAATCCCGACGACATGCTGAAAGACGCCGAAGAGCGGTTCAGCAAGGCCCAGGACGAAGGCGATTGGGGCGAGGTCCACTCCGAGTTTGTCCACCTGCAGGAGACGCTGTTTCCGCCAGATTGGGACCGCCTGGTTTCGATCATGTCGCGCCACTTCGACCGGGTGAGCATGAGCGAGGAAGAGCGTGCTGCCTTGAAGCAGCACCCGATCAACGGGGGCTGACATGGGAGAGATCACTGCAATCTCGTGGTGCGACCACACCTTCAACCCGTGGATCGGCTGCACGAAAGTCTCGCCTGCCTGTGACGGCTGCTATGCCGAAGCGATGATGGATAAGCGCTATGGTCGCGTCCAGTGGGGCGCGCCTGGGCAAGGCAACGGGACGCGCGTCCGCACATCGGCCGGCAACTGGCAACAGCCGATTCGGTGGAACAAGAAGGCCGCCGCTGACGGCACCCGGCCATTCGTGTTCTGCTCCTCGCTGGCCGACGTGTTCGATAACCAAGTGCCGACTGCATGGCGTACCGATCTGTTCGAACTGATCCGAGCAACGCGAAGCCTCGTGTGGCTTCTGCTCACAAAGCGTCCGCAAAACATCGTTCGGATGTACGGCTCGGCTTTCGATCTGCCATGGCCGCGCAACGCGGCGATCGGCACGACGGTCGAGGATCAGAAGCGGTTCGATATCAACGTGCCGGCGCTGCGCGATGCGGGGCTAGAACTGCATCCGGCATTCGCGTTTCTCTCCTGCGAACCGCTTCTAGGGCCGATCGGCGGCGACATCGACGGAATCGATTGGGTCATCACCGGAGGTGAGACCGACCAGGGCGGGCACAAGGCGCGGCCGACGCATCCCGACTGGTTCAGAGACATCCGCGATCAATGCGCGGCTGCCGGCGTGGCCTACCACCACAAGCAGAATGGCGAATGGGCACCAGGAGAATGCGCCGATCACCGGCCGACCAGGACCGAGGAAGTCGCGGAATACTACGACGACAGTTGGGGTCAGCCGGCGCATTGGGATTATGGCCGAGTCACGCCGCGACGGAGCGAGGAGATGCACCGCGCCGACGAGCCTGATGTTTACCGCCTCGGTAAGTCCCGCTCCGGTCGCCTGCTCGACGGTGTCGAGCACAACGCCAGACCGGCGGTGCCAGCATGAGCGGCTCCGCGCAATGCCCGCATCTGGATTTCCAGTTCAACGTCAAGGTCGCCCGGATCGAGGACGACACGATCAAGCAGGCCGACATCACCGGCAAGTGCATGAACTGCGATCAGCCGCTCGTCTTCCGCTGCGACCTGCCCATGGGCGTCAGTTGGACGCATCCGACGCTGTCGGTCGACGCGCAGGAGCTTCGGCTTCCTGTGCTCGTGCTCGGCGACGAGGTCGACGAGAAAAAGAAACGACCAAGCTTCAGCGTGAGGGAAATCCGATGACCTATGACGAGGCCGAGAAGATCGTCGGCGCGATCAATTACCGTGCGTTCTTTGCAATGGGTCTGGCGGAGCCGTCGAAGGTCGGCTCGCTCGAAGGCGTTTCGCTGGCGCAAATGGTCGAGGCCACAGCCGTGGTGAAGGCAGAAAACCGGCGTGCCGAAACCCACGCCAAGGAACATGGCGGTGGATACACGAGTTGCGTGGTGCCTGCCGATCGGCTGATCGCTGCCGCCTATGTGCTGGAGAACTACGATCCCGACGGCGAGGCGATCGTCATGAGCCCCTATTCGGGATGGCGCGGCAATGTGCGGGCGCTTGGCGTCACGACTCTGACCATCAAGCCAGAGGAATCAGCATGACCCCAGCATCAGAAAAATTCTTCGTCGGGTTTTTTGGAACTCTTCTGCTGGCAGTTGTCGTCATCATGATCGTTACGGCTCAAATGTGGCTTTTCACCACATTCGGCCCAATCGCAGGAACCCTCGTCGTGGTCTTGGCAGCCGCTTTATTCGGTGGGTTCATGCACGCAAGCACACCTGAAAAGGACGAGAAGCCATGAAAGCGCTGACCATCTTTCAGCCCTGGGCTACGCTGATAGCGATCGGCGCAAAGCCCTATGAGTTTCGTGGTTGGCAACCGCCTAAGTGGCTGATCGGCCAGCGCCTCGCCATCCACGCCAGCGCGCGCCCGATCAAGGCGAGCGAGATTCGAGCTCTCATTCGGGCTCTGCACGGCGACGAGAACATGACCAATCCGTGCCTGCGGAAGGATGTGGCGCTGCCTGTGCTCGAGCGTGTGCTGGACGCTCTCAAGAAATCGCCTGACACGCTGTTCGGCACAAAGGAGGGGCTGACGTTGCCTCACTCCTGCGTCGTCTGCACGGCGGTAGTCGGCGAACCGAAGCGCGGCGATGCCTGTGCCGTCGAATTTGGCGACAACGCAGGTAACGACAGCGACCGCGACGGCACGTTCAATTGGGGCTGGCCGATGCTGGACATTCAGCCGGTTGCCTCGATTCCCGCGCGCGGAGCGCAAGGTCTATGGGATTGGCGCGAATGACCTCCAAAGCCGCCTTCCGCCACGACGTCATCGCCGGCATGCACTGCCTGGTGCCCTGCGACCTCGACGGCGTCGAGATGCTCCAAGCCATGAAGCGCGGCAAGGAGGTCCTGACCGAGATCCACACCCCGCGAAACGTCCGGCATCACCGGATGCTCTTCCTGCTGATGCGCCACGTCATCGACGGCGGCGCATGGGAGGGCGACGAGGAAACCTTGCTCGACTGGATCAAATACGCCACCGGCCATGTCAAGACCTCGATCGACCACATGGGCAATCCGCATTACGTGCCGAAGTCGATCGCCTTCGTCAGCATGGACCAGGCGGCGTTCCTGCGGTTTTTCGAGCGGGCCGTGTTCGCGATCTGCCACCGCCTGCTCGGCGACGGCGAGAATTGGGAAAAGCTCCGCGACCAGATCATCGAGATTGTCGACGGCCGGTTCACCAGCCAGGCCAACCACATGGGACGGGCTGCAGCGTGAGCCGCCGCGAATTTTCCCGCAAGGTGAAGCAGGCCGCGCTCGCTCGCGCCGCCGGCAAGTGTGAGAAGTGCACCGCGGCGCTTAAGCCGCGCGAGGGCGAAGTTGATCACATCCTGCCCGACATTCTAGGCGGGGAGCCGGTGCTGGCGAACGCACAGGTTCTTTGCAGCGTGTGCCATGCCGAGAAGACGGCAGACGACATCCGCCGCACCAGGAAGGCTGATAGAGCGCGCGACAAGGCGTCTGGTGCCATCCGTCCGAAGCAGTCCATCCGATCCGCTCCATTCCCAAAACCCGAGAAGCCAGCACCGAAGGCCATGCCTGCCCGTAGGTCGCTCTACACCGCGAGGACATCGCCATGACCGACCCGACATCTGCCCCCTCTGAGGGAAGCCTGAACCCGGCAGGATTGGCCGCCGCAACATCAGCCGTCACCGCCGAGATAGACCGATATTGGCAGGATGACACCGTAGAGGCCGGGCACGACCTCATCGCAGAAAAGGCCATCCGCGCCTATCTCGCCGCTCTCGCATCACAGCCTGTTCCTGCTGTGGCGAAGGGGTGGCGCTGCTTTCATTGCGATGAGGTGTTCACCAACGAACGGTGCGCCCGAAACCATTTCGGCCGTGACGAGATGTGCGAGCCGGCGTGCCAAATCCAGATGGGGGCGGAACGCAGCCTGTTGTCCGCACTTCGCCGCGCTGAAGACGACTGCAACGAAATGATGCAGCGCATGGAGACGGAAACGACCGACGGCGCCAAGGCATACTACGCGCAAACGTCACGGCATCAACAGCAACTTCGCACGATCGAGGAACTCGGCTATGAGCGCGGCCTTCGTGACGCCGCCCTCGCCCCTGCTGTAGCGGTGAATGGGTGGTGCCAGCCGTTGAAGAACGGTGAGCACCAGCCGCGCCAATTCATCGTCTATTATGAGGACGCGAGAGTTGGGATAGCAGCTTTCGAAAATGAGGCCGACGCCCGAGAGCATTGGGAAAAGTCCAATCTAAACTGGAACTGCTACCTGTTCGGTGCGCTTCCTCTCGCCGCCTCTAATTCTGGGAGCGGGAGATGAAATATCCAGGCATCAAACGAGCCACACTTGAAATCGCCTATGATAACGGCGGCATCAATCGCATGCGGTCTGAGAAGAAGATGCTCGGTGAACTAGCAAGGTTCCTTGAGCGGCAACCCGAAGAGATTCTGCCGGCAATCGACGAATGGTTGTCGGCTCTCTCGGATGACGATCTCCAAACCGTCTGCACGGGCGAACACTACGAAATGGAAGCTCTGCTGAAAGACGCACCGCCGTTCACCGACCGACTGCTGAACGACTATTTCGATGAGGTGTGTTGATGACCGGCGATACATCCCCGTCCGATCGCTGCGCGAAGCCTGGTTGCGGTGCGCTGAAAAGGATAGGCAACCCCTGCACCGATTGGGATTGCCCGCAAAAATATGTGACGGCCGCTGACTACCGCACCCTGCAAGACCACATTGCCGCCCTTGAAGCTGAAATAGCTCAATTGCGGGATGGGTCGATCAAGTTTGCGATCACCAATGCAACGCTCAGCGCACGATGCGCGGAACTCGAAGCGCGCGCCCTCAAGGCTGAGGCGGATCATGAAACGCTGTCCGGCATCATTTGTGATCTGTTCCAAGAAGACAAGCATTACGACGGATGCCTATTCAAGGAGAACCGGAATTTCCCTTGCCAGTGCGGTTACAATGATCGAATGGCGAAGTACCAGGCCGCAGTCCGTGCCGCTAAAGAACACGCCGCCGCCCGTTCCCTTGCATGGAGGGCAGAGTGACGCGGGCTGACCCGATCGCATATCCGCCGCGTGGGCTGTCTCGAGATGAAGCAGCGCGCTACATCGGCGTTGGCGCAACCAAGTTCGACGAGATGGTCAAGGACGGCCGGATGCCGAAGCCGAAGCGCTTGGACGGCCGAACTGTGTGGGATCGCGTGGCAGTAGACCTCGCTTTTACCGATATCCCCGAAGATGGCCACAAAAATTTCTTCGACGGCCTCTATTCCGTGAAATAGATGGCGCGCTATGGTCCCCGCCATGAAGCATCCAGACTACCCCGGCGTTTCCGACATGACGACGCGTCATGGCAAGATACGCTGGCGCCTGCGCAGAAGCGGCAAGAAGGACGTTATGCTGCCGGGCACGCCGCATACCGCGGAGTTCGACGAAGCCTATGACAACGCCATCCTTGGACGGCCAGCGCCAGTTGTGCAAATGCCCGGCAGCGCCAGTCCGAAGAGCCTCAAAGCCGCCTATCGCCTGTTGAAGAAGACCGATGAATGGCTGGTGCTTGATGACAAGAGCAGCACCCGCTACCAGCAGACGATTGAGCGCATCCTATCGATGCCGGCCGGCGGCAAGACCGTTCTCGGTGATGGCCCCGTGGAAGATCTGAAGCGCTCCCATGTTAAATCGATCCTGTCCGCCTTCCGCGACACGCCGCACATGGAGCGTATCGTGCTGATCTGCCTTCGAAAGCTGATCATGGTGGCAATCGACGAAGAATGGATAGAGGTCGATCCGACCTACAAGATGACGCGGAACCCACAGACCGATGGTCACAAAGCGTGGCCGCTCGAGATCATGGCGAAATACGAGGCCAGATGGGGAGTCGGCACCCGGCAGCGCACCGCCTATGCCTTGGCGCTTTGGCTTGGCAATCGCGTTAGCGACATCACCCGGCTTCGCTGGGATCACCAAACAACGAAGCACATTGCAGCCGACGGGGAAATCCACACCGTCGACGGCTTCGAATTTGTCCAGTTCAAGGGGCGCAAGCGGGGGAAACAGATGTTCCTGCCAATGACCCCGATGCTCACGCGCGAGCTGGCGCCGCTGGCGCGTGACCCGGAAAAGACGGTTCTGGTGTCGTCGCGCGACAAACCTTACACAGACGGGTCCCTAAGCACAGCCATGGCTGACTGGTGCAGGGAAGCCGGGATCGCACCAGGGTACACCATGCACGGCCTGCGCAAGGCCCTTGGCGTCAAGTTGGCCGAGTCAGACGCATCGACGCGACAGTTGATGGAAATGCTCGGCCACAAGAACATCGCCTACGCCGAGCTCTACAGCCGGGAAGCCTCACAGACCAGGCTTGCGGTGCAGGCCATGGAGAAGGTAACGAAGATCGAGGAAGCCCGGCGCCGGCCGAAGATCTCGGCCGTGGAATGACCGCTGGAAACCTGTTTTGGAACCCTTTTGGAAACCTGTTTCCAAACCATTGGAATCGTTCAATATGCAAGAAGCAAGCGGTGACTTTACTGAGGCTGCCGAGCCATTCCGCCTCTTCGCCGCATGGCTCGACGACGCGACGAAGAGTGAGATCAACGATCCCAACAGCGTGGCGCTGGCGACCGTCGATGCCGAGGGCATGCCGAATGTGCGGATGGTGCTGCTCAAGGGGTTCGATGAAAGCGGATTTGTGTTCTATACGAATTTCGAGAGCGCCAAGGGCCGCGAGATTCTTGGCAGCATGAAGGCGGCATTGTGCTTTCACTGGAAATCGCTGCGCCGGCAGGTGCGCGCGCGCGGGCCGGTGGAGATCGTTACCGAGGCGGAAGCGGACGCCTATTATGCGACGCGTCCGCGCGGCAGCCGAATCGGCGCTTGGGCCTCAAAACAATCGCGGCCGCTGGAGAGCCGCTTCGCACTGGAAAAGGCCGTTGCCGAATACACGGCGCGCCATGCGATCGGCGAGATCCCACGGCCGAAACACTGGTCGGGCTTCCGTATCGTGCCGCAGACGATCGAGTTCTGGCACGACCGACCTTTCCGGCTGCACGACCGCGTCGTCTTTTCCCGCAACGCCAAGGGCGGCTGGGACAAGACAAGGCTTTATCCCTAATTACCAGCTCTCTTCCTGGTCATGAAGGCCATCAAGGCCGCGCGGGCCTCGTCGGATTTGAGCCGCTCGCGGAAATGCTCGCTTTCCAGGCCGATGCGGGCAACGAGCTCCTCACGCGAGCCGCGCATCAGGTCCCGCCCGATCTTCAGCGCTTGCGGCGGCTTGGCCGCGATCTGGCCGGCCGCTGCAAGCACGGAGGCTTCGAGTTCGTTTTCCTCGACCACCGCGTAGATCAGTCCGGCAGCCTTCGCCCGCTCGGCCGAAAAGCTCTCGCCGAGGCCAAGCAGCGCGAAGGCGCCTTGCCGGCCGAGAATCTGCGGCGCAAGAAGGCTCGACCCCGCCTCGGGGACCAGGCCGAGATCGACGAAGGGCGTGCGGAACATTGTGCGCGGTGTGGCGAAGGTCAGGTCGCAGTGCAGGTTGAGCGTGGTGCCGATGCCGACCGCAATGCCGTCGACGCCGGAGACCATGGGCTTTTCCGCCCTGGCCAGCGCCATCAGGAAATCCCAGACTTCGGTGCCGCCGTCGCCGCCGGTGGCGACGACCATGAAATCGGCGAGGTCGTTGCCCGACGAGAAGGCGCCTGAAACACCGAGGAAGACGTGGACGCGGATCGCCGGATCGGCGTCGCCCTCGGCAAGCGCTTTGGACATTTTCGCATACATGGCGCGCGTCAAGGCGTTCTTCTTGTCCGGACGGTTCATGCGGATGATCTGGATGGCGCCCTGTCGCTCGACGAGGATATGGTCTGTCACGGGTGATCCTTTGTGAAACGCCTGGCTTTTGTGAAACGTCAACCTTGTGGATGTCAGGCAGACATCAGTGTCTTGCCGGCAGCCGCAAGGCTTTCGGCGCCGCCAATGACGCGCTCCTTCAGCGCGCCCGCCTCGCCAAGCAGGTTTTCGGCAAAGAAACGGCAAAGGGCGACGCGGCTTTGGTCGGCAAGCGCACCGCGTGCCAGATAGGCGCCGCCCGCCGCAAGCGAGATCAGCCGCAGATACGGCGTCGCACCGGACAGCGCCTCGTCCGAACGCCCGTCGGCAAGCAGCCCTTGCAGGAAACGCGTCGCCTGGCCGAGCTCGTCGAGCGCCTTGTCGAGAGCATCGGCGGTGCGACCAAAACCCTGAAGATTTGAGGTCCGCACTTGATTGGCAACCGCTTTCAGTTCGGCGATGTAACCATGCATATGCTCGCCACCGCCAAGCGGCAGCTTGCGCGCCACCAGGTCGATCGCCTGGATACCGTTGGTGCCTTCGTAGATCGGCGCGATGCGCGCGTCACGATAAAGTGCTGCCGCACCGGTCTCCTCGATGAAACCCATGCCACCATGAACCTGCAGCCCGAGTGAGGCGACCTCAACGCCGACATCGGTGGAAAAGGCCTTGGCCAGCGGTGTCAACAGATTGGCACGTTCCTGCCAGTGGGTGGCTTCATCGCCGACGGATACGCGCGCGTGGTCAATGGCATGCGCACAGGAATAGCTGATGGCGCGCGCAATCTGGGTCAGCGCATTCATGGTCAGGAGGTTGCGCTGCACGTCCGGGTGATGGACGATCGGCGCCATGCCGTTGCCGTCATAGCTTGCAGCCTTGCCTTGCCGGCGGTCATTGGCGTAGGCGAGCGCCTTCTGCGTGGCCGTTTCGGCAACCGCCACGCCCTGCATGCCGACGGCGAGCCGCGCATTGTTCATCATGGTGAACATGCAGGCGAGCCCCTTGTTTTCCTCGCCGATTAGCCAGCCGATCGCGCCGGGGGCGGTCCCTTCGAAACCGTCGCCATAGATCATGGTGCAGGTCGGCGAGGCGTGTATGCCCAATTTGTGCTCCAGCCCGGAGCAGAAGACGTCGTTGCGTGCGCCCAGCGCGCCGTCGTCGCCGACAAGGAATTTCGGCACCAGAAACAGCGAAAGGCCACGCGTGCCGGCCGGCGCGTCCGGCAGCCGCGCCAGCACCAGATGGATGATGTTGTCGGTGAAATCGTGCTCGCCATAGGTGATGAAAATCTTCTGGCCGAAGATGCGGTAGGTGCCGTCGCCGGCCGGCTCGGCGCGGGCGCGCAAGGCGTTCAGATCCGAGCCCGCCTGCGGCTCGGTCAGGTTCATCGTGCCCATCCATTCGCCGGAGACGAGCTTTTCCAAGTATTTGGCCTTCAGCGCCTGTGAGGCGTGCTTGTCGAGTGCTTCGACCGCGCCCATGGTCAGCGTCGGGCCGATGCCGAAGGCCATGGCGGCGGAGTTCCACATTTCGAGCGCCGCCACCCCCAGCATGGTCGGCAGTGCCTGGCCGCCGAATTCCTCCGGTGCGGACAGCGCGTTCCAGCCGCCGTCGATCCAGCGGCGATAAAGCGCCTTCCACCCGGGCGGCATGGTGACGGCAGCGCCGCTCAGCACCGCGCCTTGTTCATCGCCAATCTTGTAGAGCGGCGCGACCTCTTCGCTGGCGAAGCGGCCGGCTTCCGCCAGAATGGCGTCGACGAGATCTTCGCCAAGGTCGCCAAAGGTGCCGGCGTCAAGCGCCGGCTTCAGGCCGGCCACATACTTCAGCGTGAAAGCGATTTCCTCGACCGGTGCCCGATACATGCCGCTCGCTCCTTCTCTGTCCGGCAGGGAAACTTAATATCCGTGCCGACACAAAACCATTCGCTATTGGGTCGCCTCTCCCACCTTCTTTTACGTAAACGTCAATTTTTGTCACGCGGATTTTGCAATTGGAGCTGTTCACGCTAAAATCGGCAAAAAGCCGGACAAGTCGACCGGCGACGGATCAAGAATACCGGATCGGACCGCCCGTGCTCGCCAGACCTGACGCCTATCGCTGCATCGAATGCGGCCTGCCCTATCGAGCGGCAGGTTTTTGGTACCATCGGGGCAAGATCGAGGACGGCGCCGCCTATTGGTCGGATCGCGGCATTCTGTGTTCGCCGCAATGCTCGCTGGCCCATCACCGCAAGCGCCAGCCTGAGGGAACGCTGCCGCAAGCGCCGGCGCCCGACCCGTTCCAGCCGCTCTCCCTCCGTTGATGGCCAGTAAAGCCACCACCGGCAGAATTGCGGCATTCGCCGCGGACCGCCGAAAGTATTTCCTTAACCATGGCGGTTCAGGATCAGGTTTTGGCCAGCAAGGATCTGCTGTTTGAAGCCGCCGGCGCACCCTCTTCGCCGCCTAGGACTCCTCGTCGTCGCGACCGCGATGACAATGGTGTTGGGGCCGACACAAGCCTCGGATTTCTCCGCGCCGTGGAACGATGCCGACCGGGCGCTGGTGATCGACGCCTACGAATACAATCCCATTGATTGGGCTGAACTTGCGACCGACAAGCGGATCGTCGGCTTCATCAACAAGGCGTCCGACGGGATGCCGCCAGCCTATTTCTGTTTCGGCGACGAGACCGAGACGCGGCTCTGCAAGACGCTGTGGAAGCGCCATGCGGTGGCACAGGAACTGTTCCAGACGCGCAAGGTGGTGGCCAAGGCGCTCGGCCTGAAATGGGGCGCTTATCATCTCGCCCGCCCCGGCAACCCTGTCGGACAGGCCAATAATTTCATCAATTTCGCGAAACCTGGTCCGGATGACCTGCTTGCACTCGACATCGAGGATGACGACCCCACGAAATGGATGTCGCTCGAGGATGCAGAGGAGTTCGTGCGCCATGTGCATCGGCGGCTGGGCCGCTTTCCGGTGCTCTACACCAACGGCAAGACCGCCAGGCACATCGCCGACAACAAGTACAAATACCGGCTCCTGTCGCGGCTGCCGCTCTGGTATGCGCGCTACAAGCCGGACATCGGCGTGCATTTCCCGATGGGCAACTGGCAAGGCTACGCACTCTGGCAGTTTTCGGCAAAAGCCAATTGCGGCCGGTTCCGCTGTCCTTACCGGGTGGCCGGCACGCGCAACGATATCGACGTCAATGTCGCACCGATGGATGCCGCCACATTGCGCGCGCAATGGCCCTTCGGCGGCCTGATCGATGCGCAGCCGGATTACCTCGCCTCGATACCGGTGCCTCTCTCGCGCGAGGCCGGCCTTGCGGGCAATGCCATCACCTACGCCACCGTGGTGGCATCACCGACCTTCTCCGAAATGATCGCCATGTTCAGCGCCCGCTGGGCCAAGTTCCGCAGCAGCTTTCAAATGCCTGCTGTGAAGACGTTGCTGCGCCTTCCGCGCGGGATTGCCGAATATGTGGCCTGGACGCGGAAAGAAAAGCCCTCCGCATCAGCCGTTGAAGCCGCGCCCGCCGCCAGCGATCCGGTCAGCACTGCATCAACCGAGTTCGACCGTGGCCTGCGCTGAAAGCTGAAAGCCGTTCGGCGTCAGCGCGCCTGCTCGCGCGCGACGGCCTGCCAGCCGATGTCGCGGCGGCAAAAACCTTGCGGCCAATCGATCCGGTCGAGCGCCGCATACGCTCGTCTCTGCGCCTCGCCGACCGTGCCGCCGACGGCCGTGACGTCGAGCACACGGCCGCCATTGGCGACCAGCGCGCCGCTATTGATTGCGGTGCCGGCATGAAAGATCTCGACGCCATCGCCCGCGGCCTCTTCCACGCCGCGGATGACCGAGCCCTTTTCCGGCGTGCCGGGGTAACCCCTTGCCGCCATCACCACGGTGAGCGCCGCCTCGTCGCGCCAGCGCGCGGAGGTATGCGCGAGTTGGCCGTCGGCAGAAGCGTTGAGCAGGACCAGGAGGTCGTCCTTCAGCCGCATCATCAGCACCTGGCATTCCGGGTCGCCGAAACGGGTGTTGTATTCGATCAGCTTCGGCCCCTCGCCTGATATCATCAGCCCGGCAAACAGCACGCCCGAAAACGGCGCGCCACGTTCGGCCATGCCGCGCATGGTCGGCTCGACGATCTCGCGCATGGTGCGGTCGATCATCTCCGGCGTCATCACCGGAGCCGGCGAATAAGCCCCCATGCCGCCGGTGTTCGGGCCGATGTCGCCGTCGCCGACGCGCTTGTGGTCCTGTGCGGTGCCGAACGGCAGCGCAGTGGCGCCGTCGCACAGGCAAAAGAAACTCGCCTCCTCGCCGGTGAGAAACTCCTCGACCACGACCTCCGCGCCGGCCTGTCCGAAGGATCCGTCGAAACAGGCATCGAGTGCAGCCAACGCATCGGCCAACTTCATGGCGACGGTGACGCCCTTGCCGGCGGCGAGGCCGTCGGCCTTGATGACGATCGGCGCGCCCATCTTTTCGACATAGGCCCTGGCCGACGCAAGGTCGCCGAAACGGCCATAGGCGGCGGTCGGGATGTCGTATTTCGCGCAAAGATCCTTGGTGAAACCCTTCGAGCCTTCCAGCCGCGCCGCCGCCTTGGACGGGCCGAAGACGCGAATGTTCGCGGCGCGGAGGTCGTCTGCAATGCCGGCGACTAGCGGCCGTTCCGGGCCGACCACGACGAGGTCGATCTTTTTCTCCGCGCAGAACCGGGCCACCGCCGCATGATCGGCAATGTCTAACGTCACCAGCTCGGCTTCTTGGCCGATGCCTGGGTTGCCCGGCGCCGCGTAAAGCTTCGTCAGCAGCGGCGAGGCCGCGATCTTCCAGGCCAGCGCATGTTCGCGGCCGCCGGAGCCGATCAACAAAACACGCATGCCCAGATCCCTTGCCATTCCACGATGAGGACTGCGCTATTGCGCCCCGGACGATGGGTCAAGACATTTGGATGGTTTGGGACAAATTGCGCACGGGAACGTCGGGCATCAACGGGGAAGGCTGGTTCGCCGTCTACCATATTTTACGGCATGACCATTTGGCTTGATGCTTGACGGCGTTCGCCTCTGCTGCCACTTCAGCACGATGGAACCCATCCAATCGAAAGCTGCCCAGGGCCGCGTCGCCGATGCGCCGAGCGGCCACTGGGTCTACCGCATTCTGCCGCGCTGGCTGTGGTCCTATGCGCAGCTTGCCCGGTGGGATCGGCCGATCGGTTGGCAGTTGCTGCTGTGGCCGTGCTGGTGGTCGGCAGCCCTTGCCGCAAGTGCCTATCCACGCCCTACTGATCCACTGCTCTCGCTGCTGCCGGCGCCATGGTATCTCGTGCTGTTCCTGATCGGCGCCATCGCCATGCGCGGCGCCGGCTGCACCTACAACGATCTGGTCGACCAGGACATCGACAACCAGGTGGAACGCACGCGCTCGCGGCCGCTGCCGGCGGGAAAGGTCACGCGCCGGCAGGCCTGGGCGTTTCTCGTTATCCAGGCATTGATTGGACTCGCTGTGCTTCTGCAGTTCAACAGCTTTGCCATCCTGCTCGGCATCTGCTCGCTCGCTGTCGTCGCCATCTACCCATTCATGAAGCGATTCACCAACTGGCCGCAACTGGTTCTCGGCCTTGCGTTTTCCTGGGGTGCGCTGATGGGATGGGCGGTCGAATTCGGCGATCTCGATGGCCCGCCCATCATGCTTTATATCGGCTCGATCCTGTGGGTGATCGGCTACGACACGATCTATGCGCATCAGGACAAGGAGGACGACGCCATCGTCGGCGTGCGTTCGACCGCACGCCTGTTCGGCGACAACACCAAGATCTGGCTCTTCGGGCTTTATGGCGGGGCGCTGGTCTGCTTCGCCATCGCCTTCGCCTCGGCGCAGGCGCCGGTGCCGGCGCTGGCCGGGCTGATCGCCGCCGGCGCCCATATGGCGCGGCAAATCGCAGTGCTGGACATCGACGACCCGGACCAGTGCATGCTTCTGTTCAGGTCGAACAACCAGGTCGGCTGGCTGGTCTTCCTCGGCCTGATCGGCGGTGGGCTGTGGGTGGCGCTAAAGCCGCTGGTGTAGGGACCGTTCCCTTCTCCCCTTGCGGGAGAAGGTGGATCGGCGCGCAGCGCCGAGACGGATGAGGGGTGCTGGAAGGAATGAGGCGTTGGTGTTCCCTGGAGCACCCCTCATCCGACCTCGCTTCGCGAGGCCACCTTCTCCCACAAGGGGAGAAGGGAGAGCGCTCGCACTATTCGTCGCGCGAAATAATTTCCTGGCCGCCGATGACCAGCCTGAGGCCGAGTTCGCCGGCCCTGCGACGGGCGAGGAAGCGCGGACGACGCGTGGTCGAAACCCGACCCTTGCGGCGGTCCTGCGCCGGCAGCGTCTTAATGGCGGCGCCAAGCGATTCCTCCAGCGTGCGGGCGACGCCGTCCGATTCGATCAGAAGCATCGGCAGGCGGTAGGCAGCGGCCCAGGCGCGCCAGTCGGCGGCGACATCCTCGAGATCGTCGGCCACCAGCAGCGGCACCGACAGCATCGGATCATTGTGCAGAAGCTCCAGCGTCACCGTGACATTGCCATCCGGATCCTCCATCGCGCGGGCGGCCACGCCACGAAACGCGTTGGCAGGCAGAGCGATGAACGCTGGCACGCCGCTCATCTCCAGCATGCGGCGAATGACGGCGCCACGGTGGTCGATGGTGAAGGTAACGTCGCCATAATCGTCGCGCGTGGCGTAGCTCACCACCTGCGGCAGGCGGAATGGGTCGAGGCGCATGTTGCGCCCGGCCCAGACTGGCTTCAGTCCAGTGTTCATATTGTGCCTTTCCTGTCTCTCCTGAGAGCCGGTCTTCCGGTTCTCCGGGCCGGTTTTTCCAGCCTCGTTGTGGGGAAACGTTAGCGCGGGCTTCTTATCGCAGCGCTTAAGAAAGTCGGTTAAATTTTGCTGATCTCAAGGGGATGGTTATCGGAATGCGACCATTCACAAGACATCGAAAGGATCAGATAACCTTACCGGGATTCATGATGCCGGCCGGGTCGAAGGCCGTCTTCACCCTGCGCATCAATTCGATCGCTATCGGCGGCGCCGTCGCGATCAATTCATCGCGCTTCAGCTGGCCAATGCCGTGCTCGGCCGAAATCGAGCCGTGGAAGCTGCGCACGACATCATGCACGGCCTTGTTCATGGCGTGATAGAGCCCGAGAAACGCTTCGTCATCGCCGCCGACCGGCCGGGAGATATTGTAGTGGAGATTGCCGTCGCCCATGTGGCCGAAACAGACCTCGCGCGCGCCCGGGCTGACCGATTGCACGGCGCCGGCCGCTTTTTCGATGAATTGCGGGATGGCCGCCACCGGCACCGAGATGTCGTGCTTGATCGAGGCGCCTTCGGGCTTCTGCGCCTCGGGCAGCACCTCGCGGAAATTCCAGAAGGCATCGCCCTGCGTGATGCTCGCCGCAATCACCGCATCGCCGACGATCTCCTGTTCGAGGCCGGCTGAGAGCACCTCTTCGATCAGGGCCCTCGCATCCTCCGCCGAGCGGCCCGAAGAGATCTGCATCAGCACATACCACGGCCAATCCCCGGACAGCGGCCGCACGACGCCTGGCGCGTGCTGAAGCGTAAAGTCGTAGGGCCTCTGGCCGATCAGTTCGAACGCGGTGAGCGCGGCACCGGCGCGATCCATCGCCAGGCTGAACAGAGACAGTGCCGCCTCAGGTGACGACAGGCCGGCAAAGGCCACCTCGCGCCCCTTGGGCTTGGGGAAAAGCTTGAGCACGGCGGCGGTGATGATGCCGAGCGTGCCCTCCGCGCCGACAAACAGGTTCTTCAGATCGTAGCCGGTGTTGTCCTTCTTCAGCTTGCGCAGATCATCGAACACCTCCCCGGTCGGCAGCACCACTTCGACGCCGAGGCAGAGCTCGCGCGCATTGCCATAGGCAAGCACACCGGTACCGCCGGCGTTGGAAGAGAGATTGCCGCCGATCTGGCAGGAGCCTTGCGCAGCAAGCGACAGCGGAAACAGCCGGTCGGCGGCATCGGCCGCTTCCTGCAGCGTCTGCAGGATGACGCCGGCCTCGACGGTGACCGTGTTGGACAGGATGTCGATCTCGCGGATGCGGTTCAGCCGCGACAGCGACAGCACGATCTCGCGGCCCGACATATCAGGCACCTGCGCACCGACCAGCCCGGTGTTGCCGCTTTGCGGCACGACCGGCGTTCCAATCTCGGTCGCCAGCCGCATGATGCGGCTGACCTCGTCGACGCTGCCCGGCCTCAGCACCAGCGCCGTCCGGCCATGCCACAGGCCGCGTCTCTCCGTGAGGTAAGGCGCGATATCCTGCTGGTCGCGAAGTGCATATTTGTCGCCGACGATGGCGGCAAAGCGATCGATGAGGGCGGGGTCGATATCCCTTGAGATGTCGTTCATAGCTGGAAACTATGGTGCTCAATCGATCTTGTCACGAGGGGCGGCGGCGCGCGAAAGCCGGTCGTTGATCGCCTCGCCCAGTCCGTCGAAGGGGATCGGCTCGACGGCGATTGTCTTGGCGCCGCTGCGATCGAGATCCTGCATATGGGCAAAGAGGTTGGTCGCGGCCTCGCGCAGGTCGCCGGTCGCGGACAGGTTGCGCAAGGCAGCAGCGCCTTGCCACCCTTCGGCACGGCGGGGCCCGAACGCCAGCAAGGCTTCGCCCCTTGCGACTTTTGCGGCGTTGACCCGCACCGCAGCACCAGGCGCGTAATGCGAGGCGAGCATGCCCGGCGCCTCGATGCCCGCCGCACCGCGCAGAAGCGTCATGCCGGCGGCCGCTTCGATCTCCTCGGCGGCAATGCCGCCTGGCCGCAGCAGCCGCAGCTTTCCGCCCTCGATCTTGACGATTGTCGATTCGAGCCCGACCGACGTCGCGCCGCCATCGACCACCAGCTTGATTTTTGCACCAAGATCGGCCGCCACTGCCTCGGCCGTCGTGGCGCTGATCTTGCCTGAGGAATTGGCGCTGGGCGCGGCAAGCGGGCGTCCGAGCCGGGCGATCAGTTCGCCGCCAAAGCCTTTCGGCACGCGCAGCGCGATCGTATCGAGCCCGGCGGTGACCAGCGGATGAATGCCGTTGCCAGGCCGCTGCGGCAGCACCAGCGTCAGCGGTCCCGGCCAGAATGTCTGCGACAGTCTTTTCGACAGCGGATCGAACAGCGCGATGCGCTCGGCCATCGCCAGATCGGCAACATGGGCGATCAGCGGATTGAAGCGTGGCCGGCCCTTGGCCTCAAAAATGCGCGCCACGCCCACGCCATTGGTGGCGTCGGCGGCCAGCCCGTAGACGGTTTCCGTCGGAATGGCGACGACATCGCCGCCTTCGAGCAGCGCCAGCGCCCGCTCCATCGCCTCGCCGGCGGCAAGTATCTCAGCCACTCTTATCACCTCACAGATGTGGGTGCGTAATACGGTGACGTTTGCGGGGCAAGTCCGGTTGTTAGCGAATTGCCAATCGCTAAAATGCTAGCTTTCCTCGCAAGCCCGCATCAATTCCCGGACGGTATGGTGCCGGCTTGTTGGGGCAAGGGGAATTTTCATGGTCTGGGTGCGTATCCTGGGAGCGCTTGGTCTCACTCTGGCGGTGGGCGGAGCACAGGCTTCGTCCTTCGTTGTTCTCGGTGCACCATCCTCGACGACATCCGTCGTCAAGCTCGGCGCGCCTGAACCGGTGAAGGTGGCTGGGAGCTCCTCGACGCCATCGATCGTGGCGCTCGGCGAACCAGTGCCCGATGTCACCTATGAAAAAGTTGCTGCGATCCCGAGCCAGCCCAAGCCCAAGCATGATTTCATGGAAAGCCCGATGATCATTCGCGGCGGCATCGTCGGCAACGCCTTCGCAAAGCCGGCCCCCAGCGCCGCACCTGCCGCGACAACCGCTGCCGCAGCACCTGGGGCGGCCACCAGATCCGACAAAAAGATAACGGCAACGAACAGCCCGCCTGAGCCCGCAACGCCGCAACCAACGCCCATTCCCGAGATTGACCAGGCCAGATAGGCGTTCGAGGCCAGGACGGCGCTCGCGCGCCGCCTGGTTCATTGAGTAAAATTCCGTCGCCTGAAAAACTCAGGCCGCGACTTCTTCGTCCACGTCGGTGGCGTCCGACTCTTCCTCTTCGTCGGTGTCCTCTTCGTCAGCGTCCGGCGCTTCGGCCTTCACTTCTTCGTCTTAGTCTTCCTCGTCATCCGAGAGGGTAGCGGCTTTGTCGTCTTCAGCGCCTTCGTGGTCGTCACCGTCCTCATCGTCTTCCGACAGCTCGGCAGCTTCGATCACGGCAGCGGCGGCCTCGTCGAGGGTTGTTTCGGAAACGGGCTCAAGCGTCTCGGCGGCGGTTTCTTCTGTCACTTCGATGTCGCGAGCGGAATTCATGGAAGCCTCCGTGGGGTTGGGGACTTGTCCCTTGTGCCACGCTGAGATCATCGTCATATGACTGTAAGCCGGCTCGAACCGGCTATAGGAAAGAAATTATTTTCCCAAGCCTCAGCCGGCGATTTTCGAGAAATCCGCAACCTGGTCGGTCGCTGCCCGGATGCGTGCCAGCAGTGCCAGGCGGTTGGCACGAACGGCCTGGTCCTCATCATTCACGAGAACGCGTTCAAAGAATGAATCAACCGGTTCACGCAACGCGCTAAGCGCCAGCATGGCGGCGGAAAAGTCTTCGTTGTGAATCGCTTGGCCGGCTTCCTTCTCGGCCTGATTCACCGCGGCAAACAGCGCTTTCTCGGCATCTTCCCGGAATAGAGCCGGCTCAACACGTTCGGCGATCGTCGTTTTCTTCTTCTCTTCGGCGGCCAGGATGTTGGCCGCACGCTTGGTGCCGGCAAGCAGGTTCTTGCCGTCCTCGGTGTCGAGGAAGGAGCCAAGCGCTTGGACGCGGCGGACAATTTGAAGGAGATCGTCGTTGGACGATTGGCCAATCTCCCCCCTTGAGGGGGAGATGCCCGGCAGGGCAGAGGGGGTCGTCTCGCGTGGATCGGCGCCCCACTCTGTCGCCTCTGGCGACATCTCCCCCTCAAGGGGGGAGATAGGGCGCGGCGCCAACACCGCATCTATCAAATCATGCCGCGCACCTTGGTCGCGGAGATAGACCTTCAAGCGGTCGTGGAAGAAGGCGAGGAGGTCGGAGCGGTAGATTTGCTCCGCCTTCCCTTCCAGCGTTGTAACGGCATTCTTGTCGAGATAGTTCGCCCACTCATAGGCGCTTCCGAAGATGGGTGTGAGCGCCAATCGGATACCGTTCTCGACCAGAATCCTCACCACCCCCAGCGCCGCTCTTCTCAGCGCATAGGGATCTTTTGACCCTGTCGGCTTTTCATCGATGGCCCAGAACCCGACCAGCGTGTCGAGCTTGTCGGCGAGCGCCACGGCCACGGATACCTGATCGGTGGGCACGCGGTCGGAGGGTCCCTGTGGCTTGTAGTGTTCTTCTATCGCTGCGATGGCGGATGGATGCTCACCTTGCAGCAGCGCATATTTGCGGCCCATGGCGCCCTGCAATTCCGGGAACTCGCCGACCACCTCGGTGGTGAGATCGGCCTTGGCCAGAACGGCGGCACGCTCGGCGCGCTCGCGGAGATATTTCTGCTCGACGTTCAGATCGTCGGCGGCCAGAAGCTTGCCATCGACGAAATTCGGCTGCTTCGACAACGTGTCAGCGATTTCGCCAGCCAGCCTCTTGATCCGCTCAACCCGCTCACCCTGCGTGCCGAGCTTGGCGTGGAAGGTGACGCCGAGATGGTCGAGGCGGGCCATGCGCTGGTCGAGCGGCTTCTTGAGATCGAGCCCGAACTTGTCCGCCGATGCCTGCAACTGGTCGAGGTCAGGCAGGTCGCCCTGGTCGGTCTTCCAGAAATAGAGCGCGTCGGAGAGACGGGCGCGCACCACCTTGCCGTTGCCGTAGGCGATCTCCTTGCCACCGTCGCTTGCTTCGATGTTGGCGGTCAGAATGAAGCGGTTGGAAAGCTCTTCATCGACGCCCTGCGGCCGCGTCACGAAGCACTTCTGGTTGGCGCGGATGGTCAGCCGGATCACCTCGGCTGGAATGGCGAGAAAGTCCTGCTCGAATTCGCCCATCAGCACGACAGGCCATTCGACAAGGCCGGACACTTCCTCGAGCAGCCCGTCGTCCTCGACCAGATCGAGCCCGTTGGCGAAAGCGAGGTTCCTGGCGTCGGAAAGGATGATCTCCTTGCGTCGGTCGGCATCGAGCACGACCTTCGCCGCCTCCAGCTTGGCGGCATAGTCGTCGAAACGGCGCACGGTGATCGCGTCCGGCGCATGAAAACGGTGGCCGTAGGTGACATTGCCCGAGCGGATGCCGTCGATCTCGAAATCGACCACCACCGGCTCCTCGGTTTCCGGGCCGAAGGTGCAGAGGATGGACTGCAGCGGCCGCACCCAGCGCAACGATCCGGGTTTCGCCGAGGCCGGCCCCCAGCGCATCGATTTCGGCCATGGAAAGCCGCGGATGATGCCCGGCACCAGCTCGGCGATGATCGCCTCGGCCGCCCGGCCCGGCTTCGCAATGTGGGCGACATAGAAGTCGCCCTTCTTCGGATCGGCATGGACATGCGCCTCGGCGATCGAGGAGAGACCGGCCTTGCGCAGAAAACCCTGGACCGCCTGTTCGGGCGCATTAGTCGACGGCCCCTTGATCTCCTCGCTTATGTCCTTCGAGCGCGCGGTCACGCCGCGAATGTCGAGCGCCAACCGGCGCGGCGTCCAATATTCGCGCGCCGCCTCATACGTCAGCCCGGCCTCAACCAAACCGTCCGTCATCATCTTCTTCAGGTCGCCCGCCGCCTTGCGCTGCATGCGCGCGGGAATCTCTTCCGAACGGAGTTCTAAAAGCAGGTCGGGCATTGATTGTGCTCACGCGGCAAAATGGTCCGGGCGGGCATAGCAACTCGGCTGGCCGCTGTCACCCTTCCCCATGCAATCGGCGCATCTACCGACGATTCCAAAAATATTCCGCTGCCTGTCGGGTCGAAGCGGGGTCATCCGTCCTTGGGTCAAAGATCTCCATGAACCGAACGCAGCGCTGAAGCGACCAACGCTCAGGCAGAGAACTATTGGCTGAACGACAATGAAGACGGCATCGACATTCCTCCAGATCCTCGCGCTCAGCGCCTGTTTCGCAGCGCAGGCTCATGGCACGTTCACGATGCCTGGCGTTAGACAAGCGCTGCGGACAATGGCTGGCTCCAGCGGCCAAGGCGTATTGCCAATCAGCGCTTCAGTCGAAATCGCAAATAGCCTCTGGAGCTAAGCCGCCAGTCCACCTGCCTGCGTCAGCAAGAACGCCTCCCCACAGGCTTTCGCCAGATTGCGAACCCGCAAGATATAGCTCTGCCGCTCGGTGACGGAAATCACGCCACGCGCGTCGAGCAGGTTGAAGACGTGGCTGGCCTTGATGCACTGGTCGTAGGCGGGAAATACCAGGCGGTGGCTCCCCTCCCCCTTGAGGGGATGGCCAGACGAGGTCTGGCCGGGAGGGGTCGCTCGGGCAGTGCTCGACGTCCTACTTGCGGTGCCTTCTGAGGCAACCCCCTCTGCCCGCTTCGCGGGCATCTCCCCCTCGAGGGGGGAGCAGGGCGCGCCGGCATCGAGCAGCGCCTTGCACTCGGCTTCGGCGTCCTCGAAATGCCGAAGCAGCATCGCCGTGTTGGCGAATTCGAAATTGTGGCGCGAATATTCCTGCTCGGCCTGCAGGAAGACGTCGCCATAGGTCACCTTGTCGGCGCCCTGGCGGCCGTTGAAGTTGAGGTCGTAGACATTGTCGACGCCCTGCACATACATGGCCAGCCGCTCCAGCCCGTAGGTGAGTTCGCCCGCCACCGGCGCGCATTCGATGCCGCAGACCTGCTGGAAATAGGTGAACTGCGACACTTCCATGCCATCGCACCAGCACTCCCAGCCCAGCCCCCAGGCGCCGAGCGTCGGGCTTTCCCAGTCGTCCTCGACGAAGCGGATGTCATGCAGAAGCGGATCGACGCCGATGGCCGCCAGCGAGCCGAGATAAAGCTCCTGCAGATTGGGCGGGTTCGGCTTCAGGATCACCTGGTATTGGTAATAGTGCTGCAGCCGGTTCGGGTTCTCGCCGTAGCGCCCGTCCTTGGGCCGGCGCGAAGGCTGCACATAGGCTGCGTTCCAACGCTTTGGCCCGAGCGCGCGCAGTGTCGTCGCCGGATGGAACGTGCCGGCGCCGACTTCCATGTCATAGGGCTGGAGAACGACGCAGCCATAGTCCGCCCAGTAGTTATGCAAGGTCAGGATCAGCCCCTGGAACGAGCGGCTGGGATGCATATGGGCTGGGATATCAACGGTCACGGCGGCCTCGACGGAGCGGCGGGATGCGGCACCTGTTGGATGAGGCCGCATGATCTTGTCCGAAAAGTCTGCAACTTTTCGGGATCAGGCTCTAGAGCGCCGCCCGCCAAGCGTCAAGGCGAAGTCAGCCCTTCGGCGCGGGCGCCGGCTCGGGCTTGACCTTCGGGGTTTCCTGCGCCGTGTTGGATTCGATCGGCGGCAGGCCCTTCAGCAGTTTCTGCTGCAAGGCGGCGAGCACGTCGGGATCTGGCTTCAAGTCGCGGGCCTGGTTCCACTGGAAGGTGGCTTCCAGCCGGCGGCCGACGCGCCAATAGGCATCGCCGAGGTGATCGTTCAGCACCGGATCTTCCGGCTTCAGCGACACGGCACGCTCCATTTCGCGCACAGCGTCTTCAAACCTGCCCATGCGGAAATAGGCCCAGCCCAGCGAATCGACGATGTAGCCGTCACTCGGCCTGAGGTCGACGGCCTTCTGGATCATCTGAAGGCCTTCCTCGAGGTTGATGTTCATGTCCACCCAGGAATAGCCGAGATAGTTCAGAACCTGCGGCTGGTCGGGGAACAATTCCAGCGCCTTGCGGAAATTCGGCTCGGCCTTGGGCCACTCCTTCAGCCGCTCATAGGCGATGCCGCGCTGGTAGAAAATATTCCAGTCGGCGCGGGTCGGGGTCTTCAGCACCGCCACCGCCTTGTCATAGAGACCGGCTGCGGAGCGGAAATCCTCCTTCGAGGCATAGACGCCACCGAGCGCCTGATAGGCGCGCATGTCGCCGGGATGCGCTTCGACTAGGGCCTTCAGATGGGCGATGGCCTCGTCATAGCGGTCGAGATCGGCAAGGTTGAGGCCGAGCTGCAGTTCCGAAAGCGCCTTCAGCGGCGAACTGGCCGGGACGCGGCGATAGAAGGCGATGGCGCCCTCGCCGTCCTTCAACTGCTCGGAAACGGCGGCGAGCTGAACAAGGGCCGCGTCGCTGTCGGGCCTCAGTGCCAAGGCATATTGCAGATACAGGCGGACGAACGGCTCGCCGCCGCCGCGATTGAGCGCGGTGGCGAGATCGAGCAGAATTTCCGAGGCGCCGTCGGACGGGCCGGCAACGAAGGGTTCGACCTTCTCGCCCTTGGTGATCTTGTCGCGAAGCGCTGATATCTCGACCTTGCCGGGTGCAAATGCCTCGGCCTGATCGAGCACGGACAGCGCCTTGTCCTTGTCGCCCTTGCGGGCAAGGAAGGAGGCATAGGCCTGGGCGTTGCGCATCCAGGTTTCGGGCGCGGCGCTACCGGTTGCGGTGTCCTGCAAGGTGGCGGCGTAGATCGCATCCGCATTTTCGGGCAGGCCCGACGCATCGGCGATCAGCGCGCGATGGAAGGATTTGAAGAGGCCGAACCAGTCCGGGCCCTGCAGCCTGTCGATGGAGGCCATGGCCTCGCTGGCGTCGCCGGCGCCCTGCTTGGCCCAGCCGGTCATAACGCCGGAGATCAGCCGGTCGAGGTCGGATTCGAGCGAAAGCTTGAGCCAGTACTCGGCCTTGGAAAAGTCCTTCTTGTGAAAGGAACCGACGGCCAGCGCCAGGCGCGAGAACCGCTCGACGTCGGGAACCGTCTTGAGCTTGTCGGCATAGACCAGGGATTCTTCGAAGCGCCCTTGCGCGATCAGCGACAGCATCAGGCTTTGCTGCAACGAGGTATCCCCGGGAGCGAAGGCGAGCGCCTGCTTGTAGTAGGCGATGGCGCTGTCGAGATCATTGTCGCCTTCGGCGACCCGCGCGGCAAGATAGGCCCCCGAGAACGATGTGATATTGACTGGCTCGGTGGTCTCTTTGGCATAGGCAGGCAGACCGGAGATCGCCATGCCTGTCACAATTGCCAGCCCTGTCAGCCAGCGCGCACATCCTTGCCGCATCGTATCCCTTTCAGTCAAAGCCATGCCCGCGTCAGCGGGATCGCCGTAGACTCGATCTTTTCCAGGTAAAGCATGGCCTTTTTGGGGTCACGCTTCAACCCGGCCCGAATTCACAATCGGGTCATGCGATCAAAAACCACGCTAGGAGCGCCAACTGCGACCGTCGAGCGCGCTTTGCGGCCTAGCGGGCTGCCGGCCTGTGCTGCTGCAGGACCGGCACCCCGATGCCGTAAGCGATCCGTAAGCGGCGGGCGTCGAAAGTTTCCGCAGCGGAATGATGCGTGGAATCGTGCAGATGGATGCTGTTGCTTCGCCCAGGAAGATGCCGATGCTGGAAATGCCGCAGGACGAGCAGACCTTCGCCATTGTCGATCGAATCTACGAAGCGGCGTTCGCGGCCGAGCTGTGGCCGGAGGTATTGGCAGCGGCAGGCGCGATCTCCCGCTCGGCAAACGGCGCGATCTTTGTAGTCAGCGATCACTCGCCGGTCCGCGCCATCACCGAAGCGCATGTCCAGCCCTTGCTCGATGAGTTCATGGAGGGGGATACCTGGAAGTTTTCCGAGAGCGTGCAGCGGATGTGCAGCGCACAGCCGGTAAGCTTTGTACGGGTCGACGATTTCATGACCGGCGAGGAGATCGAGCGCGATCCCGTCCGCAAAGGTGAAACGGCATTTGGCATCGGGTCGCATGTATGCACATCCATCGCCATGCCTGGCGGCGAGCGTGTCCTTTTTGTCTTCCAGCGCTGGCTGAAGGACGGGAGTTACGATCAGGCCGCAATCGATCTGTTGAACGGACTGCGTCCGCATCTCGCACGAGCCGGCCTTGTCGCCGGGCGCCTGGGTTTGGAACGGGCCAGGACCGCCGTATCCATTCTGAGGGAAATCGGGCTGCCGGCTGCAATCATGAGTGGATCGGGCCGCGTGCTGACGGCCAATCCGCTTTTCGAAGACATGGCCGACGTCTTCCTTCCCACGGCCCATGCCGGCATGGGGATTGCCGATGAACCGGCAAACGCGCTTTTCCAGCAGGCCATCGCGCAGAACCGGGATAACCGCGTCGTGCGGTCCATCCCCGTCGCTGCCATCAAGGGGCGATCCGCGCTGGTCGTTCACCTGTTGCCGCTGCGCCGCGCCGCGCATGATATTTTTTCGGGCGCGGACATTCTCGTTGCGGCAACCGCAGTCGGCATCGGCGCGACTGTTCCGTCGCCCAATATCCTTTCAGGCCTGTTCGACCTGACGCCGGCAGAAGCCCGGCTCGCCGTCGAGCTTGCCTCGGGCCTTTCGGTGCAGGAGGCGGCCATGGAAATCGGCATCGCCGTCAAATCGGCCCGCACCTATCTCGAGCGAATCTTCCGGAAGACCGAAACTAGCCGTCAGAGCCAGCTCGTGGCGCTGCTGAAGAGCACGTGGTCGTTTTCGTGATCTCGACATGCCCATGAGGATCTGCTGATCTGCCGGGGAATTCCGTGCAGATTTCCGGCGCCGGTCGATGAAGCTCAGGCCCCCTGGATGAGTCTTGCGTCCAGCGACTGCATTGCCACGGTGATCAGAGCGTGCAGCCGCTCTTTCGGCACGCCGTCGCGCGCCTGCACCGAGAGACCGTGCATCAGCGTGGCGTAGTAATCGCCCAACGTTTCGGCATCCGTATCCGGCTTCAGCTCTCCGTCTCGAACGCCTTGCTTCAGTCGCTCGACGATCGATGCGGTGCGGGCCAGGCGATGCTCCGCCAGCCAGTGGAGCACGCTGTCGTTTTCAACGGCGCAGTTGGTCGCGGCCGACACCACCATGCAGCCCCGCGGCCGCCCCGGCCTGGTGTAGGTCTCGACGGCTTCTCGCAACATTCGCTCGATGACCCGCCGGGCGGTCGGTTCCTCCGCCAGCGCGCGAGTGGCGAAGCCGCCTTCATTGGCCTCGTAAAGCGCCACCGCCTCGCGAAACAGGTCTTCCTTCGAGCCGAAGGCGGCATAGATGCGCGGCGAAGCCAGGCCAAGCATCGATACGAGGTCGGCCATCGAGGTGCCCTCATAGCCGCGGGTCCAGAAGGCGTCGCGGGCCTTCTCCAGCGCCTTGTCCCGATCGAACTCCCTTGGCCTTCCCGCCATTGCGATCTCCATTTTTTATCAATCAACAAATAATCCGCTTGACTTCGGATTGCAAACTCAATTCTTTGTCGATCGATAAAGAATCATCGACATGGAGATTGACATGAGTTCACTCGATCAAGGCGCGCCGTTCACCGGGGCAACAGAGGTCGGCGCGAAGCGCGGCGCCACGCTGGCATTGCTCGCTTTCGCGCAGCTTATCATCGCACTCGACCTCAACATCGTCTTCGTGGCGTTGCCGGAAATCGGTGACGGGCTGGGCTTTTCGGGCCAGACCCTGCAATGGGTGGTCAGCGCCTACACCGTGTTCACCGGTGGCTTCCTGCTGTTCGGCGGCCGGGCCGCCGACCTGATCGGCCAGCGCCGCGTTTTCATCTTCGCGCTTTGGCTCTATGCGATTTCGTCCCTGGTCGGCGGCCTCGCCTGGTCGCCGCAAGTCATCATCGCGGCACGTGCGGTGCAAGGGATCGGCGCCGCGTTCCTGTTCCCGGCCACGCTGTCGCTGATTAACCGCCTGTTTGCCGAGGGCCCGGAGCGCAACCGGGCGCTTGCGGTCTGGGGCGGCGCCGGAGCGAGCGGCCTGACACTCGGCTCGCTGGCGGGAGGGCTTCTCGCCAGCGCCTTCGGCTGGCCCTCCGTCTTCTATGTCAACGTGCTTTTGGCCGGGGTCGCCATCGTCGCGGCTTTCGCCATCATTCCGCGTGACGGCAAGCGGCACGAACACCGCAGCTTCGATCTGCCGGGCGCGCTGGCCGTCACCACCGGCGCAACCTTGCTCGTCTTCGCGCTGGTTCAAGGGCCCGAATATGGCTGGTGGTCGACTGCGATCATCGCCAGCGCCTTGCTGGCGGTAATTTTCCTAACCACCTTCGCGGTGATAGAGGCCAGGAGCGCCGATCCGCTGATGCCGCTGCGCCTGTTCCACAACCGCAGCCTCGTCGCCGGCATGACGATCACCTTCCTCTACATGGGGACTTTCGGGGCGCTGCCTTACTTCCTCACCGTGCTGCTGCAGAACGTGCATGGTTTCACCGCCTTGCAGACCGGCTTGGCGTTCCTGGTGCCATCCATCGCCATCGCGACCGGCACCCAGGTCGGCGAACGTCTGGCAACGCGTTTTTCGACGCGCGCGACGCTGGTCGGCGGCATGGTCGTCGGCGCGATCGGGACGGCCCTGATGGTATCCGGTGCAGACGCCGACAGCAGCTATCTGTCCCTCGTACCCGGCTTGATCATCTCCGGCGTTGGACAAGGCATCGTCTGGACTGCCATGTGGATCGCCGCCGCCTCGGGTGTTTCCCATGACGAGCAAGGTGTCGCGTCGGGGATGGCTTCCACCATGCTCAATGTCGGCAATGCGATCGGCATGGCGGTGTTGATCGCGATTGCCAACCGCCATGTCGGCGGATTGACGGGCGGTGCCTTGAAGACCGCCGTCGCCGACGGCATTCAGGTCGCCTTCTGGCTCGCTGCGGCAGGCATCGTTTTCAGCCTGCTCGCCGCAATGGTTCTTCCGGGGAAACCAAGATGAGGGGGCGGGGCGCCGTGCCGGCCAAATGTCGGCGATGCCTTTCAGTTCACCCGGCTGATGCAGAAATCGATGACGTCGATCAGCGCCGATTTCTGCGGCGTCGCTTCAAGCGGCGCCAGCGCGTCGCGGGCGATCTCGCCGAAATGGCCGGCGCGCCCGATGGTGTCAGCGATCGCGCCGTGACGGGTCATCAATCCGATCGCCTTTTCCAGCCCGGCGTCGTCGGTGACATTGTCCTCGATGGCGCGCTTCCAGAAGGTGCGCTCGGCCTTGGTCCCGCGCCGGTAGGCGAGAATCACCGGCAGCGTCACCTTGCCTTCGCGGAAGTCATCGCCGACATTCTTGCCCAGATCCTTGCTGGTGCCGCCATAATCCAGCGCATCGTCGATCAGTTGGAAGGCAAGCCCGAGATTCATGCCATAGGAGCGCAGCGCCGCGCGATCGTTTCGCGTCGCCTGGGCGATGACCGGACCGACCTCGGCGGCGGCCGAGAACAGGGCCGCGGTCTTGGCCTTGATCACCGCGAAATGTTCATCCTCGGTGGTTTCGAGGTTTTTGGCGGCGGCGAGCTGCATCACCTCGCCCTCGGCAATGATCGAGGCGGCGCTGGACAGGATGTCGAGCGCTTCCAGCGAACCGACATCGACCATCATGCGGAAAGCCTGGCCGAGCAGGAAATCGCCGACCAGCACGCTCGCCTGGTTGCCCCAGATCATGCGGGCGGTCTTCTTGCCGCGCCGCATGCCGCTCTCGTCGACGACATCGTCGTGGAGGAGCGTGGCGGTATGCATGAACTCGACTGATGTGGCGAGCTTGACATGGCCTTCGCCGGAATAGCCGAACATCTGGGCTGAGGCGAGCGTCAGCATCGGCCTCAGCCGCTTGCCACCCGAAGAGATCAGGTGGTTGGCAATCTCCGGGATCATCTCGACGTTGGAACCGGCCTTCGACAGGATCAATTTGTTGACGCGCCCCATATCGGCCGAAGTCAGGTCGATGAGATCCTTGATGGACGCGGCTTCCCGCTTCCCGTTTTCAATGTTGAGAACGACACCCACGACAAACTCCCGTCTTAAGTCACGCGCACGACGGCACCCCGATACCGCTGCAGACTCTAGGGCGGTACCCACAGGCACGGCAAGAGGCGATTTGGCGCGGTCGAGGTGGCGACGGGAGCCACCCACGTTTACATAGACGCTGCAACCTGCGAGTTTTGTCCGATGATAGAGCTTATCCGCACCAACGATGCCGTGATCATCTCCTTTGTCGAATCGCTGATGCGCGATGCCGGCATCGGCTGTTTCGTCGCCGACCAGAACATGAGCGTGCTCGACGGTTCGATCGGCATCCTGCCCCGGCGCATCATGGTCGACGCCGACCAGGCCGATGCGGCGCGGCGCATCCTGACGGATGCCGGCATCGCCAACGAGATGCGCCAGACATAATGTCCGCGGCGCGCGCCACCCTTGTTCAGGACACGCCGGCCCATACGGTCGATGCCTTCCATCGCGGGCGGTTCTGGCTGGTGCAGCCGAAACAGGCCGGCCATCGCGCCGGCATGGACGCCATGATGCTGGCGGCCTCCGTGCCGTCCACCTTCGCCGGGCGCCTTGCCGATTTCGGCGCGGGTGCCGGCGCCGCAGGCCTGGCCGTGCTGTCGCGCTGTCCTGATGCCGAGGCCGTGCTCATCGAACGGTCTCCGGAAATGGCAGCCTTCGCCGCAACGACGCTTGCCCACCCCGGCAATGCGCATCTCAACGACCGCGCCTCGGTGCTCGCCGCCGATGTCGCGCTGTCGGGCCAAGCGCGAACAGCCGCCGGGCTTGCCGACAACTCCTTCGATTTCGTCATCATGAACCCGCCCTTCAATGCCGCCGAGGATCGCGCCACGCCCGACCTGCTCAGAAAGGCGGCGCATGTCATGGAGGAGGGGCTGTTCGACAGCTGGATCCGAAGTGCGGCTGCCGTGGTCAGGCCGCGCGGCGGTCTTGCCGTGATTGCCAGGCCCGATCAGCTCGGCGCCATCCTCGATGCGATATCGGGCCGCTTCGGCGACGCCAAGCTGCTGGCCGTTCACCCTCGCCCCGAGGCAGCGGCGATCCGCATTGTCGTCAGGGCAATACTTGGCGCACGCGGAAAACTGTCGATCCGCCCGCCGCTGATGCTGCACGCACGATCGGGTGACGGCGCGACGGAGCGGACCGAGATGATCAACAACGGGCTGGCTTCGCTGTTCGGCGACTAACCCTTTTTGGCCGGCCCGGCGTCGCGGCATTGCCGTTGGCCGGCGAATCCCTACATGCCTTCAAGCCAATCGAGCGGAGACCCCGTGAAACGCTTCCTGAACCGCCTGCTGCCGAAATCCTGGCGCTCCGACATCGTCATCATTCCCGTCATCCGGCTGCACGGCACCATCATGCCAGGCGGCGGCCAGTTCCGGCCGAGCCTGTCGCTCGCGTCCACCGCCGGCCCTATCGAGAGGGCGTTTTCCTTCGATGCGCCCGTGGTCGCCATTTCGATCAATTCGCCAGGCGGCTCGCCGGTGCAGTCGCGGCTGATCTTCAGACGCATCCGCGACCTGGCGACCGAGAAGAACAAAAAGGTTTTGGTCTTCGTCGAGGACGTGGCGGCTTCGGGCGGCTACATGATCGCGATCGCCGGCGACGAGATATTTGCCGATCCGTCCTCCATCGTCGGTTCGATCGGCGTGGTGTCGGCCTCGTTCGGCTTTCCCGAGCTGTTGAAGAAGATCGGCGTCGAGCGCCGCGTCCATACTGCCGGCCAGAACAAAGCGGTGCTCGATCCGTTTAAGCCCGAGAAGAAGGAAGATATCGAGCGGCTGAAGGCGCTGCAGCTCGATGTCCACGAGACCTTCATCGACCTCGTCAAGGACCGGCGCGGGCCCAAGCTCAAGGACGACCCGGACCTGTTCACCGGCCTGTTCTGGACCGGCAAGAAGGGGATGGAACTCGGCCTTGTCGATGCGCTCGGCGATATGCGCAGCGTGCTGAAGACCCGTTTCGGGCCAAAGACCCAGCTCAAACTGATCACGGGGCCGCGCGGCCTGTTCGGCCGGTTCGGCTGGTTCGGCTCGAGCAGAGGGGGTTTTTCGGCGCCCGATATCGCCGCGGCTGCCGCAAGCGGCGCGATCGATGCGGCGGAAGAGCGCGCGCTATGGGCGCGCTTCGGGCTTTGAAAAACCGGTAAAAGCGTTTAACTTAAAGGCTTGACCGGCCCGACCGGCCGCCGCAGTCGGCCTTGCGAGGGAGGAGTTTGACATGCCACAGATCATTTTCTTCATCGCAGTCGGCCTGCTCGCCTATTTCGGCTATCGCTCCTTCGTCAGGGAAGCCGAGCGCGTGACGGCCAAGATACGGCGCACCGAAAAGCAGACTACCAACGGCACAATGGGCACGCTGGTCAAGGACCCGAAGACCGGCGAATACCGTCTGGCCAAGGACTGACATCATCCCGCTCGAGACTGACCCCGTGGATTCCGGCATCACCGTCCGGGCATTGCATGCGCATGCCAAGATAAATCTCGCGCTGCACGTCACCGGCAGGCGCGCCGACGGCTATCACATGATCGAGAGCCTGGCGGTGTTCACGCGCTTCGGCGACCGGGTCGAGATCGAGCTTGCCGACAGCGACGGGTTTTCCGTGTCGGGCCGATACGCGTCTGCGGTCCCGCTCGACGACAGCAATCTGGTCGTGAAAGCGCGCGACGCGTTGCGAGAGCGGGCCGGTCAGCGGCATACGCCGCCGGTCGCCATCAGGCTCGAAAAGAACCTGCCGGTCGCATCCGGCGTCGGCGGCGGGTCGAGCGACGCCGCAACGGTGCTGCGTGGGTTGGCTGAGACATGGAGACTGGACCTCGACGACGCCGAACTGGCGCGGATCGGCCTCTCTCTGGGCGCCGACGTTCCCATGTGCCTTACGGCAAAGCCGCTGATCGCGCGCGGTGTTGGCGACGAACTGTCGACCGTGCCGGACTTTCCCGCACTCGGGCTGGTTCTCGTCAACCCCGGCACCGCCATCTCCACGGCCGAGGTGTTCAATGCGCTTTCCGGTCGCGACAATGAGGGACTGCCGCCGCTGCCGCGCGACGTCGACTTCCACAGCATCCGCAACTGGCTGGAGATCACGCGCAACGATCTCGAGCCCGCGGCGCGGGCGATCCAACCCGCCATCGGCAAGGCGCTTTCGGTGCTCAACAAGGCCGGAGCGGGGTTCGCGCGAATGTCGGGTTCCGGGGCGACTTGCTTCGGGCTGTTCGAGACCGGCAATGTCGCCAAGCGCGCGGCCGTCGATATCCGCTGCCGCCATCCCGACTGGTTCGTCGCCGCGACGCGAAGCATGACATCGGAGGCTGACACGCATGGCCAGGATTGACGAGAGCCGCTCCTTCATTCCCGTGCGCATCGCGGTGCTGGCCGTTTCCGATACGCGCAGCCTCGCCGACGACAAATCCGGCGAAACGCTGGCCGACCGCATCGTGGAGGCCGGCCATATCCTGGCCGCCCGCGACATCGTCACCGACGACCGCGAAAAAATCCGCGACAAGGTTCTGGGCTGGTCGAGGGACGACGCGATCGATGTCGTCATCACCACCGGCGGCACCGGCTTTACCGGCCGCGATGTGACGCCGGAGGCGCTGGAGCCGATCTTCGAAAAGCGCATGGACGGCTTTTCCGAAGTGTTCCACCGCATTTCCTATGACAAGATCGGCACTTCGACGATCCAGAGCCGGGCGACCGGCGGCGTCGTCAACGCGACCTTCGTTTTCGTGCTGCCGGGTTCGCCCGGCGCCTGCAAGGACGCCTGGGACGGCATTCTGAAGCCGCAGCTCGACTACCGGCACATGCCCTGCAACTTCGTCGAGATCATGCCGCGCCTGGACGAGCATCTGCGACGCGGCGGCACCAAAACAAGTTAGGTTCCCAAGGCTGTTTCGGGGCCAAAAATCAGCGAATAACCGGCTCGCCGTGGAACCGCCGGCGCGAGGGCGGCGAAACGCCGAAGCCGACTTCCATCATCAGCCGCGGTTTGCGCGTCGGCACGGTGCCCATGTGGAAGCCGAAGGGATCCTCGACAAAGCCCAAACCCGCCTCGCCGGTCAGCGTAATCGGGCTCTGCACGCCGTAGACATTCAGAACCTCTTCCGCGGGATGGCCGACGAGAAGCGTCATCTGATGCTTGAGGATGCGGCGATTATGGCTGCCGCGAACATAGACATGCGGACCGGTCTCGGCATCGACCGGATTGAGATAGAAGAAGAATTTCAGCATCCGCCAATCGTCGAGATCGAAGTGGTATTTGCCAAGCGACGCCAGGTTCTTCTCGGCGTCGGAGACGGAGCTTGTCGGAAAGCTCCACCAGACGCGCGTGGTGATCAGCTTCGCCTGGCTGCCGAGATAGTGGGCGGCGATGTCGAGAAGCAGCGGGTCGCGCTGCACGGTAAGCGCAGCGTTGCAGTCGAGAATCCGCTCGAAAAAGTGGCCGCTGAGCAATGGACGGCCGAAGTGCTTCTCGGCCTCCGCATGCTTGGCTGGCAGGAACTCCAGGCGACGATCGAAATTGCCGAAGCAAGGCGTGCGCTGCGCAAAGCTGGCGATTTCCTCGTGGATCGACGACGGCAGGGCAAGCCCGGAAAAGAGGCCGTCCGAGCGGAGCGCGCCGACCACCGCGTCACGATCGACGCCGGTGAGCATCGTCTCCTCGGCTCTTTGTGCGGGTCGAACCGGTTTTGCCCCACGCCAATGCAACCGCCGCGCCGGCATGGTGCGCGCCAGCATGAACATCGGCAACCATGCCGGATTCTCGCGAAGGTCCGACAGATAGGTTGGAATCCGAACGGCAATGCGGCGCAGCAGGCTACCGTTTCGAGCGATCGACTCGAGGCTTGCAGCACCGGATTTGTCAGGACTTGAAAGGGCCATCAGGATTCTCAGCTACGAGGGCAGCATCGACGAAGCGTCGGTCGCTCACCGCTCCGGCGTTAGCCGAACCATTCGCCCGCATCAAAGGAATGGTAATCCCCGGTAAGGTTTTGTGCAATGCACAATGAAAAGATCTGTCGCAAACTTTGTGGCAAGCTTGACGGAGCATTAATATTCTTTGGTTTCGCGACAGCAAGTGTTTTGAGCGAAGTGGAACGCGCACGGCAGAGATAATCGAGATGAAGCGATCAAACCCCTTCGAGGATGATGATCGTCGGCCGGTCGGGCAGGGTCTTCAGCGAAACCGTCAGCGACCGGCCGGACAGGAATTCCACCGCGAAATCGTCGCCCATCCTGCCTGTGAATTCGCTGATCGGAGTCGCATGGCGATGCATCGGCAGGATCATCGAGGAATAGAGCCGCGCGGTGATTTCGGTCATCCGGTCGAGCGACAGCGTCATGCCGCCGTCGATAGGCACCATAAGGATGTCGAGCCGGCCGATGGCGCCGTAATGCGCGTCCTCCAGCCGGTGGTGCAGATGGCCGAGATGGCCGATGCAGAGCCCCGCCACTTCGAAAATGAAGATGGAATTGCCGTCCTTGCCGCGATCGCCGCCATTGCGGATATCCGTCGGCACGTTGCGGATGTAGACATCGTCCACGACAAGCGCGTGCCGCGCCGGACCGCCGTCCGGATTCCAGCCGCGCAGCACATATTCGATGGCGGGATCCGGATGGTCCGAATAATGGGTGCGGTGGGCCTTGTTCATGGTCACCACGCGCGGCAGCGGGTCAGCGCCGTAGACGCCGGAAAAGTCGGTGGCGATCCTGACGCCGGCGGGCGTCTCGATGATGTAGGTCGAATGGCCGGCATAGGTGATCGTAACGTCGCCGTCGACGAAAGCCTCGGCCAGCGGAGGCGTCTGCGCCTTTGGCGCTGTGAAGCTGGCATAGGTGGCCGACGGCAGCGCTTCGGCGATCGCAACGCATCTCGACGGCGGCGGCTCTTCCTGGGCCGACGCGGCGAACGGCCAGAAAGCCAGGGTCAGCAGAACGGTGGCAGATAGGCGGAGCATGACTGCCTCCCGTGGCAGGATCGGCGCTCATGCCACGATAGCGCCAGCAATTGTGATGGCTATCATCGGGACAGTCACGTTTTCGCGAGCGCCGGAGGGGCTGGTCGTCTGGACCTTTTGTCCCGACTTGCGCGACAAATCGCGTGGAATGGGACGCGCCACGGCCCGGTCTCCAGATCGATATCGCCAGCGATCAGGGCGTCGGACGGAAGACGCCGTTCTCGTCGCGCTTGAGCGGCGCCTTCTGCCGGGTAAGCGGCACGCCAGGCGCTTCGATGACCGAAACGCCCTCCGTCCAGTCGGCGGGTGCAATAGCGATGTAACGCGCATATCCGCCTGACCCGCCGAGCGGCTTGGCAAAGCCGATTGTGACCAACGCCCCGGCCTCTGGCACCTTGTCGAGGTTTGCAACGCCTTCTGCCTGCGTGAAATCGTTGTGAAGCAGCCAATGTTCGCCCTCGAGATTGGGCGTGGTGTCGGTGTCGAGCGGCTCATGACCGTGAAACAGGATCTTCCGCTCCAGATGCAGGAACTTCAGCGAGTCCAAACTGACGCCTGGAAACGGCTTCTGGTTGAAGCGGGCGGCATCGGACCATTTCTTGTACCAATCCGAACGCACGAAGACGACCGAACCCTCCGGTATGCGGCCGTGCTCCTTTTCCCATTCTTCGATGTCGGCGACCTGGAGGTGATAGCCTTCGTCAGTCTGCACCTTGCCGCTGATGTCGATCACGACGAGCGGCCGCACGGCATAAGTGGCCGGCAGGTCGCTGATCGTTGCACCGAGTGGATTCCAATGGGAGGGTGGATCGAGCTGCGTGCCATATTGGTCCGTCGTCAACTCGTAGGCGGTCGCAACGAACCCATGCTTGTCGTAGGTGAACTCTTCGCCGGCCTTGACGTAGCCCTCGATATCCCGACTGGCGACAGTCGGTTTGAACTTGGCATTGGCGAAGCCCGGCCATACGGGCTGCACCGGCTCGAAGGGGTGGGTCAGATCGATGTACTTGGCCGATTTGAGCGTGTTCTCATAAACCGACCAAAGGGACGATTCCTGCGCCAAAGCGATCGCCGGCACTGACCAAGCGGCTCCGAGCAAGGCGATACGAACGAATTTGGATACATTCATCTGCGATCTCCCCGAATTGTCGCCGAGTATCGCGAGTTTCCCGCAAGACGACAAGCATATGCATTCTGCCTAGGAGTATCGCGCCCATCATGCCCGGCCATCACCGCATGCAGGAGCTCGTCGGCTGATTCAATTTGCTTCAATCGCTCCGGATAATTGTTGTAAGATCAAGCCTCGACCAACACGGACCAACACGGAAAAATCGCGCTACCGTCGTCTAAAATTCCCGATTGCCGTTCTGTCCACACGCCGCTCGACGACGGCGCTGACGCGCGACCTCAGGAGAGAACCATGACCATCACCATCAAGGTCGGAGAGGCCAAGACACACCTGTCAAATCTGTTGGCCAAGGTCGAAGCCGGCGAGGAAGTCATCATTTCGCGCGGCAACAATCCGATCGCGAAACTGAGCCGAATTCCCAAGACCAACGACCTGGGCGCCCTGATCGAAGAAGTCCGCGCCGCGCGGGCCAGGGCCAAGCCCGTCACGACCGAGGAGATCGTGGCCTGGAAGCATGAAGGCCATCGCTACTGATGATCTTCGTCCTTGATGCATCCGTTGCGGCCGCATGGCTCCTTCGGAGGAGCACAGTGAGGCGGCTGAAGCACTGATTGGCGCATTGACAGCACAAGCCCGGTGCCGTCGCTGTTCTGGCACCAGGCCCGCAGCATCGTTCTGATGGCCGAACGTCGCAACCGCATCGCTCCGGGCGAGGCGATCGCGGCAATGGGCCGGTTGCGGCGCTGCCGCTCGAGGATGCAGGAACGGGCGGTGACGGATCTGTTTTGGCGCTGGCTACAAGCCACGGGCTGAGCGCCTACGATGCCGTGTACCTGTCACTGGCTCTCGAGCGAACGCTTCCGCTCGCCACGTTGGACCGCAAGCTGGTCGCAGCAGCACTAGTGTTGTGACTCTAACACTCGACGCCCTCGTGCGACCTTTTCAAGGATGTCAGCAGCCTTGGCGGCCCAGATGAAGGGTTTGGGGTCGGCATTGTGATGCTCCAGGTAGGCCTCGATCGCGATCGTCAGGTCGGTCACGCTGCGGAAGACGCCGCGGCGGATGGCGTCGTCGGTGATGAGCCCGAAGAAGCGCTCGACCTGGTTCAGCCAGGAGCCAGAGGTCGGCGTGAAGTGGAGGCGGAAGCGCTTATGCCGGGCAAGCCAGGCTTTGACCTTGGGATGCTTGTGGGTGGCGTAGTTGTCGACCACCAAATCCAGGGCGAAGTGCTTGGGCGTGTTGCGATCGATCGTGCGCAGGAAGCGCAGGAACTCCTGGTGGCGGTGTCGCGGCATGCATTCGCCGATGACCTTGCCGGTGGCCACGTCGAGGGCGGCAAACAGTGTCGTGGTGCCGTTGCGCTTGTAGTCATGGGTCATCGTGCCGGCCCGCCCCTTCTTGATGGGCAGCCCCGGCTGCGTGCGGTCGAGCGCCTGGATTTGGCTCTTCTCGTCGACGCAAAGCACCAGGGCTTTGTCCGGCGGGTTGAGATAAAGGCCGACGACGTCCTGGACCTTCTCGACGAACGCCTTGTCATTGGACAGCTTGAATTTTTTGATCAGATGCGGCTTCAGCCCGTGCGCTGCCCAGATGCGCTGCACGCTCGACGGGCTGAGCCCCACCACCTTGGCGAGCTTGCGCACCGACCAATGGGTGCTCGCCGGCGGCTTCTGATGCAGCGTCATATCCACCACACGCTTGATCACCTCGGCCGAAAGCGGCGGCTTGCGGCTCGGCCGGCTGGCATCCCGCTTCAGCCCCTCAATGCCGCACGCAACGTAACGATCACGCCAGCGATAGGCGGTTCGCTTGGTTTTGCCGGTCGCCCGTACAATCGCGGTGACGCCGTCGCCGTCCGCCCACATCAGCACGATCCGCGCCCGCCAAACCCATTTCTGTGGCGAGTTGCGGTCCGCCACCCAACCTTCCAGCGTCGCCCGATCCTCAGGAGACAACCGGATGCCCGATTCAGTTGACATGCCCTCTGACTCGCACATCAGAGAGCTAAAGGGAATCCTTTCGTTAGAGACGGAACACTAGCCGAGGGCATCGAGATCGTTGGGCCCCTCGGCAATGGCTGAATCCCCGGCCCCATGTCGCCTTCCTCTCGGGCTGGCGAAGGACGCGACGTTCCCTCGCCCGCTATGGGGAGAGTGACGACCGTCACTTCGCCGGCGCCACCCAGATCTCGGCGTCGAGCCTCTTGGTCGCAAGGCCGCGCGCGATGGCTTCGGCGCTGCGGGCGTTTTTCGATAAGGCCGCGGCCTGACGCTTGCTGATCACCAGCCCTTCTGCCAGTGCCCGGTTTCCCGAAAACACCCGCGACAGGAACGGCACGCGACTGCCGCGCGCCCGCGAAAACCGCGCCGGCATCGTTTGCCGGGCCGTGTGGGCGACGACCTCGTCGATCCAGCCTTCCGCCAACCGCGCGCCCGGCTCCAGCAGCAGCAGCCAGTCGCCCTTGGCCTGCCTGATGCCGGCAGCAATGCCGCCGCTCGCCACATAAAGGCAGCCGGCATGTTCGGCAACGCGGTGCGTCTGGTCGGTCGAGCCGGTGTCGCAAACGATGACATCGCGCACCACGCCCTCGACCGCGCCGCCGATCAGCGAGGCGAGCGTGCGGGCAAGTCTCTCTTCGTCATTCAGGGTCTGGATGAGAACGCTGAGCATCGTTAGCCGAATAGCGGAAAGCCGGGGGCAGCGCCAGTTTTTGCATTGCGTCATAAAAATGTTCTTGATTTGTTCCAATCGATAAAATAGGATTATTTTCATGAACAGAGCGATTCGACAGCCAACCGACAGTCCTTGGGAGAGGGCGAAAATGGAACAGATCGTACGTGCCGACATTGCCGCCTTCGGGGCTGGAAGAGCCGAGATGGCCAATGCAATGATCGAGCAGAGCGGCGTCCGTATCCGCCCCGAGCGCAATCGCGGCCGATCCGCCGGCATCAACCCGTCCGGCCGGTTCGAACCGGTCAGCCGGCATGTGTTCGACGATGGCTGGAATTCGCTGGAGGAGCTGCCGCCGTTCAAGACCGAGGTGCAGGTCGAGAAGCCGCGCACCATCATCACCCGCAACGAATCGCCCGACATTTCCTTCGACCGCTCGATCAACCCCTATCGCGGCTGCGAACACGGCTGCGTCTATTGCTTCGCCCGTCCGACGCACAGCTTCATGGGCCTGTCGCCGGGGCTGGATTTCGAATCGAAGCTGTTCGCCAAGCCGGATGCGGCGCGGCTGCTCGACAAGGAACTGTCGAAGGACGGCTATCAGCCGCGCACCATCGCCATCGGCACCAACACCGATCCCTACCAGCCGATCGAGAAGCAGTACCGGATCATGCGCGAGATCCTCGAAGTGCTGGAGGCGCGCGGCCACCCGGTCGGCATCGTCACCAAATCGGCGCTGGTGACGCGCGACATCGACATTCTGGCGCGCATGGCCGAACGCGGACTGGCCAAGGTGGCGCTATCGGTGACGACGCTCGACCGCATGCTGGCGCGCACCATGGAACCCCGCGCGTCGACGCCAACCAAGCGGCTGGAGGCGATCAGGCAGCTTTCGGATGCCGGCATTCCGGCCTCTGTCATGGTCGCGCCGATCGTTCCCGGCCTGACCGACCAGGAGATGGAGCGCATCCTCGATTCGGCTTACGCGGCGGGAGCGCGCGAGGCAGGCTATGTCCTGCTGCGTCTGCCGCTGGAGGTGGCGCCGATCTTCAAGGACTGGCTGCTGCGCCACTATCCCGACCGCTATCGCCACGTCATGTCGCTGATCCGCTCAATGCGCGACGGCAAGGATTACGATTCGGAATGGGGCAAGCGGATGAAAGGCTCCGGTCCCTATGCCTGGCAGATCGGCCGGCGCTTCGAGATCGCCGCCAAAAGGCTTGGCCTCAACGCCGAGCGGCGGTCGCTCAGGACCGACCAGTTCGTCGCTGCGGCCAAGGCAACCGAGCAACTGATGTTGCTTTGAAGACATCATGTGCCGCCGTTGCCGGCTGCACATGAAAAAAATCCCGTCCGGCCTGTCCTGTCCCCGGGCTTGCAGACGGTGCCCTCCGGGTCCGGTGCCTCACCCGACCCGGAGGGGCTTGCGGAGAATCGGAGCCGATGCGAACCTCGCCGCAACATGGCTCGCGCGCGCTCTGATTCTCCGCTTCTCTTCGAAATCGTCGAGAGACCCGATTTCTCCTTCGAGACGAAGGCGATGGCCGAAGGCCTATGGCCGGTGGCGGGAATGGACGAGGCGGGCCGTGGCCCGCTCGCCGGGCCGGTCGTGGCGGCAGCGGTGGTGCTCGATCCCGCCAACATTCCCGACGGCCTCGACGATTCCAAGCGCCTTAGCCATTTGCAGCGCGAGGCGCTGTTCCTGAAAATCCTCGGCTCCGCTCTTGGCGTGTCGATGGCTTCGGTCAGCGCGGAAGGCATCGATGGCAGCAATATTCTCAAGGCAAGCCTCGAGGCGATGCGTCGCGCTTTGGTCGGGCTCTCGGTGCAGCCAAAGCTGGCCCTGGCCGACGGGCGCGACGTGCCACCCGGACTGCCATGTGAAGGCAGAGCGCTGATCAAGGGCGACCAGCGCTCGCAGTCGATCGCCGCCGCCTCGATCGTCGCCAAGGTGATGCGCGACCGCATGATGTGCGGCTGCGGCAGCCATCACGCGCATTACGGTTTCGAACTCCATATGGGCTACGCCACAGTCCGCCACCGTGCCGCGATCGAGCTGCATGGACCGGTGGCGCGGCTGCACCGCGCGTCCTTCGCACCGTTCCGGCTTGGCGGAACCGAAGTGCTCGACGAAGAGAGTTTTTCGGGTCTGGATTAAGCGATGGTCCATCGTCGCGCTTTCCCCCCTTGAGGGGGAGATGGCCGGCAGGCCTGAGGGGGTAGCCGCGCGTGAAGCGCCAACCTCCTCTTTCATTCGACGTATTATCCGATACCGCGTCGCGCCAGCCGAAGCGACCCCCTCTGTCGCCTTCGGCGACATCTCCCCCTCAAGGGGGGAGATTACCCGCTCAGCCGCTTTCGCCTAACAAAAAAGCCGCCAGGTTGCCCGGGCGGCTTCGATTACACGACCGTTGTGGCCCTCAATTCAGCTTCGACTTCACGTCCTGAAGCGAGGCCCTGAACAGGTCGGCACCCGCGTTTGCGTCAATCTTGCCGGCGAGCAGCGTGCGTGCGGCTTCGACGGCGATATCGACGGCGCTGGCGCGCACCTCGCTGATCGCCTCCCGCTCGGCCTGACCGATCTTCTGTTCGGCAAGTGCGGTGCGCCGGGCGACATAGTCCTCGGTCTTCTTGTGCGCCTCGGCAGCCAGCATATCGGCCTCGCGCTTGGCGGCGGCGACGATGTCGGCGGCCTCCTGCTCGGCCTCCTTGCGCTTGCGCTGGTATTGGCCGAGCAATTGCTGTGCCTCCTCGCGCAGCCGGCGCGCTTCTTCAAGCTCGTTGCGGATCTTGTCGGCGCGGGCGTCGAGCGCCTTGGCGATCAGCTTAGGCACCTTGATGTAGACGGCAATGGCCAGGAAAATGACCAGGGCAACGGTGGCCCAAAGCGTCGCGAGTGATGTGGCGTCCATGATGCGCTCCTCACCGGGCCACGGATTTGACGGCTGCCGCGATCTCGGCCTTGCTGGCCTTGCCGCCGACAAGCGCCTCGACGATGGCAGAAGCGGTGTCCTCGGCGATCGTGCCGACTTCCTTCATGGCATTGGCCTTGATGGATGAAATGCGAGCCTCGGCTTCGCCAAGCTTCTGGTCAAGCGCTGCCTCGACCTTCTTGCGGGCGGCCTCGGCTTCCGCCTTGGCGGCATCGTTGGCCTGCTGGCCGATCGCATTGGCCTTGGTCTTGGCCTCCGCCAGTTCTTGCTCATAGGCGGCAACGGCGGCATCGGCCTCTCCCTTCAGCCTGGCGGCATGATCGAGATCCTGCGTGATGCGGTCGTTGCGGACATCGATGATGCCGCCGACACGCGGCATCACCACCTTCTTCAGGAACAGGTAGAACAGCCCGAAGGTGATCGCCAGCCACAGAAGCTGCGACGGGAATGTCGCCGGATCGAATGGCGGGAACACGCCGTGCGCCTCGGCAGGCACGCCGGTGCCGGAATGCGTATCGCCTTCCGTGCCGGTGTGGCCGTCTTCGACGGTGGGCGCGGACTCTTGCGCAAAGGCAGATGTCACGAACATGGACTATCCCCTGATATCAGGCCCGCCGCTGATTGCGGCCGGCCCGTCCAATTCCCAATGTTAGCCGAACAGGGCTCAGCCGAACAGGGCCAGAAGCGCGATGAGAAGGGAGAAGATGCCCAGCGCTTCGGTCACGGCGAAGCCGAAGATCAGGCGGCCGAACTGGCCATCCGCGGCCGACGGGTTGCGCAGCGCGCCCGCCAGATAGCTGCCGAAGATGTTGCCGAGGCCAATACCGGCGCCACCCATGCCGAGGCATGCGATGCCGGCGCCGATGAACTTTGCTGCTTCTGCTTCCATTTGTTCAACTCCTTTGGATCTAAAATTCCGTTGCAATTCCATCCGGCAGAAATGCCGGAAACTCTTGGCCAGCCTGGGTCAGTGCCCGGGATGCAGGGCGTCGTTCAGATACATGCAGGTCAGCACGGCAAAGACGTAGGCTTGCAGGAAGGCGACCAGCAATTCCAGCGCCGTCAGCGCCACGGCCATCGCCAGCGGCAGGACCGATCCGGCAATGCCGAGCGTGCCAAGCGCGCTCAAGCTCACCACGAAGCCGGAGAACACCTTCAGCGTGATGTGGCCGGCCAGCATATTGGCAAACAGACGAACCGAGAGGCTGACCGGGCGCGAAACGAAGGAAATCACCTCGATCAGCACGACCAGCGGCAGCAGGTAAATCGGCACGCCATGCGGGACGAACAGTTTCAGGAAACCGAGGCCGTGCTTCATGAACCCGTAGACGACGACGGTTCCGATCACCAGCGCGGCAAGGCCGAAAGTGACGATGATATGGCTGGTGACGGTGAAAAAATACGGGAAAAGACCGAGCAGATTGGCGACGAGCACGAACATGAACAGCGAAAATACCAAGGGGAAGAACTTCATGCCTTGCGTTCCGGCTGCGTCCCTCAGCATGTTGCCGACGAATTCGTAGGCCATTTCCGAGACCGACTGAAGACGGGTGGGGACGAGGCTGCGGCTTGAGGTGGTGAGATAGAGGAACGCCGATGCGACGACCACGGTCGCGACCATGAAGAGGGCCGAATTGGTGAAGGACAGGTCGTAGCCGCCGATCTCGATCGGAATCAGCTTGTTGATATGGAACTGGTGAATCGGATCGACCTTGTCAGCAGCCACTTTAAATCCCCATCAAAGCCGCACGCGGCTTTAGCGTCCTGTTCACTGCGCCGGCAAACGGCGCCTCAAGTTCATTCTTTCGGATCGCGGGTTTTGTCGCCCTGTCCGAATTCCGCCATAAGCCCTGCGGAGCGCAGGACGTTGAGCACGCCGGCGCCAAAACCCAGCAGCAAAAAAACGATCAGACCCCATGGCGATGTCCCCGCCACACGGTCGATGATCCAGCCGAGACCAGCACCAACCACTATCCCGGCGATGAACTCGCTGGATAGCTTGAGCGCCTGGCCATATCCGGCCGCACTGCCCGCTTTCGCGTCGTCTTTCCCCTCGAGCCGGTCCGGCCGCCTTGTCGCAAGCGATGCTTCAAGGTCGCGCCGGCGGCGCTCAAGATCGTCGTCGCGGATGTCGGCTTGACGCTGTTTGCCGCGGCCGGTTTCTCCGGTTCCGTCTGGCCCATTCTTGTCGGCCATCGTAACCCCCTTGCCCGGTCAGATCGTCGCCGTCCGTCCGCTCTTAAGTCGCCGGCAACATAGTTAGAGGGTCCGCGCCCGTCAAGCCACGGGCGGGACTTCAGCCTTAAGTATTTTCTCTATCGAAATCAATGGCTTGCCGGGGTGCGACATCGTGCCCGCTACCGTCGTTGGCGTGCCGCGGCCGAATCCCTGCGCCGAGGGGTCTTCGATCGAGCGTGCCCGGGGCCTTGCCGGAGCGCTCAGCTCCAGCCGCCGCCATAGGTGCGGTAGAAGATGTGCAGGCCGATCTTGGTCATTTTTTTCATCGTCCGCGCCCAACCCGGGTTGACGTAGTTGGCGTAGTAATGGGTCGACGATCCGACTTCCGGGATGAAGATCTTGCCGGCAGTGACTGCCATGGCGATATCCTGCGCGGTCTTGTAGTGGGCCGGGCTCTGGATGCGTTTCTTCCTGCCGTCACAAGCGAAGGAAAACTGGCAACGGTTGAACCACTTGTCGTTCTGGTAGACGACGCCGCAGATCGAGTTCGGATAGGCCGGATTGCGAACGCGATTGAGGATGACCTGGGCGACGGCGGCCTGGCCGCGCACGGATTCACCGCGCGCCTCGAAATAGATGCCGTTGGCGAGGCAAGTCTGTTCCGGCTTGGAGAAGACGCTCGCCGGCAGCGGAGTTTGCATCCACGAATGATCGCCCTTGGCCACCGGCGGAATGAAACGGCCATCGTTCGGCTTCTCGTCCTGAAGCAAGGCCTCGAAGGGCGAAGCCTGCGCATAGTCGGGCGCGGCCGCTGCGTAGGCGGTCGCCAGGACGTCAGGGCGGTCGTTGTTGACCAGCGCGGCCAGCATGGCCGGCACGCCAGGATCCGGCTTCTTGTCGACGCGCCTATGAAACGCGGCGGCAATCTGGATCTCCTTGCCTTTGATCTCGGGCTTGGCGAAAGCCATTTTCAGGCCGCTGTCCATGCTCGGGCGAAGCAGCGAGGAGGTGCGCTCGAAAACCGAGCCGGCATTGAAGTTCTTCGGCGGCGCGACCGGCGAGACGATGATAATGCGGCCCTTCTTGTCGGCGCGCATGATGCGGTCCTCGTCGGGCGTCGTGCTGGCCACGCTGCCCTTTCTGCGAAACGACACGGCGCCGATGCCGGGCAACCGGACGCCGGAACCCGAGATCGAGCCGGTGGTGTCGGAATCGAGGAAAGGCATCTCGGCGGCATGGACCGAGCCGGCGACGGATTTCTCGACATAGGCGTTCCAGCGGGCGTTCGGCGCCTTGAGGCCCGAAATCAGGCTCGTCATGTCCTGGTAGGCGATGACATTGGGAAAGCCGACCCAGATGCCAAGTCCGATGACCAGAGGAGACAGAAAGGAACGTCTTTTCTCACCGGCGAAAGCGACAAGCCGCTTCAAAACACGTCGATGCACGGAACTCTCCAGAAACGCAACGGACCCCACTGGAGAGGCACAATGATGCATTAACCTTGATGGGGCGTTAACAGGTTGGATCGTGTTTGCCCTGTCGATCCTTCCCTGTCGATCTGAAGTCAGGCGCTTTTGCGGCCATGTTCGGGCCGAAGAAAGATCGGCCAGGCGATCAGTGCGCAAAAAGCCGCAGCCAGCCAGACGCCCGTCCACGACCAGAAGACGAGAAGCCCTGGAATGGCAATCGGCACCAGGAAGAACACGATAAAGACGAAGCTGTTGGCGAGGCCGAGCGCCGTTCCAGCGTGGTTTGCGCCGGCAAGCGTGGCAAGTTCGGTGTAGGCGACACCGTGCCATGAGGAAACACAGACGCCGGCAACAACCAGCAGTCCAAGGATCGCCGGCGAGAGGATCGGCTGCCACTCAGACATGGCGGCGGATGCCAGGACCAGCAGTCCAAGCGCTGCGAAGGCGATCACGCTCAGGGCGCTGCAAAGACGCAGGAACGATCGGCGGTTGCCGCGGCGATCCGTGAAGCGGCCGCTCCAGACGCGCATGACCATGGCGCCGATCTGCACGGCAGCCAGGCCTGCGCATCTGTGAACGCCCGGTGCCGATGATGAAAAGCGGTCGTTCGTTCTCCGCCAGGCGTACTACCAGGCGAACCGACTCTTACCCGACTTTCAATTGTGCATCGATTTGGCTGCTCCAGTACCGAACTCGTCGTCGTTTCGAAGCGCGGTTGGTCGCCGGCGCCGATCTGCTAAACTCCCCGCAGAAATGGAGCGAAGCAGATTGGCGGTTTTGATATGCGCCAAAAGAGGTGGTCTGTCGCGGACGTGGCGAGGGAACTCGAACGAGGCCGCAAGTCCTACAAACGGCATGCCTGGGCCGATGCCTACCAAGCACTCTCGCTCGCCGATAAAGTGGTTCCGCTGGCCGTCGAGGATCTCGAGTTGCTGGCGATGTCGGCGTATATGATCGCTCGGGATGACGACTATCTGAGAGCGCTTGACCGTGCCTACCACGCCTATCTGGATGCGGGCGAAAGTGTGCGCGCGGTTCGCTGCGCCTTCTGGCTGGGTTTGCGCCTGCTCTTTAGAGGAGAGACGGGCCGCGCGACCGGATGGCTCGCCCGTGCCAAGCGGCTTATCGAATGCGAGGAGCGCGATTGCGTTGAAGCGGGCTACCTGCTGTTGCCGGTGGTGCAGCAGCATATCGACGCCGGGGAATGGGAGGCCGCGTATGCCGCCGCGGGCAATGCCGCCGAGATCGGCGATCGCTTCGGAGAGGCAGACCTGATCGCCTGCGCCCGCCACCTGCAGGGCTTGGTTCTGATGCAACAGGGGCAGGTCGAGCAGGGGCTCAGGCTGCTAGACGAGGCCATGCTCGCGGTCACAGCTGGGGAGCTGTCGCCGCTGGTCACGGGTTTGATCTATTGCAGCGTGATCGACGGCTGTCAGCAAGTATACGCGGTGGACCGTGCCCGCGAATGGACGACCGCCCTTGCGCGGTGGTGCGAGGCACAACCCGAGATGGTCAGCTTTACCGGCAAGTGCCTGGTGCATCGCGCGGAAATCATGCAGCTGCACGGCGCCTGGCCGGAAGCGCTCGTGGAGGCGCGCCGCGGCTGCGAGCGTTTCGAAAAGGGCATCGATCCTCAGCGCCCCGCCTCGGCCTTCTATCAATTAGCGGAGATACACCGACTCCAGGGCGACTTTACAGCGGCTGAGGAGGCATACCGGAGCGCGAGCCGTTGGGGCTGGGAACCGCAGCCTGGCTTGGCCTTGTTACGGATGGCGCAAGGACGCGTTGAGATTGCGGCGGGAGCGATCCGACGCGTCGTCAGTGCTACTACCGACCCATTGCAGCTGGCAAGGCTCTTGCCCGCCTGTGTCGACATCATGTTGGATGCGGGCGAAATCGAGGATGCTCACGCTGCCTGCCAGACACTAAAGGAAATAACTGATCGCTTCGACACGGGCCTTCTTGGTGCGATTGCTGCCCACGCCCAAGGCGCTGTGGAACTGGCCGAAGGCGACGCTCAGGCTGCGCTGGGCTCGCTGCGCCGAGCTTTGCAGGGGTGGGAACAGGTCAAGGCGCCGTACATGACCGCACGCACGCGTTTGCTGGTGGGGCTGGCCTGCCGCGCTCTGGCGGACGAGGAAGGAGCAAGTTTGGAACTGGATGCGGCCTGCGCCGTGTTCGAACAGTTGGGAGCCGTGCCGGATCTCGCCCGGCTTGAATCGCTTACAAAGGGTCCACTGTCCGCTCATCCCCACGGACTGACGCCGCGTGAGTTGCAGGTCCTTCGGCTGATTGCCACCGGCAGGACCAACAAGGTCATCGCCGCCGAGCTGTTCTTGAGCCAGCGGACAGTCGACAGGCACGTAAGCAACATCTTCACCAAGCTCACCCTTCCTTCGCGGGCGGCCGCGACGGCCTACGCATACGAGCACAAGCTGATCTGAATCGATCGGCCATAGTGGGCGAAACTACCCATGCGGCGGTTGGCGCAAATTGGGTGATTTTGCCGAAGCGGCGCTGTGGCGATCCGTCCTAACGTCGATTTGCGGATCAACACCGTAGATACGAGCAGGAGGATGCCATGTCCGAGATACAAGCGCGGATGGCCGCTCAGGAGCCAGCAGAAGGGCTTCGCGGTCGCCGGTTTGTCGGCAAGCAGGCTCGTGAACGGCTGCTGGCGGAGATGCCTGTCACCGAGCGACGGCTGGAACTGGCTGGCATTCCGACCGCCGTGCTGGAAGGCGGAGACGGCCAGCCAATCGTCCTGCTGCATGGACCGGGAGAGCACGCGGCCAAGTGGATGCGGGTCATCCCGGACCTGGTGACGACACATCGCGTGGTCGCCCCCGACTTGCCGGGTCACGGAACGACTGATGTACCTGACGGCCCGCTGAGCACCGATCGCGTACTCGCGTGGCTCGGCGAACTGATCGAGCGAACCTGCCCGATGCCGCCGACGCTGGTGGGGCAAATCCTTGGCGGCGCCATAGCAGCGCGCTTCGCCAGCCACCGGAGCGACCGACTCAGCCGGCTCGTTCTTGTCGATACGCTCGGCCTGGGGTCATTCCAGCCGACGCCGGAGTTCGGGCTCGCCTTGACCGACTTCATGGCGGGGCCGACCGAGGAGACGCACGACAGGCTCTGGCGCCAATGCGCCTTCGATCTGGACCGCATGCGTGATCAGATGGGTGAGAGCTGGGAGTGGTTGAAGGCGTACAACCTCGATCGTGCCCGCGCGACGAACTTGCACGCGGCGCAGCACAGCCTCATGACGCAGTTCGGGATGCCCGCGATCCCGCCAGCGGACCTCATGCGGATCACGGTTCCCACGACTCTGATCTGGGGCAGGCACGACCTCGCGACGCAACTGGCGATCGCCGAGTCAGCGAGCACCCGCTACGGATGGCCGCTACATGTGATCGAGAACGCCGCCGACGATCCTCCCATCGAGCAGCCCGAAGCTTTTCTGCGGGCGTTGCGCGAGGCGCTCGAAACTTCGACCGGACGGGGGAACGTCACATGAACATGAGCGCCATCGACATCGCTGGTCTCGAGGGTGGGCGCGTCAACCTGACCTCAAAGCAGCTCGACGAATTGGAGGCGCGCCTTGAGGGGCCGCTGCTGCGCCCCGGCGATGAGGGCTGGGATGATGCTGTACTGATCTGGAACGGCATGGTGGCCAAGGTCCCGGCGCTCGTGCTCCAACCGACTTCGGCCCACGACGTCGCCGCGGCCGTGGGATTCGCACGTGACCACCGGCTGCTCCTTAGCGTGAAGGGCGGAGGCCATAACATCGGCGGAACTTCTATCACCGAGCGCGGCTTGGCGCTCGATATGACCCGCATGCGCGACGTCACAGTCATACCCAATGCCAAGCTCGCGCACGTCGGGCCCGGGTGTCTGCTCAAGGACGTCGACCGCGCGACACAGAAGCACGGGATGGCAACTGTGCTCGGCTTCATATCCGAGGTTGGCGTCAGCGGCTTGACCCTCGGCGGCGGCTTGGGATACCTGACGCGTCGGTTCGGTTGGACGGTCGACAACCTCGAGGAGGTCGAGATCGTCACTGCGGACGGCGAGATCCGCACCGCCAACCGCCATGAGAATGCCGACCTGTTCTGGGCGATCCGTGGCGCCGGTGCCAACCTCGGCGTTGTCACCCGGTTCACCTTCCACCTGCACGAAGTCGGCCCGACCGTCTACGGCGGACTCGTCGCCTGGCCCTTCGACCGGGCCGAAGTGATTCTCCGAGCCTACAGAAGGATCACCACCGAGGCGCCCCGGGAACTGGCCGTGTGGCTGAACCTCCTCCGTGCCCCGGCAGCGCCCTTTGTGCCAGAGCAGTGGCACGGGGAGCGGATCTGCGCGCTGGTCGTCTGTTACAGCGGCGACCTGGGCAACGTCGACGAGGTGTTCGCACCCATGCGGGCGTTGTCCGACCCCGTCGTGGATCTGCTTCAGGAGCAGCCCTATGCGCAAGTGCAGTCCTACCTCGACGCGGCAGAGCCGAAGGGCAACCACTACTACTGGAAGACCGAGTATGCCGCCGAGCTGAGCGACCGCCTCCTGTCGACCTGGCGGGACTTGGCCGCCGCGTGTCCCATCCCGGAAGCGCAGCTCGGAATCCTCCACCTCGGTGGAGCCCTCAACGAGCACGACGGGGACGACGGGGCCGTCGGGAACCGGGACGCCCGCTATGCCTGCGGCGTGATCGGCATCTGGAAGCCGGACGAACCCGAGGCGGACACGTTCCCGCAATGGGTCCGCGACGCATGGAAACGGATCCGACCCTTCTCAACCGGTGGCAACTACATCAATTTCCAGACCGCCGACGAGGACGAGGAGCGCATCTGGGCGACGTACGGCGCCAACTTCGACCGTCTCGTCGAGGTCAAGAAGAAGTACGACCCGGACAACGTGTTCCGCTCAAACCGGAACATCGCGCCTCGAACCCGAGCCGGGAATGCGTGAGCGAACCACGGCGTCGAACAAAGATCGAGGTCTATTTCATTGAGGCGGGCACGGACCCGCTGGTCGCTCGCGTTCATTCGAGCATGTCCGGCGGTTGGCTAAAGCGCGTCGCGTTTGAACGGATTCATGCGACGCGCTTTAAGTTCTTGTTTTTATGCATGTCGTTGTCGCAAAACCGCCCCGCACTTTTGCGCGACGGGCATTAAGTCGACGATCACTGGCGTATGAGCTGGAGCCGCCGCCGCGGCGCAGATCGCAGTGGATGGGTGGCCGAGTGGCGAATTATTTCAATCACTTGGAGGGCGGCGGGGTCTGGAAGGTTTGGCGTTTGTCTCGCTGGCCGAGAGCGACTCCATGCGCGCCGTGCACCAATCCCATGACCCAACGAGAGCGCAGCAACGGTTCAGGTGGAAAGCGTTTGTTCGTTGAGCCGCAACCAAAACCATCAGCGACTCCTGAAATGGCGAGCGGTGGCGTGCTGGTCCGGTCAGGGGATAATTCCCCGAGGGCCCCGGCGTAGCTGGATGTGGCGGGTACCGCAGCATTTCTTGAACTTCATACCAGAACCGCAAGGACATTGATCATTGCCGCCGCGTTGCAGCCGGCCGACCAGGGGCAGCAGCGCTGCGGAAGGCAGGAGCGATGCCGCAAGGGCAGCCAACTTGGCCGAGATACCCGGTACGACGAGGCGACGACCGGATTTGAACCCTCGCCACGCCCGTTCGGCCACATACTCCGGATCCACCTTGGGCAATATGTTGAAGAGCGCCGCCTGATTGGCGCCTGACCTTGCGAGAAACTCCGTCGACACCGGGCCTGGTGCCACGCATGTGACCGTCACACCGGTTCGGCGCAACTCCTGATGAAGCGCCTCTGAGAAGAAGCGCACGAAACCTTTGCTGGCGAAATACAGAGCCATGTAAGGCCCGGGAACGAACCCGGCCACGGAGCTGAGATTGAGCACCCCGCCCCGTCGGCGCGCCACCATTCCCGGCAGAAAATGGAGGGTCAGTTCTGTGAGGGAATGTATGTTGAGATCGATGATGCCGAGTTGACCATCAATAGGCAGCGCCGTCGCCGCGCCCCGCAGGCCATAGCCGGCGCTGTTGACCAGGACATCACAGACCAGGCCGTGTGCGGACAGAAAGCCCTCCAGGCGCGTTGGCGCATCGCCTGCCACGAGATCCAACTCGAGCGTGAATGCCTCGCCACCTCCCTTCCGAACTTCGGACGCCGCGGCGGCCAAACCCTCGGGCGAGCGGGCAACCAGCACAACCGCACCGCGCTCCCGTGCAGCGACGCTCGCAATTGCCCGGCCAATTCCACCCGAGCCGCCAATCACGACGACGGCTGGCCGGAATTCACGGTGCGAAATCATGTCGCGTTCCTCCGTCTTGCAGGAGCGGCAACACTTTGACCGAGCAGCATCACTTCATTGGCGACAGTGCCGTTCAGAATCTTTTCGAATCTCTCCAGTGCTCGTGCGACGTTCGCTCCATCCATTACCCGGTGATCGTAGTGGATGCGGACATTCACCGATCCGTCATTGCCGATCGGACCGTAGTTTAGAAGCGTGGTCAATGGTGTCAGCGGATTGAGTGATTCCGCACCGAGACCAGAATAGACGGACAGTTGGAAGGTACCGAAGTAATTTGCCCTTTGCCGGCCGATGTTCAACCCCAGCCACATAAGCAGCCACCTGACTGGCGCGGGCGCACCTGCCATCCGCAAGGCACGCCGGAACTCCGGGACCTCCAGGATCGGCCGTGATCGAGACGCGTGGATGGATTCCTCAAGTTCCGTGATGGAGTAGCGCTCCGGGCACTTGATGCAGCTCAGCAGAACGGCCGGCTCGCCATCATATTCGCGCTCGTGGGCAATCGAGGCTACGCTTGCCGGATACTCGTAAAGCTGCGGCCAGGGCAACTTGACATAGGCGCGCCGCAGCTCCGGCATCTCCAGGGCGAGAAGCGCATATCCTTTCAGGAAGATCGCAGTCCACGAGGGCCTGGTCTGCTGCGCCATTCTAGCCCTTACGAGTGGGCCGAGGTTCATCTGACGCTGCACCGCGACGCGTGGCACGCCGATCGAAAACCTCATCAGATCGCCAACAAGGCGCCGGGGCGCCGAAAGCTTGAGGGCTCGGCCTCGCATCAAACGACCTCTAATAAAGATAAGGGAATATTCGCTTGGTCCTTTCCATATAGGCGCGGTATTGCGGGCCTAAATTCTCCAGCATCATACGCTCTTCCTTATCCACTCTCAGCAGGAAAAGCACTGCGAAACCGATCAAACCAGATATGCCCGCAACCCAGTTCGGCAGCAGAAAGAGCTGGCCGAGCCCCATAAGCAGAAACGAGGTGTACATCGGGTGACGGACCAAGGCGTATGGCCCGGCGGTGACCAGTTCATGCCGCTCGCGAATCTCGAGCGTGATCGACCAGTTACGGCCAAGTTCCTTGTGGGACATGCGAAAAATCCACAGCGCGGAGCAGAAGATGATGGTTCCGAGCGCCACCGACCACACGCTGGCCGGATGGTCAGCCGCTGCGGGGATGCCGGTGGCGACATAGAAGCCAGGCAGGATCGCCAGGCCAAGGAGAGCCGATGCAAGCCCGACGGTGTCGGAACTTGAGCGGCCGCCAGCTACAATTCGCACGCGCCTTGCCCGGCGCTCGAACGGATACCGGATCACGTACCAAGCAACGATGCCGATCACCCAGATGATCTCGCCAACTGAAGCTACAGCAATGGTCACTTCAGGTCACCGGAGCCTTTCTCGATCTGGGATCACGATAAGCCGTCGCAACGATGTCAGCGTCCGAGTTGTCGACCGATAGACATTCAGTGCGCGTTCCTTTCGGACTTAACCGGGCAATGAGACGCGAAAGCGGGTTTTGCCAATCGCATTTCAACCCCCGTTCATCTCCCGAAGCTTGGTTATGAATTGTTGCGGCCGGAGCCAGGTACCGGGGGTCTTATACCCCATGGATCTGGCGATGTCCGCTACGAATGCGTTGCAATTGTAGAGCGACGCGTGCCAAAGTGGAGAACTGGCCTGCAGCCTTCGTATGCTCGCGACGGCTTTCCTATATTCGGCTTCGGTAAGCAAAACTCGCCAGCTTGCCGACCGGTAGGCATCTTCCAGGTCGCCGTCCGTCCACCCGGTCGAGGCTGGCACGGGCGCCAAATGGCCGAGAACATAGACATTGGGATCATTGGACTTCGGAGCGAGCCCCGCGACTTCGGGGTTGACCATCCGTCCCGCCTGGTTCAATCGTCCAAAAATCACGAAGGAATGGCCGTAGGTAAGGGCGTACCGGGAGCGGAACTCGATGAAATGCCGTTGGGCTTGAGTTGATGCCGCCGCGCTCGCCGGCATCGCCGCGGTTCTTAGTGCCCGATCATTGGACACGAAACTCGGCTGGGGCTTGTTGTCCTGCGACTGACATGACGCTGCGACAAGCGCGAGCAGGGCCACGATTGTTGAACGGCCACTTACAAGCGTCATCTCATCCAGAACTCCGAGGACCGCAGACCTAGTGCCAGCCTATGCCCGCCAACCTCAGGTAGGCTGCGAATCCGGCCTTGGCCCCTGCATATCGATATGGGGAAGGGCCTGGCGGCCCTTCCCCAAATCTCCGAAAGCCGGTGCTTATTTAATCACGGGCTCTTCTACGGCAGCGGGTTCCGGCGGAGGAGCCTTCCCCTTTCCTTTACCGATCCAGCCGTTCGCGCAGCCGCTCAGGCTGGCAACGGCGAGGGTAGCAACCATTACAATCAACATCCTGCTCATCAAGCAATCCTTTCCCCAGGGGCGGAACAGCCTATAGAATCGCCACAAATAAAACGATATGCAGCCCCACCAAGTTAGCTGCGATCTACACCAACGCCTAGTGCAGAAATGACACAGTTGGCACCCGGTTGCAGGCGGCAGCTTTGCGGTGACGTGCCGGCAGGGCTCACCATCCAACGGAGATCAGGCCTGCCCACCATCAAACAACCACCACCGTCGTGCCCAAAGGAGTACGGTCGTAGAGGTCAATGATGTCGTCATTTATCAAACGGATGCACCCGTTCGATACCGCTGTGCCTATCGTCCATGGCTCGTTTGTACCATGTATCCGGAAGTGGGTGTCGCGCCCGTCGCGATAGAGATAAAGGGCACGCGCACCAAGCGGGTTGTTTGGTCCGCCAGGGACCCCCCCTGCATACTGCACCAGGCGCGGCTTGCGCTTCATCATGCTGGCGGTGGGTGTCCACGACGGCCAGTCCGCCTTGCGGCCGACGGTCGCTGTACCCTTGAACGAAAGTCCCTGCTCGCCGACGCCGACGCCGTAGCGCGTCGCCCACCCGTCGGTCTCGACGGCATAGAGAAAACGTTGCGAAGTATCGACGACGATCGTTCCAGGCGGCTCGTTTCCGTCGTACCGCACATGCCGCCGTCGGAAACGAGGATTGAGGCCATTCCTTGGTCCGAACGCGGATGAAATCGGCTCCGTCGCCTGTCGTAGCGTCGACGTACATCCGGAAAGCATCAGAGCCAGACTACCCAGCACGAGCCCCCGGCGCGCAATGTGGTGTTCTTCCATTTCTACCTGCTAGGAAACTGGTCAATCTACCCCGCCCTCGTCTCTACCATTCCCGGGCCTGCGGGCCAAGTCTCGCTGTGTGGTGGCAAAATGAATTCACAGGATTGACAAGCGAATTGGAGCGAAACTTCTTGCGATAACCGTCTGCCTCTGTTCGGTTATGTCAAAATGGGCATAGGACAGAGACGATGAAGCCTGACTTCCATGGTAAAGTCGCGATTGTGACCGGCGCAGGCTCCGGAATAGGAGCGGCTGTTTCACGGCAACTCGCGCAAGAAGGAGCCGAGGTTGTTGTCGCCGACCTTGATGCCGAGGCCGCGCGCTGCAAAGCCGCCGAAATAAGCGCGCAAGGGGGCAGGGCCTACGACTTTGCGGTCGATGTCACGGATGCGGCAGCCGTCGAAAAGCTGATCGAGTTCACTGTCCAGAAATGCGGCGGACTGGATATGGCGGTAAACAATGCAGGTATCGACGGCGTTCGAAAAGCGACGGCAGACTATCCGCTCGACAACTGGCACAAGCTGATAAACGTCAATCTAAATGGCGTTTTCTACAGCATGAAGTACGAAATCGCCGCCATGCTGGATCGAGGCGGAGGCGCCATCGTGAACATGTCCTCGATTCTCGGTTCCGTCGGCTTGCCGACTGCGTCCGCATACACGGCAGCGAAACACGGGGTCGTTGGATTGACCAAGGTTGCGGCGATTGAATATGCGAGGATGGGCATCCGGATCAATGTCGTCGGCCCCGGCTGGATCGAAACGCCTCTTCTATCGGAGCAAATGGAGACATTAACCACCCGGCGCATGGCAGCCCTTCAGCCGATGGGCAGACGCGGCAAACCGGAAGAGGTAGCGGCTCTTGTGTGCTTCCTGTTGTCCGATCAGGCCAGCTTTATCACTGGGAGCTACCATCTGGTGGACGGAGCTTACACCGCCCATTAGGTGCAGTGGCTGTCCCCACTCGTGCTGGCTACTGCCACGGCGATGACGCCCAGATCGCCGGGCTGCCCGCACTGCCTGAGATGGCGCTGTTCCCGCATCGCAAGGAAGGCCGGGCCAGACCCGGTGGCGGCGCGACTTGCCGACATCCTGCTGCAGGTGGCGGTGGAATCGCCTACCCGAAAATGTGCAGGCGCTGCCCGCGAGCGGCCTGCGGAGCGTAGCCTGATGCTGGCGCCCAGAAGACGCGCAGCTCAGCGGCGTTTTTTCGCCTTGCTGGCGAACGGATTTTCCGAGGCGCGCAGGGCGATGCGGATCGGCACGCCGGGCATGTCGAAGGCTTCGCGCAGGCTGTTCGAGAGATAGCGGACATAGGATTGCGGCATCGCGTCCGGCCGTGAGCAGGACACGACGAAGCCCGGCGGGCGCGTCTTGGCCTGGGTGACATATTTGATCTTCAACCGGCGCCCTGCCACGGCGGGCGGCGGATGATGCGCCAGGATGCCTTCCAGCCAGCGGTTGAGCTTGCCGGTCGAGACGCGGCTGTTCCACACTCTGTGCGTCCTGATGACGGCATCCATCAGCTTGTCGAGGCCACGCCCGGTCTCGGCCGAGACCGGCACCGCCTGCATGCCGCGCGCCTGCGGCAACAGCCGCTCGGTCTTCTCGCGCAGTTCCGCCAGGAGTTCCTGGGGGTGGTCGATCATATCCCATTTGTTGAAGGCGATCACCGGCGCGCGGCCCTCGCGGATGATCAGGTCGGCGATCTGCAGATCCTGCTTCTCGAAGGGAATGGTGGCGTCGAGCACGATGATGACGATTTCGGCAAAGCGGATGGCGCGCAAGCCGTCCTGCACTGACATGACTTCCAGCTTTTCGTGGATCCTGGCCTTGCGGCGCATGCCGGCGGTGTCGAACAGCTTCAGGCGGCGGCCATGCCAGTCCCAGTCGACGGAGATGGAATCGCGGGTGATGCCGGCTTCCGGCCCGGTCAAGAGCCGCTCCTCACCGATCAGCGCGTTGATCAGCGTCGATTTGCCGGCATTTGGGCGACCGACGACGGCGATGCGCATCGGCTTGGTATCGTCGTATCTCGGCTCGGCATCCGGATCGGTGATGTCCTCGCCGATCAGCACCTCGCTGGCGGCGGTCTCCTCGTCGGCATGTTCTTCGTCTTCGCCGAAGGCGCGCGCCTCGCCCAGTGCGGCGATCACCGCATCGCGCAAATCGGGCAGGCCCTGGCCGTGTTCGGCCGAGACCGGGATCGGCTCGCCAAGGCCGAGTTCCCAGGCCTCCAGCATGCCGCCCTGGGCGCCGCGCGCCTCGGCCTTGTTGGCGACGACGACAACCGGCTTGCCGGACTTGCGCACGATCTCGGCGAAGGTCTTGTCGTCAGGCATCAGCCCGGACTTGGCATCGATGGTGAAAAAGATCAGGTCGGCTTCACGGATGGCAATCTCGGTCTGGGCGCGCATGCGGCCCGGCAGCGTCGAAGCAGCAGCATCCTCGAAGCCGGCGGTGTCGATGACGTCGAAATGCAGATCATAGAGCTTGGCGGGATGGACGCGACGGTCGCGGGTGACGCCCGGCGTGTCGTCGACAAGCGCCAGCTTCCTTCCCACCAGCCTGTTAAAAAGGGTCGATTTGCCGACGTTAGGCCGGCCGATGATGGCGACTTTGAACGTCATGCGGCCCTACATCTGCCATGCATGTCGTTGTCCCAAAACCGCTACACACTTTTGGGCGACATGCATTACGACACGCTGCCCGACCCACGGATCAGCTCGGACATCAACGTCGCCCGCTCGCGCGCGTTGCGCGGGGCGCCGTCATCCGAGGCGATCTGGTCGAACAGTTTCAGTGCGTCCGTTGCCTTGCCTTCCTTCCAGGCGGCAAGGCCGAGCGCCTCGCGCGCCGTATGGCGCAGCGGATTGGTGTCGGCGGTGAGCGTCTCGACGCGGCTGGAGACATCGGCGAACGAACCGTGGTCGACGAGCAGCAGCGCTGCCCTGAGGCGCGCCATGTCGCGAAGGCCTGATGGAATGTCCGTATCGGCGGCGACCTCGTCGAAGTCCTTGACGGCAGCGGCGAAATCGCCCTTGTCCGCCTTGACGGTTGCCGCCCGCATGCGGGCGAGCAGCGGATAGGCGCCATAGCCATCCTTTTCCAACTCAGCGAGGGCCGTCAGCGCTTCGTCGCTCTTGCCGTCATTGGCAAGCTTCAGCGCCTGCGAAAAGGCATCGCCAGAGCGATTGGCGCGGGTCTCGTCCCAATAGCGATAGCCGACGAAGGCTGCGGTGCCGACCACCACCAGCACCGCGAGCGCAAGCAAAGCCGGACCGAAACGGTCCCATAGCGCATGCGCCTGGTCGCGACGCATCTCTTCGTTGACTTCGCGGATAAAACTATCGTCCGACATCTCAAAACCATCCTGCCCGCCCCAGGGCGGTTTAGAGCGATGTGCGTCCATGGACGCACAAAGTACGCTCTAACACTTTGAATTTGCGCATCGTGCTTCCTGAAAATCAATTCTGCTTTTCAGGCCGTTGCGGTAGCCCGCGTTTTAGCGAAATTTTGCCGGCATGGAAGGGGTTCGACCGGAAAATCGGCTAATCGCCGGACAGGCGACGTAAAGGGTGACTAAAAGGGCGACCGCACCCACGCCACATTTCGCCGATAGCCGGTGCTCGAACCTCCTCAAATCCCAGATCAGATGCTGATGCCCCGTTTGTCCCGCGTTGTCGCGTTTTCCATCGCGTCGCTTGCTGCAGCGGACACTGCTGTCGCCGATCCGCCCGCGGCGCCAGCGCCGGCAAAGGCGAAGCAGGCCGTCATCATCTCGTTCGACAGCGCCCGCGATATTTCGCAGTGGAAGCGCAGCCGAGCGCTGGCCCAGCGCACCGGCGCCCATTTCACCTATTTCGTGTCCTGCGTCTTCCTGCTCTCGCCGGAAACGCGCAAGGAATACACGGCGCCCGGCAAGACATCAGGCAAATCCAATATCGGCTTTGCCGCCTCGAAACAGGAAGTCGCTGACCGGCTCGCGCAGATAAACCTCGCCGCCTTGGAGGGCCACGATATCGGCAGCCACGCTTGCGGCCATTTTGACGGCAATGACTGGAGCAAGGCCGACTGGCTGAGCGAGTTCGGATCTTTCTCACACATTTTGGAAAACGCCTATTCGATCAACGGCATTGCGCCCGAACCCTCGGGATGGCGCGATATCGCGCGCAAGGCGGTCGGCTTTCGCGCGCCCTATCTGTCGGCAAACAAGGCGCTCTACGAGGCGCTGCCAAAGGCGGGCTACCTGTTTGACGCGAGCGGTGTGTCGCGCGGCCCTGCCCGGCCACCGACCCGCGACGGCATCACACGCTTTTCGCTACCGCAGATCCCGGAAGGTCCTGACACAAGGCGGGTGATCGCCATGGACTACAATCTCTATATCAGGCATTCCGGCGGCTTCGAGCGGCCGAGCATGGCGGACGAATTCGCCAACCGGACCTATGACGCCTTTCGCGCAGCCTTCGACGCTCAATACCAGGGCAAACGCATTCCGCTGGAACTCGGCTTCCACTTCACACTGATGAATGACGGCGCCTACTGGAAGGCGCTGGAGCGCTTTGCCGGTGAGGTCTGCACCAGGCCCGATGTCGAGTGCATCAGCTATCGCGACTATGTTTCGCGCCAACGCGGCCAAAAGCAGGCGTCGGTGGGCGGCTGACTAGAAGCGCTCGCCGCCCCGCCACTCTTAGCTTACCGGCTGATCCTCAGGGCGCAAGCCGGCTTGCTCACGCTCCAAATAATGCTGGTCGATGTCCGGAAGCGGCGCCCCTTCAAGCGTCGCCTCGAAGGCGCGCAGACGCTTGTAGATGGATATCAGCTCGACGATGGTCGGCCAGGAATTCACGAGATATTGGAACGAAGTGGCGACTTGTGAAAAGGCGGTGACAATCTGCTGGAAAACGCCAAATGTTATCTTACCGATTGCCAAGGTTGGAACGAGAATAAGCGTGGCGAAGACGTTGTCGACTTGAAGGTATAGATAGCGGACCATGTCGAAATAGACATAGTGTGCATAGAGCGTGAAATAGTTCTTGCGAACATTTCTGAAAAGCTCGACCAGCGTTGGTGGCTGCGCTCGTGCCGTATCGTCCTCACCGAGGACAAGTTCCTTGCGCAGAGCGGCCTCAACACGCTGATTACGAAATTCCAGCCCGGGCAACTTGACGCCGACGACCGCCAACAAGCCGGTGCCAAACAACGACCACGCGATCGCTGCAATAACCAACGGATACGGGATTGCCCCGATTATGGGGAGAGTTGGAACATGGAGAGAAAGGGATGCCAGCAAAGGTAGAAATGCAATCAGGGTCATGATGGAGTCGATGAAATTCACTCCGAGCCCCTGCATCGTGCCCGAGAAGCGCATCGTGTCGTCCTGAACGCGCTGCGACGCCCCTTCGATATGGCGCAGCCTTGGCCAATAAGCCGTAAAATAATCGTTCATCGCGGTGCGCCAGCGAAACACATAGTGCCTGACGAAAAAGACGTTCAGAACGGCAATGGTCATATAGACCAGCGCCAATGACAGGAACTGCCATACTCCGTAGTAAAGCTCGGCAGGCGCAACGGACCCGGGCGTGGTGAGCGCCTTCTGCACCATGTCGTAAAACATGCCGCGCCAGTCATTGAGCGCCACACTGATCTGCACGATGAAATTAGTGACGAAAATAATCAAAGCAGAGCCAAGGATCGACCAGTTCTGCCAACGGTGTGGGGCATACAGCGACCAAAAAAGGTAGAATACGCCCATACCCGCGAAGAAATATGCGTAGAACCAGAGGAATGCCGGCGTCAGGAATCTTATTGGGCTGATGACGGGTGCGGCCCGCGGATCGACCGGCGGCATCCCAAGCATCGTGCCAAGGTGTTCGCCGCCGAAAAACCACAGGAGGACGAGCAGAAGGCTCCAGACGGCGGCCGAGATGAAAAAAAGCTTCGGCTGCGGGAAGAAGGATACGAACACTGTGGGGAAATCCTCGGTCGATGCGCAAATCAGCGGCGTTGCTGTTCAGCGGGCATAAGGTCACACATCGATCGGAATGAAAATGGCCGGTGCGCGATGCCCGGCACCGAGCAAGACCACAATCATGGCGATTTTGGCGCAGCCGACCAGATGACCGCGCCGGAGACAAGCAGGACGGCGGCGGCCAGGATCGATGCAATGAAGAAGTCGCCCGAGGCTTCGGCAAGCAGCCCGGCGACGATCGGACCGATGATCTGACCGAGGCCGAACGAGGCCGTCATCAACGCCAAGATCCGGCGTGGCGCTTGCGGGGCAAGCTGCCTTCCGGTCTGCAGGCCGAGCGCGGTGATGGCGATGAAGGTCCCGCCAAGCAGAAATCCGCCGAGCAGCGGCCCAATGTGTCCGCCCATGGCGACGCTCGCGGTGACGCCGACCACCTCGACGAGGCACCCGAAGGCATAAGCCTGGTAGAGCCCGATCTTTCCTGCGATCTTCTGCCAAAGCCAGACCGAGGGAATCCCGGCAAGGCCGGTGACCATCCAGACCACGGCTTCGAAGACGCGGCCGCCGCCGCCTTGCCGGACGATGGCGACCAGAAACGTCGCCGTCACGATGTAGCCGAAGCCGAACAGGCCGTAAGCGACGATGATCTTCATCAGCGAGCGGTCCTTCGGCAGCGCTGGATCGCGACCATCGGCGCCGTTGGCGGTCACAGTGCCGCCGGCCAGCAAGGCCACGGCGGCAAAGCCGCAGGCCGAGAATACGGCGGACCAGAACCAGCCCGCCGGCCAACCGGCTTGTTCGGTGACGAGGATTGCCATCAGCGCCGAGGACGCCGCTATGCCGAGGCCGACGCCGCCGAAATGCAGCGCCTGCAGGTCGTTTCGGCCGGTCGCGGCCAGATGGCCGAAAACGATGCTGGACATGAAGACCAAGACAAAGGCGCTGGCCAGACCGGCAAGAAAGCGGATGACGAGAAAGGCCGCCATAGTACCGGCCAGGCCCATCAGCCCGGTGAGGACTGCGGTGGCGGCAAGACCGGCCAGCATCAGCAGGCGCTCGCGACCGTGCGCCCAGCCGCCGACGGCCGCAAGCGCACCAATGAGATAGCCGAGATAGTTGGCGGATGCGATCCAGCCGGCATCCGCCGGCGACAGGCCAAGTTCCTCCATCATGCCGGGCAGGATCGGCGTGTAGACGAAGCGGCCGATGCCCATCGCAATGGCCAGGGCAATCATGCCGGCGACGGCGAGACGCAAAGGGGACGGCGAAGCGATGTTCATTGCAGTGCACAATAGGTGCACGAGCCTGTCAAACAATCCGCTTCTTGTTGGGCCAGAACGGTGCGCAATGGCCGTTGGCAGGTATCCGCCGCAAAGGGCCGACCCGCTAAATCTGTTTCATCAGCCGCAGCCGATCTGCCCGGTGCCCGTCTCGTAGGCAGTGCGGCGGGCCGTCAGCCTGAACGGTACGTCGCCGAGTTCACGTTCCGACATGGTGTCGAGCACAGGATGCGACAGCGGATCGGTCGCCCATCGGGTGGTCTCGCTTTGAGGCGACCGGCTTTGCCGCGAGCCGGGAACAGAAAAGACCCTGAGCAGTGATAAAATCTTCATCGGATTTTCCTCTACAGGTCTGCTTACTTCCTTTAAATCTGCCATTCCGCCTTATGTTTCAATTGAGATTTCAACCGTGCCGGTTTAGAAAAACTGTATGGTTATGCTGAACCGCGTCCACCTCAACGGCCTGCGCGCCGTGGAAACCGTCGCCCGCCTGGGATCGCTTTCGGCTGCGGCGGCCGAACTCAACGTGTCCGCCAGCGCCGTCAGCCAGCAGGTCAAGCGAACGGAAGAGCAACTCGGCCAAGCCTTGTTCGAACGAACGGCGAGTGGTCTCTTGCTGACCGAATTCGGCACCGCCTTCACCGCGCGTCTCGGGGCAGGTTTCCGCGAACTCGCGCAAGCCGTGGCGCTCGCCGACGAGGCCTCCGAATGCACGCTGGTGGTTTCGGTGGCGCCGGCTTTCGCGTCGAAGTGGCTGCTGCCTCGACTGTCACGTCACTTCGCCCGGCACCCGAATGTGCTTTTGCGCATCGACGCCTCGGTGCGGCTTGCCGATCTCGACCGCTCGGACATCGACATCGCCATCCGGCTTGGCGACGGGACGTGGCCGGGTGCGCGGGCGGAATTGCTGCTGGCGCAGGAGGTCTTCCCGGTCTGCGCCCCGGTGATCGCCGACAAACTGAAATCGATCGAAGATCTTGCCCTGACCTGCGCGATCACCGACGAACGGGCGATGATCAGTTGGGAAAGCTGGTTCGAGGCCGCCGGCGTTAAGCCGATCACCTTCCTCAAAGGCGCGCGATTCACCGACCCGATGCTGTGCCTGGAATCGGCGATCGCCGGCCACGGCGTCATGCTCGGCTGGCAATTGCTGGCTGCCGACGCGCTGGCCGACGGCCGCCTTGTCGCCCCCTTCGGCGTCCGCGCCCAGAGCGGGCTCGGCTATTGGCTGGTGACCTCCGCCAACAAGACCGACAGCCGCAAGGTCAGGGATTTCAAGATCTGGATCCGCGAAGAGATAGCGGCGACCATGGCGCAATTCGGGTCGCTCAGCAGCGCGAACTGAACCTGCCGCCTGCAATCGCGGTGGAAAGGAGAGCAGTGCGGGTCTATGTAAGAACCAGACTCCCACATCGCGACAGGCAGGATCATGACCACACATTCGCGCGGCGTTTCCGCAACGATCGACCCGGTGAAGCTCGACAGGCTGGCGGAAGTCGCCATCAAGGTCGGGCTGCAATTGCAGCCAGGGCAGGATCTGGTGCTGACATCGTCGATCGCAGCACTGCCTTTGACGCGACGGATCGTCGAGCATGCCTACAAGGCCGGCGCCGGCCTGGTGACGCCGATCTTCAACGACGACGAGATGACGCTGGCACGCTTCCGCTATGGCGCTGACGCCGGCTTCGACCACGCCGCCGGCTGGCTCTATGAGGGCATGGCGAAGGCCTTCGCCAACAATGCGGCGCGGCTTGCCGTGCGCGGCGAGGATCCGTCGCTGCTGTCGGCGCAGGATCCGGCGAAAGTGGCGCGCGCCAACAAGGCGAACTCGGTCGCCTACCAGCCGGCGCTGGAAAAGATCACCGGCTTCGACATCAACTGGAACATCGTCGCCTACCCCGACCTGGCCTGGGCCAGGCAGGTATTTCCCGGCAATACCGACGATGTTGCGGTCGCAAAACTCGCCGACGCCATCTTTGCCGCCTCACGGGTTGACGTGGACGACCCGATCGGCAACTGGACAGCACATAACGCCGCACTTCGCAGCCGCACCGAATGGCTGAACGGCCATAATTTCCATGCGCTGCATTTCACCGGACCCGGCACCGACCTGACCGTCGGGCTGGCCGATGGGCATGAGTGGATGGGCGGCGCCTCGACCGCCAGGAACGGCATCACCTGCAATCCGAACATCCCGACCGAGGAGGTTTTCACCACACCGCATGCAAGGCGCGTCGAGGGCCATGTGTCGAGCACCAAGCCGCTGTCCTATCAAGGCACGCTGATCGACGGAATTGCGGTGCGTTTCGAGGCAGGCCGCATCGTCGAGGCGAAGGCTAGCCGCGGCGAGGATGTGCTGAAAAAAGTGCTCGATACCGATGAAGGCTCACGCCGGCTCGGTGAGGTCGCGCTGGTGCCGCATTCCTCACCGATCTCGAAGAGCGGTCTGCTGTTCTTCAACACGTTGTTCGACGAGAATGCCGCCTGCCATATCGCGCTCGGCCAGTGCTATTCGAAGTGCTTCGTCGACGGTGCCTCGCTCAGCCAGGACGAGATCGCGGCGCGTGGCGGCAACAAGAGCTTTATCCATATCGATTGGATGATCGGTTCGGACAAGATCGACATCGACGGCGTCGGCAAGGACGGCAGCCACGTACCGGTCATGCGTAACGGCGAGTGGGCGTAAGGAGCCGCCAACAACCGTCATGGCGGCCAACCCCGGAGTTGGCAATGAAACTCGATATCAAGGTCAAGCGCATCTACGAGCCGCCCTCGCCTGGCGATGGGCAGCGGGTGCTCATAGACCGCGTATGGCCGCGCGGCATCCGCAAAGAAGACGCCGCGCTGACGCTATGGCTGAAGAACCTCGCGCCAAGCGATGAATTGCGCAAATGGTTCGGCCACGAGCCGACACGCTGGATGGAATTCCAGCAGCGCTATCGCGGCGAGCTCGATAGGAACAGCGATGCGGTCGGCCAGTTGCGCGCCCTGCTCGACAACGGCCGGGTGACGCTGCTCTACGGCGCCCAGGACGAGCTGCACAACAACGCAGTGGCTTTAGCTGACTATCTCAGCCTAAAGGGCTGAGGCGGCGCGCTCTGCCGGCCGTTCGCCGGTATAGCGGTGCTTTTTCGATATCAACCTCGCGGGGCAGCAGTCTTTGCGTTCACCCTCTCAAGCAACGCTAGTAATCCCTTTAGAATTTCGATTGGCGATGGCGGGCAGCCCGGAATGTGCAGATCGACAGGCAGCACCTCCGACACGCCGCCCACGACTGCATAACTCCCGGCGAAACAGCCACCGTTCCTGCCGCAGTCGCCAAGCGCGACCACCCATTTGGGATTGGGAGTTGCGTCATAAGTCCATTTCAGTGCCTCGCGCATGTTTTTGGTGACCGGCCCTGTGACAAGCAGCACATCGGCATGGCGCGGCGACGCGACGAACCGGATTCCGAAGCGTTCGACGTCATAGAAGGCGTTGTTGAGCGCATGCATTTCGAGTTCGCAGCCGTTACAGGAACCAGCGTCGACCGCCCGGATCGACAGGCTGCGGCCCAGTCGCTTGCGGGCAGCGCCGTCTAGCCCGCGCGCGAGTTCGTCAATCGCCGTCTGGCTCGCCTTGGGCGGACGCTCTGTGAGAGGGAGCCGTGTCAGGCCTTCGAAGAGGTGCTTGCGCATGGCGGAATGCCTTAGAGATCGTGACCGGAGTAGGAGCAGTTGAACGATTTGTTGCAGAGCGGAAAGTCGGCGACGATGTTGCCCTCAATGGCCGCTTCAAGCAGCGGCCATTGAAACCATGACGGGTCACGCAGGTGACAGCACTCGATCATACCGCCTTCGCCAATGCGCAGCCAGGCCAGAATGTCGCCCCGGAACCCCTCGACCAGCGCCATGCCTTCACACGGCCCGCCTGTCTTGGTGACGCCTGTCTGGGCAACGCTCGCCCCGGCGACATCGACGCGGATCGGGCCGCCAGGCAGCCTTTGAAGGATCTGCTCGGTCAGCGATAAGCTCTGCTCGACCTCGCGGATGCGGATCCAGACGCGCGCATTCACGTCGCCCTCCTGGAGGAGAGGGACGTCGAAGGCGAGTTCGTCATAAGGCGGGTAGCCTGGGCTGCGCCGCGCATCGAACTCTCGGCCGGAGGCGCGGCCGACATAACCGCCCGCTGCGTATTGCCGGACAAGGGCCGGCTTGAGCCGACCGGTCGCGACGGTCCGGTCCTGCAGCGACGCCGTGTTGTCGTAGAGTTCGACCAAATGAGGAAACCGCTGCCTGATCTCCGTGACCACAGACCGGACCGCGGCCGTCCCCTCTTCGCTCAGGTCGCTTGCCACCCCGCCAGGCACGATGCGGTCGCGCATCAGGCGATGGCCGAAGGCCGCATCGCTGGCACGCAAGACGCGTTCGCGCAGCACGCCGCAATGGGCATGCATGAGCACGAAGGCGGCGTCATTGCAGATGGCGCCGATATCGCCGAGATGGTTGGCAAGACGCTCGAGTTCCGCCATCAGCGCCCGCAGCCAGACGGCACGCAAGGGCACTTCGACGCCGAGCGCCGCTTCGACCGCGCGAGCAAAGGCCAGCGAATACGCCACGGTGCTGTCGCCGGACGTCCTCCCCGCCAGTTTGGCCGCGCGCTCGACAGGCGAACCTGCCATCAGGCCTTCTATGCCCTTGTGCACGTAGCCGAGACGCTCTTCCAGCCGGACAACTATTTCGCCGCTTGCCGTGAAGCGAAAATGCCCCGGCTCGATGATGCCGGCATGCACGGGCCCGACCGGGATCTGGTGCAGGCTTTCGCCTTCCGCGGGAAGGAAGCGGTAAGAGGCCATGGCTGGCGCATGAGCCGGCGCTGCTGATGCTTCCGCCGCCAATGCCCCCGCTGCCAGGGGATGACTGACGCCCCATTGGCCGTGATCGAGCCAGCGTCGTGTATCCGGAAGTCCTTGCGGCAGAAGCCCGAACAGGTCCGCGGCGGCGCGCTCGAGGCGCAGTGCCGGCGGATGCCGCTGGCCGACCGATGGGTAGCGGCCGCCGGCGCATTTCAGGCTGATGACACCGATGTCTCGAACCGCGTCGAGAAGCGCCATGTGGACGGTGTCCGGTTCGGCCCAAAGACCGAGCAGGCTCCAGTGGCCCGCGGCAAGCTGCTCGACGGCAAGGTTCCAGATTTTCGGAGCAACCACGGCGCGTCGCCAGGGAGCGTGCTGTTCGACAGGACGGCCCGCCTCGATGAGGTCGGTCAGCGCGGGCATCTTTCTTTTGCTCATCCGCTTCATCCCAGGATGGTCGCGACATGCTGGAACCACGTGACCAGAGGTGCCGGCAGGTAGATGCCGGCGCCAAACACCAGGGCCAGGTGGGAATACATCGGCACGTAGGATGCCTCGACGGGCGCGGTGCCGCCGCGCGGCTCGCCGAAGGCGACGCCAGTCAGCCGCAGCAGCAGGGCGCCGAAGGCGATGAGAAGCCCGAACACCAGTGGGATCGCCAGAAGCGGCTGCCTCGCAAAGGTCGAGCTGACGACCAGGAATTCGCTCATGAAGATGCCGAGCGGAGGCAGGCCGGCAATGGCAACGACGCCGATGACGAGCCCCCAACCGAGTCCGGGATGCGTTTCCGTCAGCCCTCTGATGTCGGCGATTTTTTGTGTTCCCTTGACCTGCGCGATGTGCCCGACCGCGAAGAAGATCGCCGACTTGGTCAGGCTGTGCATGACCATGTGCAGCAGGCCGGCGAAGTTCGCGAGCGGGCCGCCCATGCCGAACGCGAAGACGATGATGCCCATGTGCTCGATCGAGGAGTATGCGAACAGGCGTTTGATGTCGCGGCGGCGGTAAAGCATGAAGGCCGCGAAGATGAGCGAGGTGAGCCCCATCGCCACCATCAATGGTCCCGGGGCTATCGCCTCCGGGCTTGCGGCGAGCAACAGCTTGAAGCGCAGCACGGCATAGAGCGCGACGTTCAGCAACAGGCCCGACAGCACCGCCGAGATCGGCGTCGGGCCTTCGGCATGCGCATCGGGCAGCCAGGCATGCAAGGGCGCGAGGCCGACCTTGGTGCCGTAGCCGAGCAGCAGAAAGACGAAGGCGACGTTAAGCAAAGCCGGGTCGAAATGCGCCGCCTGTTCGATGAGCACCGTCCAGACCATGGCGTCGGTGCCCTCGCCGACGACCGGTTGTGCAGCCATGTAGACGAGGATGGTGCCGAACAGCGCAAGCGCGATGCCGACGCTTCCCAGGATGAAATATTTCCAGGCGGCCTCCAGCGCTTCATGCGTGCGATAGATGCCGACCATCAGCACGGTGGTCAGCGTCGCAAGCTCCACCGCCACCCACATCAAACCGATATTGTTCGACACGAAGGCGAGGTTCATGCCGAACATCATGATCTGGTACATCGCGTGATAGAATCGCAGGTTCGGCGCGGTCAGCCGGCCGGTCTCCAGTTCGTGCGCAATATAGGAGGCGCTGAACACGCTGGTGGTGAAGCCGACGAATGTGTTGAGCACGATGAAAACGATGTTGAGATCGTCGACGAGCAGGTATTGGCCTGGCTGCGGCCGATCGGTGACGAACAGCGACAGCGCGGCGAGCAAGGTCAGGAAGCTCGCGGCGACATTCAGGCCTGCCGACATCCGATAATTCGGCAGCGCCGCCAGAAGTGCGGCCGCGCCGACGGGTATCAGCAGGATGGCGGCCACCGCGTCGAAGGGAGCGGTCAACGGCGTTCTCCCCTGTAGTCGTCGAGCGCGCCGACATCCACCGAGTCGAACCGCTCGCGGATGCGGAACAGGAAGACACCGATGACGATGAAGGCGATCAGGATCGAGAAGGCGACGCTGATCTCGACGACCAGCGGCATGCCCTTGGCGCCGGTGGCGGCCAGCACCAGGCCGTTCTCGAGCGACATGAAGCCGACAACCTGGCTGACGGCGTTGCGGCGGGTGACCATCACCAGCAGCCCCAGCAATATTATCGACAGCGCGAAGGCCAGGTCTTCGCGGGCGAGCGGGTCGGCTTCGGGCGTGACCCGCAGCATCAGCACCATCGACAGAGCCACCAGACCGATGCCGGCAAGCATGGTCGGACCGATGCCGACGGCGGTCTCGATGTCGCGATGGATGCCGAGCCGCAGAATGATGCGATGAAGCCCGACGGGAATGACGATCGCCTTGAAGATGAGGGCGATCGCCGCGGTGACATAAAGGTGATGAGCGTCCTGGATATAGGCCTGCCAAGCCACGGACAGAGCGAGGACGACCGCATGAAGCGCAAATACGTTGATCAGCGCAAATAGGCGATCCTGGTACAGCATCATGAAACTGACCAGCACCAGGCCGCCGGCGAGCAGATGAGCGATGTCAAAGGTGAGACCGTTCATCAAAGGCTCCGTGAGACGAACAGCAAGAGCGTGCCAAGCAGTGCCAGCATGAGGGCAGCGCCGAGAAAATCCGGGACGCGGAAAACGCGCATCTTGGCGATGGCAGTCTCGAACGCGGCAAGCAGAATGCCGCAGGCGGCAAGTTTGCCGATATAGACAACGACGCCCAGAGCATAAGACGCTGGTCCGGCTCGAGCCGTCACCAGTCCCCAGGGAATGAAGACGCAGGAGATCAGCGACACATAGAGCAGAAGCTTGAGGAAGGCGGCGAGCTCGATCATCGCCAAATGGCGGCCGGAATATTCCAGCACCATCGCCTCGTGAACCATGGTGAGCTCAAGATGCGTCGCCGGATTGTCGACCGGTATGCGGGCGTTTTCGGCGAGCGCCACAATGACGAGGGCGATCATCGACATGCCGAGCGATACCCGCAGGCCGACCTCCGGCGAGCCCATGACGGCGGCGACGGTGGACAGTTGCGTCGCGCCGGCGACGAGCGCCAGGCTGAACACGATCAAAAGCATGGCGGGCTCGGCCAACGAGGCGATCATCACCTCGCGGCTTGCGCCGATGCCGCCAAAGCTCGTGCCGACGTCCATCCCCGCCAGCGCCAAGAAGAACCGCGCACTGCCAAGCAGAGCGACGATGGCTATCAGGTCGGCGGTCCAACTGAAGGTGAGGCCGGTTGCGAATGTCGGGATGAGCGCGGCGGCAACCCAGGTGGCGGCAAAGATCAGGTAGGGTATGACCCGAAACAGCCAGGATGCGTTGTCCGCCAGGACGACCTCCTTGCGCATCAGCCGCAGGAGATCGCGGTAGGGCTGGATCAGCGAAGGTCCCTGGCGGCGCTGCAGTCTCGCCTTCACCTTGCGCACGAAGCCAGTCAGAAGCGGTGCCAGCAAAAGCACCAGCATCATCTGCGCGCCCTGGACGGCCAGTTCAAGGATCAGGGCCATAGCGCGAGCACCAGAAGCAAGGTGACGAGGTAGAGAAAGACCAGGGTCAGATAGCGCCGGATGGTCAGGAACTGCAGATGGTTCAGCTTCTCGGTCGCAAACCTGACAGCGCCAGCGATCGGCTGGTAAAAAGTCTCCCAGACCACATCGTGGATTTCCACGGTGAGGCGTGCCGGAGCGGTGGCGCCCGGTGGCGGCATCTCCACCTTTTCACGGGCACGGAACGCGAATGTGCCGAAGACGCGGCGAATGGGCTGCGCGAAACTGACGGCCGTGTATTGCGCGGCCGGCGTGACGTCCGGGAAGCCGCAGCCCCATGCGGGACCACGACGCAGGGCATGCGAGGCGAAGCGGTGAATGACGAACGCCGCAAGCGATGCGGAGATTGCAATGAACACAAACACCAACAGGCCGTTGTAGGAGCTTCGGCTCTCGGCGATCGGCACGATCGACAGCCAGGGCTGGGCCATCTGCACCGGCATGCGGTTGCCGATGAGCGAAAGCGTCACCGGTGAAAGACCGTCTATGACCAGGCCCGGCAGGATGCCGGCAAGCAGGCAAAGGGCCGCGAGAATGAACATCGCCGCCAGCGAGTAGCGATCGACCTCCTGCGCCTGCCCCACCGCCGTGGAGCGTGGCCGGCCGAGAAATGTGATACCGAACGCCTTCACGAAACAGGCCGCGGCCAGCGCCGCCGACAGCGCAAGCAGGCCACCGACAGCGGGCACCATCACCTTCAGGCCCCATTGCGGCAGATCGGGGCTCTGCAATATGGCTTGGAAGGCCAGCCATTCGGAGACGAAGCCGTTGAAGGGCGGAAGTGCGGAGATCGAAACGCAGCCGACGAGAAAGACAAAACTGGTCAGCGGCATGCGATGGATAAGACCGCCCAGCTTCTCCATGTTGCGCTCGCCGGTCGCCGTCAGCACCGCGCCCGCGCCGAAAAACAGCAGGCTCTTGAAAAAGGAATGGTTGAGAACGTGAAACAGCGCAGCGGTGAGCGCCAGTGCTGCGGCCGACGGCATCGCGTTGGCCTTGAAGGCGAGCGCGAGGCCAAGGCTAACGAAGATGACGCCGATGTTTTCGATGGTGCTGTAGGCAAGGAGCCGCTTGAGGTCCTTCTCCATTAAGGCATAGAGAATCCCGAGCACCGCCGTGAGGCCGCCAAGGAAAAGCACAACGACGCCAGACCACCATGCCGGCTCACCGAGCAGGTCGAAAATGACGCGTATGAAGCCATAGACGGCGACTTTCGTCATGACGCCGCTCATCAGGGCCGAGACATGGCTTGGCGCAGCCGGATGAGCAAGCGGCAGCCAGACGTGGAGCGGGACAAGGCCGGCCTTAGAGCCGGCGCCGAGCAGCATGAGAACCAGGGTGGCGGCAGCGACGAACCGGCTTGGCTCGGCGGCACGCATCGCATCGAATGTGTAGGTTCCGTCCGGTCCGGCCAGCAGGCCGAAAGCGAGCAGCAGCGCCAAGGTGCCGAAGCTCGCCATCACCAGATAGATGTAGCCTGCCCGCGTATTGTCCTGTTCGCGATGGTGCGCCATGACGAGCGCCCACGAGGCGAGCGACATGAACTCCCAGGACAGCAGGAAGGTGAAGGCGTCGTCGGCCAGCACGACAAGATTCATGCCGGCAAGAAAGGCCGGGAAAAACGGCAGTACCCGGTGCGGCGCAGGTTCGTGATGGCCGTAGCCAAGCCCATAGAGGCTGGCCACAGTGCCTCCCAGATTGACGACGACCAGAAAGAATGCCGACAGCGCGTCGAGACGGAAATGAGCGCCGATCCACGGCAGCCCGAGTGGTAGCGTAACAGTGGATACGCCGGCAGGATCGCCTGTCAGCCCCGCTGCGGCTATCGCGAACATGACTGCCGAGATAGCAAGGGTTACGCCATAGACCAGATACGTTGCCGAGCCGCGCCGACTGATAGCGACGGCCACTATGGCGGTTCCCAAAAACGCGGCGACACCCCACAAAAGAAGGGCAACGATCGACGTCACGGCAGACTCCCGCCGATCTCGGCTTCCGCTTCGTCGACGCCGGAAATCCTGGCCGGATTGAGGCCCGCCTTCAGCCGCACGCCCCGTCCGCCAGCCTGGCTGGTCGCGCCTTCCCCGATCAACTCGATGCCAGCAGCCTCAAGTGCTGCAATCAATTTCATCAACGAATCGACATTGCCCCGGATCATCGCCTCGCTGGCTTCCATGCGCTGAATTGTCGGGACCGAAAGGCCGGACAACTCGGCAAGCCTGCGCTGGTCGATACCGAGCAGCGCCCTGGCGGCGCGCAATTGTGGTGCAGTTATCACCGGCGACCCTTCGGCTCAGCTTTGAGACATGATGTCTCAGCGTTGCAGCATACATTGAAATGTGCTACCGTCAATTACTGATGTGTGAGGCATCTATTTGCCGACGACCCAGCGACCCCCTTGGATGAGATGACGGGCGAACATCCGGGCGTTCCCCGCAATCAAACCAAGATGGCGGGGCGGCTGACATAGGAACTTGGCCATAGGTCGTGGCAGCGCGGCCCGCGCTGAAGATATCGCAACCAGCGGCGAATACTCTCCTCTGGACCATCGCCGGACTCCGGAAGCAGTCCAAGATGCTCTCGACATGGAAGACGCAGCGGCTGCACCATCTCCTTAGGCAAAGAGTGTAGCCACCCTGCAACGGCTGCTCACGCGTGCCGTTACTCAGTCGCCAGCGCGATGGCCGGGCGCGGCACCGCGAATCTGCTCAGGCGATACGCAATTCCGTGGCCGCATCGAAGAGGTGCACCTTGCCCGGCAGCACCGAAAGATTGATCGCCGTGCCGGCGTTGCGGCGCTCGTCACGCGGCACCACGGCGACGGCGTCGTATCCCGCCACGCGTAAATGAATCTGGACATCCGCGCCGGTCGTTTCGGACAGCACGACCTCGCCCTTGATCTCACCCGCATCTGAAATGCCGAGATCATTTGGCCGGACGCCCATGATGACCTTTTGGCCTGGCTTCGCCTTGATCTGCGGTGAGAGGCCGATCGACACGCCTTCGGCGACGAAGCGAGGACTGCCGCCCGCGGTCTCGACAGCGCCAGCGATGAAATTCATTGAAGGCGAGCCGATGAAATCAGCGACATATTTCGAGTTCGGGCGCTCGTAGACCTCGTCGGGCGTGCCGATCTGCATGATCCTGCCGGCGTGCATCAGCACGATCTTGTCAGCCATCGTCATCGCCTCGATCTGGTCATGGGTGACGTAGATCGTGGTCGTGCCGAGACGATTGTGGAGTTGGCGGATTTCCACGCGCATATGAGTGCGCAGCTTCGCGTCGAGATTGGAGAGCGGCTCGTCGAAAAGGAAGACGGCGGCATTCCGCACCATGGCGCGGCCCATGGCGACGCGCTGGCGCTGGCCGCCCGACAGTTCCTTGGGATAGCGGCCGAGGTAGGGCGTGAGATTCAGGATTTCCGCCGCCCATTCGACCTTCTTCCTGATCTCGGCCTTTGGCACTTTCGCCACTTCGAGACTGAAGCCGATATTGTCGAACACCTTCATTGTCGGATAGAGCGCGTAGTTCTGGAACACCATCGCGATGTCGCGATCGCGCGGGTGAACGTCATTGACCCGCCTGTCGCCAATCAACAGATCGCCGTTGGTCACACTTTCGAGCCCTGCTGTCATGCGCAGGAGCGTGGTCTTTCCGCAGCCCGACGGCCCAAGAAGGACGACGAATTCGCGGTCGGCAATGCCGAAGGAGATATCCTTCATCACCTCGACATGCCCGAAATTCTTGGCGATGTTCCTATATTCTACGGTAGCCATTCGCTCTCTCCAGAAGCCCGGATTCGGGTCGTCAGTATTTCTGCCTTGTCGGCGTGATGACGATTTCCTGCACGAGGGCGTTCTGCGGCATCTGGTAGGTGTGCAGCATGAGGTCAGCGACGTGCTCGGGCCCAATCCCGCCGCCGATCTTGAGCTTGTTAGCCTTGTAGTTGGCGAGCGTCTGCGGATCGAGGACGCCGCTCAGAACTTCGGTTTCGATCACCCCGGGCGAAAGCACAACCACGCGGACGTCATAGTCGGAAAGATAGTCGCGCAGCGATTCCGACACGGCGTGAACGAAGAATTTTGTCCCGCAGTAAACCGTATGATCCGGATAGACCTTCCGGCCAGCGATCGAACTCATCATGAACAGCGTCCCATGACGGCGCTCCATCATGCCCGCCATCACGGCGTGGACCGAGTTCAGCACGCCTTTCGTGTTGATGTCGATCATCTCGTCCCATTCCTCGGGCGGCTGGCGGCCTATGTCGGCAAGGCGCGCGATGCCGGCATTGGCAAAGAGCATGTCGACCGGTCCGTATTCGGCTTCCGCCCCCTTCACGGCGGCTGCGATTGCGGCGCGGTCCCGGACATCGACCTGCCGAGCCATGCTGTCGGGCAGATTCAGCGCCTCCATGCGCTCCAGACGGCGGGCCATCATAAGAACAGGATGGCCGGCGCGCGAAAACACCTTGGCGACCGCCTCGCCGATACCAGAACTGGCTCCTGTCACTGCTACGAGCTGTTTTCCAGCCATTGCTTTTCCTCTTGGGAATTGTCGATACCCGGGGTGGCGGCCTTAGGCCGCCACCCCGGAACATTCAGCCCTTGGCGACGAGATCGTCGACCTGGGTTTTCAGGGCGTCGAGCGACTCCTTGGCCGAGCCCGACTGGCCGGCGAAGTATTTGCCCAGTGCAACCGGGATCATATCGCTCGAGAGTTCTGCCCATGCCGGCAGGTCGGGCTCGGATCCCATGTAGTTGGCGATGGTGTCGCGCACGACCGGCAAATGGCGGGTCGTGCCGGCGCCGACACGCGCATTGGCCAGCACGCGCGGATCGTCATAGACGCTGGTGCGCGTTGGCCCCGTACCGCCGCCCAGAACGGTTATCAGCGCCTGGGTATCGGCTGAGGTCGCCCACTGCATGAAAATCCAGGCGGCGTCCGGGCTCTTCGAGTATTTCGACACCGCGAGCGAAGAACCGCCCTGGTGACCAACGCCCGGAATTTCGCCGAATCCGGTCTGCTCGACGGTGCGCAGCGTGGCGGCAGGTTTCGGCGGAACCATCGCTTCCATCAGACCGGAGACCTTGGAAGCCTTGGGATCGTCGAAGAACGGGAAGAATTCGCCCCAAGACAGCATCGAGGCCGCGACGCCCTGGCCGACCGACTGGCCCTCGCCATCCCATGTCCAGCCGTCGACGCCGGGCGGCATCGTCGCCTTGAGCTTGTCCCAGTAGGCCATGGCGGCCAAGCCAGCTTCGTCATTGCCGGTGAATTTGCCGTCGGGGCCGAAAATCGAACCGCCATGGCCCCAAAGCCACGCCGTCCAATCGCATTCGAGGCTGTAATGGCCCGATTTCATCTGGCCGCTGGTGCCGTACATGTTCGGGCCCTTGGCGTCGGTGATCGCCGCAGACGCCTTCAGCAAATCGTCCAGCGTGGCCGGAGGCGGCAGCTTGAGCTCGTCCCAGACGTCCTTGCGGTACTGCATGATGAAGATCGGGATGTCATAGGGCACGCCGACCATGCGGTCCTCGTACATGGCGATACCGTCGACGAGCGGCTTCAGGAAGTCGTCGATGTTGTAATTCGGCATTGCCAGATCGGCGTTCTTGAGCTGCTCACGCGGGTCGAAGACGTCCTGGCTGAAGCTCGCCGCCCAGCTCTGGTCGATATAGTAGAGGTCGTAAGTGCCGAGGCTCGACGCCACGTCGAGCGTCAGCTTCTGCAGCACTTGCTCGAGCGGCAGCACTTCGATCTCGACCTTGATGCCGGTAGCCTCCTCGAAATACTGCTTGAGCTGCGTGGCGATGGCATTCGACGGCGGCGTCGATTCGGTGGCGAGACGAAGGGTCGTTCCGGCAAAGGGCTTGCCGACATCCGAGAGCCACTTGGTGATTTCGGCGCTGGGCTTTAGTTCCTGTTCCTGAGCCGATGCCTGGCTGATGCCGTAGAACGGACGTCGTCCCAGGCCCATGCCGAGCGCGCCGGCACCGAGGCCGAGAATGCTTGCTGCGCGAAGAAACGAGCGCCGGTCCATCTGTCCGCGAACGAAGCGATCGGTGACAGAGGCAAGATGCGCCTTTCTGATGCTGTCTTTCATTGTCTACTCCTCCGGTTTAATTCGCGATTTTCACAAGGCTGCGAATTCGAGCCTCCCATCTATTGTTTCAACGATCCCATCGTGAGACCGCGCACGAGGTGCTTTTGAACCAACAGAATGACGATGAAAGCGGGAATGATGGATGCGGCGCCAAGCGCGGCCATGTTGCCCCAGGCGGTGCCGATCGAGGTGACGAAGGTCGACGAGACGACAGGCACGGTCTTGACAGACGTGGTGGTCAGGGTCAGCGCAAACAGGAATTCGGTCCAGCTGAAGATGAAGCAGAGGACCGCCGTGGCGGCGATGCCGCCCTTGGCCATCGGCAGCACGATCCGCCGGAAGATCATGAAGCGGCTGGCGCCATCGACAATGGCGCTCTCGTCGATCTCCGACGGAATGTCGTCGAAGAAGCTCTTCATCAGTAGGACGGCGAGCGGCAGGTTCATCAGCGCGTGGATCAGCACCATGCCGGTATAGGTGTCGATGAGACCGAAATTCTTGTAGATGAAGAACATCGGAACCGCGACCGCGACGGGCGGCATCATGCGCGTCGACAACACCCATCCGACAAAACTGTGCCGGCCGCGGAAGTTCATTCGCGATAGGGCATAGGCGGCAAGCGTGGCGATGGCGACGGCGAGCACGGTCGACAGCGTAGCGATCACGATCGAATCCCAGACGCGGGGCGCCATGTAGAAATTGCCGCCGCCCGGCGTCACGGTGATGCCGCCGCTGCCCAGCGAAATCCCGAACACCTTCTGGAAATTGTCGAAGGTCGGCGTGAAAGCGAACAGTTTCGGCGGCCGGTTGAAGATGTCATTGCCGTGTTTGAACGCCACCGACGTCCAGTAGTAGATCGGAAAGAAGAAGACTGCGACCACAACCCAGGCGGCGATGGTGCGAAGCATGCGCGTTGAGAAGGAGCCGTTCATTTTACCATCTCACCTTCGCGATACGGATGAAGAGATTGGCAATGACGAGGATGATCACCAGGGTGACGAGACTGAGCGTGGCTCCATAGCCCCATTTTACGAAGCTGAACGTCTGCTGCCATGCATAGAGGGAAAGCGAGTAGGTCGACGCTCCCGGCCCGCCGGAGGTCATGACGAAGACGTAGTCGAAGACGCGGAACAGATCGATGCCGCGGACCAGCACGGCGATGGCGATCACCTTCGACATCATCGGCAGGGTGATACGCCGGAAAATCTGGAACGACGACGCGCCGTCGATCATCGCGGCCTCGTAAGGCTCGGGCGGCAGCGCCCTGAGACCGGCAAGGAAGATGAGGACCATGAACGGCGTCCACTGCCAGATTTCCGCGACGAGAACGCCGGCAAGCGCGGTCGACGCCGTGGCGAGGATGGGGTTGTTTGGATTGAGCAGACCAATCGACTGCAGGAGGTAGCTGATCACCCCGAACTGCGGATCCTCCATCAGCAGATACATCATGCCGACGATGGCCGGCGGGATGACGAGCGTCATCGTCAGGACGCCGCGCAGGAATCCGAAACCGAAGCCGTCGCTGTCGAGGAGCAGCGCGATCGCCATGCCGAGCACCAGTTCAAAGACCAGCGCGATGGCGAAATAGGTGAAGGTGATGACGAGCGACTGCCAGAACCGCGTGTCGTTCCAGAGCTGCACCCAGTTTTCCGTTCCGACGAATTCGAGCGCCCGTCGGCGCGGGACGAACTCATGGAAGCTCAGCCAGATGTTGTAGATCAGGGGATAGACCGTGAAGACAAGCAGGATCGCCACCAGCGGCAGCAGCCAGGGCAGCGGGTGATCCGAAACGACGAAACGTCTGGCTTGGGCAACCCGCACGCGTTCCTCCCGAACCGCTTCGTTTTGCGATGCACAAATGTTCATATCTTGTGCATTTGTTCAAATGCTATATCGTCACCATGTCTGTGGCAAGCACTTGTTGGCCCGCTACAGCGGCATTCGGATGGGTGCGCCACCAGCATCGGAGGACCCTCATGACGTCGATCGGTCTCCTGGCACGGGTAGCCCATCAGTATTTCGTGTTGGGCGAAACGCAGCAGGCCATCGCCGAGCGGCTGCAGATCAACCGCACCAAGATCCACAGGTTGCTGGCCGAGGCGAAGGAGCGCGGCATCGTCTCGATCCGCATCAACGCCGGGACGTCCCAGGCGCTCGAAATGGAAGAACAGCTCAGGCGGAAGTACCGGCTCGACATATGCAGCGTCACACCGAACGATACCGGGTCGGAGCTCGGGCTCTCCGAAGTGATCGGCATCTATGCCGCGCAGACCGTCGAGACGCTGCTCAGGGACGACATGACGGTCGCCATGGCGTGGGGCCGAACCATGAGATGGCTCGCCTCCAACATCGAACCGGTGGCCCTCAGGAACGTTACCGTCGTGCCGCTTCTCGGCTCTCTGTCGCGCCGGTCGTCGATCGACAAATACGACGCCGCCGCCGTCTTTGCCCAGCGCACCCAGGCCGAATCCTACTATCTCCCCGGACCCATCATCTGCGACAGCCGCGAAAGCCGCGAGACGATCCTGCAGCAACCGAGCGCGCGCGAGGTTATCCAGAAGGCACTGAACGCCGACCTTGCGCTGATGAGCGTCGGCGGCACAACCAGCTCGACGCTTCGGAGCGTCGGTTATATGACCGACGAGGAATTCGACGATATCCTCAGCATGAAACCGATCGGGAACTTTCTCGGCTATTTCTTCGACCGGAACGCCGAACTCATCGACCATCCCGTCAATGAACGCATTGTCGGGGTTTACCCTCTCGACACAATGAACATTCCCAAACGCATCCTTGTTTCCGGCGGAAAGAATAAGGTCGGCATCATGGCCAAGCTCCTGGAAAAGGGATTCTTCACCGGGCTCATCACCGACCAGGAGACGGGGAGTTCGCTCTGACATCCACCGGCCGGGATTGCGGTAGCAACCGAAGGTGCTGTGCGATGTTGCCTGGAGCATCGCGCTCGCTTTCCTCTGAAAGCAGACTGGCATCGAATCCTCCCTAAGCCGTCCCTGGTTCGCTTCCATCGCCTGCAGAACATCCTTTGCGTCTTTTGCAGCCGGCACATTTCGCGCCGGCCGATCAGACCACCCCCGACCTCCGGTTTGCCAGGATCATATCGGCAACCTCGACGAAGCCGCGTCCACCCCGCGACCTGGCGACGAAAACGGGTTCGGCGTCGATCTGTCCCTGGAAGTCCATGACATTCGCGACCCCGAACGAGTTCGGAAAGAACCCGAACATCGGGGCGTCGTTCGGGCTGTCTCCGACGAATGCATAGGCCAGCTTTTCAGCATCGAGATCGGTTCCCAGCCTCTCGCTTGCAAAGCGGCGCGTCATCGACAGCTTGTCGTATCGGCCGAACCAGCCATTCACATGGATCGACGAAATCTTGGCGACAGCGCCGGCCTGCTCGAAAATCTGCTTGATGCGCCTGGCATCGGACATCGGCAGCGCCGGAACATCTTCGCAAAAGTCGATGGCCAGATCGGCTTCGCGGTATTGCTGGTCGGCGGATACGGCCGAACCCGGCACTTCCTGGACAATGCGCCTTTCCAGTTCGGTGAGCCTGCGCCTGTTTTCCCGGCGTTCCTCAGCGCTCGCCGCGAAAACCCGGATCATCTTTCGCGTTGCCTGATCATAGGCGAAATAAAAAGCGCCATTTTCGCCGACCACACCGGTCACCGGCCAGAACCGGGCAATCATGTCGCACCAGCCTGCCGGTCTCCCGGTAATGGGAGCAACGACAAGGCCCGCCTCGTGCAGGCGTTCGAGCGCACCGTAGGCATCGGCCGGAAGACGGCCCTCGGTAGTCAGCGTGTCGTCGATATCGCAGAAGACGCCGCGAATGCGCGACGCAGATTCGGGTCCGAATTCGGCGAGATCGCGCATCCGGTCAGGTTTCCCCGCGAGCAAAATCCTCCAGCATTCCTGCATCCGCAGCAATGTCGAGGAACGAGAAGCGATTGCGCATCTCCCGGCAATGAACGACGGCCTCGCGATAGAAATCGGCCGGCGTGCCCAATTCGGCCGCTGAAATCGGCCCGCCGGTGGATTTCAGCAGCCGCTGCATTTCGTCGACGGGCACCATGAATTGCTTAAGCTCCTGCCTGAGCGTCGGCCAGAGCTCCTGCAGCCGCTCGTTGAATGCGGCGGCAGCAGTCTCGTCGAAGGCCTTCTTCTTCAGTTCGTCGAGACATTGTGCGGCGACAGCCGGCCCCATGCGGCGGACCATGTCGTCGGGATCGATCTTCGTCGCCTTCACCACCGGCGGCTTGTCGCTGGCAAGCATTGCTTGCTGCAATCGCGCCATGGTGAGTGAAGCGACGCCGACCTGGGTGCCGTGGAGCGTACCGGGGTGACGCTCGCCCGCGAAGCAGTCGATGTAGTGCGATACCTGATGCTCGCCCATGGAACCGTGATTGGAGACGCCGGTGAAGGAAATGCCGAGGCCGCAGAGCGTCAGCACGCGGTAGAGATAGCCATTGGCCTCGATGTTGTGTTCGGCAAGCTTTGCCGCACGCTCGTTGAGCGCCGCCTCATCCTTTTCCTGGATGAGAAACGGGACCTGATGATAGGCCGTGCCAAGCAGGCGGTGCGACATCCACCAGTCGATCTGGGCGACCGAGCGGCAAAGGCAGTCACCGAACCCCGCCGCCGACAGATAGGTCGGGGCGGCAGCGGAGACGCCAAGATCGACGAAAAAGCCTGATGGCGCATGGGAAGGAAGCGATACCTTCAGGCCGCTTTCAAGTGTGATGGACGCGGTCGTCGATGTGTAGCCGTTCATCGAACCGGCCGTCCCGAACACGCAATAGCGCCGTTCATTCCTTCCGGTGACGAACTTGCACAGATCGTTGATCGTGCCGGAACCGACCGCGATCACGGCATCCGCATCCGCGAGTTTGACGGCCAGGCTTTCGACGTTGGCCATGTCGGCATGCGGATGATCCAATATCACGACATCGACGGGGCCGAGCGTCTTCAGTTCGCGCGCAACGCGTTCGCCAAGCGCATCATAGGTCGCGGCATCCGCGACGACCGTGAACCGCTCACCCAGGTCGAGCTCAGAAACGAGATCGCCCGCCCGCCCTTCGAGGCTTTCTTCGATGACAATCCGGTCATACGGCACAACGGCCTTGTTACCGGTCTCCGGGTTGGTCCAGCGCCCGTCCAAAATGTCGTCGATTAATGCCGTCCAGGATCCGGCTGCCGGATTCGTCATGACGTACTCATTCTGGCAACCCTGTAACCGAGGCGCAGGAGCGTTGGCGTTATAAAACAATAGTCACCTATCACTGTCTTTTGTCAAGCATTCGCGCGCGACGCTTGACTTCGTTCTGCAAACCTGCGGAAAAAGGGACATGAATGCCAATGCCGACATCGACGTGGTCCGACCATCTGGGCTCTCGGCACTGCCGCCGGAATTCGACAGCGCGGTGGCGTGGGCTGCCTGGCTCTACTATGTCGACCAGCTCAACCAGAGCGACGTGGCCAAGGTCATGAACGTCTCCAGGGCGAGCGTGGTGCACTATCTGCAGGAGGCGCGCGAAAGCGGACTTGTCGCGGTGCAGGTCGACCACGACGCTTTTGCCCGCACCTTGACGTCGCGGCGTCTCATGGAAAAATACGGGCTTCGCGGCGCGGCGGTCATCCCTGACCTCGATCCCAACGATGCCGACCGCCGCATCGGCGAAGCGGCAGGACGGCTGCTCGCATCCATGGTCGATCCGGGTGACACGATCGGCGTTGCTTGGGGAAAAACGGTGCTCGCTGCCGCCCGCTCGATCCCACGACTACGGCATGATCGGAACCTCACCGTCGTCCAGCTCTCGGGAAGCTCGATCGGGACCAGCGATTTCTCGCCGGAATTCTGCACCTCGCTAATGGCCAATCGGCTCGGCGCCCGCTGCATCAACCTGCTTGCCCCGGCGATCGTCTCCACCGACGAACTGCACGACGAACTCATGCAGGAGCCGATGCTCGTCAACCAGTTCCGTATGATCCGTGCCGCCGGCAAAGTCATCTTCGGGATCGGCGATATCGGGCCGGAGAGCACCTATGCCCGAGCCGGGATATCGGATGCGGCCGCACTTGCTGGCATGATCGAGCAGGGAGCGCTCGGCGTTATCATCGGGCGGTTCATCGACGCTCAAGGAGCCCCTTTCGCAACACCGCTCGACGGACGCACCGTCGGCATCACGCTCGATGAATTGAAAGCGGTGCCCGTCCGCATCTGCGCCGCCGGTGGCGCCCGCAAGATGGGGGCGATCAGGGCTGGGCTCGGCGGCGGATATGCGACACATTTTGTCACCGACATGGCCACCGCGAACATTCTCTTGGAGTAACCGGCACTCGGTGGAACTCATCGTCTCGGGAGGACAATCATGGGCAGCAGCGACGGACCTCTTGTCGTCGGCCTCGACAGTTCCACGCAATCGTGCAAGGCGATTGCCTGGAGCCGGGACGGACGAGCCGTGGCGGAAGGCCGCGCGCCGATCGATCTGATGAAGCCGAGGCCGGACTATGTCGAGCAGGAGGTCACCGACTGGTGGCAGGCCGCAACAGTAGCGCTGCGACAGCTTTTCGGAGCGGTCGATGCGAAACGCATCGCCGGTATCGCGATCTCCAACCAGCGCGAGACCGTAGCCCTCATCGACGGCGCCGGCGAGCCGATCGGACCCGCGAGCCTGTGGCTCGACGAACGTGCCGCCGGGCTGGTCGACCGTTTCGCGGCGGAGATCGGCCGTGAGCGGCTGCACGCAATCACAGGCAAGCCGATCGATGTGACGCCGGTCGTCTACCGCCTGAAATGGCTGCGCGAGAACGAGCCGGAACGGTTGGACCATGCGAAGAAAATCCTCGACGTGCACGGCTATCTGACGCTGAAACTGACGGGAACGCCAAGTGCGAGTTGGACGAGCGCCGATCCGTTCGGTCTCTTCGATATCTCGCGCAAGGCATGGTCGCAGCCGCTCCTCGATCATCTCGGCATCAAGCCGTCGCAACTTCCCAATGCGGTGCGGTCCGGCACGCGGGTCGGGACCGTTCATGCCGCGGCCGCCGCCGCAACAGGGCTAGCCGAAGGAACGCCGGTGATTGCCGCCGGCGGCGATGGGCAATGCGCCGGGCTCGGCGTCAATGCCATGCGCGAGGGCGTCGTCTATCTCAATCTCGGAACTGCGATCATCGCGGGAATCTGGTCGCGGGAACCGGTGGTCGGCGCCTTCTGGCGTACCATGACCTCGCCGACAGGCGATGGCTATTTCCTCGAGGCAGTGCAGCGGGCGGGTGTCTATTTCGTCAACTGGTTCGTCGACACTTTTGCCGGCGGGCGCTCCGATCCGGCGATCTTCGACCGCCTTGAAAGGGAAGCGGCGGCCGTCCCGATCGGCTCGGACGGACTTCTCGCTGGAACCACCCTGGTCGGTTGCATGGATCCGCATTGGGATCCGAGCGCACGCGCAAGCTTCATCGGCATGCATCCCTCGCACACGCTCGGTCATTTTTATCGTGCGGGGCTCGAGGCGATGACGCTGCAAACCGCCCGGGCTCTCGAAGAGATGCGCAGCCATGGCCTTTCGCCGGCGCAAATGGTGGCGATCGGCGGCGGCGCCAACAGCAAGCTTTGGACAAAGATGATCGCGGACGCAACCGGGATCGCGATCCATAAGGGTCACAATGCTGAAGCCTCCTCCCTGGGCGCAGCCATTAGCGCTGCGGTCGGCATCGGATGGTTCGAGAGTTTTGCTGAGGCCGCTGACGCGATGACGAGCATCGCCGAGACGATCGAACCGGACCCACGCGACCGCGAAACTTGGAACGCGCTGTCGGCCAGGCAGGCCAAGGTCTTCCCCGCGACCCAATTCGCCTGGCGCAATTGACACCGGCGCAGGACGTGCGATCGAAATGCCTCGCCGTCCCGCTACTTCAACCCACCCACAGCCTGCTGATAGACATCAGGCTTGAAGCCGACGAGGATACGATCACCAAGATCGAGGACCGGCCGCTTGATCATCGTCGGCATGGCCAGCATCAGCGCCTTGGCTTTCCTCTCATCGAGGCTCAGCTTGTCCTCGTCCGACAGTTCGCGAAATGTCGTGCTCGCCTTGTTGAGCAGGATTTCCCAGCCGACCATGCCGGACCAACCGTCCAGCCGATCCGCCTCCAGTCCTTCGACCCTGTAGTCGTGAAAGCGATAAGCGACATCATGGCTCTCCAGCCAGACACGCGCCTTCTTGATCGTGTCGCAATTGGTGATGCCGTACATCGTGATCGTCAAATTTTTGGCCCTTGGACTGATCGCTCATCGAATCTGGCGCACCGTAAACCACCCTTCAGACATTGCCAGCGGCGACCCCGCAGGCATCCTCAGAATTTTTTGCTCTTGCCAATACTAAGGTTTTTACCTAAGTAACATAAATTATGTCCAGTAACGCGAGGACGACATGACCGTGGCAACAAGCCTGCACTCCGCCAGCCAGCCGCCGATCGACGGCATCTTCCGGGCGCTTGCCGATCCAACGCGCCGCCGAGTTGTCGAGCGGCTGAACAGAAGCCCGGCCTCGGTCAGCGAGCTAGCCCAGCCATTCGACATGGCCCTGCCCTCCTTCGTCGAGCATCTCAGGGTTTTGGAAGGCTGCGGGCTGGTGCGGTCCGAAAAAGCCGGCCGTGTCAGGACCTACCGGCTTGCACCTGAGCCACTGAAGCTTGCGGAAAACTGGCTGGTCGAGCAGCGCGCGCTGTGGGAACGCCGCCTCGACCAGTTCGACGACTACGTCCTAAAACTCAAGGAGAAAGACAAATGAGTTCGACCCTGCTGCTCAAACCCGACCCAAAACTCGACCTCGTTCTCGAACGCGTCATCGACGCGCCGTGCGAGCTATTGTGGACAGCCTGGACGACGCCCGAGCATGTTCGGCGATGGTTCACACCGAAGCCGTGGATTGTCACCGATTGCGAGATCGACCTCAGGCCCGGCGGCCTGTTCAGGACTCGCATGCAGTCGCCTGATGGTAAGGAGGTCAATGACCGGCATTGCTGCTACCTCGACATCGTGCTCAACGAGCGGCTGGTGTGGACGGATGCGCTGCTGCCCGGCTATCGGCCGTCAGGGGACCCATTCATCACAGCGGTCGTATCGTTGCAGCCGGAAGGCAAGGCGACGCGCTACACCGCGACCGCCATCCACCGGGACGAAGCGACACGAAAGAACCACGAAGAGATGGGCTTTTTCGACGGCTGGGGCACAGTGGCGGACCAGCTTGCGGCGTATGTGAAGGGGATTTGAGGTGCTCACACGGCGGCCAGGGCATCGTCCTGGCCGCCATGCCTGATTCCCAACGATGCAGCGAGGTGACCAAGCTTCGGGAAGCCGGTTTCAGCCTCAATAATAGAAGCGCTCTTCGGCAATTTTGCCGTTCTTGACCGTGTACAGACCAACCTCATCCATGCTGACACGCTCGCCTGTAGCCTTGGGCGTTATGTCAAACTTGAAGCGCACTGCGAACTGGTCGCCGTTGACATATGGGCCTTCGACCGAGCCGCCATGAACTTCGTTGTTCTCTTGCCACCACTGGCCCTTCTGCCTCACGGCTTCCTTGCCACGGCAGATGGCCATCGGCCCTTCCATTGCTTCGTAGCTGACGATGTCATCGGCATTGTACTTCTCAGCAGCACCTTCGTTCTCACCCTGCTTGAGCAGCTCTGTGAAATTCTTGGCAATTTCCGCGGTGGTCATGTGTTCCTCCTGTTCAGACTAATTCCAAGTAGGGAATCGCTTGCTGGCCTGCCACTGTCGCCTGCTCGATAGCTGACATCATGTCAGGATGGAGATCGCGTGCCAGCCCTTGACCGCTGAAGCACTTATGATGCGACGAAAGCATGGAACAAAGCAGGAACAAACTGGAGAGTCAAGTGGAGATCGAGTCGGCAATTTCACGATAGTGCATCAGTAGCATCCACGCTCGACGGCGAGGCGGCGCACCAGCGCCAGCACGTTGTCGATGGTCGGCGTCGGCTGGCCAGTCAGCCGGCCGAGTTCCTGAACCGCCGTCACCAGCGCGTCGATCTCCATTGGTCGGCCGCGCTCCAAGTCCTGCAGCATCGAGGTCTTGTGCTCGCCGACGTCGCCGGCACCCTTGATGCGGCGGTCGACCGATATCGGGAAACGAACGCCGAGGCTTTCGCCGATCGCCTGCGCCTCGAGCATCATGGTGAGCGCGAGCGTGCGGGTTGCCTCGTCGGCAGTGATTGCCGCAAGCGTGCTGCCGGTCAGCGCGGAAATCGGGTTGAAGGAGAGATTGCCCCAGAGCTTCACCCAGATCTCACTGCGAATGTCGTCGCGAACCGGTGCCTGCAGCCCCGCCGCAATCATCTCCTCGGCAAGCCGGGTGACACGCTCGCTCTTCTCGCCCGAGGGCTCGCCAAGCGAGAAGCGTTTTCCCTCGATATGGCGGACAAGGCCGGGCGCATCCACCTCGGCCGCGGGATAGACGACCGAGCCGATGACGCGATCCGGCCCAAGCCGATCCCAGATCACCCCACCGGGATCCACCGCTTGCAACCGCTTGCCTTCGAGCGACCCGCCGATCCTGTGGAAATACCACCACGGCACACCATTCTGCATGGTGACGACGGCCGTCCTTTCGCCCAGCAGCGGCGCAATCTGGTCGAGCGCTGATGCGAGCGAATGGGCCTTGAGCGCCAGCACGACATAGTCCTGGACGCCTAGCTCCTGCGCCTGCGCGGCGGCCCTGACAGAGGCGACCGATTCATGACCATCTTCGATCAGGCGGAGCCCGGTCGCCTTGATCGCGTCGAGATGCGCGCCGCGCGCTACGATCGAAAGATCGACCCGGCCGGCCATGGCAAGTTTGGCCGCGAGATAGCCGCCGATCGCGCCGGCGCCAAAAATGGTGATCCGCATCATCATCCCAGCCCGGGTTTGGCAAGCCCGGGTTTGGCAAGGCCGAGTTTGGTCGCGAGACCGATGCGCTGCAGCTTGCCCGTCGCGCCCTTCGGGATTTCGTCCAGGATCAGGACAATGCGCGGCACCTTGAAGTCGGCAAGCCGGAGCGCGGCAAAGCTGCGGATGTCGCCTTCGGTGGCGGCCATGCCCTCGCGCAGCACGATCGCAGCCGCGACCTCCTCGCCGAGCTTGTCGTGTGGCGTGGCGAAGGTGACGACCTGCGCCACCGCCGGATGGTCCATCAGCACGTCGTCGACCTCGAGCGGCGAGATTTTCTCGCCGCCGCGGTTGATGATCTCCTTGAGCCGGCCGGTGACGCGCAGATAGAAGTCTTCATCGAGCACGCCCTGGTCGCCGGTATGAAACCAGCCATGCGCAAAAGCCGTGGCATTGGCGTCCGGATTGTTCTCGTAGCCCGCGGTGACATTAGGCCCGCGAATGACGATCTCGCCGGTCTCACCGGGCTTCAGCAATTGCCCGTCCAGCGCCATCACCGCCACTTCCGGTCCGGCGGCGGCGCCGACGCTGCCCGGCTTGCGCAGGCCCGGCGGCAACCGGTTCGAGGCCATCTGGTGCGCGGCCTCGGTCATGCCGTAGGATTCGATCACCGGACAGCCGAAGGTCGCCTCAAGCTCCGCCATCACTTGCGGCGGGAGCGATGCCGAGGACGAGCGGATGAAGCGAAGAGGCGCGGCGGCCAATGCATCGGCATTGCGCGCCGCCCGCGGCAGGATCGCCTGATGCATGGTTGGCACGGCCGTGTACCAGCTCGGCCGCGCCTCGCCAAGCCAATGGAAGAAGCGCAGCGCGTTGAAGCCCGGCGTGCAGAAGACGCTGCCGCCGACCGCGAGCGAGGACAGCACCGCCGCGATCAGCCCATGGATGTGGAACAGCGGCATGATGTTGAGGCAGCGATCACCGGCCGTCAGGCCGAGCGTCGCGCCGATATGGGCGGCCGAGGCGGCGAGATTGGCATGGCTGAGCGGCACCAGCTTGGGGCGTGACGTGGTGCCGGAAGTGTGCAGCAACAGCGCGATGTCGCCGTCCCCAGCCAAATCGGGCGCAGCCGGCGGGCCGATCGGTTCGCCCTCGATCACAAAGCTTCCCGCAGGCGCGTCGCGCAGTGCTGCCAGCCTGAGCACAGCTATGCCCAGGCGCTCGGCCACGGTCACCGCCGGGCCGCTTTCGTCTTCGGCAGCAAGGATCGCCTTGGCGCCAATATCGGTCAGGTAAAAATCGAGCTCGTCGGCCCGGTAGGCCGGGTTGAGCGGCGCGGTCGAGGCGGCCGCCGCCACCGCGACAAAGGCAGTGGCCATCTCCGGCCCGTTCGGCAGCACGATGGCCACCCGGTCGCCACGGCCGAGGCCCAGTGCATGCAGTTGCGCTGCCGTTTCCGAGATCAGGCGGCGCAATCCGCCATGGCTGAGCGTGATCCTGTCGGGTGCCGAAATCGCCGGCGCATCATCCGCGCCGGCAGCAAGTCGTTCAATGATCGACGCCGCTTCAGACAACGCGAACCTCTAGATCGCCGACACCATCGATATGACCGCGAAGAACATCACCGCGAACAACCGCGCCGACGCCCGCCGGCGTGCCGGAAAGAATGATGTCCCCCGGCATCAGCGTGAAAAGACCTGAGAGATAAATGATCATTTCCGGAACTTTCCAAATCATCTGGTTGAGGTCGCCGGTCTGTTTTCGCTCGCCATTGACGTCCAGCCAAATCGCTCCCTGGGTTGGATGGCCGATCGAACTTGCCCGAACCAACGGCGTGCATGGCGCCGATGCCTCGAAGGCCTTGCCGACCTCCCATGGACGGCCCATGTCCTTCGCCTTACCTTGCAGGTCGCGCCGCGTCATGTCGAGACCTACGCCATAACCGAACACGCAGTCCAGAGCCTTTTCGACCGGGATTTCCGTGCCGCCGCTCTTCAGCGCCACGACCATTTCGATCTCGTGATGGACATCGTTGGAGGCCGGAGGATACGGAAATTCCCCTGTCGTATCGAGGTTGTCGGGGTTCTTCTGGAAGAAGAAAGGCGGCTCCTTGTTGGGGTCGTGTCCCATCTCGACTGCATGCGCGGCATAGTTCCGCCCGACGCAATAGACCCGGTGCACCGGAAACATCTTGTCGGTTCCCGCCACCGGGATGCTGGGGATTGCGGTCGGTTCGATGACGTAGCTTGAGGTCGTGCCGTGCATGTTCACTGTCTTGCTCCTGCATAGTATTCGACTTTGGCTTCGGCCCTTTCGATCAGTTCGGCGATCAGCAGGGCGAAGGCAAAAAGGATGATGGTCAAGGCCCAGAATTCGGCCATGCGGAAATTTCGCGAGAAGGTCTCGAACAGCGCGCCGTAACCGACGATGGCGACGAGCAACTGGCCGATGACGACGCCCTTGACGCCGCGGATGAGGCCGAGACGGATGCCGGCAAGGATTTCCGGAAGCGCCGCCCAGAGGATGATCTTGGTGTAGAGTGCCGGGCGCGAGGCGCCATAGGAACGCGCCATCTCGATCAGCGACGGTGAGATATGGCGGACCCCGGCGCGGGTGTCGAGAACGATGATCCAGATCGCAAACAGAAACACTGCCGCAACGATCGTCTTCTCGCCGAAGCCGAACAGGATCATCAGCACGGGGACGATCGCCGAGAGCGGTGCGCTTGAAAAGATATTGACCCACATGCCGAGCAGGTCGTCGGCGATCTTGACGCGTCCCATCAGGATGCCCAGTGGCACGCCGATAACGATCGACAGGGCCATGCCCATGGCGAAGGCGCGAAGGGTCGTTATCGTCGCGCTCTGCCAGGATGGGGTCTGCACCAGACTGACCGCCGCAACCAGCACGTCGCTAAACGGCGGCAGCAGAAAGACAAGGTCAAGCCGGCCGACGATTTCCCATACGACGCACCAGACGAGCAGGGATGCCATCATTGGTACACGGTAGCCAAACAAGGTCATGACCGGTTATTCCACATATTGCTTCAGCCCCTGCCAGATCTCCTCGACGGTATCGAGATAGTGCCTGTCGCGATGAATGCGCTCCGGGTCGCCGGAGCGGTCGATTTCCGGTTCGATGATCTGCGACACCCGGCCGGGTCTCGGTGACAGCAAGACGATGCGGTCGGAGATGTAGACCGCCTCCTCGATCGAGTGCGTCACGAAGATGAAGGTCTTGTTCTGGTTGGTGCGCAGCCGGATCAGGTCTTCCTGGAACTTCCGCCGGTTCTGCTCGTCGACGGCCGAAAACGGTTCATCGAGGAGCAGGACATCGGCATCGACCGACAAGGCCCGCGCCAGGCCGACGCGCTGGCGCATGCCGCCCGACAGTTCGTGCGGATATTTGTCCTCGAAGCCGGCGAGACCCACCTCGGCGATATAGCGGCGGGCGATCTCCTCGCGCTCGGCCTTGTTGGTGCCGCGCAGTTCCAGTCCGAAGGCGACGTTGCGTGTCACCGTCGCCCAAGGCATCAGCGCAAAGTCCTGGAACACGAAAGCACGTTCGGGGCCCGGTGCGCTGACGCGCTTGCCGTTGATCGCTACGGTGCCGCCATCAGCCCGTATCAGCCCCGCTATGATCTTCAGCAGCGTCGTCTTTCCGCAACCGCTGGGTCCGAGAAGGCTGGTCAGCTTGCCCCTGGGAAAGTCGAGGTCGATGCCGCGCAGCGCCTCGACATTGCCGTAGGTCTTGGAAATTCCTCTCACTTCCACGATTGAATCGATCGGCGCGGGAACCGGCGACGGTCCATTTCGCAATGCGGTCGCACCCATCTTAAGCACCTCTACTCTCGGGCCTGAAAACACGGACTTCCACCCACTGCAGAAAGACGAGCGTCAGCGTGGAAAGCGCGATGATCGAGGCAATTGTTGCGTACATCTCGGCGTAGTCTGCGCGCGAGCGGTGGAACGTGATGAGGTCGCCGATGCCGGTCGGGGTAATCAGCAGTTCAGCGAGCACCACGCCGACAAACCCGGCAGCGACGCCGAGGCGCAGACCGGCAAAAATCACCGGGCTGGCGTCCGGAAGAATGATCTTGGCGACGGTCTGCCAACGTGTGCCCAGGAATGATCGGCACATGACCAGCAGCGACTCGTTGACGTTGCGCACGGCCTTGTAGGTGTTGAGTACGATAACCGGCAGTGCCAGGATCATGACGGCGAGCGTCTTGGCGGTCATGCCTATTCCGTAGACGAAGGTGACCATCGGAATGAAGGCGGCGACGGGTGCTGCCTGAAGCACGATCAACACAGGGATCACCAGCCATTCGCCGGTGCGCCAGAGGCCGCAGATCGTGCCGAGGCCGACACCCAGGAACGCCGACAGGACGACGCCGAGCACCAGCGGCTGCAGCGTCGAAAGATAGGCGGTCGCCAGGCTGCCGTCGGCGAGCAATCCGAAAAAGGCGACGATCGTGTCGGAGAAAGTCGGGAAGGCGAAGCTGACGGGAATACGCCCGGCCACTTCCCAAATTCCCGCGAACAGAGCGATCGACACCAGCCTGAGCAGGATCGGCTGGTCCCACGATGCGCCCGTTGCGCTTCGAGTCGATGGGGAAGCGAGGCCGGCAGCCTCGCCGTCGGTTCTGATACTTACGGCCATCCGGCAGGCCGCCTATTTCTTGCCGAGCTTGGCGACGGCGCGGTCGATTGCGGAGACATCCCAGAAGTCCTCGACCTTGAGGCTCGCTGGATCGCCTTCGATCTGGCCGGCAAGGCTGAAGAAGGCAAAGTCGTCTTTGGCCGCATCCGCTCCGCCGCCGTTCAGCGCAAGGCTGCCGGCTTCCGCGGTTTCCTTATAGTATTCGGTGATTTCGCTATCCGCCTCCGCGCCGAGATCCGGCAGCAGTTTGTACTTGTTGCGGAGCTCGACCGCCACCGCCGGGTTCGCGGTTATTTCCCGCGCGGTCTTCATCAGTTCCTCGACCAGGATGTCGACGTCGGCGGCGTTGCTCTTCAGATAGTCTGCGGTCGCGAAAAGCGCTTCATCCGAAGCGCCGAGATCCTCGACCGGCAGAACGATGAACTTGCCGGGGGCTTCGGCCTCGAGCGCGCGCCGGTTGGCGGCATCGACGATCGACGCCTTGATGGTCCCTTGGAGCAGCGCATTGCGGCGAACCTCGGAACCCGGGACATAGCTGATGTTACCGAGCTTGATGCCGTGGTTTTTCGCCATCAGGAGCATGACCGCCTCGGTGCCGGAGCCGCGCGCCTGAACGGCGACTTCCTGCCCGTCGAGATCCTTCCATTCCTTGTAGAATTCGCTGTTGACGACAGGAAAGAAGCGCAGCGTCGATATCTGCGCAAAGATGCGGATCGGCACGCCAACCTTCTGGATCAGAGTGTAGGGAGCGCCGATGCCAACATCGGCCTGACCGCCGACAATGGCCTGGGCTGCCAGATCCTCGTCATTGAGAACAATGAGCTCGACATTCACGCCGCGCTCCTTGGCGCGCTCTATCGCGGCGAGTGTCTGAATGGATTCTATACCAGGAAGGTCGCCGAATGCGATGCGCATGTCGCCCGCATTTGCGGCCGACAGGGGCAGTGCCCATGCAAGGACCGCGGCGAAAGCGGTGGCAAGGATGGTACGTCTGGTCATGCTGGCCATTGTCATTCCTCCCGTTTTTTGTAACCATTATCTTAATTGGTTAAGGCTGCAGAGAGGATTGGTCAAGGAGAAACTGCGCCATGTCGGGCATGCGGGCCTAGAAAACTCGGCAGTTGACGGTTTGAGCTAATCGTTTTAACACCGACAAAGGGAAATCATACGCGGATTGGTTAAATTGATGGACGATCCCGGTAATGGCGGCCACGCCGCCCTGGTTCAGCTTCAGGCCTATCTTGCCCAGATGGACCATGCCGGTGAGACACGGCTGCCTGCCGAGCGGGAACTGTCCGAGAGCCTCGGCGTGTCGCGCGGCGATCTGCGCAAGGCGCTGGCGGTGCTCGAGAAGGACGGCCGCATCTGGCGTCACGTCGGCAGGGGCACCTTCGTCGGTAGTGGACCGGTCGAGGAGACGATCGGGATTTCGGAAATCGCCGGGCGCACCAATCCGGCCGACGTGATGCGCGCGCGCCTCATCATCGAGCCCGAGATTGCGCGCGAAGCGGCGCTGCACGCCACGCTTTCCGATATCGCTTCGATGCGGCAATCGCTGGTGCAGACGCGGGAAGCCGTCACATGGCGGCAATACGAGAATATCGACAATCTGCTCCACCGGCAGATTGCGCAGGCGAGCCGCAACAATGTGCTGCTCGGCCTGTTCGACGTCCTGAACGCTGTGCGCCGAACCGTGGTCTGGGGACGTCTTCGCTCAGAAGGCGCTCGCCCTCCGGCAGACCATCACAGCTTCGCCGACCATGAACGGATCGTCGAAGCGATAGCCGAGCGCGACCTCGGCGGCGCGGCGGCGGCGATGCGGCTGCATCTCCAACAGGTCGAGCGGCGCCTGATCCCTGTTCGCGAAGCCGCCGAATAACTCGGATTGACCCGCTACAGCGCCGCGCGTCCTTCTTGGATGCGCGGCTCTGTTCGGGTTAAGCCCTACGCGCCGTAGCCGATGATGCCCTTGATCTCGAGGAAATCGTGGATCGCCCAGTCGGCATATTCGCGGCCGTTACCCGACTGCTTGTAGCCGCCGAAGGGCGCGAACGTGTCCCACTCCGGATAGTTGATCGAGACCTGCCCAGCGCGCAGGCGGCCGGCGACTTTTCGCGCGTGGTCGATATCCCCGGACTGCACATAGGCGGCGAGGCCATAGAGGGTGTCGTTGGCGATCTTCACCGCGTCGTCGTCGTCATCGTAGGAGATGACCGAAAGTACGGGCCCAAAAATCTCCTCCTTCTCGATGGTCATGCCTGGCGTGACATGGCCAAAGACGGTCGGCCTGACATAGTAGCCGCGGTTGAGGTGCTCCGGTCGGCCGGGACCGCCGGTGACCAGCGTAGCACCCTCGGCGATGCCGGCCTCGATCAGCCGCTGGATCTTGTCGAACTGGATGTTGCTGACAACCGGCCCGAGCTTGGTCTCTTCCGAGCGCGGGTCGCCGACCTTGTGCGCCTCGGCCGCTTTCTTGGCGATCGTCAGCGCCTCGTCGTGGCGGGCTGCCGGCACCAGCATGCGCGTCGGCGCGTCGCAGGACTGGCCGCTATTGCCGAAACAGGCGTTGACGCCCTTGCGCACGGCCTTCTCGAAGTCGGCATCGGGCAGCACGATGTTGGCCGACTTGCCGCCGAGCTCCTGCGCGACGCGCTTGACCGTCTCGGCCGCTGTTTTGGCGACGATGATGCCGGCCCGGGTCGAACCGGTGAACGAGACCATGTCGACGTCGGGATGGCCGGCCATGACCTGTCCGACATCCGGACCGGTGCCGTTGACCATGTTGTAGACGCCCTTCGGCGTGCCGGCCGCTTCCATCACTTCCGAAAAAATGACGCCGCTGATCGGCGCGATCTCGGAAGGCTTCAGCACGACCGTGCAGCCGGCGGCGATCGCCGGCGCGACCTTGCAGACGATCTGGTTGAGCGGCCAGTTCCACGGCGTGATCAGCGCACAGACGCCGATCGGCTCCTTGACCACCATGGTGGTGCCGCGCTTCTCGCTGAATTGATAATCCTCCAGCGCTTTGATGGTGGATTCCATATGCGCCCTGCCCGCCCAGGCCTGCGCCTCGCGCGCCCAGGTGATCGGCGCGCCCATTTCCTGGCTGACAGCCTGGGCGATGTCCTCGTAGCGCTCGTTGTAGACTTCGAGGATGCGCTTCAGCAGCTGCAGGCGCTCGGCCTTGCTGGTTTGCGAAAAGGCCGGGAAGGCTGCCTTCGCCGCTGCCACGGCGCGATCCACATCGGCCTTCGAGCCGACGGAGATTTTCGTATAGGCCTCTTCGGTGGACGGATCGATCACATCCAGCGTCGCCGGCACCACGGGCGCGACCCATTTGCCGTCGATGAAGAAGTTCAGGTGATTGCTCATGGGTGATGCTCCGGTTTTCTGGAAAGGACGGGGATCAGATTAGCCGGGTAGCATAGGGCAGTTAGCGCCGCGGCGCAGGCTGATATGCGCCACGTCGCCGACGCTGAATTGAAAACCTTCCGCCCGCCGTGGCGCATCGATCACCACTGGTATCCCCTGCCCCAATTCGGCGTGCAGGCGCAAGGTGCGGCCGTGAAAGACGATGCTGCTCACCCGCACCGGTGCGGTGCCGGTCGCAGCTTCGGTCGCTGCCAGAAGATCCTCCGGACGCACACCGATGGTTCGCACCGCGCCTTCTCCCGGCGCTTCGCCGGTTTCCGACGAGGCTTCGAGCGGCAGGGCGCCGGCGCTGAAACGCAGTCGATCGCCGTCACGGCCGACAAAGCGCGACTGCAGCAGGTTCATCGTGCCGATGAAACTGGCGACGAATTTTGTGGCGGGCCGGTCGTAGAGCGTGGCCGGCGGTGCGATCTGCTCGATGCGGCCCTTGTTCATGACGACGATGCGGTCGGAGATCGACAGCGCCTCGGTCTGGTCGTGGGTGACCATGACGAAAGTGGTGCCGAGCCGCGACTGCAGCCGCTTCAATTCGACCTGCATCTGTTCGCGCAGATGCGCGTCGAGCGCCGACAGCGGCTCGTCGAGCAACAGCACGCGCGGTTCGCAGACAATCGCACGGGCAAGCGCGACGCGCTGGCGCTGGCCGCCCGACAATTCGGACACGCGGGCGCCGAGCTTGTCGGCAAGGCCGACCATGTCGAGCGCCTCGCCGACGCGCTTTGCCTGCTCTGCCCCGGAAAGCTTGCGCAGCGACAGGCCGAAGCCGACGTTTTCGGCGACGTTCATGTGCGGAAACAGCGCATAGTCCTGGAACACGGTATTGACGGGGCGGTCGAAGGGCCGCAGCGAAGTGATGTCACGGCCTTCGAGCCGCACCCGTCCGCTTGACGGGCTTTCGAACCCGGCGATCACCCGCAGGCTGGTGGTCTTGCCGCAGCCGGACGGGCCGAGCAAGGTCAGGAATTCGCCACGGGCAATGTCGAGATCGACGGCGTCGAGACCGACGATGCCGCCGGGGAATATCTTCGAGACCGCCTCAAGCCGGACGAGAGGATCAGGCGCCATCGCGAACCTCGGACGGTTTGGTCGTGTTGACCCAGAGTATCTGGCAGCGCTCGGCGCCCGGATTGCGGAAGGCATGCAGCAAGGTGCTCTTGAAGGCGAAGCTGTCGCCGGTCTTCAGTCCATAGGTGGTTGAATCGACGACGAGTTCGACTTCGCCCGACAGGACGAAACCGAATTCGTGGCCGGGATGAGCGTAGGCTTCGACGGTGCCGCCGCCGGCTTCCACCGTCACCAGCATGCCGGTAAGTGTAGCGGCCGGCGGCGATAGCAGCGCTTTGGCGATGCCTTCGGATTTCACCGGGATCCGTCGCCGGCTGTCGGCGCGCACGCAATAGAGATCGTTGACGGCATCGTTGCCGTCGGCGATCAGCGCCGACGGCTCGATGTCGAGCGCGGCGGCGAGCGGCCAGATCACCTTGACGCGAAGCGAGGACAGGCCGCGCTCGATCTGGCTGAGTGCCCCGATCGAAACGCCGGCCTTGGCGGCAAGCTCGGCCAGCGAAAGATTGCGTTCCAGCCTGAGCGCCCGCACGCGCCGGCCGACCCGCACGTCAGCGTCGTCCTTCGGCTTTTCAGCCGTTTCGTTCAGTATGTCCATCCGTTTCCCGACCTCGTTTCGGTATCCTAGAGCGGCGCCGCGCGGTTCTCCCTTCTCCCCTTGTGGGAGAAGGTGGATCGGCGCGCAGCGCCGAGACGGTTGAGGGGTGCTGGCCGGAGTGCAGTTGGTGCCAAGATGGAACACCCCTCATCCGACCGAGCTCCGCTCGGCCACCTTCTCCCACAAGGGGAGAAGGGAAAGGCCCAGGCTCAGCCGCCTGCCTTGACCTTCTCGAACATCTTGGCGAGTTCGTCATTCTGTTTCATCGGCCCGGTGAAGACGGTGGTCTTCAGCATCACTTCCGGATCGGACGGCAGCTGCAGCTTCTCCAGTTCCTCCTTCGGCACCGCTGCGAAGGCCGAGCTGTTCGAACTGCCGTAACCATAGGCCTGGATCAGGTATTTTCCCGAATCCGTCTCCAGCCGGCTGTTGATGAAGTCATAGGCGAGGTCGACATTCTTGGCGTCCTTGAGCATGACGAAGCCGCACGCCCAGGTCAGCATGCCTTCCTTCGGCTTCATGAACTCGACCGGCACGCCCTGCTTCTTCAGCGAGGTGGCCGACGCGTTCCAGGTCATGGCGGCGACAAGCTGGCCGCTGGCCAGCGCCTGTTCGACCGAGGTCATGTCGGTGGTGTAGTTCGAGAGCAGCGGGCGCTGCTCGCGCAGTTTTTCAGCCACCTTGTCCATCTGTTCCGGCGTCATGTCGAACGGATTGACGCCGGCGAGAAGCGCCGCCACCACCGGCGTATCGTGGACGGCGTCGATCGTTGCCATGCGCCCGGCATATTGCTTGTCCCACAAAAGGTTCCAGCTCGGTTCCGGGTTCTTCACCAGATCGGTGCGGTAGAGGATCGAGGTGTTGCCCCAGTCCCACGGCACCATCCAGACCTTGCCGTCGCCGGCCTGCAGGTCGGGCAGGTTCTTGAAGACCGGAAAGATCGAATCCCAGTTCTTGATGCGCTTGGTGTCGATCGGCTGCAGCAGGCCTTCCTTGTTCCAGCGCGCCACCTTGTCGTAGCAGGGATGTGCGACGTCAGGGCGGAAACCGGCCTTGACCTTGGTGAAGGCGTCATCGTCGTCGCCGAACATCGAGGCCTCGACGCCATCGGGGTGTGCGGCGAGGAAGCTCTTGTTGAAGTCGGGAAGTTCGTAGCCCGACCAGGTGAAATATTGCAACTTGTCGGCCGCAAGCGCGACGGTCGACGAAAGCGCCAGCGCGAAGGCTGCCAATCCGGCTTGGACTGTCTTGCGATTTATCGATTTCAGGTCGAATGCCATTGCAGTTCTCCTCTTTCGGTTTCTTCTGGTTTGGACAGGTTGGCGGGTACCGGCCGCTGAGCGGCGGCGAGCCCGCGATGGCGCAGGATTTCGGCAATTGCCGCGATGACGAAGGACACGGCCAGGATGGCCGTGCCCAGTGCCATGACGGTGGGCAGCGATTTCGGGAAACGCAGCTGGCTCCAAATGTAGAGCGGCAAGGTCGGCTCGGTGCCGGCGAGGAAGAAGGCGACGATGAACTCGTCGAAGGAGGTCAGGAAGGCCAGCATGAACGCTGACACAATGGCAGGCAGGCTGAGCGGCAGCATCACCCGCCTGAATGTCGTCCAGTCGGAAGCGCCGAGATCGAGCGCGGCCTCGCGGATGGTCTTGGGGATAGCGGCGAAGCGGCTTTTCATGATCACCACCGTCGTCGGCAGCGCCACCAGTATGTGGCCGAGCACGATGGCGGTGCGCGATGGACCGAAGCCAATAAGGTTGACCAGGATCAGCAGCGAGATGCCGACGATGACGCCGGGGATCAGGATCGGCATCCGGGCGATGGCGCTGATCGCGGCGGCAAGCGGCGAGCGGCCATAGAGGTCCATGTAGGACACGGTGATGCCGCAGAGTGTGGCACCGGTGGCGGCAATTGCACCGATGACGAGGCTGTTGGCAAGCGCGCCGGACAGCGCCGAATTGCCGGACAGCGTCGCGTACCATTCGAACGTGAAGCCTTGCAGCGGAAACGCCGCCTGGATCGAATCGTTGAAGGAGAAAAGCGGGATCAACGAGATCGGCAAATACAGGAATACCAGATAGACAAGGACGTAACCGCCGAGCCAGCGGCCACCTTGCTTTGCTTCTATGCGCGCCACGCTCATGTCCGGCTGCCGAACCTGCGGTCGGCGAAACGCACGACCAGCACCACGGCGAGGATGACCAGCATGACGGCGACGGCCAGTGCGGCGCCGAACGGCCAATCATTCGCCTTGCCGAACTGGGCCTGGATCAGCGTGCCGATCATGGTGCTGGCGGGGCCGCCGACCAGCGCGGGGGTGACATAGTCGCCAACCGTCGGCACGAAGACGACGAGAGCAGCCGCCAGCACACCCGGCATCGAATTCGGCAGCACGACGCGGCGGAAGCTGGTGAACGGTCTGGCGCCGAGATCGGAAGCAGCTTCGAGCAGCGATTTCGGGATCGTGTCCAGCGCCACATAGATGGGCAGGATGGCGAACGGCGCATAGGCGTGAGCCAGCGTGACGACGACGGCGGCCGGCGTGTTGAGAAACGCCAGTGTCGGCTCGGACCAGATGCCGCTTTCGATGAGCGCCGAATTCAGCACGCCATTATAGGCAAGCACGATCTTCCAGGCGAAGACGCGCAAGAGATAGCTGGTCCAGAACGGCAGCGTCACCAGAAACAACAGCAGCCCGCGCCGCCGTCCGGCATGGAAGGCCAGGTAGTAGGCGACGGGATAGGCGGTGACGACCGTCGCCAGCGTCACCAGGCCGGCAATGGCCAGCGAGCGCAGCGTTACTGTCCAGTACAGCGGGTCGGATGCCACGGTGATGAAATTCGCAAAAGTGAAACCGGCGCCCAGCAGCGAACCGTCATTGCCGCGAAGGGCGAGGAAAACCACGAGGCCGAGGGCAAACAGGATCAGGAAGAAGGTGACCAGCCCGCCCGGCAGCAGCATGGCCAACCGAAAACCCGTCGAGGACCGGGATTCCGGCAGCGGCTGCCTTGCAACGATGGTCGACATCGGGGTTGCCCATCGAAATTTGAAATCACCTAAGATTTTTTCATATTCATGAAACTGTCAAGCTGATTCCTGCATCGGGATTAAATCAACGCTCGAATGCATCCAGCATAGGAAGCCAGGCCCTCGTCGCGACGACGCCGACCTGCCGAAAGGCGTGGAACGGGATCGGTCGGACGGAGAGACCCGGGAACGGCAATCTTCCGTCGAGATGCGCCAAGGGCCCGGGATTCTTGTCGAGGTGCGTCACCTTCTGGTGATCGGCGATCTTCACGCCCGATGCCGAAGCGATCCGCAGTTCGTTGATGAAAATCCTTAGTGACGATTTTTCACGATTTTGAAAAACCGTTTCCGCTTCGCACCTGGGACACGCCAAGGTCAATCACCACCCAGCGACGCGGAGACCGCCCGGACAGATTGACAAAACTTGCCTTGAGGGCGGGATAGACCTTTGGCGAGAATTTGTTGAAAGTGCCGCCGAACCGGAAGAAGTCTTTCAAATCATTTATCGGCTGCGCCGGGAAACGCCGCAGCCGACCAGGACACAGGAATTCGCAAGCCATGACGAACGCCACGCACCTGCCCGACGAGGGCCTCTTCATTGGCCGCGCCCGGACAAGCGATAGGTCCCATCCGCTGGTGGTCACGGTCCGCGACGGCACGGTCTTCGACATCACGTCGAGCATGGCACCAACCGTGCGCGACATCTGCGACATGCCGGATCCGGCAGGGTACGTCCAGGCGGCCAGGGGCGAACCGATCGGATCACTTGATGCGATCGCCGCCAACAGTTTCCAGGCCGCGCGCGATCCGCAAAAACCGTACCTGCTTTCTCCGGTCGACCTGCAGGCGGTCAAGGCGTCGGGCGTCACCTTCGTCGTCAGCCTGCTCGAACGGGTCATCGAGGAGCAGGCGCGCGGCTCGGCCGAGAAGGCGGATGCCATTCGCGCCGACATTGCCGGGCTGATCGGCCACGATCTGTCGAAGCTCAAGCCAGGCTCGCCGGAAGCGATGGAGATCAAGGCCAAGCTCCTCCAGCGCGGCGCCTGGTCGCAATATCTGGAAGTGGGCATCGGCCCCGATGCCGAGATCTTCACCAAATGCCAGCCGATGGCATCGGTCGGCTTCGGCGCCGATGTCGGCCTGCATCCGGTTTCCACCTGGAACAATCCGGAGCCGGAAATCGCCATGATCGCTGCCAGCAGCGGCATGATCGTCGGCGCGACGCTCGGCAACGACGTCAATCTGCGCGATGTCGAAGGGCGCTCGGCGCTGCTGCTCGGCAAGGCCAAGGACAACAACGCCTCGGCCGCACTCGGTCCATTCATCCGCCTGTTCGACGATAACTTTTCCATTGATGACGTGAAGCAGGCCATCGTGCGTCTGAAGGTCGAGGGCGAGGATGGCTTCTCGCTGGAGGGCGCCAGTTCGATGGCCGAGATCAGCCGCTCGCCCGAAGAGCTGGTCGCTGCCGCCATGGGGCCGCATCACCAGTACCCGGACGGGCTGGCGCTCTATCTCGGCACCATGTTCGTGCCGTCTAAGGATCGCGGCGAAAGGGGCAAGGGCTTCACGCACAAGGTCGGCGACATCGTCACGATCTCATCGGAGAAGTTCGGCGCGTTGGTCAACAGAGTGCGGCTGTCGCCCGACTGTCCGCACTGGACCTACGGCGCCAGCCATCTGATGCGCGACCTCGCCAGGGCCGATCTTATCTAGGTTCCCGCCCCGCCCGCGACGGGAGATGGTTAGGCCTGGGTGCTCGAATTGGGGGGACGCTTGCTGCAAAATGTCAGCCAAACTGATGCAATCTGATGGGACTGCTGATGGCGCCTTGTCGCGCGCCAACTACCACTGGCAAATGGAGACTTGCCATATGTCGAAAAAGCGGATGCTGTGATGCTTCCAGATCGGCGCGGGCAAGAAATACGATCAGGGTTTGCCGTGATCGTCGTCGGAGGTGGAGGAAGTTTTCAAAATGGGAGGAAATCAAATGCTGACAAGGCTACGACTATTTGTATTCGGCTTGATCGTGGCGCTGGCCATCCCGGCGGCGGCACAGGCCAAGACCTTCTACTGGATTTCGCATGGCGGCCCGGCCGATCCGGTCTGGACCTACTTCCTCGCCGGCGCCAAGCAATGGGCGACGGACACCGGCAACACCGTCAATACCTCGTTCCACAATGGCGACGTGTCGTCCCAGCAGGAGGCTGTTCGCGCGGCCATCGCCGCCAAGGCGGACGGCATCACCACCACCAGCCCCGACCCGGGCAGCCTTATCGAGCTCGCTAAGGAAGCACGGGCGGCAAACATCCCGATCATCAATTTCAACACGCCCGATCCGAAGGCGGACTTCAACGCCTATGTTGGCGGCGACAACGTCACCTTCGGCAAGAACTGGGCGCAGTATCTGGTCGACAAGGGCCTGGTGAAGAAGGGCGATTTCGTCTGGATGCCGGTCGAAATCCCGGGCGCCACCTATGGCGTCCAGGAAGAAGAAGGCATCAAGAGCGTCTTCGAGCCACTCGGCATCACCTATGAAATCACCGAAGCCACGCTCGATCAGGCCGAAGCGATCAACCGCATGGTCGACTACCTCACCGCCAACAGGGCCAAGGTCAAGGCGATCATCGGTCTCGGCGACCTGGTGACCGGCTCGATCAAGCGGGTGTTCGACCAAGCCGGCATCAAGCCGGGTGAAATCCCGGTCGTCGGCTGGGGCAACTCGCTCGACACCACCCAGGAGGTGCTGACCGGCTACGTCAATGCCGCACAATGGCAGGATCCGCAGGCGACCAGCTATGTGGCGCTTTCGATCGCCAACATGGCCGCCAGCGGCATTCCACCCGGCTTCGACGTGATCACCGGCGCACTCTACGAAAAGGACACCGCGCAGGTCTACGACGACATCCTGTCCGGAAAATAAAACCGCGATTGGGATGATCGCGGCACGCCTGCCGCGGTCATCCCCATCATTCCGCCGAGCCTCGAACCGCCTTATGCGGTGCCGGGTTTGGCCAGTTCCAACCATGTCGCGGGTCCAACGTGGAAAACAGTTCCATCATCCAACGCTCGATCGCCAGGCCGGAATTCGGGCCCTTCGTGCTGCTTGTCGTCGAGCTCGCCGTGTTCTGGGGGTTCAACCACGACTTCCTGTCGCCGCAGAACATCAGCAACATACTGGCCTTCACGGTCGAGCTCGGCCTGATCGCGCTGGCGATGACGCTGTTGATGACTTCGGGCGAATTCGACCTCTCGGTCGGATCGCTGTTCGGTTTCTCGCCCGTCTTGATGTGGACGCTCTTCAACAGCGGCCTCACCTCGCTGGAAGCCGGCTTCGTCGTGGCCTTGCTGGTTGCCGCCTTCATCGGGCTGGTCAATGGCTGGTTCGTGACGCAACTCAAGATTCCATCCTTCCTGGTGACGCTCGGCATGCTGCTGGTCGTGCGCGGCACCGCCCTGTTCGTCACCAGCGGATTTCCGCAACGCACCTGGAGCGCCGAAGGCAGCTGGCTCGCCGAGGCGCTGGTCGGTGATTTCTTCATCGGGCCGTTCCGCATCTACATGTCGCTGTTCTGGTTCATCGCAGCCGCGATCGCACTCGGTTACGTGCTGACACAGAGCCGGACCGGCAACTGGATCCAGGCGGCCGGCGGCAACCCCAGTGCGGCAAGGGCGCGCGGCGTCAATGTCAGCGGCGTCAAGATCGGCCTGTTCATCCTGTCGTCGATCATGGCTTCGCTTGCCGGCGTCATCAGCTCGCTGCGCACCTCGGCGGCCAACCCGAACAGCGGCACCGGCTACGAGCTCGAAGTCATCGCCATGGTGGTGATCGGCGGCACGGCGCTGACTGGCGGACGCGGCACCATCATCGGAACCGTGCTCGGCATCCTGATCCTGCGCGTGATGCGCAATGGCATTGTGCTGATCGGCGTGCCAGGGCTTGCCTACAACATCTTCATCGGCGCGATCATCCTCGGCATGATGGCGCTCCACTCATGGCTGGAACGCCGGCATCAGGCGGGGACTTGAACCATGGCCGAACCGCTTGTCCGCATGGAAAACATCCGCAAGTCCTACGGGCGTGTGCAAGCGCTGGTAGACGCCAATTTCCATGTCAATGAAAGGGAGATCGTCGGCCTGCTCGGCGACAATGGCGCCGGCAAGTCGACGCTGATCAAGGTGCTGTCGGGTGCGGTTCCGCTGACCAGCGGCGACATCTTCATCCGCGGCAAGAAGGTGGACTTCCGCAGCACCAGCGACGCCATCGCCCACGGCATCGAGACGATCTACCAGGACTCGGCACTGGTCACGCAATTGTCGATCGCGCGCAACCTGTTCCTCGGGCGCGAGCCGATCAAGCCGCCGCGTTTCCTCAACCGTATGGACCAGGAGGCGATGAACGTGGTCGCCCGCGATCTGCTCAAACAGGTCGGCATCTCGAAGAACATCCCGCCGACCACACCGATCGGCTCGCTCTCCGGCGGCGAGCGGCAGGCCGTGGCGATCGCACGCGCCATGCATTTCGACAGCGACCTCATCATCCTCGACGAGCCGACCAACAATCTCGGCGTCGCCGAGACGCAAGGTGTGCTGAGCTTCGTGCGCAGCGCCCGCGATTCGGGCCATTCCTGCATCTTCATCGCCCATAACATCCACCATGTCTTCCAGGTGGTCGACCGCATCGTCGTGATGCGCCGCGGCAAGGTGGTTGCCGACGATATCGATCCGAAGAACACCAACGTCGCGGAAGTCGAACGGATTATCACCGGCATGTCCGACGAGGAGATCCGTGACGCCATCGTCCAGGGGAAACAATCGCAGGGCTGAGCGGGCCACGCGGAAACCGGTTGGCCGTATGTCTGGTACAGGATCACATCGGCTCCTATGACTGCGACAATGAAAGCCACCGTTGCGGACATCGCCAGAAGCTGCGGGCTGTCGACCGCGACGGTCGACCGGGTGCTGAACAGCCGGCCGGGCGCCAGCGCCGCCAACCGGCAGCGCGTGATGGAGGCGGCCAAGCAGCTCGGCTATTTGCCGGTCGTGGATCAGGTCGTGCTGCCCTCGCGGCCGGCGCATCTCGAGTTCTTCCTGCCGATCGGCTCCAATGCCTTCATGATGGATCTGGCAAATCATATCGAGGATTATGCGGCACGCCTGCCGCTCGTCGCCTCCTGCCGGATCCACAAGCTCGCCGGCATCTCGCCGAACGCGTTGCAGGCGGCCGTCGAAAACCTCTCGCTCAAGGCAAACGGCGTCGGCGTCATTGCGATCGATCATCCGAGAACGCGCAACATCTTGCGCGAGATCGTCGAGGCAGGCATCCGCCTGGTCACGCTGGTGTCGGACGTTCCGGGCGCACCGCGATCGGCATATGTCGGCATCGACAACCGTGTCGCAGGGCGCACCGCAGCCCTTTTGATGGGACGTGTCCTGGGCGGGCGTCCGGGCCATCTGGCAATGATCGTCGGCTCACGCTCCTATCGCGGACATGAGGAACGCGAAATGGGCTTTCGCTCCGTGCTCAGCGAGGAGTTCCCCAATTTGACTGTGACCAGCGCCGTCGAGATCAACGACGAGCCGGATATCAGCTACACGGCGACGATGAAGGCGCTGCACAATGAGCCGGAACTGCTCGGCATCTATTGCGTCGGCGCCGGACGTTCGGGCGTGGCGAAAGCGCTGCTGGAAGCCAAGCCGCAAAGGAAGCCGGTGTTCATTTGTCACGACCTGACGAGGGCGACACGCGGCTATCTCGTCGACGATCTGCTCGATGTCGTGATCGACCAGAATGCCCGATTGATCGCCGAGCAATCGGTCATCCGCCTGCTCGGCTCGATCGCTTCCTCGGCGCCTTATCTGACGCGGAAACTCATTGAGCCGCGCCTTGTCTTCAAGGAAAACGTGCCCGTCCAGTGATGCCGCGCAACGGCCACGGTCACTTGCCCCGATGGTTAAAATTCGGTTGATACCGCGAATATGCACATCTGCTATGCATCTTTTGCTATTGCCGAATCATTGGGCAATCGCTAGTTTCGCAGGTGTCGGCCATCTACTCCTCCCAGATGCGATGCCGACGCTGAGTGCGGTACACCTCCTCCCGTGCCGTATTCGAAATCGAGCCCGCTGCCACCTCCTCCCGGCAGCGGGCTTTTTTTGTTCCGGCTCCGAATGATCGCGGCGGCTGTCACCAGGGTTGATGCCGACAGCACATTCGCCCGCAAGGGTGCGAGCGGTAGGGCATGTTGCAGCCGCGATCAGCGGATCCGTCGGAATCCCGTCACACTTGTCACTCTCACCGATTCGTTGTCGGTCCTATCCTGCCTCACCAACAAGCAACAGGTAGCAAATGGTGCGGCGACAAGACCGGCAAAGGAGAAGCGCGATGACGGCACGTCCGAACGGACAAAAGGGCATTCGGCGGCGCGGCTCGCAATGAACACGCTACCGATCGTTTCGCCGCTGGCGAGACTATCTGGCCCTGAAAGATGTGATCAAGCCTTCCGCCATGCGGACAAATTGCGCGCTGGGGCCTTCGGCTCCGACGCTTTGAAGGCTGACACGGGCGCCTTCAAGCAGCAGCGACAATGTATCGGCGAGAAGCTCCGGCTGGCCGATGCCGGCATCCCCGCACAGGCCGACCAGACGGTCGCGCTGGGCCTGCTTGAGCTCCTTGATCACACGCCTCGCCGGATGGTCGGTCTCGCTCAGTTCGATGGCGGCGTTCGCCATATCGCAACCGCGGCCGTCCATCATCAGGCAATCGGCCGCCATCCGAACCCAGGCGTGCAGTTGCGCAAGCTTGTCGCCCGGGTGCTCCGCCTCGAACTTTTGCCACATCGCGTTGGCGCTGCATGCGGTCGCCCGCAGACACTCGATGACCAGATCGTCCTTGGACTCGAAATGACGGTAGAGCGTCATCTTGTTGGTGCCGGCGGCCTCAGTGATCGCGTCGACGCCGACGCCCTTGATGCCATGCTTGTGGAACATATCCCGTGCTGTCTCCAGGATACGATCCCGGGGGCGGATGCGTTCCGCAGTACCGTCTTCCATCAAAACCTCCTTGGTTTCCGGGGTTTCCGAAAAATCCCTCGGTACACCTCTTGACTAGGGTGTTACCGGTCTGTAACTTCTAGATGTTACTTACTGGTAACACCCCCATTGCCTCGTGTCAATCTCGCAGGCGCCTGTGAATAGCCTCCGCCGAATCGGCCCAGGCATGAAACTGCGCCCCAGGCGATTTTGGCCGCGAACAGGAAGACCACCCGATCTGCGGCGTATCCCGCAGATCGCCAAGCCAGGAGCCGCTACGATGTCGCAGCGCAAAGATTTGACGATCGACGAAGTTGTGAAGGATCCGATGATCCGGATGCTGATGAAGGCCGACCGTGTCGACCCGCGCTCTTTCGAGACGATGCTGCGTACCCTTGCGGATGCGCAAGGCCGCAGCCGCACGGCGCCGCCTCGTTTCCTGGAAGACCCGGGGCAAAGGCGCAGCCGGCGGCTGTCCAGGGTGGCCAAGGCCTTTGGCGAGGCGAGAGCATTCGGCGAGGCGCACGTGTCATGGTAAACTTCTTCATCCACCGTCCGATCTTCGCATCGTCGATCGCCATCATCATGGTGCTCGCCGGGACGATCTGCTATTTCCTGCTGCCCGTCTCGCAGTTTCCCGACATCACGCCGCCTCAGGTCGTGGTCAGCGCCAACTATCCTGGCGCCAGTGCGCAAGTCGTGGCCGACACCGTCACGACGCCGCTTGAACAGCAGATCAACGGCGTTCAAGGCATGACCTATATGTCGTCGTCGAGCTCCAATGACGGCTCGTCGACGATCACCGTTACCTTCGAGGTCGGCTATCCCCTGAGCACCGCCGCCGTCGATGTCCAGAACCGCGTCTCACAGGCGGCGTCCTCGCTGCCGGCCATCGTCAACCAGGGCGGCGTGACGATCAAGAAGCAGAATCCGAATTTCGTCCTGATCGTCAACCTCACCTCGCCCGACGGCTCCGTCGATCCGGTCGCGCTCAGCAACCTCGCCTACCTGCAGGTGGTCGACCCGCTTAAGCGCCTGCCGGGCGTCGGCGACGTGCAGATCTTCGGCGAGCGGCGCTATTCGATGCGCGTATGGCTCGATCCCGACAAGCTCGCCAATCTCGGCATTACCGCTGTCGATGTCCAAAACGCCATCGCCGAGCAGAATGTCCAGGTCGCGGCCGGCAAGATCGGGCAGTCGCCGGCGCCGGCCGGCACCGCTTTCGAAATGCAGGTCAACGCGGTCGGCCGACTGAGCGATCCCAAGGAATTCGGCGATATCATCGTGCGCGCCGATGCCGCGAACGGTTCGCTGGTGCGCTTGCGCGACGTCGCGCGCATCGAACTCGGCGCCCTGCAGTATTCGTCGTCGGCCTTCTTCGGCGAGGACCCGACCGTGGTGCTCGCGGTCTACCAGATGCCGGGCTCGAACGCGCTCGATCTGCAGCAGCGCGTCAAGGACAAGATGCAGGAACTGTCGGCCCGCTTCCCGAAAGGCGTCAGCTACGCCATGCACTACGATACGACACGTTTCGTCTCGGCGTCGATGCACGACGTGCTGGTTACGCTCGGCGAGGCGCTGGTCCTGGTTGTTGCGGTGGTGTTCATCTTCCTGCAGAGCTGGCGCACCACGATCATCCCGACGATTGCGATTCCCGTGTCGCTGGTGGCCACGCTCGTCGTCATGTACATGTTCGGCTTCTCGCTGAACATGCTCAGCCTGCTCGGCATGGTGCTGGCGATCGGCCTCGTCGTCGATGACGCGATCGTCGTCGTCGAGAATGTCGAGCGCCAGCTGGAGGCCGGCCTCAAACCGCTGGCTGCTACGCGCGCGGCGATGGCCGAGGTCACCGGCCCGATCATCGCGACGACCGCCGTGCTGATGGCCGTGTTCGTGCCGGTCGCCTTCATACCCGGCGTTTCCGGCCGGCTCTACAACCAGTTTGCGCTGACGGTGGCGATCTCCTTCGGCATCTCCGCCTTCGTCTCGCTGACGCTCACCCCGGCGCTTAGCGCTGCCTTCCTGCGCCACCGCCCGGCAACGCAGTTCGTGCTGTTCCGCTGGTTCAACACGGGCTTCGAACGGCTGTCGCATGGCTATGCCTATGGTGTGCGCTTCCTCATCCGCCTGCGCTGGATCATGCTCGGGCTGTTCGCGGCCGGGCTTGTTGCCACCTATTTCGTCTGGCAGCGACTGCCCTCGACTTTCCTTCCGGTCGAGGACCAGGGCTATTTCTTCGTGGTCATCCAGTTGCCGGATGGAGCATCCCTGGAGCGCACCGACGCGGTGGCCCGGAAGGCACGCGACATCCTGCAGAACACGCCCGGCGTCGATATCGTCGGCTCGATCAGCGGCTTGAACTTCCTCACCAGTGCCGCCCAGTCGAACTCGGCGGTGGAATTTGCCATCCTGAAACCATGGGACGAACGCGGCCCTGACCAGAGCGCCTCGAAGCTCGTCGCCGACGTGCGCTCGAAGCTCATGGAACTTCCGGAAGCGTTCGCGCTGAGCTTCGATCCGCCTTCGATCCCGGGCATCGGCACGACCGGCGGCTTTGAATTCCAGGTGGAGGACCTGACCGGTCGCGGCAGCGCTGCGCTCAACGACGCGACGCAAGCCGTGCTCGCCGAAGCGCGCAAGCAGCCCGAGCTCAACCCGCAGCAATTGTTCTCCTCGTTCTCGACCTCGACGCCGCAGTTCAACTACGACCTCGACCGCAATAAGGCGAAGCTGCTCGGCCTCAGTCTGCCTGACGTGTTCAACACGCTGCAGATCTATCTCGGCTCCCTCTATGTGAACGATTTCAATCTGTTCGGCCGCACCTTCCGGGTGACGATCCAGGCCGACAAGGATGCGCGTGCGGGTGCTGCCGACATTTCGCGGCTCTATGTGCGCAATGCCTCCGGCGGCATGGTGCCGTTGAGCACGCTCGGCAAGCTGGTGCCTATCGTCGGCCCGGAAACCGTCCCGCATTACAACAACAATGCGTCGGCCCTGATCAACGGCGGTGCCGCACCCGGCTTCTCTTCAGGCCAGGCGGTCGCCGCGATGGAACGTGCCGCTGCCACGGCGCTGCCGAAGGATTTCGGCTACGAATGGACCGGGATCACCTATCAGGAGCTCAAGGCTGGATCGATCGCCTCGATCGTCTTCGGTCTCGCCATGGTCTTCGTCTTCCTGATCCTCGCCGCCCAATATGAGAGCTGGGCCATGCCTTTCATGGTTCTGCTCGCGGTACCGCTTGCCCTGTTCGGTGCCTTTGTCGCCCTGTTGATGCGCGGCATGCAGATCGACGTCTATTCGCAGATCGGCTTCGTCATGCTGATCGGGCTGGCGGCGAAGAACGCCATTCTGATCGTGGAGTTTGCCCGGCGCCGGCGCGAGGAAGGCCTCAGCATCGTCGACGCCGCAATGGAAGCGGCGCGCCTGCGGCTGCGGCCCATCCTCATGACCGCTTTCGCGTTCATCCTCGGTGTGCTGCCGCTGATGTTCTCCACAGGTGCTGGTGCAGCGAGCCGCCAGTCGATCGGCACCACCGTCTTTGGCGGCATGGTCGCGGCGACGATCCTGTCACTGGTGTTCGTGCCGGTCTTCTATGCGGTGATCGAGCAGCTGCGCGAGCGCGGCAGCAAGAGCGAACCCGTTGCCGAACCGACTGAACCAACTGCCGAACCCGCTTTCGAGCGATTGGCCGAAGCGGCCGAATAGGATTGGAGAACTGATCATGCGTAAATGGAAAATTGCGTTGGGAGCGGCCGTCGCCGTTGGGGCGATCTCGGTGGCGAGCGTTCACTTGCTCGACATGGGCAATTTCGGCCTCAACGCCGGTACGGCAGGAGCAGCGACGCCCGAACCCGCGGCATTTGTCATGCCGGTGCCGGTGGTGAGCGTCGTCAAGAAGACGATCCCGATCTATCTCGACTATGCCGCCCGCACAGAGTCGATCCGCAGCATCACGCTGCAGGCGCGCGTGCCGGGTTACCTGCAGGAGCAGGTCGCGCCCGACGGCAGCGATGTCAAGAAGGGCGAGCTTCTCTTTAAGATCGCTCCAGAGGATTTCCAGGCTGCCCTTGAACAGGCGAAGGCTCAGGTCCAGCGCGACGAAGCAACGCTCGACTATGCCCGTTCCAGCCTTGGTCGCGGCACCGAGCTGGCCAAGAGCGGATACATCGCCAAGGATGCGTTCGACCAGCGCACCAGCAGCTTGCGCGAGGCCCAGGCCTCGCTGGCCGTGAACCAGGCGGCAGTGCGGACCGCCGAGCTCAATCTGAGTTATTCGGAGATCAAGGCGCCGTTTGCAGGGCGCGTTGGCCGCAACCAGGCTTCGGTCGGAACGCTGGTCAGCGTCGCCGGCACGGTGCTCAACACGCTGGTGCAGCTCGACCCGATCTATGTCACCTTCAATCCGAGTGAAACGGATCTGGCGCAGATCGAGGAAGCCCGCGCGGCGGGGCCCATCGATGTCGACGTCCTGCTTCCCGGCGATACCGAACCGCGCCACAAAGGTCAGCTCACCTTCATCGACAACACGGTCGATCGTTCGACCGGCACCATCACCGCACGGGCGACGATCGGCAACGCCAAGTTCACGCTGCTGCCGGGCCAATATGTTCGCGTGAGATTGCACATCAAGCAGCAGCCAGATGCACTGATGGTGCCGCAGACGGCATTGGGATCGAGCCAGCTCGGCAAATACCTCTACGTCGTCGGCAAGGACAATACTGTCGACCAGCGTATCGTTTCGCTCGGGCCGACCAATGGCGATCTAGTGGCCATCTCGAGCGGCGTATCGGAAGGCGACCAGGTGATAACAGGCAATCTGCAGAAGATCGGCCCGGGAATGCCTGTCTCCCCCCTGCCCCAGAAACCGGCCACCTGATACCCCCCATCAGGCCCGGTCCACGGCGCCCTCAGCTATGCCGAGGGCGCCGTTTTGCCGAGCAGCGCGACGAGCCCGGCAATGTCGGCACGCTCCGCCTTAACTGGCAGCATGAAGGGCGCAATAGGGCTGGCCGAGACGTCGGAGGGCGCTACAGGGCTATAAGATTCCTATTTCTTGCAGCTCACGCACGAATGGAATTTTTATGCGTGTTGCCCCACATTTGCGTCATGCGGCGGCCGCACAGCTTACGCCAGCGAGTCGTCGCGTAGGATGGCATGCAATAGGCTGGGAGTTGCACCAATGGCCGATGTTAAATCGAAGCTGCAATGGGACACCACACTGTTGCCGGATGCCGATCCGCTTTTGGGCTTGGCACCATTGGAGGCTCCAGCTGTAGTACGCTACCTTGCTGCGTTTGCAATGACCGCCTTCGCGGCGGTCGTGGCTGTCGGTGTCGACAGCCACGTGGCGATCCGAACATCTCCCTCATATTTGTGGTGCCGGTGACCATAGCGGCCGTTGGCTTGGGCTTGGGACCCTCCCTCTTTTCGGCGATACTTGGCGCTCTCGCCTACAATTTCTTTCTCACCGAGCCTCGCTATACGCTGATCGTCGACGACCCGGCAAACGTCTGGGCTATCGGACTGCTTTTTGTCATCGGACTTATCGTGAGTGCCGTTGCCTTTACCTCCCAGCGCAGGGCAACTGATGCGGCGCTCCTGAGAAGGCAGGTGTCTGTGCTGCAAGGCTACAGCCGCGACGTCGTGGCGGCCGACGGTACGAAAGCGATCGTCTCGATCACTTCCCAAGCTCTTGCAGCACTCTTCCGAGTCCCTGTCGTCGTCATTCTCGTTATGGAGGGCAAGGTGGTCTCCGTCGAGAGAGTCGGCGACATAGAACCCCTGGAGGCCGAGATCGAGGCGGCGCGATCGTCGTTGGCCACGGGTGTTGTCGTGCCCGCCAGAGTCTACCCGGCGTTGGCCTCGCGCTTTGACTTTTGGCCTGTGGCGACGTCAGTGGGCCTGGGTGCAGCCATTGGAGTCGCATTCGACCCCGATGAACGTCCGTCGGCGCCGGCCACGTTGGTCGACATCGTGGGGCGTTTTTTAGCCCTGGCCATTGAACGAACGTCTCATTCCCGGGTTGACCGCCATACTCGGCCGTAAGTTAAACCCATGGCGACCGATACATAGCAAAAAGTCCGCAAACCTCCCGGCCATTGGTGCAGCCATCTGACCGATTTTTTGAACCTATGGCGCCGTCCTGCCGAGGAGTTCGACCAGACCGGCGACGTCGGCACGCTCGGCTTTCGCCGGCAGCATGAAGGCGCAATAGGGTTGCCCGAGCCGGACCGAGACCGACGACAGCGCGATCAGCCGGCCCGCCTCCAGATCGGCGCGGGCCATGACTCTTTGGCCAAGGGCTATCCCGAGGCCCAGTCGGGCCGAGGCGATCGCCAGGCTGGACAGTCCGACGCGCCGCCCGTGCGACGGGTCGGGGGAGCGATTGTCGCCCGACGCCGCGAACCAGTCCGCCCATGTCGGATGCGAGGCATAGTTCGGACCCCAGTTGGTGTGGATGAACAGGCTCTCGTGCACCTCCGCCAGGCTGGACGCGCCATCCCCGTATCTCTGCCAGAAGTCCGGCGCGCAGACCGGCAGGACGTCGTCATGGACGAGACGGACCATCCTGAGCGCCGGATAGTGATAGTCGCCATAGGAGATGCGCAAGTCGATGTTCTGGCGCACGACATCGATTGGATCGTCCTCGACCCGGACGTCGATCGCCATTTGCGGGAAGGCATCGAGAAGAACGGCCAGTCTGGGCGCCAGCCACAATTCGGCCAGCGAAAACGGCACGCTGACGACGAGACGCGTCCTCAGCCCACCCTCCAGCATGCGCCGCCCGATCGCCGCAATGTCGCCCAAGGCGCGCGCCGTCTGCGGGTAGATCGCATGGCCTGCGTCGGTCAGCGCGATGCGGTTGCCGCTGCGCACGAACAGTTGCTTGCCGAACCAGGTTTCGAGATTGCGGACCTGCTGACTGACCGCCGCTGACGAAACGCCGAGTTCGGTGGCGGCCAAAGTGAAGCTGCCGGCGCGCGCCGCGACCTCGAAGGCCTTGATCGCGTTCAGCGGAGGGGGCCGTTCCATGCGCGCCTTTCATAAGTTTTTCCTGCGGAAGACTAATAATTTTCGACGTTGAGAGAAAGATTTTTTTGCCGTCTTCTATGCTCGAACCTGGAGCATAAGACGATGAAAGACATTCTCGATCTGGACCGATACCCGCTCGACCGTGAAGGCAGTGCCGAATGGAAGCGCCTCGTGGAGACCTCGATTGCGGCGCTGGAAGCCGACGGCATGTTCAACCTCGAGGGTTTTCTGCAGCCCGGCATGGCTGAACGGGCGGTGCGGGAAATCCAGCCCGTCATGGCGACGCGCTCGCACATGCACAAACGGACGCACAACATCTACTTCAAGCCCGATATGCCGGAACTCGCTCCGGACCACCCTTCCCTGCGCAAGGTCGAGACCATCAGCCATACGGTCTGCGCCGACCAGATTCCCGGCAGCCTCGTGCTCGCCATCTATGAGTACGAACCGCTGCTGCGCTTCCTGGCGGCAGCGATGGGAAAGACGCGGTTGCACGTCATGCAGGACCCGCTGGCGCGCACCAATGTGATGGCCTATCGCGCCGGCGAGGCGCTGAACTGGCATTTCGACCGCTCGGAATTCACCACGACACTTCTGCTGCAGGCCGCTGAGCGCGGCGGCGACCTCGAATACCGCACCGATCTCCGCTCGGACGACAATCCCAATTACGACGGCGTCGCCAGGCTGCTCGAAGGGCGCGATCCCGAGGCAAAAATCCTGCGCATGAAGCCGGGCACGCTGAACGTCTTCCGCGGCAAGAACACCGCGCATCGCGTCACCACCGTCGAAGGCGAACGCGAGCGCATGATCGCGGTGTTCTCCTACTACGAGAAACCCGGCATGATGTTCAGCGCCGAGGAGCGCATCGGCTTCTACGGCCGGGCGGCCTGAGGCGGAAGGCGCCGATATTCTGCCCAGAATCGGGAAGTCAGAAAAAGGGTCTTGTCAGATTGTCGACAATCTGCTTGTTGGTTTCGGTTCCTTGTGGAGGCCGAATGGGAAAGGCAGATTTCGCTCCGATCGCGGATACGACACGACGCGCCGAGATCGTGGCGCTGCTCAGGCGCGCGATCCTGACCGGCCAGCTGGAACCCGGGCAGAAGCTCAACGAACTCAGGATTGCCGAGCAGATGCGGGTGAGCCGCGCGCCGCTGCGCGAAGCGATGCGCGAGCTCGTGCAGGAGGGCATCCTGACCAGCATCCCCTACGCCGGGACCTTCGTCATCGATGTGACCGCCAAGGACATCGACGACGCCTATTCGCTAAATAAGGTGCTGGACGAGTTCGCCATCGAACTGAGCTGGCCGTTGCGCGACCAGTGCTTCTTCGACGAGCTCGGCCGGCGCCACGAGGCGGTAAAGCAGGCGACGCGCGACCGCGACACAACAAGGCAGATCGAAACCGCGCTGCAATTGCACGGGCTGATCCATGAATGGGCCGACAATTCGGTGCTGCTGGAAACTTGGCAGCGGCTGACCAGCCGGTTGCAGATGTATTTTGCCCTGCACCAGCGGGCGCGCAACGAGCCGGTGCCTGCCGAAGACATCCACGAGACCTATGTGCAACTGCTGAAGGGCGCCGACATGGGCGCAGCCCAGCGCCACGCCCGCGAGCATATCGACCTCGATTTCGAAGAACTGCTCGCCTATGCGCGCAGCCTCGAACAGCGCGACTCCAAGGGCGCCAAGGCCGATCGCTTTGGCCCGACGCGCAACCGACCAGACGGCAGCTGAGCCGACAGAAGCCGCCAATTGGCGGTTTCGTCGCGACATCACAGACAACGGACAGAGAACGTGCAGATCAAAACCATCAAGGCCTACCATGTCGTGCAGCCCTTCGTGGACGGGCCCTACCGTATGTCGAAAGGGCGTGTCGCCGACGCGTTCGACGCGGTGATCGTCGCCATCACCTCCGACAGCGGGCTGACCGGCTGGGGCGAGATGGCGCCGCTCGGCAATTTCTACTCGCCGGCATTCGCGGCCGGCGTTCGCGCCGGCGTCATGGAAATCGCGCCGCATCTGCTCGGCCACGATCCGCGCGGGCTGGCCAGTATCGGCCGGCTGATGGACACGGTGTTCAAGGGCCATCCCTACATCAAGTCGGCGCTCGACATGGCGTGCTCGGATCTCGCCGCACGCGCCGCCGACGTGCCGCTGGTCACGCTGCTCGGCGGGCGCGAGAGCGAGACGGCGGAGCTCTACAAGGTCGTCACCCATGGCACGGTCGATGGGATGGCCGCACTGGCCAAGCGCATCGTCAAGGACGGGTTCCACCGGCTGCAGGTCAAGGTCGGCGGCAACGTCCATGACGACATCGAGCGCGTCACCGCGGTCGCCGCTTCGGTGCCGAAGGGCACGGTGATCTTCTGCGACGCAAATGCCGGCTGGACGTCCTATCAGGCGCGTCAGTTCAGTGACGCGACGCGCGCCATCGACTACACGTTCGAGCAGCCCTGCACCACGATCGACGAATGTATGTCGGTGCGCCGCTCTCTCGACAAGCCGATGGTGCTCGACGAATCCGTCGCCTCGCTGGACGACATGCTCGACATCCACCGCAAGGGAGCGGCCGACGGGCTGACGCTGAAAATCTCGCGGCTCGGCGGCGTGACCAAGACGCGCCAGATCCGCGACCTTGCCGTCGATTTGGGCTTCATGATCACCGTCGAGGACACTGGCGGCGCCGAGATCGACACATCAGCAATGGCGCATCTGTCGCTGTCGACGCCGGAGGAGCGCCGGCTGCACGCCATCGCCTTCCACGAATGGGTGACGGTGCGCACCGCATCGAACAAGCCGCCGGTCTCGGGAAGCCGCATGGGCATTCCGGACGGGCCGGGCCTCGGCATCGACGTCGTTCCCGACCTGCTTGGCGCGCCCTTCTTCGAGGCCGGCATCTGAGATGAAGATCTGCTGCATCACCGCAACGCCAATCAACCTCCGGCTCGAAGCATCGAACGGCTATTTCTGAGCGGTTCCGGCGCCGTTTAGCTGTTGGCTGAAAATCACGCCGCGGAGCGACCTGCCATGTATGGTCGCTGCGGCTCCTGTTGGCTGCTCCAGACCACGCCAGTCTAGCTCTTCACCGCCCGAGATCACCTGCCGGTCCTCGCCGTCTTCGCTCCCCGCAGATTGCGATCAACCGTTCCCGCCGTGAGTGCGCAGACATATCCAAAATCGGAGTTCGCAATGGGTTGAAATATTTTTCAATTAGAAATAGGAATGTTCAAAATGACTTCGACGCCGCCGCGCGGCAAGAGCTGGAGGAAGCGACATGGCCCATCCGCAATTTGCAGCGGAACTTTTGCAGCGCGCTGAAAAGCAGGGACCGATCACCATCGGGCTTGCCGGCGCCGGGCAGATGGGCACCGACATCGTCGTCCAGGTGGCGTTGATGCCGGGCATGCGGATCGGCGCCATTTCCGAGGTCAGGCCGCAGGCGGCGATCGACGCAGCGCTTCTCGCCGGCCACGACCGCTCGGATATCGTGCAGGCCGGCACTGCAGCGGCGATCGACCGCGTCATCGAGGCCGGCAAGATCGCGGTGACCGAAGACCTGCATGCGCTGGCGTCCGCCGGCCGCATCGACGTCATCATCGACGCAACAGGCAATCCCAACATCGGCACGCTGTTCGCGCTCGAAGTGATGAAGAACGGCAAGCACATTGTCATGCTGAATGTCGAGGCCGACATCACGATCGGGCGCTTTCTCAAGGAAGAGGCGCGCAAGGCCGGCGTCGTCTATACGGGTGCCGCCGGCGACGAGCCGGCCTGCACGCTGGAGATCATCGGTTTTGCCAAGAGCCTCGGCTTCAACATCATCGCCGCCGGCAAGGGCAAGAACAATCCGCTGAAGATCGACGCCCTGCCCGCCGACTACGAGAAGGAGGCGGCCGAGCGCAACATGAATGCGCGCATGCTGGTCGAATTCGTCGACGGCTCGAAGACGGCGATCGAGATGGTGGCGATCGCCAACGCCACCGGCCTGGTGCCCGACGTGCCGGGCATGCACGGCCCGACCGCGACGCTGGAGGAACTCGCCAGCGTGCTTTGCCCGCAGGAGGATGGCGGCGTGCTGCATCGCAAGGGCGTGGTAGACTATTCGATCGGCAAGGGCGTGGCGCCCGGCGTGTTCTGCATCATCGAGACGCGGCATCCGCGCGTGCTGGAGCGCATGATCGACCTCAAGGTCGGCAAGGGTCCGTATTTCACGATCTTCCGCCCCTACCACCTGACCAGCCTGGAAGTGCCGCTGTCGGCGGCGCGCGCCGTGGTCTACAAGCGCGCCGACATGGAGCCGCTCGATCATCCGGTCGCCGAGGCGGTGGCGGTTGCCAAGAGCGACCTTGCCCTTGGCCAGTCGCTCGGCATGATCGGCGAGAACGATTATCGCGGCTTCGCCATGACCTGGGTGGACGCGCGCGCCCGTGGCGCCCTGCCGCTCGGCCTCGCCGAACGCGCCAAGGTGGTCAAACCGGTCAAGACAGGCGATTTCCTCACCTATGAAAATTGTGTACCCGACGATTCGATGGTGATAACCCAGATCCGCCGTCGTCTCGACCAGTCGGACGGACGGTTCGTTACGAACGCCGCCTAAATCCGCTGGATTTCCGCCTGATGGACGATGTCGTAATCGGGATCGACGCTTCGACCACGGCCGTGAAAGCGATTGCCTTCACGCGCGACGGCAAGGAGCTGTTCCAGGCGCGCGAAGCCTATCCGCTTTCAAATCCCAAGCCCGGCCATTTCGAGCAGGATGCCGAACATTGGTGGACCGCGCTGCTCGGCGCCTTGAAGCAGGTCACTGAGGCGGTTGGCGCTGCGCGGGTGGCGGCGATCTCCATCGCCCACCAGCGCGAGACCTTTACGCTGATTGATCATGCCGGCAAGCCGCTTATTCCCGCGATCCTGTGGCTGGACGAGCGCGCCCGTCCGCAAGTCATCAGGCTTTCAGCTGAACTCGGCCGCGAGGCGATCCGCGACTGGAGCGGCAAGCCGCCGGACCCGACGCCCGCGCTCTATGCGATCGCCTGGCTTGCCGAACACCAGCCGCAAGCGCTCGACGACGCAGCCGCTCTCGTCGACGTGCACGGCTTCTTCGTCCACCGGCTGACCGGAAGTCTGGTCACCAGCACGGCAAGTGCGGATCCGCTCGGGCTGCTCGACATCAAGAATGGCACTTGGCACCCTGAGCTCGTCGAGGCCGCAGGACTGCGGCCGGACCAGTTGCCGCAAATGGTCGCGCCCGGCGCGATCTGCGGTAGGCTTAGTGAAAGCGTGGCCAGGCTGACCGGCCTGAAGGCCGGCACGCCTGTTGTCGCCGGCGCCGGCGACGGCCAGGCGATGGGACTCGGCATGGGCGTCTATGGCGAAGGCAAAAGCTATCTTTCGCTCGGTTCGGGCGTCGTCAGCGGCTGTTATTCCCATGGGATGGCGACGTCGGACGCGTTTCGAACGCTGGTCTCGCCCACCGGCTCGGGGTTCATGCTGGAGACCGTGCTGCGCTCCGGCATGCAACTGGTCGACTGGATCGTTCGCACCACCGGCTCGCCGTCGGCCGCAGCGCTGGAGAAGGCGGCGGTGGATGTCGCTGCCGGCAGCGAGGGCCTGCTCGTCATGCCGTATTGGGCGGGCGTCATGAGCCCCTATTGGGACGGCGCGGCGCGCGGCGCCATTGTCGGCCTGTCGTTGGACCATGAGCCGAAGCACCTTTTTCGAGCGGTTCTGGAAGGCATCGCCTTCGAGCAGGCGATCGCCAGCGAGGCAATGGAAACTCAAGCCGGCGGCAAACCGGCGGCGATGATCGCCGCCGGCGGCGGCTCCAATTCGGCGCTGCTGATGCGGATCATGGCAAGCGTGCTCGAGCGGCCGCTCTCCGTCTCGCCAGTCAACGAAGCCGCAGCACTCGGCGCCGCCATGCTGGCGGCCTCCGCCATCGGATGGTTTGCCTCGCCCGAGATTGCGGCCGAGGCGATGACCGCGCCGCCCACCAGGCACGTCGAGCCGGTCGACGGGCTGGTCTCCCATTACCGCGCGCGCAAGGCGATCTACCGCGACCTCTATCAGGCTACGCGCGACATCCATGTTCGGCTCGGCAACGCAATAACGTGAATTCGACGAGCGGTCGCCAATCCTAAACCTTCTTCGGCAGGCCACGCTCACGGCCGAACTTGTTCCGACCCGATGCGGACGTCCTTGTCCGATAACGGATGGCTCGTTCCGAGCGCTTTGTGGCCGTTCCTCTCAAGCCGAATCGTCGATGCAGTAAGCGGCGAGGAAGATACGGACCGCTTCTTTGGCATGGGCCTGCAATGCGTCCGCCTGCAGAATTGCGTCGCTGCCCAGCAGCATTGCGTCGTTGACCGGCGCACCCATGACAAGCCAGTTGAAAAATGACGCGGCGGCATGCACGTCATCTGCCTTGATCTGGCCACGCTCCTGATAGCGGGCGAAAGCCTTTGCGAGCCGGCCGATCGACCGGCCAGGCCCACGCTCATGCAGCACCCTGCCCAGTTCGGGGAAGCGTTCCGCCTCACCGATCACCAGCCGCCGCAAATGCATCAACCGCGGTGTCATGACAATGGTCAACTGCCGGTCGGCGAAATCGAGAAGAAAATGTTCGATCGGCAGATCGTCTTCGGGATCGGCGACCTGCTCCTGCAATTCGTCGCCGGTCTCCCCCGTCATTCCTTGCACGATTTCGAGGAACAGCGCCTCCTTGCTTTGGAAATGCGCGTAAACGGTCTGCTTCGACACTTTGGCGGTGGCAGCGATCTTGTCCATGTTCGTGCCGAGAAAGCCATGCTTAAGGAACAGATCGGCTGCTGCCGAGATGATCGATCTCCGCGTGCGCTCGACGCGCGTCTTCGCACCATTGAGCATCGCCGCCTCTCGCCCCTCCAGGATCAAGTCCATGTCCTAACCGCACTATAGGCCGGACGCATTGACAAATCAAACTAGACGGTCCAGTCTAATAAGGGTGTTCGGGTGGACATGATGATCGTGAACGGATTTCAGGGAAAAAGCTGGACTGCGACCTGCGTATGCGGACGTGTCCTCTTGGAAGCCGGCGGCAAGCCTATCGTCAGCGCCGCCTGCTATTGCGCAAGTTGTCAGAGCGCAGGCCGGCAACTGGAGGCGCTTCCGGGTGCACCACCGCTCTTGGAAGCCGATGGCGGGACAAGCGTCGTCCTTTTCCGCAGGGACCGGGTACGCTGCGTACGCGGCCACGATCTCTTGGCCGAGCATCGACTTGAGCCCTCCTCCAAGACGAGGCGCGTCGTGGCGACGTGGTGCAACTCCGCCATGTTCCTCGACTTCACGAAAGGCCACTGGTTGACCCTCTACAAGGAGCGCATTCCCGCAGACGATCGACCACCGCTTGAAATGCGGGCGCATTCCGGCCGCTTCATGTGGAGGCTTCTCTCGTCCTGGGCGGCGATGGGATTTCGAACCCCTGAAATCGACTACGTGAGTGGAAAGATCGATGGCTGAAAAGATTGAAGTTGAGAACGTGGCATCGCCTGGCCGGGTCGTGCGCGTCGACAAAGCCAAGTACGAGGCCATGAAGGGGGCGTTGCTGGCGGTCTTGCCTCCCGCCGCCCCCGGTCTGACTGTTGCGGAGGCCAAACAAAAGTTGCTGCCCTTGTTGCCGCAGGACCTCTTTCCGGGCGGCGCGAAGGCTGGCTGGTGGCTCAAGGCCGCTCAGCTTGATCTCGAGGCGAAAGGCAGGATCGAGCGGGAAGCAACCAAGCCGCTTCGCCTGCATCGAAAGCAATAGCGTATACATTGTCCTGATCGTCTCCAGCAGGACCGGCAGCGGCCGCTTGCTCCCTCACGGCGAGAGTTGTCCAGACAATGCTCGTCCTCACGAGACACTCATGGTCGTCCATCGCGGTGGCAAATTCCTGGTCGCCGGCTATTAGCCGGTACGGGGACTGGAACGTCCAGACGTCCGATGGCGACGTGGAAACAACGTGGGCAGTTGCGACATCAACTATCTCACCGGCAAAGGCATCGCCTCGCAAGACTGGATGACGGCAGACCGATCGAAGGAGAATTCTAGCCAGTGGCTCTCGCGGACTGGTCGTATGACAGCCGCCCCAAGCCCTGTGAATTTTGAGGTGCCTCTGTCCTAGGCGCGCAAAACTTAGCGGTTGAGCAGGCCCTTGGCCGCATCCTCGTCGGTGATCAGAACCGATATCTTGGTGTTGGCGAGCGCCGCCCGCATGATGGCAATTTTTTCCTGCCCCCCCGAGACCAGGATGATGGCCGGGATGTCCGACAGGTCCTGCAGCGGATAGGCGCAGACCCGGCGGTTGACCTCATGGTCGACGGGCCGGCCCTCGGCGTCGATAAAATGGCATAAAATATCGCCAACTGCGCCGGCCGCCTGAAGCTCTTCGAGTTCGCTGGGCTTGATGAAGCCGTAATTGGCGATCGGACTGTCATTGGAAAACGATCCGACGCTGAGCACGGCGATGTTTGCCCGGCGCGCGCGGAAGACAACGTCCTGAACGCTGCGCTGACTCATGAAGGCTTCGCGCTGCTCCGGCCTGTCAGCATAGACCGGCACCGGCAGCAGAAAGCACTCGGCGCCGATCTTTTCGGCGAATTCCCAGGCGCTCTCGGTCGGGTTGAGCGGCTGGGCATGGGTGAGGCCGCCCAGCATGGAGACCACCGTCGTCCTGGCGATCGGCCGCCGCGGCAATTCATTGATGGCGAATTTCAGCGTTCGCCCCCAGCCCAGTGCGATGACATCGCCGGCATTCACATTGTCGGCCAGATAGGCGCCCGCGGCATGGCCGATCATCAGCGGCGCATTGCTTCGGTCAGCCGCCGACGGCACCACAATGGCCTGGCTGAGCCCGAAAAGCTGCTTCAGAGCCTCTTCCAGCACCAAGCATTCGACGACACTGTCGCGGATGCGGAACTGGACGACGCCCTCCTCACGCGCGGCGGACAGGATGCGATGCACCTTGATGCGACCGATCCCGAGGATCTCCGAAATCCTCTCTTGCGTCAGCCCCTCGACATAATAGTGCCACGCGGCACGGGCCTTCAGCTCGGCATCCGGGAAGCGCGAGGCCTTGTCATTCTCCGTCATCGCCATCTTTTTGCCCTCCCGCGGTCGTCCGAATCCTTAAATGCCATTCAAATGGCGTATCCGACCAAGCGCCACGAAATCGTACTGCGCGCCCAGGATTCAAGATTTAAGACATCGACAGGATACCGTCTACAACGCGAGATGAAAGCCAAAATGGTCAACATTTACTTTGTCTTGACCGTCCTGCCCTGCTCAAGCAGCCGAAACGAAGTCGCAGGGATGAGAGCGGACCTGAAACGCGGGATTGCATGCCCTTTCGTAAGGCAAGCCGGCTGGCGGCGCAAACCGGCGTGGAATGATGCGGCGGGCCTTGACAATTTTCCGACGAACAGTTTAGCTGAACAAAATTGCATATCAAAGATAAATTGTTCACAGGGAGGTGCCTGGTGAGCAAGAGTGAGCCGACGACGCATCGCCGGATCGCTGACGGAGGAGACAAAATGGCTCTGAGCAACGGTGCAAGCGAGTTGAAGGCCGGCCCAGGTACACAGGCCGCGGCGAGTGCGAAGCTTTCGGCCCTGTTCGCCGGGACCATGGGACCGCTGATCGGCCTGATGCTGCTGTGCCTTGCCCTGTCGCTGACCACCGACACGTTCCTGACCGTCCGCAACGTCCTCAACGTGCTCGACCAGGTCACCGTGCTCGGCATCATGGCGATCGGCATGACGCTGGTCATCCTGATCGGCGGCATCGACCTGTCCGTCGGCTCCGTGCTGGCGCTCGCCGCGATGGTGATGGGGTTCGTCGCCCATCCCGACCATCTCAATCTCGGCATGCCCGCCGGCATCGTCACTGCGCTCGTCGTTGCTGGACTTTGCGGGCTGGTTTCAGGCCTGCTGGTGACCGTCACCAAGCTGCCGCCCTTCATCGCCACGCTGGCCATGATGTCGGTGGCGCGCGGTCTCGCCAACATGATCACCGACGGCTCGCAGATCATCGGCTTTCCCGACTGGTTCACCAGCCTGTCGATTATCCGCCATTTCGGCTTCCTGTCGGTCACCGTCGGCTTGATGATCGTGCTGGCCATCATCTTCGCGATCTTCCTGAACTACCGCGCGACCGGCCGCAGCCTCTACGCGATCGGCGGCAGCGCCGAGGTCGCGCGGCTGTCCGGCATACCGGTCAAGTCGCTGACCAACTGGGTCTATGCGATCTGCGGCGTGCTGGCCGGGCTTGCCGGCATCGTGCTTGCGGCACGGCTCGATTCCGTCCAGCCGAGCTCCGGCTTCGGCTACGAGCTGGACACGATCGCCGCGGTGGTGATCGGCGGCGCCAGCCTGTCGGGCGGCATCGGCTCGATCGGCGGCACCGCGATCGGCGTGCTGATCATCGGCGTGCTTCGCAACGGGCTGAACCTGCTCGGCGTGTCGCCCTTCATCCAGCAAGTGGTGATCGGCGTCGTGATCGCGCTGGCGGTGGCCACGGATACATGGCGGCGCAGAGCGCAATGAAGGGCGGCGCGCAATGAGATTCGCCTGGGAGGTCCGGGCGAAAACGGATCGGTGATCCGAAACTGGGAGTTGTTCGGCCAAGGGGGCGCCGTGATGCGCCGGCAGGACAGATTGAACATCAACGGAGGAAACACATGCTGACCAAACGTTCATTGCTGCTTGCTGCCGCGGCCGTCATTCCGCTGCTCGGATTGTCCGACATGGCGTCGGCCAAGGAGGCCAAGAAGCTTGGCCTTGCCGTGGCCAATCTGCAGGCCGACTTCTTCAACCAGATCAAGCAGTCCGTCGAAGCCTATGGCAAGGAAAAGGGCATCGAAATCGTCACCGTCGATGCCAAGGGCGATTCGGCGACCCAGGTCAGCCAGGTGCAGGATCTGATCACGCAGAACATCGATGCGCTGATCTACATCCCGGCCGGCGCCACCGCTGCCACCGTGCCGACCAAGACGGCCAAGGCGGCCGGCATCCCGGTCATCAATGTCGACCGCAACGCCGAAGGCGCACCCGGCGACACCTTCATCGCCACCAACAGCGTGGCGTCGGCCAAGGCGGTGTGCGACTACATCGCCAAGCAGGCCGGCGGCAAGGGCGAGCTGATCATCATCCACGGCCAGAAAGGCACGACGCCCGAGGTCGACCGGTCGAAGGGCTGTGGCGAAGCACTGAGCGCCTATCCCGACATCAAGGTGGTCGGCGAGCTATGGAGCGAAGGCTGGCATCAGGACGAAGGTTTCAAGCTGACGCAGGATCTGCTGCAGTCCCATCCCGACGTATCGATCGTCATCGGCCAGGCCGACGCGCTGGCGCTCGGTGCCGCGCAGGCGGTCAAGGTCGCCAATCCCGGCCACAAGGTCTGGGTTGCCGGCTTCGACGGCGACGTGGCGGCGCTCAAGGCTCTGAAGGGCGGCGTTTTCGACGTAACCGCGACGCAGCAGACACAAGGCATGGGCCGGCTTTCCGTCGATGCGGCGATCAAGCTGGTGGCCGGCGAAACCGTTCCCGCAGAACAGCTGCAGGACGCGACGCTGACCACCAAGGACAATGTCGATCAGTTCATCGCCAAGCATCCATAATATCAGGCATCCCTGATCCCAAGCATTTCTGACGGTTAACGAGCGGAACGATGTCCCTGGATCCCAGCCACACGCAGACCCCGCATCTGGGGCTCTTCGTCAGCGGCCTCTGCAAGAGCTACGGACCGGTCCAGGTCCTGGCCGATGCGAGCTTCGAGGTGCGGCCGGGCGAGGTCGTGGCGCTGCTTGGCGAAAATGGCGCAGGCAAGTCCACCGTTTCGAACATCATCGCCGGGTCGACCAAATCCGATGCCGGCACCATCACATGGCGGGGGAAGCCCTATTCCCCCGCCTCTCCCGCCGCGGCCATCGACGCCGGTGTCGGCATGATCCACCAGGAACTGAAGCTGCTGCCGGATCTGTCGGTCGCCGAGAACGTCTATGTCGGACGCCTGCCGATGCGCGGCGGCCGCATCGACCGCGCGGCTATGAATGCGCGGGCATCGGCCCAACTGAAGCGCCTCGGCCTCGATGTTTCGCCGGATCGCAAGGTGCGCACGCTGCGCATCGCCGCCCAGCAACAGGTCGAGATCGCCAAGGCACTGACGCTCAATGCCGAGCTTCTGATCTTCGACGAACCGACAGCCGCGCTTGGCAGCGAAGAAACGGAACTGTTGTTCCAGCAGATCCGCAAGCTCAAGGCGGAAGGCATGTCCTTCATCTATATCAGCCACCGGCTGGACGAGATCGCTGAGATCGCCGACCGCGTCGTCGTGATGCGCGACGGGCGCATCGTCGCCCGGCACGAGCGCGCCGACATCCCGGTGCGCACCGTGGTCGAGCAGATGGTCGGCCGCAGCGTCGAGCGGATGTTCCCGCCGCTCTCGGAACCGGGCAGCGAGACGTTGCTCGAAGTCGAGAACCTGTCCTCGCCGGAACGCAGCTTCCAGAATGTCAGCTTTTCGGTGCGGGCCGGTGAAATCCTCGGCATCGCCGGACTGATCGGCGCCGGCCGCACGGAGCTGGTGCGGGCGATTGCCGGCGCCGATCCGATTTCGTCCGGCTCGGTGCGTGTCGCCGGCAAACCGGTGCACCTCAATGACCCAGCGGCGGCGATCAAGGCCGGCGTCGTGCTGGTGCCGGAAGACCGCAAGGCGCAAGGCGTGGTGCTCGACCAGACCATCGGCGAGAATCTGGCGATCGGCAATTTCGACCATGTCGCGCCGAATGGATGGGTATTTCCGAAGGCGGTACAGAAATTCGCCGAGGCCGGCATCGGCCGGCTTGGCGTCAAGGGCCGGCCTAACCAGGCGATCAGCAAGCTTTCCGGCGGCAATCAGCAGAAGGTGATCATCGCCAAATGGATTTCACGGCCGCCCAAGGTGTTCATCCTGGACGAGCCGACACGCGGCATCGATGTCGGCGCCCGCGCCGCGATCTACGGCGTCATCGCCGACCTCGCCCGCTCCGGCATGGCGGTGGTGGTGGTAAGTTCCGACCTCGAGGAAGTGCTCGGCCTGTCGCATCGCGTGCTGGTGCTGAGCCGTGGCCGCCAGCGCGGCATTCTAGACCGCAGCGAGGCCAGCAACGTCACCGTCATGGAACTTGCCACAAGCTAGGACAGCTTAACGGAGCGAAACCGGGGAATCGGAATAAAGCGCAGCAGGTGGTATCCTCCCAAGCACCGGACCGCGCGGGGCGCCAGTCAAGGCTGGCGCCCTTTCCTTCCTAGGCAGCACCGGCGGCTCAACAGGAAACATTTCGATGAAACTATTCGATCTTCATGGAGAGGTAGCGCTGGTGACCGGCGCCGGCAGCGGCATCGGGCAAGCGATCGCCATCGGCCTGGCCGAGGCCGGCGCCGATATCGCCTGTTTCGGCCATGCCTCGAAAGGCGGACTGGACGAGACCGCGCACAAGATTTCGGCGCTCGGCCGCAAGGCACTGGTGCTGACCGGCACGGTGACTTCAGAGGCCGATCTCGCGGCGGCGATCGAACGCACGGAAGCCGAACTCGGCGCGCTGACCGTCGCCGTCAACAATGCCGGCATCGCCGGAGCCGAACCGGCGGAGACGCTGCCGCTGCAGACATGGCAGAAGCTCTACGACGTCAATGTCAGCGGCGTGTTCCTGTCCTGCCAGGCTGAGGCGCGCGCCATGCTCAAGCGGCGCAAGGGCTCGATCATCAACATCGCCTCGATGTCGGGGTCGATCGTCAATCGCGGCCTGACCCAGGCGCATTACAATTCGTCGAAGGCCGCCGTCATCCACATGTCGAAGAGCCTTGCCATGGAATGGGCCGATCGCGGCCTGCGCGTCAACGTCGTCAGCCCCGGCTACACGCTGACGCCGATGAACAAGCGGCCGGAGGTCGCCGACCAGGTCAGGATCTTCGAGCGCGACACGCCGATGGGGCGCATGGCGGCGCCGGAAGAGATGGTCGGCCCGACCGTGTTCCTGGCCAGCCGCGCCTCGAGTTTCGTCACCGGCATCGACCTGATCGTCGATGGCGGCTTCGTCTGCTGGTAGGAGAGAAAATGCAGAAGCGTTTCCAGGGAAAGACGGCGGTCATCACGGGCGCCAGCGGCGGCATCGGTGCGGCGATCGCCCGGCGCTTCGCGGCTGAGGGCGCGGCTGTCGTCGTCAGCGCCATCGACCCGCGCGTCGAAGAGGTCGCCGCCGGCCTGAAGGCAGAGGGCGCCAAAGTCGCATCGCTGCGCATGGACGTGACGAAGAAGGACGAGGTCGCTGCCCTCTACGATCTGGCCGAACAGCAGTTCGGCCGCGTCGACATCTCCGTGCAGAATGCCGGCGTCATCACCATCGCCAGGATCGAGGCGATGACCGAGGCCGAATGGGACAAGGTGATGGCGGTGAACACCAAGGGCGTGTTCCTGTGCTGCCAGGAGGCGATCGCGCGCATCCGCAAACATGGCGACGGCGGCAGGCTGATCAACACCGCATCCGGCCAGGCGCGCCAGGGTTTCATCTACACGCCGCACTATGCCGCCTCGAAATTCGGCGTCGTCGGCATCACCCAGAGCCTCGCCAAAGAAGTGGCAAAGGAGAAGATCACCGTCAACGCGATCTGTCCCGGCATCATCGACACCGACATGTGGGCCTACAACGACGCTGCGTGGGGCAAGCTGATGGGCGACTACAAACCGGGTGAGCTGATGGCCGAATGGGTGAAGAATATCCCGATGGGCCGCGCCGGCAGCGGCGAGGACGTTTCCGGCCTGGTCAGCTTTCTGGCCAGCAACGACGCCGCCTACATCACCGGCCAGACCGTCAATGTCGATGGCGGCCTGATCATGTCGTGAGCAACGGAGCAAGTTGACGCATCAATCTGCTGGATATTCGGCAGGCGGCGAAACTGCGGCCGAATTGCGCGGTCCGCGCTGCGTTAGTCGTTGCGCGACATGAACGTTGGTATATATAATTTCATCCCATGAAAATGGCTTCGGCGACCGCCGACAGCCGAAATCATGGGACCTTGATGGCTCGCAAGCTTGAGGGCGCCGCAAGACCGGCGATCGATCCGCGGATCACCGCTTCGGCAGCACGGCGGCCATGACGCGGTCCCGTCCCGCACGACAACTTCATCGAATTGGGCATCATTGCGTCTGCGGCGACTTTAGCGCCGACAGCAATTTGGTGCCAACGGACTTGCGCAACGACCAGCTTTTCCAACACAATCAAAAGACGCAAGAAGGGAACGAACGAGAACTTCCACCAGAGCTTGACAGGAGAACAAGCATGTCACTGCGGAGTATGATTTCGAGATTGTCAATGGGAGCCTTAACACTTGCCGCGGCAAGTGCACTGACGCCTTCGGCCCATGCGGCGGCGCCAGAATCCAATGATCCGATCAAGATCGCGCTGTTCGACTGGACCAGCGTCAACCTGAACGCAAAGATCCTCGGCGGCATTCTGGAAAAGCTCGGATACACGGTCGAGTACCCGACCGCCGACTATCTCTCCAGCCTGACCACCGGCCTCACCAATGGCGATCTCGCTGTCGCTCTGGAATTCTGGGACACGACTGCCGGCGAAGCCATGAAGGCCTCGGATGCGACCGGGCAGACCGAACGCCTCGGCAAGCTCGGGCCCAAGGCCAAGGAAGAATGGTGGTATCCCGAATACATGAAGGAGAAATGCCCGGGCCTGCCGAACTGGGAGGCGCTGAAGGACCCGAAATGCGCCGAAGCCTTCTCGACGGCGGAAACGGCGCCGAACGGCCGCTATCTCGGTGGTCCGGTGACGTGGGAAGGTTTTGACGACGAGCGTGGCGCGGCGCTGAAACTGCCCTTCACCGTCATCCATGCCGGCACCGACGCGGCGATGTTCGCCGAACTGGATTCGGCCTATCAGCGCAAGGCGCCGATCATGCTGTGGGTCTATTCGCCACATTGGGCGCCAGCTAAATACAAGGGCGAATGGGTCGAATTCCCCGACCATACGCCGGAATGCTACAACGACCCGAAATGGGGCGTGAACCCTGACGCGAAATACGACTGCGGCAAGCCGCATGGCGAGATCTGGAAATATTCCTGGGCCGGCATGAAGGACAAATGGCCGGTCGCCTACAAGGTCGCGAAAAACTACACGGTCGACACCGACGAGCTCAACAAGATGAGCGGCGAGATCGATCTCGAAGGCAAGACGCCGGAAGACGTCGCCGCTGCCTGGATCGCCGCCCACGAAGCCGACTGGAAAGCCTGGGCCGAGTGATCGTTCCAACTGGAAAACTGCGAGACCCGGCCCCTTGTGGCCGGGTCTCTATCCCATATTCCAGAAGGACGATTGCATGGCCGATACGACTGAACAGGTGCCGCAAGCGGCAGATGCCCGCCCGATAAAGCTCGCCTGCCGCAACGTCTGGAAGCTGTTCGGCGCGAACGCGGCCAATTTCATCCGCCAGCGCGACGGCAAGGCCAGCATGGCGGAGGTCGCCGCGGCCGGGCTGGTCGGCGCGGTGCGCGCCGTCGACCTCGAAATCCGACAGGGTGAGATCTTCATCATCATGGGCCTGTCCGGCTCCGGCAAATCGACGCTGGTGCGCTGCATGTCGCGGCTGGTCGAGCCGACGCATGGCAAGGTCGAGTTCGAGGGCAAGGATCTCCTCAAGATCTCCGATGCCGCGCTGATCGAGCTGCGACGCCACCGCATGGGCATGGTGTTCCAGAATTTCGCCCTGCTGCCGCATCTGAATGTGCTGGAGAACATCGCCTTTCCCTTGGGCATCCAGGGACAGGACCGGCCGACGCGCGAGAAGCGCGCGCGGGAAGTGATCGAGCTCGTCGGCCTGCGCGGCCGCGAGCATTTCTATCCGCGCGAGCTTTCCGGCGGCCAGCAGCAGCGTGTCGGGATCGCCCGCAGCCTCGCCACCAAGCCGGAGATCTGGTTTCTCGACGAGCCGTTCTCGGCGCTCGATCCGCTGATCCGCCGCGAGATGCAGGACGAGCTGATGCGGCTGCAGACGATGCTGCACAAGACTATCGTCTTCATCACCCATGATTTCGACGAGGCAATCCGGCTGGCCGACCGCATCGCCATCATGAAGGACGGCGAGGTCATCCAGATCGGCACGCCGGAAGAGCTGGTGGTCAATCCGGCGACCGACTATGTCGCCGAATTCACACGCGACGTCGACCGCGCCAAGGTGATCTCGGCGCGAAGCCTGATGCGCGCCTGCGACGGAACCGAGCATGGCGGCGTGGTCGCGCCGGATGCCAAGATATCAAGTTTTTCGGCGGATATCGTCTCGGCCGGCAAGCCGTTCGCGGTGGTCAACGGCACCGGCAAGCCGATCGGCGAAGTCACGCCGCAAGCGGTGATCGATCTTCTGGCAGGCATCGAACGTCCCGGGGCAAGCGCATGACGGTGACGGCAAGCACCAGCGAGGCGAGATCGCGGCCGGTTCAGATCTGGCTGGTGGTCTGGGCCTGCGCCCTTGCCGCGGTGCTTGCCGTGTTCCTGCTGCAGGACAGGCTGCCTTGGGCGGTCAACTATCCGGCCAGCGCAATCGTTCCGGTCGCCGACTGGGTCAGCGCGCTGATGAACCTGATAAAGTCGAACTTCTCCTGGCTGACGCGGTCGATCACCGCGGCGCTCGGCGTGCCGCTCGATTTCGCACTCAATCTGCTTGCCAAGAATTTCAAGATCGGCCGTGGCGCGGATATGATCATCTTACCGCGCCTATCCTGGGTCGGCGTGTGCATCGCTGCATTCCTGGCCGGCCGCGCCGCCGGTAGCTGGAAGCTCGGCGCGCTGGTCGGCGGCTGTTTTCTCTACATCGCGCTGTTCGGCCAATGGACCAGCGGAATGCTGACGCTCGGGCTGATCTCCATCGCCGTGCCGTTCTGCATCGTCACCGGATTGTTCGTCGGCATCTGGGCGTGGCGCAAGCCTTGGGCGGAGAGGCTGTTGATCTCCCCTGCCCTCGACCTGATGCAGACCATCCCGACCTTCGCCTATCTGATCCCGATGCTTCTGCTGTTCGGCAACAGCCCGGTTTCGGCGATGATCGCGACGGCCATTTTCGCCACGCCGCCAATGGTGCGCGCGACGATGCTGGGGCTGTCGCGGGTGCCGTCCGAAATCGACGATTTCAGCGAGATGGCCGGCTGCACGGCACGCCAGAAACTGTGGCGGGTGCTTTTGCCGTCGGCGCGTCCAGCGCTGATGGTCGGCGTCAATCAGGTCATCATGCTGGCGCTCAATATGGTGATCATCGCCTCGATGATCGGCGCCGGCGGCCTCGGCTATGACGTGCTGCTGGCGCTGCGCGCGCTAAAGGTCGGCGAGGCGATGGAAGCCGGCCTCGCCATCGTGGCACTGGCGATCGCGCTCGACCGGCTGAGCCAGGCAATCGCGCGCAATCACGCGAAGGGCCATGTCTATCAAATGGTCAGTCCGAGCTTCTGGCGCCGCTACCCCAACCTGACGCTGGCCATCGCCATCCTTGCCGTCACGACACTGCTAGGTCTGTTCGTGCCGGCGTTCGCCGCAGTGCCGAAGGCGATCACCTTCACCACCGCACCCATGTGGAAGACAGCAGTGAGCTGGATCACGATCAACTTCTTCGACACGATCGAAGCGTTCCGCGTGGCGCTGATCCTCAATGTGCTAAACCCGGTGCGCGCCTTCTGCGAGGGCTTCCCGTGGCTGGGCGCGGTGTTTCTGCTTGGCCTTGCCGGCTACCAGCTCGGCGGTCTGCGCCTCGCCGCCCTGGTCGCAGCGCTGACCGTCTTCTGCGCGGTAACCGGTCTCTGGGAAAAGACTATGGCGACAGTCTACCTCTGCGGCATCTCGGCCTTCATCGCTTGCCTGATCGGCATTCCGATCGGGCTGATGGCATCGCGCAGCGACCGCGTCGAGAAGGTCGTCACGCCGGTCATCGACACGCTGCAGGTACTGCCGTCGTTCTGCTTCATCATCCCGGTGGTGATGCTGTTCCGCGTCGGCGACGTGACGGCGATGATCGCGACGGTCGCCTTCGCCGTGGTGCCGGCCATCCGCTACACCAATTACGGCCTCCGGCAGGTGCCGCCGGCACTGATCGAGGCGGCAAAGGTGTCGGGCTGCACCAAGCGCCAGACGTTCCTGCGCGTGCAGCTGCCGCTGGCGTTGCCTGAGATCATGCTCGGCGTCAACCAGACGATCCTGATGGCGCTGGCGATGATCATCATCTGCGCCATGGTCGGCACGCGCGATCTCGGCCAGGAAGTGTTCATTGCGCTGTCCAAGGCCGATTCCGGCCGCGGCATCGTCGCCGGATTGGCCATCGCCTTCATAGGCATCATCGCCGACCGGCTGTTCAACGCCTGGACGGCGAAGGCACGGGCAAGGCTGGGATAGCCGGAAAATAGAGGATCGCGCGCCCCACCTTCGTCTTGCCCAAAATGCATCCCAAGCTGGCTTCATGCTGAAGCGTCCCACCGTGATTCTAGCCTTTCTCCTCATGCTTTCCGTCGCTGCTCACGGTGCGGACCGCCTGGAGGAGCGGCTTGAAAAGCTCTTTGATGAGGCCGAGCGCCTGACGCCGCTGCGCACGGTTGCCATCGCGCATGAGGGCGCGGTGGTGGCGGAGCGTGGCTATCGCGGCTACTCTCCGGCACGTCCTGCCAACATAAAATCCGCCTCCAAGTCGATCATCTCAGCGCTCGTCGGCATCGCCATCGACAAGGGCGTGCTCCAAGGCCCCGACCAGAAGATCGCTCCGCTTCTTCAGGGCGACCTGCCCGCCGTCGTGGATCCGCGGCTCCAGCAGGTTACGATCGGTCATCTGCTTTCCATGCAGGCAGGGCTGGGTCGGACCTCCGGCCCAAACTACGGGCGCTGGGTGGCAAGCGACAACTGGGTGCGGGCAGCGCTCGCCATGCCCTTCGACGACGAACCGGGCGGTACCATGCTCTATTCCACCGGCTCGACCCATCTCCTTTCGGCAATCCTGACGCGCCGGACCGGCCGCTCAACGCTGGAACTGGCGCGCGAATGGCTGGGGCCGCAGGAGGGCTTTTCCATCGCCGCCTGGGACCGCGACCCACAGGGCATCTATCTCGGCGGCAACCAGATAGCCATGAGCCCGCGCTCGCTGCTCGCCTTTGGCGAGCTCTACCGCAGCGGCGGGATGAGCCGCGGCGGACGGCAGCTCGTGCCGGCCGATTGGATCAAGCTCTCCTGGCAGCCACGCACCGCCTCCCGTTTCACCGGTGACGGTTATGGCTATGGTTGGTTCATGCGTCAGATCGCGGACGAAGCGGTCTTCTACGGGTGGGGGTATGGCGGGCAGATGGTCTATGTTGTGCCCGGGCGGGCGTTGACCGTGGTCATGACATCCGATGAAAACGGCCCCGCCGGCCGCAGCGGCCACCGCGACGATCTCCATGCCCTGCTCGAGCGGATCATTGAGGCGACGAAAGACGTGCGCGAGGCTCGCAGCAAGTAATGCATGTCGCGCAAAAGCGCGCAGTGGTTTTGCGATAACGAGATGCAGAAAAGAACTTAAGGCGCTTCGCATGAATCCATCCAAACGCGACGCGCTTTAGACCCTCTGCACAGCGGATTTGACGGGTTCGATGGGTTGCAAGCTGGGCAGGGTGTCAGCCCGGTGCGGCGAGGAAGCCGCTACTCCGCTGCGACCCCTTTCACCTCCAGATAGCTCTCCATCGAATCGTCCATCGCCTGCAGCCAGGCCGTGTGGTGCAGCGGCGCCATCGTGCCGGTCATCAACGAACGATAGGCATTGTCGCGGAACGTCATGATGTTCTCCACCTTGTGGTGCTCCCATTCCATGAAGGTCTGATTGGTCGCCTCGACGTCGAAGCCTGGATAGTCGGTCTGATCCATCAGCTCCTTGGTGTAGTCGCCCTGGAACCAGATCATCTGCTCGGCGTCCTGCAGCGTTTCCTCACGCGCCCGCCATTTCCTGCCGTGTTCCGCCATCACTTCTGCCGAAGGCAGCCTTATGCGGCCCATGATGACGTCGCGCGCGAACCAGGCCTGCGCGTCGAACATGTTGAAGGTGTAGAACTGGTCCTGCATGCCGATATAGGACAGCCGCGGGTTCTTCTCCCAGACGACGCCCGCGTAGAGCCCGTCCGGCCACATCCGGTTGGCGGTCTTGAGCTTCAGATCCTCGGTCAGGAATGGGAAGGAGTGGAGATAGCCGGTGCATAGGATGATTGCGTCGACATCCCTGGTGCTGCCGTCCTTGAAATGCGCGGTCTTGCCGACGACCTTCTGCAGCAGCGGCACTTCCTTCCAGTTGTCAGGCCATCTGAAGCCCATTGGCTTCGAGCGGTAGCTGGAGGTGATCGATTTGGCGCCGTATTTGTAGCATTGCGAGCCGATATCCTCGGCCGAATAGGAGCGGCCGATGATCAGGATGTCCTTGTCCTTGAATTCCATGGCGTCGCGGAAATCATGGCTGTGCAGGATGCGGCCATTGAAGCTCGAAAAGCCCTCGAAATAGGGAACGTTGGGTACGGAAAAATGCCCCGAGGCAATAACGACGTTGTCGAACTCTTCGGAATAGGTGACGTCGTTGGTGCGGTCATGCGCGGTGACTGTGAACTTTTTCGTCGTGTCGGAGAAGGTCACCATGCGAACCGGGCTGTTGAAGCGCACCCATTTGCGCACGTCGGATTTTTCGACGCGGCCCTTGATATAGTCCCACAGCACCGCGCGCGGCGGGTAGGAGCCGATCGGACGGCCAAAGTGCTCCTCAAACGTGTAGTCGGCGAATTCGAGGCATTCCTTCGGTCCGTTCGACCAGAGGTAGCGGTACATCGAGCCATGCACCGGGTCGCCATGCTCGTCGAGGCCGGTGCGCCAGGTGTAATTCCACAGGCCGCCCCAGTCGGACTGCTTTTCGAAGCAGACGATTTCCGGAATGTCCGCACCCTTGTCGGCCGCCGACTTGAAGGCTCGAAGCTGGGCCATGCCGGAAGGTCCGGCTCCGATGACGGCAACACGACTTTTCATTGCGGGCCTCCCGGTCTCATTTCTCTAACGAAACAAATTTCACTGACAGGACAGTAATTGCCCGTTCGATGCTGTCAACAGGCCTTCTGCTGAAACCACGTTTCAGCAGATCGGATTTTCAGCAAAACCGCTGGTGGCGGAAACCCGGAGAGTACGCCATTCGACATAAAGTGGCTTGCTGTCGCAGTTGCGCTCTGTATCCGCACTGAATATGTTCACCGTGAGTGAAATAAATCTGCAGAACGGGGTGGCGACATGGCGAAGAAAGCTTCCAATTTCAGGAATGGGGCAGCCGCCAAGGCCAAGCCATCGCCGAAGGGCGTGGCAATGATCCGGACGCCACTGACCCAGGACCCGCACGCTGTTCGCGACACCCGCGAAAAAGTCCTGGAGGTGGCGATCGGCCGCGAGGTGCGGGCGTTTCGCAAAAAACTCGGCATCACCGTCGCCGATCTTGCGGCTGCCACCGACATTTCGCTTGGCATGCTGTCGAAGATCGAAAACGGCATCACCTCGCCGTCGCTGACCACTTTGCAGGCGTTGTCGCGGGCGCTCGGCGTTCCGGTCACCGCCTTCTTTCGCCGCTTCGAGGAAGAGCGCAGCGCCGTCTTCGTCAAGGCCGGCGAAGGCCTCGACGTCGAGCGGCGCGGCACGCGTGCCGGCCACCAGTACAATCTGCTCGGCCATATCGGCTCCAACACCAGCGGCGTCGTCGTCGAGCCTTATCTGATCACGCTGACCGAGGATTCCGATGTGTTTCCGACATTCCAGCACGAAGGCATGGAGTTCCTCTACATGCTTGAAGGCGAGGTTACCTACCGCCACGGCAACAACCTCTATCCGATGAAGCCCGGCGACAGCCTGTTCTTCGACGCCGATGCGCCGCACGGACCGGAAGTGCTGACGCAACTGCCGATGCGCTATCTCTCGATCATCTGCTATCCGCAAAGCAGCGCGGGTTGAGAGCTCGATCTCCCCCTCGTGGGGGAGATGTCCGGCAGGACAGAGGGGGCGCACCATGGAACGCCAACCTCGCGCTTATCCTACGACCGGCAGGGAACCAGCTGAGGGTGCAGTTGCGATCGATTGAGAGGTCGGCGGGACAGCGCCCCCCTCTGCCCTGCCGGGCATCTCCCCCACGAGGGGGGAGATTGCCAGCTTAGGCGACGGCAGGTGTCAATCCGGGCCAAACCCCGGGCTCGTCGGGCTGCCGTCGTCGAGCTTCGAAAGCCATTCGACCAGCGTCGCGCGGTAGCGTGTCAGGCCTTTGTAGTTGGCGAGTTCTTCGGGAAGGTCGCGGATGACGCGGTGCAGGCGGCGCGCCCATTTCGGCTGCGTCACCAGCTCGTCCATTTTGATCAGGTAGCAGCGGATCGGGAAGACGATGCCGTTCGAGCGCGGCAGCCGCCAGAAGCTCTGCAATTCGACGCGCAGATGGACCTTGTCGCCAACGTTTTCGGGCGTCACCGTCGTCCGGTCCGGACCCCATTTGTGATAATTTTCCGGACTGGTGTCGAGGCGCGGATTGATGGTCATCGTCCAGTTCAGGCGCCGCGCCGGCTTGCCTTGCTGGATGTTGGTGAGGAATTTTAGCGCCCGGACGAATATGCCCTTCTCATGCGCCAGCGGCACCGGCGCGTGCCATTCGAAGAAGTTCATGCCGATGTCGAAATCGAGCGACCAGTCGGCCTGGGTGGTGACCATGCCGGCATCCATCCACAGATTGCCGTCGCGCTGGTCGAGGATGCAGAAATCGCCTTGTGATTGGCGCGTGATGTATTCCATCGGCCCATAGGGCAGTGTCGACACGTCGCCGAAGGTGAAGCTGTCGTCGATGCCGAGCGGCCGGTTTATCCAGCGCCATCTGTCGCCGTCGCGCGTCAGCGTGAAATGCTCGGGATAGCCTAAAGCCTGCTGTTCCATCAGAAGTTCGAGCAGGTCCCAGCCCGCCAGCGTCATGTGCGGCAGCGACTGGCAGCGCAGCGGGTCCTCCGCCAGCACCAGCGCGCGGTCCTGCATTTCGGCGACATAGTGCTCGTCGACGTCGATCAGGTTTTCGAGCACGCTGCCCTTCGGCCCGACGACATGCGGCTCTATATTGACCGCGTACATATAGCTGTCTTCGTGGAACGGGAATGGGAACCGCCTGATGTGCTCCGGGCTGTTCCTGAAGGTAAAATCGTTACGGAACGTTTCGTTACGAAAGGTGATGCCCAAGCTCCGCCTCCTATCTTTCCAGCACCAGCGACCCGCCCTCGAAGCGCGACACGCAAGGCATGATTTTCTTGCAGGATCGGTGCTCTTGCTCGCTCAGCCAGTGGTCGTTGTGGATGAATTTGCCGTCATGCGCGATGACATTGGTCTCGCACTGGCCGCAGACGCCGCCGCGGCAGAGATAGGGCGGATCGACGCCTGCCGCCTCGATCGCCTCGAGCAGGCTCTGCTGCTCGCCGACGCGGATCGTCTTGCCGCTGACCGCCAGCGTCACGTCGAACGGCGCGCCGGGCTGCGGCGCGGCGAAATGCTCGAAATGCACGGTTTCCGCCGGCCAGCCCAGCGCAGCGGCGCGATCGCACACCCAGCCGATCATGCCGGACGGGCCGCAGACGTAGAGATGCGTGCCAAGCGGCTGCGACGACAGCAGCCGGTCGAGCTCGATGCGCTCGTCGCGATCGTCGTGATAGAGCCTGACCCGGCGGTCGTAGCGCTCTCTCAGCACATCGGCATAGGTGCCGAGCGATGCGGTGCGGCAGGTGTAGTGCAGCTCGAAATTGCCGCCTTCCGCCGCCAGCTGCGCGGTCTGCGCCATGAACGGCGTGATGCCGATGCCGCCGGCCAGCATCAAATGCTTTCTGGCGCGCAGGTCGAGCGAGAACAGATTGACCGGATAGCTGATCACCATCTCCATGCCGGGCCTGACATGCCTGTGCATGAACAGCGAGCCGCCGCGGCCAACATCGTCGCGGCGCACCGAAATCGTGTACTCGCGCGTGTCGAGCGGCGAGCCCATCAGCGAATAGGGGTTGAGCCTGGTCCGCTCGCCGTCGCGCATCTCCACCACAACATGAGCGCCGCCGGAAAATGTCGGTAAAAGCTGCCCGTCGCGCCTGCGGAAATGAAAGCGCGTCACCAATTCGTTGACCGGGACGACATCGCTCACCACGACGTCAAGCTTGGTGGTGCCAGTGCTCATCGAAAGATCTCCTCCGTCGGAGGAATTTCGCTGCGGTCTTCCGCATTGATGCAGACGCCCTGGAATGCCGCCAGGCGCCTGGAATAGTGATCGCGTACCAGAAGAAGCAGGCCACAATGCGAACAGGTCGCCAGCTGTGTCGTCACGTTCTCGGTGATGCCCTTGCAATGGACGCATTGGATGCGGCGCGCCAGCGAGCCGCGGTGCTCGGTCTGGATCGAGGTGTGGTCGATGCCGGCTTCGAGCGCCGCCTGCATCGCCTGGCCGATCAGCCCCTCGGTGCCGGCGAGATAGAGGCGCAGGCCCATATGCGCGTTGGCGAGCGTCTGCTTCAGCCGCGGCAAGGCGCTGGCGAAGGTAGGCCCCTGGTAGAACTGCGCCGGCTTCAGCGCCTCGAGCGCCGCGACATGCTTGCCGTCATTGCCGGGGATGAAGATGATGTGGGCATCGGCAAAGAAGCCCGCCGGCGCCTTGGCGGCCAGGTCTGATATCGCCAGCCCACCTTCTGCATCCGCCACGAAAAGATGGTGCTTGCCGGGCTGCGGCGACAGGGTTCCGTAGACCGGCCGGCTGATGATGCTTTTCGCTGCCATCCTCCCAGTATGCCTCAGCCTTTCGCCGTGCGCTTGGTCTTCTTCGGATCATCGAACGGAAGCGGCTCAGCCGTCGCGCTGATGGCGCCACTCTGGTTGCGGATCTCGAGCCTGGTGCCCTGGACGGCGCAGTCGACGTCGAGCCGGGCAATGCCCATCGATTTCTTGACCAGCGGCGAATACATGGCACAGGTCACCACGCCGACTTTTTTGCCGTCGCGATAGACCGGCGCGCCCTCGTCGGCCGGCTCCCTGCCTTCGAGCAGCACGCCGAAGATCTTGAAGCGTTCTTTGCCCTTGAGGCGATAGTGCTCCTCGGCGCCGCGAAAGCCAGTCTTGCCGGGACTGACGGTGAAGTCGAGGCCGAGCTCCCACAGTGTGTCGCCGGGGCCTTCGTTCTCGAACGGATATTTCTGCGAATTGTCGTAGGGGTAGAACAAAAGGTAGCTCTCGACGCGCAGCATATCGAGCGTGGTGAACCGGCACGGGATGATACCGGCGCTCTTGCCTTCGTCGAGGATGGTGTCCCAGATGGTGCCGGCGTCCTGGCCACGGCAGAAGATCTCGTAGCCGCGTTCGCCGGTGTAGCCGGTGCGCGAGATCATCACGGGAAAACCGAACAGCCGGGTCTGCATGTGGTGGAAATAGTTGAGGTCGCGAATGCCCGGCACATGCTTTGCCAGATAATCGACTGATGTCGGCCCCTGCAGCGACAGGTCGTGCAGATTGTCGTCGAAGCGCAGCGAGACATCGCGACCCATGGCGGCCCGCTGCAACTCCTCATGGCCGGTGCCCGAACCATGCACGACCATCCAGGCATTCGGGCCGGTGCGGTAAAGGATGCAGTCGTCGGTGAACTTGCCGGCCTCGTTCAGCATGCAGGCATAGGCCGACTTGCCGGGATAGATCTTTTCCACGTCGCGCGTCGTCGCCAGGTCGATCAGATGCGAGGCATGCGGCCCAGTGATGTGGACCTTCTTCAGGCCCGACACGTCCATCAGCCCGGCCTTGGTGCGGATGGCGATGTATTCCTCGTCGGCGTCCTTGTCGTAGGTCCAGGCGGTGCCCATCCCGCTCCAGTCTTCGAGCTTCGAACCAAGCGCACGATGGCGATCCGCCAAGGTCGAAAATCTCCAGGATGCGGTCATGGACTTGCTTCTCCTCAACACGATTGCCGACGTTTCGCCGCTTCAGGGCATCGGAGCCATGCGACGGTCCGCGCCATATTGACTCAAAACTCCAAAAGCGCGCAATACTAAGATGCAAAAAGTTTTACTGAGAGGCAAGGAACGCACCTGAACGGAGGGGACATGACATGGAAGGGAATCTCAACGCTCTAACGACCATTTTCACGGAATTCTATTACTGGGTGACCATCGTCATGATGTTCCTGATCCATGTCGGGTTCTGCATGTACGAGGTCGGCGTGTCGCGTCGGCGCAATCATCTGAAAACGCTCATGAAGAACGCGATGGCGATTCCGCTCGTCACGATCACCTTCTATTTTTTCGGCTGGTGGATCTATTTCGGCTTCCCCAATGGGCCGGGCATCGCCGGCGGACTTGTCACCGCACCATTTGCCGAGCCATGGAATCCGCTGATGGGCACCCATCTCTCCGGTGTCAATCCAGGCGAGACCGGGGTCACGCCTACCGATGCCGCGCTGTGGCATCGCCTCAACGGCGTGTTCTGGGGCGCCTTCCTGTTTTCCATCACGACGGCGTCGATCATCTCGGGTTCGATCATAGAGCGCGTGCGCTCGGGTGCGTTCTGGATCGTCGCGGTGCTGGTCGGTTCGGTCCTGTGGATCCTCGACGCATCCTGGGGCTGGCATCCGCAAGGCTGGATGGTGAAACTCTGGGGCTACCATGACGCCTATGCATCGGGGGTCGTGCACGCGATCGCGGGCGGAGCGGCGCTCGCCTTTCTCATCGTGCTTGGTCCGCGCATTGGCAAGTTCAAGCCCGACGGCACGGCGCGCGAGATCCCGCCCCATAATGTTTGGCTGGTCACTATCGGCCTGTTCCTGATCTTCACCGGCTTCTGGGGCTTCTATGCCGCATGCAACATTCCGCTGATCAGCCCGGCCACGATTGCCGGCCAGATCACCGGCGAGACCTGGACGGCGACCAACATCTATCTCGCGCCGACGACGCTTTCGGCGATCACCTTCAACTTCCTGATGTCGCTGTCGGGCGGTATGCTGGCCGGCTACATCGTCTCCAAAGGCGACCCGTTCTGGACGTTTTCGATGGGGCTGTGCGGCGTTATCTCAACCTCGGCCGGCAACGACCTCTATCACCCGATCCAGGCACTGCTGATCGGCGCGATCGTCCCGAGCATCTGCTATAAGCTGCACTATTTCGTCGAGCGCCGCTTCAAGATCGACGATGCGGTGGGCGCCGTCGCCGTGCACGGTTACGGCGGCTTCCTCGGGGTCGTGGTGGCGGGCTTTATGCTGTGGGGACAGCCGTCCTCGCCCTATGAGGGCTTCGCGCACATCAACCCGCTCGGCAATTTCGCTGGTGCGGTGCTGATGTTCGTGCTCGGCTTCGTCCCCACCTTCATAGTTTGCAAGATCCTCAACAGCATGAACCTCCTGCGCGTACCGGCGAAGGTGGAACTCGAGGGCGTCGACTTTGCCCTTAACCATGCGTTTGAGGCGTCGGTCCGCGAAGTGGGAGCCGCCGAAAAAGCCATGATCAAATAGTCAACGGGCAAGGAGAACCGCAATGTCTACCAATGGAATGGAAAGCTGGGCTGTGGACCTCAAGGACGTCGGCGCGATCTACCCGTTTCAGGGTTCCGAAGTCGTGATGGTGATCATCGGCCTCGTCTTCTGGATCGGGTGGCACGTTCTTCAGACGCGCCAGGAGAACGCTGAGATCGAGGCCGATATGGCTGCGGATCGCACCGGGGATGAGACGAGAAGGGCAATCGACCGCCATTAAGTCGCCGACGGTCGTCTGGCGCGTCATTTGCGCCAGACGACTTGTCCAAGATGAAAAAAACTTTCATACGAGTTGAATTCGACTCATGAAGCTGGTAGCAGCTAAATCATACCTCATCTCGGGAGCCTGACATGTGCGGAATCGTCGGACTGTTTTTGAAGGACAAGTCGCTCGAGCCCCGGCTCGGCTCGATGCTTTCGGAGATGCTGATCTCGCTCAGCGATCGCGGTCCCGACAGCGCCGGCATCGCCATCTATGGAGCGCCATCCGGCAACGAGGCCAAGATCACCATCCAGTCGGCCAAGCCGGAGCACGATTTCCGCAACCTCGACGCCGAACTCGCCAGGGCGATCGGAACGCCGGTGAACATCGCAGTGAAATCGACGCATGCGGTCGTCAGGACCACGCCCGACAAGATCGATGAAGTGCGCGAGGCCATCCAGGCGCTGCGCCCCGATATCCGCACCATGGGCGCCGGCGACGTCGTCGAAATCTACAAGGAGGTCGGCTTGCCCGAAGCGGTCGTCGATCGCTTCGACGTGCGCAGCATGACCGGTACGCACGGCATCGGCCACACCCGTATGGCGACGGAATCGGCGGTGACGACGATGGGCGCGCATCCGTTCTCGACCGGCGCCGACCAGTGTCTGGTGCATAATGGCTCGCTCTCCAATCACAACAATGTCCGTCGCGAGCTGATCCGCGAAGGCATGAAATTCGAGACCGAGAACGACACCGAAGTCGCGGCCGCCTATCTCTCCTCGCAGATGGCGCATGGCAAGAATCTCGGCGAGGCGCTGGAAGGCACGCTGAGCGACCTCGACGGCTTCTTCACCTTTGTCGTTGGCACCAAGAACGGCTTCGGCGTGGTGCGCGATCCGATCGCCTGCAAGCCTGCCGTCATGGCCGAGACCGACCAGTATGTCGCCTTCGGCTCGGAATATCGCGCGCTCACCAAGCTGCCCGGCATAGATAATGCGAGGGTCTGGGAACCCGAGCCCGCAACCGTCTATTTCTGGGAGCATTGAGTTCATGTCGGCAATCAACGTCTCCAAGGTACTCGACCAGAGCCATGCGTCACGAGTCTTCGACCTGGCCGAGATGCCGCTGCGCGAGCTCAACCGGGCGCTTCATAATTTGACCCTCGGTTCGAACGAGACCGCCTGGGAAGTGCTCAATCCGAAAGGCAGCCATTCGGTCGCCGTCGGCGTCGACCAGCCGGTCACTATCGATGTCCGCGGCAGTGTCGGCTATTATTGCGGCGGCATGAACGACGGCAGCGCCATCACCGTGCATGGCTCGGCCGGACCCGGCGTTGGCGAAAACATGATGTCGGGTTCGATAACGGTGAAAGGCGACGCCAGCCAATATGCCGGCGCCACCGGTAGGGGCGGGCTGCTGGTCATTGAGGGTAACGCGTCGTCGCGCTGCGGCATTTCGATGAAGGGCATCGACATCGTCGTACATGGCAATATCGGCCACATGTCGGCCTTCATGGCGCAGTCCGGCAATCTGGTGGTGCTGGGCGATGCCGGCGACGCGCTCGGCGATTCCATCTACGAGGCGCGGCTCTTCGTGCGCGGCAAGGTCGGCAGCCTCGGCGCCGACTGCATTGCCAAGGAGATGCGGTCCGAGCATCTGGAATTGCTGCAAGGCCTGCTCGACCGCGCTGGGGTGACCGGCGTCAAAGCGGCGGAATTCACGCGTTACGGCTCGGCGCGCACGCTCTACAATTTCAACATCGACAACGCCGACGCGTATTGAGGCAGCATGACCTATCGCAACCCGCCGACGACGCCGCGCAAATCAGCGACCTTCGACGACTACACGCTTTCCGAGATCCGCCGCGCCGCGGCGACCGGCATCTATGATATTCGCGGCGCCGGCGCCAAGCGCAAGCTGCCGCATTTCGACGACCTGCTGGTGCTCGGCGCCTCGATCTCGCGCTATCCGCTGGAAGGCTATCGCGAGCGCTGCGACACTGGCGTGGTGCTGGGTTCGCGCCATGCGAAAAAGCCGATCGAGCTGAAAATCCCGATCACCATCGCCGGCATGAGTTTTGGCTCGCTGTCCGGTCCGGCCAAGGAAGCGCTCGGCCGCGGCGCGACGCTGTCGGGCACCTCGACGACGACCGGCGACGGCGGCATGACCGAGGAAGAGCGCGGCCATTCCAAGACGCTGGTCTACCAATATCTGCCGTCGCGTTACGGGATGAACCCGCGCGATTTGCGACGGGCGGATGCGATCGAGATCGTCATCGGCCAGGGCGCCAAGCCCGGCGGCGGCGGCATGCTGCTTGGCCAGAAGATCTCCGACCGTGTCGCCGAAATGCGCACGCTGCCGAAGGGTATCGACCAGCGCTCGGCCTCGCGCCACCCCGACTGGACCGGACCCGACGATCTCGAGATCAAGATCCTGGAACTGCGTGAAATCACCGACTGGGAAAAGCCGATCTACGTCAAGGTCGGCGGCGCGCGGCCCTATTACGACACAGCCCTTGCGGTGAAATCAGGCGCTGATGTCGTCGTGATCGACGGCATGCAGGGCGGCACCGCCGCAACCCAGGAAGTATTCATCGAGAATGTCGGCCAGCCGACGCTTGCCTGCATCAGGCCGGCGGTGCAGGCACTGCAGGATCTCGGCATGCATCGCAAGGTGCAGCTGATCATCTCGGGCGGCATCCGCAATGGCGCCGATGTCGCAAAGGCGCTGGCGCTCGGCGTCGATGCGGTGTCGATCGGCACCGCAGCACTGGTCGCGCTCGGCGACAACGATCCGCGCTGGGAGGCCGAATACAACGAACTCGGCACCACCGCCGGCGCCTATGACGACTGGCATGAGGGGCGCGACCCGGCCGGCATCACCACGCAGGATCCCGAACTGATGGAGCGGCTCGACCCAATCGCCGCCGGGCGACGCCTGGCCAACTACCTGAAGGTGATGACGCTGGAGGCGCAGACGATTGCCCGCGCCTGCGGCAAGAACAGCCTGCACAATCTCGAGCCCGAGGATCTCGTCGCGCTCACGATCGAAGCCGCCGCCATGGCCGGCGTGCCGCTGGCCGGGACCAACTGGATACCGGGGAAGAACGGCTTCTGATATCAAACTACCAAATACCAATAAGCGAGGAACTATAATGGGGAACGATCTCGCCGCCTTCGCCAAAGGGAACGGCGTCAAATATTTCATGATTTCCTACACCGACCTGTTCGGTGGGCAGCGCGCCAAGCTGGTTCCGGCGCAAGCCATCGCCGACATGCAGAAGGACGGTGCAGGCTTTGCCGGCTTTGCGACCTGGCTCGACCTGACGCCGGCGCATCCCGACATGCTGGCGGTGCCGGATCCGGATTCGGTCATCCAGCTGCCGTGGAAGCCGGAAGTCGCATGGATTGCTGCCACTTGCATGATGAACGAAAAATCGGTCGAGCAGGCGCCGCGCAACACGCTGAGGCGGCTGATTGCCGAGGCGGCGGGCGACGATATGCATGTCAAGACCGGCGTCGAGGCCGAGTTCTTCCTGATCTCGCCGGACGGCAAGACGATTTCCGACGAATACGACACGGCGTCAAAGCCCTGCTACGACCAGCAGGCGGTGATGCGGCGCTACGATGTCATCGCCGAGATCTGCGACCACATGCTGGCGCTCGGCTGGGGCCCCTACCAGAACGACCATGAGGACGCCAACGGCCAGTTCGAGATGAACTGGGCCTTCGACGATGCACTGGCGACCGCCGACAAGCATTCCTTCTTCAAGTTCATGGTCAAATCTGTTGCAGAAAAGCACGGCCTGCGCGCCACGTTCATGCCAAAACCATTCCCCGGCCTGACCGGCAATGGCTGCCACGCCCACATCTCGGTGTGGGACAAGGACGGCAAGACCAATGTCTTTGCCGACAACGCCATGGAGCTTGGCCTGTCGGCGAAGGGCAAGAATTTTCTCGGCGGCATCATGAAGCATGCCTCAGCACTTGCCGCGATCACCAACCCGACCGTCAATTCCTACAAGCGTATCAATGCGCCGCGCACTATTTCGGGCGCCACCTGGGCGCCGAACTCTGTGACATGGACCGGCAACAACCGCACCCACATGGTGCGCGTGCCCGGCCCCGGACGCTTCGAGCTGCGCCTGCCCGACGGCGCGGCAAACCCTTATCTGCTGCAGGCCGTCATCATCGCCGCCGGCCTCGACGGCATCCGCTCGAAGGCCGATCCCGGCAGGCGCTACGACATCGACATGTACCAGTTCGGTCATACGGTGGAGGGCGCGCCGAAGCTGCCGCTCAACTTGCTCGATGCATTGCGCGAGTTCGACAACGACAAATCGCTCAAGGCGGCGCTGGGTGAGGAATTCTCGTCGGCTTATCTAAAGCTGAAGCACCAGGAATGGAATTCCTATGCTTCCCACTTCACCCAGTGGGAGCGTGACCACACGCTGGATATCTAGAGCATCGGAACGAAAAGCGTGAAGCGGTTTTCGGATGATTCCGATGCGTCAAGAAAGGTCCTGCGTGGCGCGAGCGACCTCGGAATAGATTTATGAAATACTCGATCTTCTCCCTCGCCCGCGCCGCATTTTCCGGCCACAAGACCTGGCAGCGCACCTGGCGCGACGCCAGCGTGAAGGACCGCTACGACGTGGTGATCATCGGCGGCGGCGGTCACGGCCTGGCGACGGCATGGTTTCTCGCCAGTGAGTACGGCATCAGGAATGTCGCCGTGCTCGAAAAGGGCTGGATCGGCTCCGGCAATGCCGGCCGCAACACCACCATCATCCGCTCCAATTACGGGCTGCCCGGCAATACCGGCTTCTACGAGCTGTCGATGAAGCTGTGGGAGCGCATGGAGCAGGACCTGAACTACAACACGATGGTCAGCCAGCGCGGCGTCATCAACCTCTATCATTCCGACGCGCAGCGCGACGCCTATGCGCGGCGCGGCAACACCATGCGCATCAACGGCATCGATGCCGAACTCTTGGACCTTGCCGCGGTCAAGAAGATGATGCCGTTCCTGAACTTCGACAATGCACGCTTTCCCGTGCAAGGCGGCCTGCTGCAGCGCCGCGGCGGCACGGCACGCCACGACGCGGTGGTCTGGGGCTATGCTCATGCGGCGAGCGCGCTCGGTGTCGACATCATCGAGAACTGCGAGGTGACAGGTTTTGCGCGCGACGCCAACGGCAAGGTGACCGGCGTCGAGACGTCGCGCGGCACAATCGGCGCCGGCAAGGTCGGCATGGCCGTTGCCGGCAGTTCGTCGCGCGTCGCGGCGATGGCTGGACTGCGCCTGCCGATCGAGAGCCACGTGCTGCAGGCCTTCGTTTCCGAGGCGATCAAGCCGCTGATCCCCAATGTCATGACCTTCGGCGCCGGCCATTTCTACGTCAGCCAGTCCGACAAGGGCGGACTGGTCTTCGGCGGCGACATAGACGGCTACAATTCCTATGCCCAGCGCGGCAATTTGCCTGTGATGGAAGACGTCTGCGAGGGCGGCATGGCGCTTATGCCGATGATCGGTCGCGTGCGCCTCTTGCGCCAGTGGGGCGGCATCATGGACATGTCGATGGACGGCTCGCCGATCATCGACAAGACCCCGGTGGACGGGCTCTATCTCAATGCCGGCTGGTGTTATGGCGGCTTCAAGGCAACGCCCGGCTCCGGCCTTGTGTTTGCCCATCTTTTGGCCCGCGAGGAACTGCACAAGGAGGCCGCGCGCTTCCGCCTCGACCGGTTCCGGCGGGGTGCTGTGATCGATGAAAAGGGCGTCGGCGCCCAACCTAACCTGCACTGAGGACGGTCCAAAAGCATGCGTATTGTCTGTCCCTTCTGCGGCGAACGCGAACTCGGCGAGTTCACCTATCTCGGCGACGCCAAGCCGCTGCGTCCGGCAGCCGGTGGCTCGGAAGACGAGGTGTTCGACTACGTCTATCTGCGCGACAACATTGCCGGCGAGACCAGCGAACATTGGTACCATGGCGGCGGCTGCCGGGCCTGGCTGAAGATCGCCCGCAACACGCTGACACACGAGATTTCCTCGGTCGAGCCGGCCGCGGGCGTGGGTCAGGCTGCAAAATGAATTCTGTCCAAGTTGGCGCCGCCCCTCACCCTTACCCTCTCCCCGTGAAGAACGGGGAGAGGGGGATCGCCAGCGTTGCGGCCAGTCCCCTTCTCCCCGTCGCTATACGGGAAGAAGTGCCCGGCAGGGCGATGAGGGGCAGCGCGGCGTTCTTACATGATGGCCGGCAATCGTGATCTCCAGTCAATCCCATCGTCTCGCGTCCGGCGGCCTTATCGACCGCTCGGCGCCGCTGAATTTTCGCTTCGACGGCAAAACCTTTGCCGGCTTCCAGGGCGACACGCTCGCCTCGGCGCTGATTGCCAATGGCGTCAAGCTGGTCGGCCGCTCGTTCAAATACCATCGGCCGCGCGGCATCCTGACATCTGGCTCGGAAGAACCCAACGCGCTGGTCGAGTTGCGCACGGGGGCGCGCCGTGAGCCCAACACCAAGGCGACCACCGTCGAACTTTATGACGGTCTGGAAGCCGCCAGCCAGAACCGCTGGCCGTCGCTGCGCCACGATCTGATGGCGGTGAACCAGCTGTTCTCACCAATCTTCGTCGCCGGGTTCTACTACAAGACCTTCATGTGGCCGGCGAAATTCTGGGAGGCGATCTACGAGCCAGCGATCCGCCGCGCCGCCGGTCTCGGTCGCGCCGCGGGCGTTGCCGATCCCGATCATTACGACAAGGCATGGGCGCATTGCGACGTGCTGATCGCCGGCTCCGGCCCTGCCGGGCTCGCGGCAGCGCTCGCCGCCGGTCGCAGCGGCGCCCGCGTCATCCTGTGCGAGGAAGATTTTGCACTTGGCGGCCGCCTGCTTGCCGACGGCGGCACAATCGACGGCATGCCGGCGGCCGAATGGATTTCCCGCACGCTGGCCGAACTCGCCACGCTGCCCGATGTCCGTCTCATGAACCGCACGACGCTGTTCGGCGTCTATGACGGCGGCACTTATGGCGCCATCGAACGGGTCAACGATCACCTGCCCTTCCCGCCCGAACACCAGGTGCGCCAGCGGCTGTGGCGGATCGTGGCCAAACGCTGTGTCGTCGCCGCGGGTGCCATCGAACGGCCGATCGTCTTTGCCGGCAACGACACGCCCGGCGTGATGATGGCTTCGGCAATGCGGACCTATGTCGCGCGCTATGCGGCGACCCCTGCGAAGCGGATCGCCCTGTTCATCAACAATGAGGATGGCTGGCGCACGGTCCAAACCGCGCTTGGCGCCGGACTGCAGATCGCCGCGGTCATCGATGCGCGTCCGGACGTGTCCGCCACGCATCGCGCGCTCGCCGCCAAAGCCGGCTTTGCCGTTTTGAACGGCTCCGTCGTCGGTGTCGAAGGCGGCAAGGACGGTGTCAGGAAAATCTCGATATCGCTGACCGGCGGCGCACGCGCCGAAGTCGAAGCCGACGGGCTTGCCGTTTCCGGCGGCTGGAACCCGGCGGTCGGGCTGACCTCCTGCCATCGCGGCCGGCCGAAATGGCAGGACGATTTATCCGCCTTCGTGCCGGACAGCGCCCCTGTGGGCATGGTGGCCGCTGGTGCCGCCAACGGTGCCTTCGGCCTCGGTGCCTGCCTGCGACAGGGATTCGCCGCCGGTGCGACGGCAGCGCAGAGTGCCGGGCGCGATGGCAATCCCAGCACGCCGCCTGTCGCCGACGATGAGGCTTTTTCGCTGACCCCGCTCTGGCATGTCGCCGGCAAAGGGAAAGCCTTTGTCGACTACCAGCACGACGTCACCGCTGCGGACATCGAACTGGCGCAGCGCGAAGGTTTTGAATCCGTCGAGCATCTGAAACGCTACACGACGCTCGGCATGGCCACCGACCAGGGCAAGACCTCGAACGTCGCCGGCCTCGCCATCCTGGCGGCGGAATCAGGCAAATCCATCCCCGAGACCGGCACGACGATCTATCGCCCGCCCTATGTGCCGGTCGCCATCGGCGCCTTCGCCGGCCATCATCGCGACGAGAATTTCCATGCGACAAGGCTGACGCCGTCGCATCACTGGGCGGCCGAACAGGGCGCGGTGTTCGTCGACACCGGCCTGTGGAAGCGCGCGCAATGGTATCCGCGCGCCGAGAAGGACTGGCTGGACTCGGTCACCCGCGAGGTCAAGGCGGTGCGCGGCGGTGTCGGCTTCTGCGACGTCTCGACGCTCGGCAAGATCGACGTGCACGGCCCGGATGCCGGTGCCTTCCTCGACCGCGTCTACATCAACACCTTCTCCAATCTTGCTGTGGGAAAAGCCCGCTACGGGCTGATGCTGCGCGAAGACGGCATGGTCTATGACGACGGCACCACGTCGCGGCTGGCCGAGGATCACTATTTCCTGACCACCACCACCGCCAAGGCCGGGCCGGTGATGCAGCATCTCGAATTCTGCCGGCAGGTGCTGTTTCCGGAACTCAACGTGCAACTGACATCCGTCTCCGACCAGTGGGCGCAATTCTCGATCGCCGGGCCGAGCGCGCGGGAGTTGCTGAAACAGGTCGTTGATGAATCCGAGGACCTCTCGAACGAGGGGTTTCCATTCATGGGCGCGCGGGAGGTATCCCTTCGCGGCGGCATCGGGGCGCGGCTGTTCCGCATTTCGTTCTCCGGCGAGATGGCGTTCGAGATTTCCGTTCCGGCCCGCTACGGCGACGCGCTGGTGCGCAATCTGATGCTAGCCGGCAAACAATTCGGCGTGACGCCCTACGGCACCGAGGCGCTCGGCGTCATGCGCATCGAAAAGGGCCATGTCGCCGGGCCGGAACTGAACGGCACGACGACCGCCGCCGATCTCGGGCTTGGCAAGATGATGTCGACCAGGAAGGATTTTATTGGCCGCGTCATGGCCGGGCGCGAGGCGCTGGTCGCACCGGATCGGCAGGTCGTGGTCGGCATCAAACCGACCGACAAGACGCGCCGCCTGCGCTCCGGCGCGCATATCATTCCGAAGGCCGAGATACCGGGTCCCGACAACGACCAGGGCTATGTCACCTCGGTCTGTTTCTCGCCGACGCTTGACCAGTGGATTGGGCTCGCGCTTGTCGAGCGCGGCCGCGAGCGCATCGGCGAGATCGTCCATGCGCATGACCCGCTGCGCGGCGAAGACTATGACGTCGAGCTGTGCAATCCCGTCTTCTACGATCCGGATGGAGGGCGCCAGCGTGGCTGAGTTTTCTTGGGCTTCCCGCAGTCCGCTGGAGGATGTCCTTGTCGTGGGCGCCTATGGCGCGCGCGACGTCGAACCGGGCATTTCGCTCACCGAGGTTCGCAATTTCGACCTGATCCAGATGATGGCGCGACGCGGCAAATGGGCGGAAATGGCAAGCACCGCCAAGGACCGTTTCGGCGTTGCCGCCCCGGATGTGCCGAAGGCCGTCAGCGCTTCGGACGTGACGCTCATCTGGTCGGGACCGGATCAGTTCCTCGTCCTGTCCAAGGGCGGCAAGCACGCGATGGACATTTTGAGCCAGGCGTTTTCGCAATCCGCCTCGCTGTCCGATCAGTCGCATGCGCGCGCCCTGATCAGCGTCTCGGGAACGAAGGCGCGCGCCATGCTGGCCAAGCTGTCGTCGCTCGACCTGCACCCGGCGTCGTTCCCGATCGGCGCCGCTGCCGCGACATCGATCGACCACACCAGCGTCAATCTCTGGCGTGGCAATGACCGGCCGGATGGGCAGGCGGTGTTCAACCTTTTGGTGTTTGCCACGTTCGCGGAAAGCCTGTGGCACACGATGCTCGACGCGGCGGCCGAGTATGGCGTCGACATCAGGCTCTCGGAGGAATTGGGGTAGTCTTCGCGCCCTCTCCTTCTCCCCTTGTGGTAGAAGGTGGATTGGCGCGCAGCGCCAAGACGGTTGAGGGGTGCTGGAAGAAACTCGGCGTCAAAGAGTCAAATGATTCTAGGCGCTTACGTCTGGCCGTTGCGATCCGTCCAGCACCCCTCATCCGACCGAGCTGCGCTCGGCCACCTTCTCCCACAAGGGGAGAAGGGAGAACCGCGCCTAGTCGCTCCGGCTTGCCAAAACTGCAAGCACTGCTATTCTTCCCGCTAATATAATTTCACGTACAGGCAAACTTGTTTCTCAAGACATAGGGTCGAGATGAGCCAGTCGCCCTACCCCGCCGTCGTCGCCGGACCGCCCCGGCCGAGCCTGATCCTGCGGCCCGGCCAGATCGCGCTGCCGGCTGGCATGGAGCGCTATTGCGTCCAAGGCAATGGCGCGGCCCTCATCGACGTCGAGGCCGGCGACACGATCAGCGTGCGCAATGTCGAAGGCGGGCAGGCGTGCGAGCTTTTGGCATGGGACAGGAGCGGCGCCACCGACGCCGGCATTTTCGGCGAAAAATCGAACAGCAACGCCGCCGGCATCAAGACGCTGCTGGCCGATGGCGATGACAGCCTCGCTTCCTTGCGCCGAGGGCTCGAGCGACGCCAGGTGCAACTTGATCAAGCAAGGGCGGTTCGCGTCTTCGGCGGCGCCACCCCTGCCGGCACTGAACAGAGTTTTACCGTCGCCCGCGACGGCTCGATGCTCATTGCCGCCCCGGGCGGGCCGATGCTCGTCGACGGCCATGACACGGCGACGCCGCTCAACGTCATTGTCCGGCGCGCCACCATTCGCCCAGCGGCGAAGTCGCAATTGGGCGACCCGCTGGCCGAACCAGTGCTCGATTTGCGCGTCCATTCGGCGACCGCCGAATCCTACTTCGTCAAAGCCGGCGACTATCTGCAGATCATCGATGTCGACGGGCGCCAATGTACCGATTTCCAGTGTTTTTCGGCGCGCAAGCTGGACAAGGGGCGCGACCATCCGCTCGACGTGACGACGACCCGCACGCTGATGGGCTCCAGCTACCCAATGCCCGGCCTGCACTCGAAATATTACGACCAGGACATGGAGCCGCTGGTCGAGGTGGTGCAGGACACATGCGGGCGGCACGATGCATTCGCGCTCGCCTGCGCCGCCAAATATTACGATGATATCGGCTATCCCGGTCACCCCAACTGCTCGGAGAATTTCAACCGGGCGCTCGCCGATAAGGGCGTTAGCCCGCGCGCGGGCTGGATGGCGATCAACTTCTTCTTCAACACGGCGATCGACGCGCATGGCGTCATGGTTTCCGACGAGCCGTGGTCGCGGCCGGGCGACTATGTGCTGCTGCGCGCGCTTACCGACATCGTCTGCGTCTCGTCCGCCTGCCCCGACGACACGACGCCGGCCAATGGCTGGAACCTGACCGACATCCATGTGCGGACCTATTCCGGTCAGCACAAATTCTCGCGAGCGATCGCCAGACGCATGACGCCCGATTCGGAACCGAAAATGACCCGCGAGACCGCTTTTCATTCGAGCTTTGCCAAGCACACCCGCAACTTCGTCGAGTACAGGGGCTATTGGCTGGCCAATTCATTCGCCAAAGAGGGCCCGATCGATGAATACTGGGCCTGCCGGCAGGATGCCGTGATGATGGACCTGTCGCCGCTGCGCAAATTCGAGGTCACCGGCCCGGATTCGGAAGCGCTGCTGCAATACACGCTGACCCGCGACGTGAAAAAACTCGGCGTCGGCCAGGTGGTCTATTCCGCCATGTGCTACGAGCATGGCGGCATGATCGACGACGGCACGCTGCTCAGGCTCGGCAAGGATAATTTCCGCTGGGTCGGCGGCGACGATCTTTCCGGCGAATGGCTGCGCGAGACGGCAATGAGCCTCGGCCTCAACGTGCTGGTGCGCTCGTCTACCGACCAGATGCACAATGTCGCCGTGCAAGGACCGAAAAGCCGCGACATCCTGAAGGAAATCGTCTGGACCTCGCCGCTGCAGCCGTCGATAGAGGAACTCGAATGGTTCCGATTCGCCGTCGCCCGCATCGGCGGCGGCAACGGCATTCCGGTCGTCGTTTCGCGCACCGGCTATACCGGCGAGCTCGGCTACGAGATCTGGTGCCATCCGCGCGACGCCGAAAAGGTGTTCGACGCCATCTGGGAGGCCGGCCAGCCGCACAGCCTGAAGCCGATGGGGCTGCAGGCGCTCGACATGGTGCGCATCGAGGCCGGGCTGATCTTTGCCGGCTATGAATTTTCCGACCAGACCGATCCGTTCGAAGCCGGCATCGGCTTCACCGTGCCGCTGAAGAGCAAGACCGACGATTTCATCGGCCGCGAGGCGCTGATCCGGCGCAAGGAAAATCCGCAGAAGAAACTGGTCGGCCTCGACATCGACGCCAATGTCGCGGTCGGCCATGGCGATTGCGTCCATGTCGGCCGCGCTCAGATCGGCGAGGTCACATCGAGCATGCGCTCGCCGGTGCTGAACAAGAACATCGCGCTGGCCAGGCTTGACGTCACCCATGCCGCCATCGGCACCGAGGTCGAGATCGGCAAGCTCGACGGCCACAGCAAGCGGCTGCCGGCACGCGTCGTCGCCTTCGCCCACTACGACCCGCAAAAAACCAGACCGCGCTCCTGACGATTTCCGGCCTGAAATCAGCTGGCGGCGCGTGCCGCCGGCGCGTGTTCCACATCTGCGATGTGCACAGCTTCACAAAAACGCTTGACGTGAAGGCGTGACGCGTCAATCTTCACTCGTAAGAAAAAAATACTACTGAGCGGAAACGCCTGAGGTCGTTCAACGCGTGCGTCGGTGACGCCTCGCGAGGTGTCGGCTGTCGCCGATGGGGAACATCAAAAATGGGGAATGCACAGATATGAGCACGATAGTCTCTGCCCTGGTGTCGCCTGCCGAAGGGCAGCTGCACCGGAATATCGATTGGCGCGGCGCCTTTTGGGTGGCAAGCGGCGTTCCCGCCCTTGTCCTGTTTTCGATCGGCGGCATTGCCGGCACGACCGGCAAACTGGCATTCCTGATCTGGACCGTGTCCATGATCATGGGCTTCCTGCAATCCTTCACCTATGCGGAAATCGCCGGCCTGTTCCCGAACAAGTCCGGCGGCGCCTCGATCTATGGCGCCACCGCCTGGCTGCGCTATTCCAAGTTCATCGCGCCGCTTTCGGTGTGGTGCAACTGGTTCGCCTGGTCGCCGGTGCTGTCGCTCGGCTGCTCGATCGCCGCGGCCTACATCCTCAACGCGCTGGCGCCGGTGCCGCTGTTTACCGACACCTCGCCGGAAGTCGCCGCCTATCTCGCGGCAAATACCGGGGCGAGTGCCGCCGATGCCATCGCGGCGGTGAGCGCGGCCGCAACACCGGCGATCCGCAACTGGACGCTCTACGGTCACACGCTGGGTCCGGTCTCCTTCACCTTCAACGCCACCTTCTTCATCGGTGCGGTGCTGATGCTGATCATCTTCTCCATCCAGCATCGCGGCATCCTGGGCACCGCCAACGTGCAGAAATATATCGGCCTGTTCGTCATCATTCCGATGCTAATCGTCGGCGTCGTGCCGATCATCACCGGCCAGATCGACTGGGCGAATTTCTCGCCGCTGGTGCCGCTCGCGGCCGCCTATGCGCCCGAGCCCGGGGCGTGGAACATCGCCGGCTGGACGCTTGTTCTCGGCGGCATGTTCATCGCCGCCTGGTCGACCTACGGTTTCGAGACCGCCGTCTGTTACACCTCCGAGTTCAAGAATCCCGGCACCGACACCTTCAAGGCGATCTTCTATTCCGGCCTGCTGTGCATGCTGCTGTTCATCCTGGTGCCGTTCACCTTCCAGGGCGTGCTCGGCTTGAACGGCATGCTGGCGACCCCGATCGTCGACGGCTCCGGCGTTGCCGACGCCTTGGCCGGCATGGTCGGCGGCGGACAGCTGATCCATAGCCTGCTGGTGATGCTGATGATCCTGGCCCTGGTGCTCTGCATCATGACGGCGATGGCGGGCTCCTCGCGTACCCTCTACCAGGGCTCGGTCGATGGCTGGCTGCCGCGCTATCTCAGCCACGTCAACGAGCATGGCGCCCCGACCCGCGCGATGTGGACCGACCTGATCTTCAATCTGTTCGTGCTGGCCATCGCTTCGGCCGATGCGACCAGCTTCTTCTTCATCCTCGCCGTTTCGAATTGCGGATACATCATCTTCAACTTCCTCAACCTGAATGCCGGCTGGATCCACGCATCGACAACGGCCACATCGCGCGGCCGTGGAAGGCACCGAGCTGGCTGCTCGGCCTCGGCGCCATCCTTGCCTATGTCAACATGATCTTCATGGGCGCCGGCGCCAAGGTCTGGAACCCGATGGCGCTGTGGGCAGGACTCATCACGGCTGCCCTCATCATCCCGGTGTTCTGCTTCCGGCATTACGTCCAGGACAAGGGCAAATTCCCCGACCACATGCTGGCTGATCTCGGCATGACATCGTCCGATCTCGCCGTCAGAAAGGCGGGCATCCTGCCCTACCTGACACTGATCGCCGGCGTCGTGGTGATGCTGCTAGCCAACTGGCTGTTCGTCATCTGACATCGGCCTGAAAGGATCGAGTGCGGACCGCCGCGCTCGATCCGATTTGCTTCCAGAGGCTCGTCGCAAGCTCGCTCACTGGAAGCTCGCGATCGCGAGGTCGGGTAGTGTCTCAGTTTGAAATTTGACGCCGCGCTTGTCGCGATCCGGGCCGAACTCCTATATGCTTAGCGGAAAGCATTGGAGCGGCAATGAAGCTTGAGAGCACCATCACTTGCCCGGACTGTGGGCACCAGTCTGTGGAAACGATGCCGACCGACGCCTGCGTTCACTTCTACGAATGCAAAAACTGCAGGTTACTCCTGAAGCCCTTAGCGGGCGATTGCTGCGTTTTCTGCTCATATGCCGATCTGCCATGCCCGCCGCTTCAGGAGAGTAGCCATGCCAACCGGATCTAAAGGCCAGAAGCGCCCCGCCGACGTGATCGGCAACGCCGTCCGCGTCATGCGCATTGCGACCGGTACAGGAAGCGGAATAGCGAATGATTGTCAGGATAGCAGAACTGGAGATCGATCCCGACCAGATCGAGGCTTACGGCGCACTCCTATCAGAAGAGATTGAAGCCTCGGTGCGGCTAGAACCTGGGGTCATCTTCCTGTACGCGCTGTCGGTCAAGGGAAGCTGCGATAAGGTGCTGGTGATTGAAGGCTACGCTGATCAAGCAGCCTATGAGGCGCACCTCACCACGCCACATTTTCTCAATTACAAGACTCAAACTGCCGACATGGTGAGATCGCTTCGGCTAATCGAGACGGACCCGATCTCGCTCAAAGCGAAAAATCAGATTTCAAACTGAGACACTACCCGAGCAACGACCCGCCGCCGAGGCGGGTTTTTTGTTTCAGGCTTTGCCAGCATCTTGGCGGTCAGCGCCGCGGTGGAGGATTGGCAGGCGGATCGCTCAATCGATCTTGATGAACACGCCCTTGGTGTTGAGATACTCGTCGAGGTGCTCGGCGCCGCCCTCGCGGCCGTAGCCGCTCATCTTGTAGCCGCCGAAGGGCACGGCCGGATCGATGGCGTGATAGGTATTCACCCAGACCGAGCCGGCGCGGATTTTTCGCGACAGCTGGTGCGCGGTGGCGACATTGCGGGTGAAGACCCCGGCAGCAAGACCGTAGGGTGTGTTGTTGGCCCGCTCGATCGCCTCATCGAGCGTATCGAACGGCAGCGCCGAAATGACCGGCCCGAAGATTTCCTCGCGCGCGATCTTCATGTCGTCCGAAACGCCGGCAAAGACCGTCGGCGCGACGAAATTGCCAGCGGCCAGCGCGCCTTCCACAAGGCGCGTGCCACCGGTGACGAGGATTGCGCCCTCCGCCGTGCCGGCTTCGAGATACGAGGCGACCCGCTGCAACTGCTTTGCCGAGACTAGCGGACCGATTTCGGTTGCCGGGTCGATGCCGTCGCCGATCCTGAGACCCTTGGCATAGGCCGCCAGCCGCTCGACGAACTCGTCATGGATGGAGCGCTCGACGAACAGGCGCGAGCCGGCGATGCAGATCTGGCCGGAATTGGCGAACACTGACATCGCCGCCACCGGCACCGCTCTGTCGAGATCGGCGTCCGCACAGACGATGACCGGCGACTTGCCGCCGAGCTCCAGCGAGACGCGCTTGAGGTTGCCCGCCGACGCCCGGACGATCGACTGGCCGGTCGCCGTCGAGCCGGTGAAGACGATCTTGTCGACGCCCATATGCTCGGCAAGTGCCGCACCCGCCTCGGCGCCGGTGCCGGTCACGATATTGACGACGCCTTGGGGAACGCCGGCCTCGTTCATGATGTCGGATATCAACAGCGGCGTCAGCGGTGCCTCTTCGGAAGGTTTCAGCACCACCGTGCAGCCGGTGGCCAGCGCCGGTCCGATCTTCCAGATCGAAGCGGCCGTCGGTGCGTTCCACGGGATGATGGCGCCGACGACGCCGACCGGCTCCTTGCGCGTGAAGGAGATGATTTCGCCCGGCAGCGAGTTCTCGATCGTCTCGCCATGCAGGGACGTTGCCATGCCGGCGTAATAGCGCAGCATACCGATGACACGGTTGCGGTTGGCGCGGGTGCGCACGATCGGCATGCCCATGTCGGTCGTGTCCGAGCGGCTGATCTCCTCCCAGTGCTTTTCGAAGAGGTCGGCGATCTTGAGGAGCAGCACCTGCCGCTCATAGGGCTTGAACCGGCTCCATGGCCCGTCGAAGGCCCTGCGCGCCGCGGCCACCGCCAGCTCGATATCCTCGCGGTCGCCGCGCGGCACCGTGGCAATGACCGCGCCGGTGGCGGGATTGCGGGTCCCCATGGTCCGGCCCGAGCGGGCGTCGACCCAGGCGCCATCGACGAACATCTGACGGTGGCGTCCGTCGATCGGCTGGCGCAGCGCCACCGGTGTCTGAGCTACGGTCATGACGTCCTCCTCCAGCGCTCTGCCGGTGGGCGGATTTAATCCCTGGACGTCACATCTGCCAACAGCTCTATTCGGCTGCCAGAGCCAGTCGCGGTCTGTCGTCGTTTTCTGCCAGCTCCGGCTCGGCCGCCTGCTCCGCGTCCTCGGCCTTCTTGCGCTCCCTGCCGAAGAACAAGGCATAGCCTGCCGGAAGGACGAGAATGGTGAGCACCGTGGCGACCAGGATGCCGCCCATCATGGCGTAGGCGAGCGGACCCCAGAAGACGCCACGCGAAATCGGGATCAGCGCCAGGACCGCCGTCAACGCCGTCAGCATGATCGGCCGGAAACGGCGGACCGCCGAGCCGATGATGGCCTCCGAGTGTTCCATGCCGGCCGCGATATCCTGGTCGATCTGGTCGACCAGGATGATCGAGTTGCGCATGATGATGCCGAGCAGCGCGATCACGCCGAGGATGGCGACGAAGCCGAACGGTGCGCCACTGATCAAAAGTGCCGCCGCCGCGCCGATGATGCCGAGCGGACCGGTCGCCAGCACCAGCATCGCCTTGCCGAAGTGCTGCAGCTGGATCATCAGCAGCACGACGATGACGGCCAGCATGATTGGAGCTTTCGCAGCAATGGAGGCCTGACTTTCGGCCGAATCCTCGGCGCCGCCCTGGATCTCGATGTTGTAGCCGGGTGCCAGACCGTCGCGCAGGCCTTGCATCTCGCTGTACATCTTCATCACGACATCGTTCGACTGCACGCCATCCGGCAGCGTGGCACGCACGCTGATGGTCGGCAGGCGGTCGCGGCGCCATTCGACGCCTTGCTCCAGCACCGGGACGACCTTGGCGACCTGCGACAGTGGCACGAAGCCACCGAAATCCGTCGGGACAGAGACCGAGTCGACCGCCGACAGCAGGTGGCGGCTCGCCTCCGGTTCCCGGGCGACGATCGAAACGGTCTCCTCGCCGTCGCGGAAATCATCGAGCGGCGCCCCCGTCATGCTTGCCTGCAGCGTCTGGCGGATGCGCTGCGAGGTGACGCCGAGCGCCCGGGCGCGATCCTGGTCGATCACCAGCTTCATCTCCGGCACTGGCTCCAGCCAGTCGTCGTGAACGGCGCCGAGCAGCGGATTTGCCTGGAACTTCGCCTTCACCTCGTCGGCGATGCGGCGCACCTCCTGGCGATCCGGGCCCATGACGCGCATCTGCACCGGCCAGCCCGTGGGTGGCCCGAGGAACAGGCGGTCGACCTTGGCGCGGACCGACGGGAGATCCTCGGCCAGAATGGTGCGCAGCTTGACGATCAGCCGTTCGCGGGCCGGTTCGTCATTGGCCATCACCAGAAGCTGGGCGAAGTTCGGATTGCGAAGCTGCTGGTCGAGCGGCAGGAAGAAGCGCGGCGCGCCCTCACCGATATAGGTGGCGATGAAGCGCTTGTCCTTGTCGTCCATCATCCTGGTTTCGAGCGCCTTGGCCTGCGTCTCGACTTCCTTGATGCTGGTGCCCTCCGGCAGCCAGAGGTCGACAAGGATTTCCGGACGCGATGACTGCGGGAAGAAATTCTGCGGGATGAACTGGAACGCCCACAGGCTGGTTGCGAAGGTCACCAGTGTCATGGCCAGCACGATGATGCGGTGGCGCACGGACCAGCCGACGGTGGCGCGAAGCCGGCGGTAAAAGGGCGTATCGAAAACATCGTGATGGCTGCCGGCGTGTTTTCGCTGCTTGAGGATCATATGACCAAGCCACGGCGTGAAGTAGACCGCCACGAACCAGGAGACGACCAGCGCGATGCCGACGACGTAGAACAGCGTGCGTACGTATTCACCGGCCGTCGAGGCCGCGAAGCCGACCGGAATGAAGCCGGCCGTGGTGATCAGCGTGCCGGACAACATCGGGAAGGCCGTCGAGGTATAGGCGAAGCTCGCCGCCTCGACCTTGACAAGTCCTTCCTCGAGCTTGCGCTCCATCATTTCGACGACGATCATCGCGTCGTCGACGAGCAGGCCGAGCGCGATGATCAGCGCGCCGAGCGAAATGCGCTGCAGATCGATGCCGATCTCGTACATGATGGCGAAGGTGGCGGCCAGAACGAGCGGAATGGTGATCGCGATCACCAGGCCCGAACGCCAGCCGATCGTCAGGAACGAGACGACAAGCACGATCAGCAGCGCCTCGCCAAGCGCTTCCATGAACTCGGTCACCGCTTCCCTGACGACTTCCGGCTGGTCGGCGATCTGATCGACCGAAACGCCGTAAGGCAACGCCTCTTCGAAGCGGTGATAGGTCGCCTCAACGTCCTTGCCGACATCGGTGACGTTGAAGCCCTTGGCCATGACGACGCCGACCTGGACACTGTCGTGCCCGTTGAAGCGGTATTTGCGCTGATAGGGGTCTTCGAGGCCTGTGGTCACGGTGGCGATGTCGCCGAGGCGCGTCACCTGGTTGCCGGCGCGCAGGCGAAGTTCGCGGATGTCGGCCGCCTCCGTCACGTTGCCTTCGACCGAGATGCGCACCGAACGCTGGCCGGTGTCGACCGAGCCTGCCGGATCGACATTGTTCTGGCCCTTGATCGCGTTCTGCAGATCGGTGAGCGTCAGGCCGCGCTCGGCAAGTACCTTGGACGAAACGTCGATGTAGAGTTTTTCCGGCTGGTCGCCGATGATCACGGCCTTTTCGACGCCGGGCGTCGTCAGCAGCATGTCACGCGCCTGGATGGCTAATTTCTTCAGCTCGGGATAGCTGTAGCCGTCGCCGCTGATCGAATGCAAGGTGATGAAAGTGTCGCCGAACTCATCGTTGAAGTAGGGCCCGAGCAGCCCCTGAGGCAGCTCATTGGCGATGTCGCCGACCTTCTTGCGTACCTGGTAAAAGGCATCCGCGACTTGCGTGGGATTGGTGTCGCCTTCCACCTGCAAGGTGATGATGGCGCTGCCGGCGCGCGTGTAGGAACGGACGAAATCGAGATGCGGCGTTTCCTGCAGCTTGCGCTCGATCTTGTTGACGACCTGGTCCTCCATCTCCTGGATCGAGGCCCCCGGCCAGACAGCCTGGACGACCATGACGCGGAAGGTGAAGTCCGGGTCTTCCTTCTGGCCCATGCGCATCAGGCCGAGCGCACCGGCAACGATGATCAAGCCGAACAGGAACCGCGCAATGCTCGGGTGCCCGATTGCCCAGCGCGAAAGATTGAAGGGCCGCTTTTCATTGGTGTCGGTGGTCATAGCGCCAGTCCATTTGTCTGATCGTCAGCGCACGCACACGGCATGCCCACGGAGCTTCTAATGCTGGCTTCCGGGCGGCGAGGCTTTCCGAGCGGAGAGACACTCATCGCGGTGGGACGCGAGGATCGATGTGGGGGGTTACATCGACCTGACGTCTCGACAATCGGGCACCTGCCGCCCGGAAACCATGACCTGCTTGACCTCGCGGCTTGCGCCGATGCGAGGAAAAGCCGGTTTAATTTGCTTGGCCGTCAGCGCACGCGCTTGGCGGCATTGCCATCGTCGTCCGCCGATGCGGACTGTTGCACCGCATCGCCGGTCAGCTTGACCTTCAGATTTTCGGCCATGAATTGCGTGCCCGCCGCAACGACGATGTCGCCGGGGTTCAATCCTTCGGCAACATGCACGCCGTCGGCGGTGAACTCGGCGACCTTGATCGGACGCGCATGGACGGTCTCGCCGTTGCGGTCCACGGTCCAGACGACCTGCTGGCCATCCTTTTGCGCTAGGGCGCTCAACGGGATCGATACGCTCTGCGGGCTGTTGTTGGCCGCCGACGCCTCAATGTTCGCGGTCATGCCGAGAAGCACGCGCGGATCGTTGGGCAGGCTGACGCGAACGGCAAAGGTACGCGACTGCTGATCGGCGCTGCCGGCGACTTCACGGACCTTGCCGTCGAGCGTCAACGCATCGTCGGACCAGAAGCTTGCCTTGACATTCTTGCCCGGCTTGAACTGGGCGATATCCATTTCCGGAACGGCGATCAGCACTTCCTTTTCGCCATCGACGGCAACCGTCACAACCGGCGTGCCGGAGCCGACCACCTGACCGACATCGGCGGCGACTGATGTGACGATGCCGTTCCTGTCCGCCTTGAGGTCGGTGTAGAGGACCTGGTTTTTCGCCTGATCTAGCGCTGAGCGGGCGGAATTTCGGGTGGCGACTGCCTGATCATAGCTGAGCGTTGCCTGTTCGAGCTGCGATTTCGACGCAAAGTTCTTGGCAAACAACTGTTCGGCACGACGGCGGGCAAGGCCTGTCGTCTCGACCTGCCGCTCGGCCGCCTCGAGGCTGGCCTCGGCGCTGTTGACCGAAAGGTCGTAGTCGGCGGGATCGATGCGGGCCAGAACGTCGCCCGGCTTCACGCGCTGGCCGATATCGACCAGGCGCTCGGTGATCTTGCCGTTGATGCGGAACCCGAGATTCATCTCGGTGCGGGCGCGCACCGATCCGGAGTAGGAAAGCTCACGCGTATCGTTCGCCTTGGCGATCTCGACGACCTTGACTGGCCGGATAATGTCCTTGACCTCCACTTTTTCTTGCGAGCAGCCGGCGAGCCCGAGCGCCGCGAGGACGACCAGAGCCGGACCAACGGCCGGTAGCCTGTTCATGATGGATTTGGACAAAGACACTTGCGTACTCCCGAACTGGAGATGAATTATCGGCAACCGGCCGACGCCGCCGGTCATTTCTTCAAGGCCCTGATCGCAAACTCGATAAGCTCGTCCGGCATCGCCCGATTCTTTTTGGCAAGGCACTGGGCGACCATCTGCGGATGACAGAGGGTGATGATGGCGGCGCTGAAACAGCGCGAAGCGACTTCCGGGTCCTGATCGGCAAACTCGCCGGTTGCGATACCGTCGCTGATCACCTCCGCCACCAAGCCGCGGATCCTGTCGATATGCTTCTCGATGACATGCCAATCGCGTTCGATGGCAACGACGACCATTTCGTGCACCTTCTCCTGGTCGAGCATGGTGTCGCGGGTCCACTGATAATGCGTTTGAACGTAGCGGCGAAGCTTTTCGCTGGCCGTTCCGGGACCATGGCAGGCGTCGTAGGTCAGTTGGTAGCAGGTAGCGAGCATGCGGCCGCAAACGGCCTGATGGATTTCGACCTTGGAGGCGAAGAAACGATAGATGTTGGCCGTCGACATGCCGAGTTCACGCGCTATGTCGGCGACATTGGTCTTGCCGTAGCCGTAATGGCGGAACAGTCGCTCGGCGCAATCGAGGATGCGCGCGACATTCTCCTGCCGGACCAGGTCGGCCGTCGTATCGAGGGTATCAGACATCTTTTTTCATGAGCTCATTACGAATGACGAATTTTGAATTTCGTCACTCGTAATTCGAAATCACCCGCCTGTCAACAGGTGACATTATCCGTCTTAGGCGACTGGTGACATCTGTTGACACCACTTGGGCGTGATCAGCGTTAATGAACCTGCTACTGGCAGTGCACATGTACCCGCCAGGCCATCAATGCTCATCTACGGCGTTTTGCGGCTCAGATGATCGGCCCGCTATTTGTTCAAAACGGGCTCCAGTGTGCGCAGCAATGCATTATCATCTAATGCGGAAAGGAGTTTATGGGATGACCGTACTGCGCATCGTCACGAATATTGCAACAGACAGCATTCCGGATGTTCGGAAGTTCTATTCCGACCTGTTCGGGCTCGATGCCGTGATGGATCACGGGTGGCTCGTCACGCTGGCGTCCAGCGAAACAACCATCCCCCAGATCAGCATCGCCAGCGAGGGCGGCTCAGGCACGCCGGTGCCCGATCTGTCGATCGAGGTCGACAATGTCGACGAGGTGTATCTTCGCGCAAACGAGATCGGCTGCAGAGTGGTCTATGACTTGACCAACGAACCGTGGGGCGTAAGACGTTTCTTCATTGCCGACCCGACCGGCAAACTGCTCAACGTGCTCTCGCATCTTCGTTAAAGCGCGTCGCCTGAAGGGATTCATGCGAGCGCTTTAAATCTCTAGCTTTATGCACGTCGTTGTCCCAAAACCGCAGCGCACTTTTGGGCCGCATGCATTAGAAATTGCCTGCAAATGCGGGGACATTGGCGACCTTCCAAACATTCAGCCCCAACGACTGAAACGGGCCCAATTGCGGTCATCGGAGGACACTTGAGCAGAACAATTCCATTTCATTTCGTCGATGTCTTCGCGGTAGAGCCGCTGACGGGCAATTCACTTGCGGTGGTCGACAGCGGTGGCGAGTTGGCGCTTGAGCTCATGCAGAACATTGCACGTGAGTTCAACCAGTCCGAGACAACCTTTGTGCTACCGGCGACCCGGGCGGACGCCGACTGGAAGTTGCGCTCTTTCACGCCGAAAGGTGTAGAGGTTTTCGGTGCAGGCGGCCACAACACGCTAGGGGCTTGGTGGTGGCTCGCTGCAGCGGGGCGGCTCGATCTGGGCGATGGCCCAACATGGTTTCACCAACAGATCGGCGACTTGGTATATCCATTGGCTATCTGGCAAAGCCAAGGGAAACTCGAAAAGATCATTATGCAGCAAGAAGCCCCAGTGGCTGGCCGGCAGCTCTCAAACCTTGGCGCTCTTGCCAAGGCACTCGGCCTTGACACTGAAGAAATAGCGGCGGATGTCGTGCCTTGCCAGGTGGTCTCGACTGGTGCTGCCCATCTCCTGGTGCCGATCCGCGATCGCGAAGCCGTCGACCGGATTTCGCCTGATGCCAAGCAACTTTTCGACCTGCTCAACGAGGTCGGCGGGGAAGGCTGCTACGTCTTCTCACTCGATCCACGCCAGCCCGAAACCACAGCGTATGCACGGTTTTTCAACCCGACTGTTGGCATTTCAGAGGATCCGGCAACCGGTACGGCGGCTGGTCCGCTCGCCGCACACCTCGTTGCACACGGTCTTGCACAGCCCGGCGTAGTCAAGGTCGAGCAAGGCACGGCGCTCGGACGTACCAGCATCATTGAGGTAGATGTAGATGCCGGCTCAGTGAGCGTATCGGGACGCTGCATTGTGGTGGCGAGCGGGGCGTTTTCGATCTAGTCGAAGGTTGCAAATCCGGTAGCCGCGCAGGCAGCGAACCTATGCCCCCACAAGATCGCATTGGCGCGCTATGCGGATGACGTCTGCCACTCGCCTTCGACTCGGATTGGCTTAGGTAGCCGATTTGTTTAATCTGTTCAGGCTTTCGCCCAGTATGACAAGCGCGATGCCGAGCAGCGCGATGTCCTTGATCAGGAACTGACCGGCGGGACCGAGCGCGGGAAAGCCCAGCGTCGGCTCCCAGATCGGCAGGGCAACCATGATCGAACAGGTGACCAGGAAAATCAGGACCGCCAATGCCCCGCCGGCCACACCGGCGCCAGCCGACCAGGGGCAGGCAATCAGGAGAAGTGCGGTCGCGATCTCGACGACACCAAGCACATAAGAGGCGCCGGCTTCACCAAAAACCGGATACATCCAGGCGAGCCAAGGCGTGCCGCTGATCAACGGCCTCAACGCCTCGATCTCCACCGCCGTGAACTTCATCCCGCCGATCATGAGAAGCGGCAGTATGACCCCGGTCAGGGCGACGATCCGTCCGGCTTTGCCGACAGCGGTGTTCTCCATTGGAATGCTCCTCATGCTGGATCTTCTGCCGAGTTGGTTCTGTATCGAGGACGATCGGGAGGCACTCGATCCGACACTGAGTGATCTTTTTTGCTCCGTTCAAGCTGGGTTTAGCTGGGCCAATGGTGATCTGGCACGGATTAATGGGTTCTGACCTAACTACCCCTTCGCCATCTCCCTCAGCCTGAACTTCTGGATCTTGCCGGTTGAGGTCTTCGGGATTTCGGCGAAGATCACCGCCTTCGGCACCTTGAAGCGGGCGAGCAGCGCGCGGCAGTGATCGATGATCTCGGCTTCGGTCGCCGTCCTGCCCGGCTTCAGCTCGACATAGGCGACCGGCACCTCGCCCCATTTGTCGTCGGGCCTGGCAACGACGCCGCAGGATGCGACGGCAGGATGCTTGTAGAGCGCCTCCTCGACCTCGATCGAGGAGATGTTCTCGCCGCCGGAAATGATGATGTCCTTGGAGCGGTCCTTGAGCTGGATGTAGCCGTCGGGATGCCTGACGCCGAGGTCGCCCGAGTGGAACCAGCCGCCGGCAAAGGCCTCGTCGCTCGCTTTGCGGTTCTTCAGATAGCCCTTCATGACGATGTTGCCGCGGAACATGACCTCGCCGATCGTCTCGCCGTCGGCCGGCGTCTCATCCATCGTCTTGGGGTCCATCACTGTCAGATCCTCGAGCGCGGCATAGCGCACGCCTTGCCTGGCCTTCCTCGCCGCCCTGAGACCCTTGTCGAGCCCGTCCCACTCGCCATGCCATTCGTTGACGACGGCCGGGCCATAGGTCTCGGTAAGGCCATAGAGGTGAGTGACCACAAAGCCTGCATCGGCCATGCCCGACAGCACTGCTTCCGGCGGCGGTGCCGCGGCCGTGCTGAAGGTGACCGTCTGCGGAAATTGCCGCTTGTCCTCGTCCCTGGCATTGATCAGCACCGACATCACGATCGGCGCGCCGCACAGATGGGTGACGCCATGATCGGCAATGGCGTCATAGATCGGCTTCGGCCGCACCCAACGCAGGCAGACATGGGTGCCGGCCTGCACGGCCAGCGTCCATGGAAAGCACCAGCCATTGCAGTGGAACATCGGCAGCGTCCACAGATACACCGCATGCTTGCCCATAGCGGCATGGATGGTGTTGGCGTAGGCCATCAGTGCCGCACCGCGATGATGATAGACGACGCCCTTGGGATTGCCTGTCGTGCCGGAAGTGTAGTTGAGCGAGATCGCATCCCATTCGTCGTCCGGCATCGACCAGGCGAAATCCTCGTCGCCACCCGCGACGAAGTTCTCGTAGTCGAGGGTGCCGATCCGCTCGCCCTTGGGATAAGGGGCATCGGTGGCGTATTCGGGATCGTCATAGTCGATGACCAGCGGTTTTACCTTAGCCAGCGCCAGCGCCTCGCTGACGACATTTGCGAATTCGCGATCGACGACAAGCAGCTTGGTTTCGGCATGGTCGAGTTGGAAGGCGATGACCGCGGCATCGAGGCGGGTGTTGAGCGAATGCAGTACCGCCTTGATCATCGGCACGCCGAAATGCGCTTCCAGCATCGGCGGCGTGTTGGACAACATGACGGTGACGGTGTCGCCCTTGCCGATGCCGCGCCTCTGCAGCGCCGAGGCAAGCTTCAGCGACCGCCGCCAGAATTCACGATAGGTCGTGCGCTGGCGACCATGGATGATAGCAACATGGTCGGGAAAGGTCTTTGCCGCCCGCTCCAGATAGCTGAGCGGCGTCAGCGGCTGGTGGTTGGCTGGTTTCCTGTCGAGATCCTGTTCGTAGGGATTGCCCATCCCGTCCTCCCCAATATCGAGCGCTTCCAACCACGGGACGCCGCGGACGAGGCCGCCTCAGCTACTCCCGCCGCTACTCCTCGCCCTTACCTTCTGACCATAAACTATCGATGTCCCGATGCCCTTCGACGATATTCGCCACCTCGAACCAATCGCCGTTATAGCGGAAGAAAATCACGTATCCTCTGAAAGCGAAACTTCTGATATCTGGCCGCAGATCGGGACGAGCACGGCCAATCGTCGCCGGCAAGCTCGACAGATCACGGCATTTCTGGCGCAGAGCATCCACAAAACGTCGGCCGATCGCCAGGCTGCCGCTTTCGCGAGTTATGTATTCAAAGATATCAACCAAATCTGTTTGGACCGACGGCAACATGCGCAGCCGTGGCACTCCTAGAAGCCTTCCTTTGCGAGTTGCTCAGCCTTGGCTTCCATGGCCGCATCAATATCCTGCTCGGTCGCTTCGCCGTCGTCGGCAAACGATTTGTCCAGCATGGCGCGCAAGGCCTTCAGCTTTTCCTCGCGTTCCTCGACCAGGCGCAGGCCCTCGCGCACGACTTCGCTGGCAGAGCCGTAGCGGCCACGCTTCACAATGTTGGCCACAAAGGCTTCCCAGCGATCTCCCAATGAGACGTTCATTCTCGAGCCTCCTGTTTCGTAAATGGTACTGCAATAACAATGAATGCGCAATTACTGACATAGCGGAGATCTCGCGCTCCGTTGCCTGGCAACGGGCGAAAAGCGGCCAGCACCTCGGCCGCGTTTGACTTTTGTCGAGAGCCGTGAATAATGTCAGTGAGGAGATGGCATGGCGATCCGACCGGCAGAACAGCTTATCCACAAAGCCGCCTGGCTCTACTATGCCCATGGCTTGCGCCAGGACCAGGTGGCCAGCCAGCTCAAGATTTCCCGAGCCTCGGTCGCCATGTATCTGCGCAAGGCGCGCGAGACCGGCATCGTCAACATCTCGACCTCGACCCAGCTTTTCACCGACGACGTCCTGGCGCGCCAGCTCGAAGACGCGCTGAAGCTCGACGCCGTCTGGATCGCGCCGGAAAACGGCCATATCGCCGATCCGTCGACCGACATCGCGGTGCTGGCGGCCAGCGTCTTTCTCGAACTGATCAAGAAGGGCGACCGCATCGGCGTCGCCTGGGGGCGGACCATCTATACGATCGCCGACATCATGTCCTATGCCGATCTGCAGGATGTCACGGTGGTGCAGCTCTGCGGCAACCTCGGAGCCCCCTACTCCTACCGGCCCGACCAATGCACCATGGAAATCGCCCGCCGGCTCAACGCCGAGGGGCTCAATTTCTATGCACCGCTGGTGCTGACGACGGAAGAACTGGCGCGCGGCCTCCGCGCCGAGCCGGTGATCCGCGAGCAGCTATCGGGCATTAGTGAATGCAACCTGGCGCTTTACTCGGTCGGCACCGTCGACGCCGACAGCCATGTCGTCAAATGCGGCGCGCTGACTGCGAGCGAAATGGAGGTGCTGCGCCGCGCCGGGGCTGCCGGCGTCATCGCTGGGCAGATCATCGACGCGCAAGGTCAGGCGCTCGATTGCAGCTACAACCGGCGGGTCATTTCGGCGGAGCTGTCATCGCTGCGCAAGATCGAAAAGCGCCTCGTGGTGGTGCAGGAGGACAGCAAGTTCGGACCGCTGGTGGCGGCGATCGCGGGTGGGTTGTGCACGCATCTGGTGGTCGGCGCACGGATGGCGCGACGGCTGCTCGACCATGCCGGACCGGCAGCGGAAAAGGTCGCCTAGATACGTAAAACTCCGCCGCGGGCGCATTGTCATCAAGGCGTCGCGGCGTTCCTGTTCACACAAAGAGAAATCGGACGAAGCGAACATGAAGAACCTGTGGAACGACGGCGACGCGGAGAAGCTGGTTGCCGACTATGCAAACAAGGGTGTTGCCCGTGACCTGGCGCTGCGCGTCTACACGACACGGCTTCTAGGCGGCGAACCGCGGCTTGTCCTGCATGGCGGCGGCAACACCTCCTGCAAGACAAAGGCCACCGATCTCGTCGGCGACGAATGGGACGTGCTTTGCGTCAAGGGCAGCGGCTGGGACATGGGCGTCATCGAGCCGCAGGGCCTGCCGGCGGTCAAGCTCGGCGCCCTCTTGAAGGCGCGATCGCTCAAAAAACTCTCCGATGAGGATATGGTCGCCCTGCAGCGGGTGAACCTCATCGACCCGTCTTCGCCCAATCCTTCGGTCGAGACGCTGCTGCACGCCTTCCTACCGCACAAATTTGTCGACCACACGCACTCGACCGCCATCCTGGCCATCGTCGACCAGGACGACAGCGAGGCGCTGAGCATGAAGGTCTTCGGCAGCAAGATGGGATTCGTGCCCTACATCATGCCGGGCTTCGACCTGGCGAAGGCGGCTGCCGATGTCTTCGACGCCGACCCGACGGTCGAAGGCCTGATCCTCGACAAGCATGGCATTTTCACCTTCGGCGACGATGCCAAACAGGCCTACGACCGGATGATCCATTATGTGAACGTCGCCGAGGATTTCATCGCCAGCCACGGTAAGCCCCGCACCGAAAAAGCCGCCTTGCCGGTCAGACTGGCGAAGCCTGCGGATATCGCGCCGATGCTGCGCGGCGCGGTGGCGGTAGCGCGCGGTGAAGGCCGCTTCGACCGCATGATCAGCGATTTCCGCACCTCGGAAGCGATCGTCGATTTCATCAATTCGGCCAGGATTGCCGACTTTGCCGGGCGCGGCGTGTCGACGCCCGACCTGTCGATCCGCATCAAGACCGGACCGATGGCGCTGCCGGCACCCGACGCCGACAAGATCGGCGACTACAAATCCGTCATCAGCCAACATGTCGAGAAATTCGCCAAGGACTATCGCGCTTACTTCGAAACCAACGACGCACTCGACGATGTGAAGCGCACGATGCTCGACCAGATGCCGCGCCTGACGCTGGTGCCGGGCCTCGGCATGTTCGGCCATGGCCGCACGCTGAAGGATGCGAAGATCGCCTCCGACGTCGGTGAAATGTGGATCGAGGCGGTGCGCGGAGCCGAAGCGATCGGCGATTTCCGCCCGCTGTCCAAAGCCGACCTGTTCCCGCTCGAATACTGGTCGCTGGAACAGGCCAAGCTCGCCTCCAACAAGCCGAAGCCGCTGACCGGCCAGGTTGTGCTGGTCACCGGCGGCGCCGGCGCGATCGGCGCCGCCACGGCAAAGCTGTTCGCCGACAACGGGGCCCATGCCGTCGTTGTCGATCTCGACGCGTCAAGGGCTGCCGAGGCAGCAAAAAAGGCCGGCAACAGTTCGATCGGCATTGGTGCCGACATCACCGATCCGGCGCAGATGCGCGCTGCGTTCGACAAGGCGGTCGCCGTCTACGGCGGCCTCGATATCCTGGTTTCCAATGCCGGTGCGGCCTGGGAAGGCAGGATCGGCGAGCTCGACGACGCCACTTTGCGCAAGAGCTTCGAACTCAATTTCTTCGCCCACCAGTCGGCGGCGCAGAACGCGGTGCGCATCATGCTCGAACAGGCCACCGGCGGCGTGCTGCTGTTCAACACCTCCAAGCAGGCGATCAATCCGGGTCCGAAGTTCGGCGCCTATGGCATACCAAAGGCGGCGACGCTGTTCCTGTCCAGGCAGTATGCCCTCGACTATGGCGCCCATGGCATCCGCTCGAATGCCGTCAACGCCGATCGCATCCGTTCGGGGTTGTTGACCGACGCCATGATTGCCAGCCGCTCGGGCGCGCGCGGCGTGTCGGAAAAGGAATACATGGCGGGCAATCTGCTTGGGCAGGAAGTGACGGCCGGGGACGTCGCCCAAGCCTTCCTGCATCATGCGCTGGCCGAGCGGACCACCGCCGATGTCACGACGGTCGACGGCGGCAACATCGCCGCGGCGTTGAGGTAACTGAAACTTTGCCATCCTCGCGGTGGGAGATCACCGGAAATCCTAACAAAGATTGTTAGATCTCGTGAGATATGATATACGGTTAGGCATGAAAACCCAACCCATGCGCACCCTTACCATATCCCTCACCCCGCAACAGGCGGCCCGCCTGCAAAGCGCTATCGAGGGCGGGGGATATGCCTCTAACAGCGAGATTGTCCGCGACGCCCTGCGCCTGTGGGAACAGCGCGAGGAATTGCGCGCCTTGGAGTTGGAACATTTGAAACGGGCCTATGCCGACGGCATGGCCAGCGGCAAGCCGGTGGAAGTTGAACCCGCCGAGTTCATACGCGGTTTGAAAGCAGAACGCCGCGCCCGTGGCTAGATATCGGCTCACGCCGCGCGCCTCGCAGGATTTGCGGGATATTTGGCGCACTATCGCAATCGAGAATGAAAAGGCAGCCGACAAGCTGCTTATGCGCTTTTTTGACAAACTGGAGCTGGCGGCGGAGCATCCCAAGATGGGCACAGCCAGGCCAGAGTTGAGCTTGACGGCCCGCGTGCTCATCGAAGGCCGCTACATCGTCATCTACGAACCGCAGTTGGAGGGCATCCTGGTCGTGGCAATCGTCCACGGGATGCGCGATCCGGAGCACTGGGTGTAAAAAACCAGAGAGGCTGACGGAGCAGGCATTCAGACCTAAAGCGCGTCGCGTTTGACCGGCCTCATGCGACGCGCTTTAGGTTGTTGTTTTTATGCATGTCGTTGTCGCAAAACCGCTGCACACTTTTGCGCGACATGCATTAGAAAAGAGCGACCCAAAAGCCGCCCGCGAGCCGCTCTTTCCTTGCGCCTGCGATGGAACGTTACTTGGCGTTCGGGTTCGGCATCCAGGCCGGCATCGCGACATCGGCATGGGCGAACTGCGGCAGCTTGGCCGAGAGGTCTTCCATGTTCTTGATGTCCTTGTCGATCAGGTCCTTCTGGGTGATCAGCGTCGGCGGCACGATGACGTTGTGGCCGGGGTCTTCGCCGGCCAAAAGCTGCGCCAGCGCGCGCACCGAAACCTGGCCGACGACTGCCGGATTGGTGGCGGCCGTTGCCGCCCAGGCGCTGTCAGGCTCGCGCATCGCGGCGATGTCGGAGGTCGAGATGTCGGCCGAATAGATCTTGATGTCCTGGGACAGACCGGCCTCGTCGACGGCGATCTTCACGCCCTTGGCAAATTCATCATAGGGCGCGAACATCACCTTGATGTCGGGGTTGGCCGAGAGCACCGAGCGGGCCTGGTTGGCGACGGAATTGGCGATCGGATTGTCGAGCGTGCCGAACATCGCCGCCTCGTTGATGCCGGCATATTTCTTCTTGAAATCGACCCAGGTCTCGTTGCGGCGGTCGAGCGGCGCGATGCCGGCGACGTAGACGTAGCCGGCCTTCCAGCTCTCGCCATTGTCCTTGACCGCCTGTTCGAGCGCGAGGCGCGCGAGGTCGCGGTCGGACTGCTCGATCTGCGGTATCTTGGGGTTTTCGACGTTGACGTCGAAGGCGACGACCTTGATGCCGGCGTCGACCGCGCGCTGGGCGGCTTCCTTCATCGATTCCGTCAAGCCGTGCTGGATGATGATGCCCTGGACGCCGAGCGCAATGGCCTGGTCGACCATGTCTGCCTGAAGGGCAGCGTCCTGACGGCTATCGAGGACACGCAGATCGACGCCGAGCGCCTTGGCCTGCGCTTCGACACCGGACAGATAGGCCTGGAAGAAGTCACCGGTCGAGAGATAGCGGACCAGCGCGATCTTGACGGCGCCGGGCTTATCGAACGGCGCCGGCTTGTCCTGCGCCATCGCCGGGACCTGCATCAGCAGCGCGGCGCCGGCAAGCCCGAGTGCTGCCTTACCCAAAAGTCTTCTTGTGATCTTCATGTTGTTTCCTCCACTTGTTGAACTCAAATTTCAGCCGGTCGAAATCCTATCTGTCGAAATCCTATCTCTTGCCCCTACCGGAAAGGGCGAAGGTGAAGACAAGGGCAACCACGAGAACCAAGCCCTTGATGAAATCCTGCGTGTAGTAGGGCGCGTTCATCATCGTCAGGCCCTGCAGCAGCACGCCGACAAACACCGCACCGACGGCCGTGCCGAAGGCGTTCGGCTTGGCGGCGCCGAGGACCGCGTAGCCGATGAGCGCCGCTGCGACAGCATCGAGCAGGAGATTATTACCCGAGGCGATGTCGCCGCGTCCAAGCCGGGCAGCGAGCAAAATGCCGCCGATCGAGGCAAAAACCCCTGAAATAACGTAGGCCCAGATTTTGTATGCCTTGACAGGCGCGCCGGCGAGCTCGGCAGCCCGTTCGTTGCTGCCGACCGCATACATCATGCGTCCGAAACGGGTGTATTCAAGAAAGAACCAGATCATCACTGCAAGCAAGAGCAGGACGACCACCGAAACCGGGATGAGGTTGGGGATGAAGAAATCGAAGCGGTGGCGGCCGAGCGCCAGGAAGGCGGCGCCGAACGTGCCGTTGGCGACCGAGCCGTCGGGCATTGTCATACCGGTGGCGATCGAGCGGCCCTCGGTCGGGATACGCTGCAAACCGACGAGCAGGAACATCATGCCGAGCGTCGCCAGGAGATCCGGCACGCGCATATAGACGATCAGCCAGCCATTGATGAGCCCGACGATGGCGCCGATCAGGAGACAGGCGACGACCGCGACGACGGCGTTCTGCTCCAGCACCACCATGACATAGGCGGCTGCCATCATGGCGCTGGTGGCGACGGAGCCGATCGACAGGTCGAAGCCGCCGACGACCAGGGTGGCAGTGACGCCGAGCGCCAGCACGCCGGTGATGGCGACGGACTGAAAGATGAAGACGGCGCTCTGCGGCGAGACGAAGCCATCGGCGGCGACGGCGAAATAGGCGATCAACCCGAACAGCAGAGCGATGAAGCCATAGCGAATGGCATGGTCGCGCGCGGCTGCCATCCTTACCCAACCCGAACTCATGCCCTCTCCATTCCACGTCCCATTATCTGCCCGCCCTCACGCTGCGCTGTGCAGCGGCCCGCCCGCCACTTCGGCCAGCAGACGCTCAAGATCGATGTCGGCATTGTGATGTTCGCCGACGATTGTCTGCTCCGACATCACCAGGATGCGGTCGGCGGTCTCCAGCGCCTCGTCGAGTTCAGTGACGAACAGCAGCGTCGCACGGCCGTTCGCGCTCGCCCGCAGCTTGGCCGCGATATCGCGCCTGGCTGAAATGTCGACGCCCTGAAACGGCTCGTCCAGGATGAACAGTTTTGCCGCCTGCGACATCCAGCGCGCGACCATCACCTTCTGCTGGTTGCCGCCGGAAAGCGCCGACATTTCGTCTTTCTCCGAGCGGCAGACGATGCCCAGTTCCCGTATCTGTTGGCGGGCGGTGGCGCGCTCGATGCGGCGCTTGAGCACGCCCAGACGCGACATCTGCTTGTGGAATGGCAGGCTGATATTCTCCTGAATGTTGAAGTCGCCGACGATCCCGTTTTCGCTCCGGTCCTTGGCGACGAGAAATACGCCGGCGGCGATCGCCTCGCCTGTCGAACCCGGAGCATAGGGTTTTCCGTTCAACGTCATGGTCCCGGTGAGCGGCTTGTGGACGCCAAACAGCGTCTCGGCGAGCGCGGTCTTGCCGACGCCGACGAGGCCGGTGATGGCAACGACCTCGCCATCGCCGAGCGTCAGCGAGATCGGCCTGGCGCCTTGCGCAATGCGCAACCCGTCGATCGTCAGGACAGGCCTGGTCGAATTCCTGGCGACGATCCGGTCGAGGTGGATCTTGCGGCCGAGCATGGCGTTGACTGCGCCTTCATAGTCGAGCGGCTTGCGGTCGAAAACGCCTGAGATGACGCCGTCGCGCATCGAGACGATACGGTCGGCAAGCCGCCTGATGTCCGACATGCGGTGCGAGATGTAGAGGATTGCGACGCCGTGCCCGCGAAGCCTGTCGAGCAGCGCGAAAAGCCGGTCGGCCTCGGCGCTGGACAGAGAGGACGTCGGCTCATCGAGGATCAGCACTTTCGGCTGATGCGCCATGGTGCGGGCTATCGCCACCATCTGGCGGTCGGCCAGCGAGAGATCGCTGATCCGGGCTCTCAGGTCGATGGCCAGCCCCATGCGGTCGGCAACCGCCTTTGCCTCGCGACGCACCCGGCCCGGATTGAACAGGGTCGGCGCGCCACTGCCACTCAGCCTGTCGAGCGTCAAATTGGTGGCGACGTCGAGGTCGGCTACGACACCGTCATTGATGTTTTGATGGACGGTGACGACACCGGCGCGTATCGCCTCCGCCGGCGTATTCGGCGCGAAATCCTCCGGCGCGAAGTCGTGGCCGGCAAGGCTCATCGTGCCGCCGCCGCGCTCGTAGACGCCGCTGATGATTTTGACCAGGGTGGATTTGCCGGCGCCGTTGGCGCCCATCAGCACGGTCACTTCACCGGCATGCAAATCGAGCGAGACGCCGCCAAGCACCTCGATATGGCCAAAGGACTTCCTCAGGCCGTGCACGCGGAACACGGCATTATTGCCCATTCGTTCCTCCCTGACCATGACGCTAGGGGCTGCTCCGGCAATTGTCAACACGATTGACAATTGCCAGAGAGCTTCCTAGCTTGGACCAACCGCCTTGGCTCCACTATGATGGGAGCACATCAGCGGGAGGGTGAGGATGACTGGGAAATTGCCGTTCGAAGCACTGTCGGTCGACACCCTGGCAGCACGCCTCGGCGCCAACGATGCCCTGTGTTCGCATATCGGCAAAGATACAAGCCGATGGAAGGTCCGCGAGGTCGGCGACGGCAATCTGAACCTGGTCTTCGTCGTTGAGGGCGCCACTGGTGCTGCCGTCGTCAAGCAGGCCCTACCCTATGTCCGCCTGGTCGGCGACAGCTGGCCGCTGCCGTTGAAGCGCTCCTTCTTCGAGTATCACGCGCTGACGCGACAGGAGGCGAGAGCGCCAGGTTCGGTGCCTGCGATCCATCACTTCGATGAGAGCCAGGCGCTGATCATCATGGAATATCTGTCACCGCACATCATCCTGAGGCGCGCGCTGATCGAGGGCCGGCAGCTGCCGAACATCGCCAGAGACATCGGCCTGTTCATGGCCCGCACCCTGTTTCGCGGCTCCGACCTGCATATGGCGACCAAGGATCGTAAAGCCGATCTGGCGCTGTTCGCCGACAATGTCGAGCTCTGCGACATCACCGAGAACCTGGTGTTCTCGGACCCGTATTTCGACGCCAAGATGAACCGGCATACGAGCCCGCAGCTGGACAGCATCGTCGCAGAGTTGCGCGCGGACCGCGATCTCAAGGTCGAGGCGCAGCGGCTGAAGCACATTTTTGCGGCCAATGCGGAGACGCTGCTGCATGGCGACCTGCATTCCGGCTCGATCATGGTCACCGACTCAGAAACGCGGATGATCGATCCCGAATTCGCCTTCTACGGCCCGATCGCCTTCGACGTCGGCATGCTGCTCGCCAATTTCTGGATGGCGTTCTTCTCGCAGCGTGGCCACGAGCGGAATGGAAAGCGCGACACCATGCGCGCCTATCTGCTCGATGTGACGGTCGACACATGGTCGGTCTTCCGCACCGAGTTCTCGCATCTGTGGCGAACCGAGCGCACGGGCATGCTCTACCAGAAGTGCCTGTTCGAGGATCAGGGCGACAGGCTTGGCGCCGAACAGGCGCTCGATCACATGCTGCATCAGGTCTGGACCGAAATGCTGGGCTTTGCCGGCGTCGAGGTGCACAGGCGCATTCTGGGCCTCGCGCACAACGCCGATTTCGAGACCATTGCCGACGAGGATCTGCGCGCCACATGTGAGGCAAAGGCGCTGAAATTCGGCCGTCACATCGCCGTCAACCGGCGCCAGATTCACAGCATCGACGAGGTCAACACGCTGGCCGCGCTGATCGAGCAGGAGAACAGAATTTGAACGTCGGCGACCGCCACTATCGCACCATCTGGCTGAGCGACGACGGGCGTTCGGTGGAGATCATCGACCAGCGCTGGCTGCCGCATGATTTCCGCGTGGAAAAAGTCGGCACCGTTGCCGGCATCGCCACGGCGATCCGCGACATGTGGGTGCGCGGCGCGCCGCTGATCGGCGTCACCGCAGCCTATGGCGTCGCCATGCAAATGGCAAACGATCCTTCCGATGCAGCACTCGACGGCGTCTGGGAGGTCTTGCACGAAACGCGCCCGACAGCGATCAATCTGCGCTGGGCGCTCGATGAGATGCGCAATTTCCTGCGGCCGCTTCCATCTGGACAACGCGGCGAGGCTGCTTACCGGCGCGCCGGCGAAATCGCCGACGAGGATGTCGGCCTCAACCGCGCCATCGGCGCCAACGGCCTTGAACTCATCAAGGAAATCGCGGCGCGCAAGCAGCCGGGCGAACCGGTCAACATCCTGACCCACTGCAACGCCGGCTGGCTGGCCACCGTCGACTACGGCACCGCCACGGCGCCGATTTATCTGGCTACGGAAGCCGGCATTCCCGTTCACGTCTATGTCGACGAAACGCGCCCGCGCAACCAGGGCGCTCAGCTGACCGCATGGGAGATGGCCGGCCATGGCGTGCCGCATACGCTGATCGTCGACAATGCCGGCGGCCATCTGATGCAGCGCGGCAAGATCGACATGGTCATCGTCGGCACCGACCGCACCACCGCCGACGGCGACGTCTGCAACAAGATCGGCACCTATTTGAAGGCGCTGGCCGCGGCCGACAACGACGTGCCGTTCTACGTCGCGCTGCCCTCGCCGACCATCGACTGGACGGTGGGTGACGGGCTGGCCGAAATCCCGATCGAACAGCGCTCCAGCGACGAGGTCTCACTGGTCTGGGGCAAGACCGCGAATGGCGAGATCGCGCAGGTCCGCATCTCGCCGGAGACGACGCCCGCGGCGAACCCGGCCTTCGACGTGACGCCGGCACGGCTGGTCACCGGGTTGATCACGGAACGCGGCGTCGCCAAGGCCTCGCGCGAAGGTTTGAAGGCGATGTTTCCCGGACGCTGATGATCCTGTCCCGCGGATACTGCTGAAACGGTTGCAGCGGACCACCGCCTAAACGTCAAGACTGCCGGTCTCGCCGGACCCTGAAAGACCCGCCCTCGCGGGCTATGAAAAAGATCTGCGTCTACAAGACTCGGGCATTCCGATGTCGATCCACCTCATGATCCCGACAAGGCCGCCACCAAGTGGCGCAGCCAATGGCGCGGGACTGCGCCAATGGAATTGGCTCTCTTGAACTCGTTCGTCCCAAATCGGATTGCCAAGCCATGGTAGTGTGATTATACCAGTTACTAAGGTGACGATCGGCAGGGCCATCGTTCGAGATCAGGAGTACGGCTAGATGACAACGATTGCGCTGTTTGGTGCCGGCGGCAAAATGGGTTACCGCCTGTCGACCAATTTTCGCGGCTCTCCCTACACGATACGCCATGTCGAGGTCAGCGACGCCGGCTGCGAGCGGCTGAAGACGGGGCTGGGCATCGACGCGGTCAGCGCAGATGAAGCCCTGAACGGCGCCGAGGTGGTGATCCTGGCGGTTCCCGACACCCATATCGGCAAGGTTGCGGCCAGCATCGAGGGCAAGCTTGCTTCCGGCACCATGGTCGTCGTGCTCGACGCCGCGGCACCTTTCGCCGGCCATTTGCCGAAACGGCCGGACCTGACCTATTTCGTCACCCATCCCTGCCACCCGCCGATCTTCAACGACGAAACCGATATGGCGGCCAAGAAGGACTATTTCGGCGGCGTCAAGGCCAAGCAGCATATGGTCAGCGCACTGATGCAGGGGCCGGAGGAAGATTTCGCCAAAGGCGAAGCAATCGCCAAGATCATCTGGGCTCCGGTCATGCGGTCGCATCGCGTCACGATCGACCAGATGGCGCTGCTCGAGCCGGGCCTTTCTGAGACTGTCTGCGCCTCCCTGCTCGTTGTCATGAAGGAAGCAGTCGACGAGGTCGTCGCCCGCGGGGTCGACCAGCAAGCGGCGCTCGACTTCCTGCTTGGCCACATGAACGTGCTCGGCGCCGTCATCTTCGGTGAAACCAAGGGTGTGTTCTCCGACGCCTGCAACAAGGCCATCGAGTTCGGCAAGCCGGTGCTGATGCGCGACGACTGGAAGCGGGTCTTCGAGCCTGAGGAGATCGCGGCCAGCATTCAGCGCATCACCTGAGGCGGAAGTAACTGAAAATCATGGAAGCATTTTGAGCCGTCCGCCCCCGGGGCGGCTTTTCATTGATTGATTTGCATCCTCAACAATGCGGTTGTGGCCCGGCATCGAGGAGGGGCAATCTCATGCAACGCTGGCCAATCCTGACTGTATTTCTCGTGCTACCCTTTGCGTGACAGGCGCGTCCTATGTCACCGCGGTGACCTTACCCGCCGCATCGAGGCGACAGCCGACTCGCGCCTGCCGAACCTCGATGCCGCCTTGTCTTGCGTAGTGTATGCGCACCTCGATCCGCGCCGTGAGTGCGCCCCGACGTTGCTGGCGCAACGGACCTGCGCTTACCGCGTGAACACGTACGGCACCAAGGGGCGTCGCAGCCGACGCGATCGCCGTGCGGCAGGCGCGCACCACAGCTTGTGGGGTACCGGGTGTCGCTTTCAGTGGCGCCAGAAATCCCAACGGATAGCCATTGGTGATCGGCGCCAACGCGTCGCGACCAGTTCCGGAAGGCCTGAGCGCGCGCGGCAGTACGGCGAATTGTCTCGCGGCCTTGGCCTTGGCGGTGGCAGGCGTGATGCCGGCGCTGCCGCTCGCGACTTGCCCAGAGCCCAGGGCGGGGTTGCCTGGCTTACCGCCTGGAGCGGTGCCCGATCCGGACGAAGGGTCGCCCACCCCGACACCTGTGGATAGGCCCCCGGTTGCGCCGCCGAGGTTGCCGCTGACGCCAAGTCCGGCACCGAGCGATCCTTTGCCCGCGCCGAGCGATCCGCCAAGGCTTGCTCCCCCTACTCCGTCGACGCTCGAGCCGCCCGCCACAGAGGCGCCTTTCGAGCCGGCGCTCACGCCAGCACCGACCCCGACACCGCCAAGTTTACCACCAAGCCCCGCGTCAAGAGCCGAGGCAGGGCCAATTGCGATCGCGACTGTCAATGCGGCTGCGACGTATTTGTTCATTTCCATACTCCTCCTGCGGCATGTATCTCGGCCCACGGAAATGCGGTTCGCGATCAGCCCTCGCTAGCGAGAGCCGAGCTTCGGCGGTCGCTTCGGGAGCAACGCGTCGGGAAGCGCAATGGTCGCCACCAGAACAGGTCGCGATGGCCTTTTGACCTTCACTTTGTGGATTTCCCGCAACCCGGGTTGATGGGCTGGTCGCGAGCGCGCAGACACATCTCCACGTGAAGTTGCGCCGGCACGTGCCTTCGGAGCGCGGTTCATACGCTCGGTGCGACGCTCATCCCGGGCCTTTTCAATGTCAGTCGCCTTTCGCGCGGCGCTGAGGTCGCGGGCTAGACCGATGGCCTTGTTGCGCTCCTGCTCCAACGCGACGCTCAGCTCCATTGAGACTCGGCTCGCTTCCTGCTTTGCCGCGTCGCGTTCCCGGCGAGCGCTGTCGAGATCACGTGCGGCTGAATCTGCCCGTTCGCGTTCCAGTTCGAGTGCATCGCCAGCTCGCTTTAAAGCCGCCTCTGCCACCTGTCGTTCCTTGATGGCGTTGGTCTGCGCGGCCGCAGCCAGATCTGCGCTTGTCTTAAGAGCGTCGATAGTTTGGCGCGCCACGGTGAGTTCGCGTTCGAAGCGCTCAGCCTTGTGCCGCTCCTCATCAAGCGCTCGCTGCGCCTCTGCCACAGAGGCCTCCATAGAGTGACGCGCTTCAAGCCTGGCCGCCTTCTCGTGATCGGCGAGAATGGCTTTGGCCTTTAAGCCTTTGACTTCGCGTTGCGCCACTTCCAGATCGAGCGCGAGCTCTTCGGCTCTTCGCCGCTGCTGATTTAGGGCTTGTCCTTGTTCAGCCATCGTGTCGGCTGCCGCACGCGCCTGCGCGCTGGCGTCGCGGGCGCCGCGCTGCATCACGGCCAGTTCCGTTCGCGCCGCCGCCAATTCGCGGCCCTCATGGTCACCGCGAGCCGGCTGCACGCTCTTCCTGAGCGCGTCCACTTCCCTCAGCGCCGCAAAGAGCTGCTGTTCCAGTGCGCCGCGGTCAGTCCGCACCGCATCGAGTTCCCGTACCAAGGCGGCAGCCCGTTGACGCGCCGTCGCAAGGTTCTGATTGTGTCGGACGGCATCGTTGCGAGCAGTCTGGCGAGCCGCAAGTGCTTCCTCGCGAGCTGCCGCAATTTCCATGCGAGCGGCGGACAGCTCATTCAGCAATGCCCCTTCCAGAGCTTGCTGTTGCTCCGCTGCAGGCTGCCAAGGTGTGTGGGAACCGCGCACGCTCGGTTGCGCCTCGGCCTTGCCCTTCTCGACACTGGCGCGTTCCGAAGCCACGGCCGAAGAGCTGTCGTCGGCTGCGTCTGCCGGCGGGTCGGGCGCTTTTCGTTTGCCCGGGTGTTCCACCGAACCTGTGATGTCCGAGGGCAGATTTTGTATCAGTTTGACGGTTGTATCCGCCCGTTCTTGACGGCCGCTCCTGGCTTGCAAGCGATCGGAAATCAGCTCTGCCAGCTCCTCCTCACGCAGACCTGCGGCGGCAATGTTCCCGATCACTGGAAGGTCAAGCGTGCCAGCCGAGTCGATGGTGAAAGTATGGTTGAGCTGCAACGCCTCCAAAACGCCATCGCGCAAGGCAGTCCATCGCCAAACATGCAGTTCGATCGTGTCTCGCGGGGCAAGTCTGTCGTCAGTCTTCGGCCGACCGTGTGCCGCGGATTCCAGCAGCAGGATGATACAGAACGAAATGAGGCACAACATGGCGCTGCAGCTCCTGCCGCACATGCCACGAAATGAAGCCAAATGCCGTCGGTCAGCAAAGCTTAGCGCGGGGCTGCAGGATGGCGGCCTGGAACTCTGCACAAAATTCATAGCTGAACCTCACCGGCAACGCGATCCTTGCCGCGAACGGATCCATAAGAAACCCGCGCGCAGGCTGGAGCCGCGGAGAAATTCCACAACCAAAGCGCGATACTAGCAAAGCCTGCGCGTACCGCTGAGCACCGAATAAGGCGTAGGAGTGTCTCCTCTTTACTTACTTATTACGCTCTCACCCCGCGTATCATACCCCTTACGGTGGTGGTTATCCGGCTTGGCCAGCTGCCGGCGCATCGTAGGGAACGAAGTATCGCTCTTGGTGGATGCCTCTCGATAGCCGGTGGCTGATGCAGGAGCCGCTCGCTGCTCATCAGATACATATCATCTGAATTTGTGGTTGACTCATTATACCAGTTGGCTTAGCTGTTGGAATGGCTTTGGCCAGCCGAGGCCGGGCTGAAAATTGGGTAGATGGCAGGTGGAGGGGCAGCTGGGGACGGAACCGAACAGGATGATCCGCCCAGGTGAGCCGGCGAATGACCGATCCGCGACACGGACGCGATCCGCCTGGCGAACTGGGATGCATTTTAGCCCGGGCCGCGGAGGCACAGGCTTTTTCAAATGGGAGGAAATCATGAAACTCACTCGCAGAATGACACTTGCGGCTTTCGCCGGCATGCTGGCGCTTGGCACCGCCGCACCCGCCTACGCGGCGGATCTCATTGCCATCATTACGCCTTCGCACGACAATCCATTCTTCAAGGCCGAAGCCGTCGGCGCGGAAGCCAAGGCTAAGGAACTCGGCTACGAAGCACTGGTGCTTGTCCATGACGACGACGCCAACAAGCAGTCCGAGCTGATCGACACCGCGATCGGCCGCGGCGCAAAGGCGATCATCCTCGACAATGCCGGCGCCGACGCCACCGTCGCCGCCGTGCAGAAAGCCAAGGATGCGGGTGTTCCCTCGTTCCTGATCGATCGCGAGATCAACGCTACCGGCGTCGCCGTCGCGCAGATCGTCTCCAACAACTACCAGGGCGCCCAGCTCGGCGCGCAGGAGTTCGTCAAGCTGATGGGCGAGAAGGGCAATTTCGTCGAGCTGGTCGGCAAGGAATCCGACACCAATGCCGGCATCCGCTCCAAGGGTTACCACGATGTCATCGACGACTATCCGGACCTGAAGATGGTGGCGCAGCAGTCGGCCAACTGGAGCCAGACCGAAGCCTATTCCAAGATGGAATCGATCCTACAGGCCAACCCGGACATCAAGGGCGTGATCTCCGGCAACGATACGATGGCGATGGGCGCCTATGCCGCCCTTGCCGCCGCCGGACGCAAGGACGTCATCGTCGTCGGTTTCGACGGATCGAACGACGTGCGCGACTCGATCGCTTCAGGCGGCATCAAGGCCACAGTCCTGCAGCCGGCCTATGCGCAGGCGCAGATGGCAGTTGAGCAGGCCAACGACTTCATCAAGAACAAGAAGTCTCCGGCCGAGGAAAAGCAGCTGATGGACTGCGTCCTGATCAATGGCGACAATGCCGCTAAGCTGGAAACCTTCGCGCTGACCAACTGAGCCGGCGTGACATCAATAGCAAGGGACGAGCTTCCGGCTCGTCCCTTGCTTCCATTTCCTGGGTGCCCCTGACCGCCATGCCGAACAAGCCGACATGTTGAACAAGCTGACTTGGCCGACCGTTGCCTGGCCGATCCTCGCCGCGCCGATGCTTGCCGTTACCGTCGGCATTAGCCTGACCGCCTGCAAGATCCTGCCGACACCATCCGGAGAAAACGACGGCAAAGCGCCGGCCTTCAATGCGGACAAGATGGTCGGGGATATCTGGGCTGCCAAGGTGGTGCCCTATCTCCAGCAGAAGGCCGGACCGTTTCCCGAGGTTCATGCCCTGGCGAAAGCCGATCCAGCGGCTGCCGGCGCCAAGTATGGCAATCCGAAGAAGCAGGCGAATTCGCCATGGACCTTTGCGGTTCGCCTCGAAGGCAAGGTGGTCACGGCGAATACACAGTCACGCGCGGCGACCATGGACGTCGATGCCGACGGCGACGGCAAGGCGGATGCGCGGGTGCAGATCGGACCGGCGATGCGTGGCACCGCGCTGCGCGACAGTCTCGACTTCATCCAGTTCAACGATTTCACCAACCAGATCGACTTCGCCCAGTTCGGCAAGGCGTTCAACATCTATGCCGACAGGACAGTGCTTTCCAAGCTGCCGCGCGAAGCGCTGGAGGGCCGGAGCGTTAGGGTTGTCGGCGCCTATGCCATGGGCAGCGGCCAGGACCTGCCGCTGGTGACGCCGGCGGAGGCAGAGATCGGGCCGAAGCCATGAATGCCGCCATCGATCACGATGTCATCCTGAAACTGGAAGACGTCTCGAAGGTTTACTCGGGCACCGTCGCGGTCAAGCGCGCGAATTTCGAGGTGCGCAAGGGCGCGGTCAACGTGCTGGTCGGCGAGAACGGTGCCGGCAAATCGACGCTGATGAAGATCATCGCCGGCGTCGAACAGCCGACGCTCGGCCGCATTCTCCTGGAGGGCGAGGAGGTTTCCTTCTCATCGTCGGGGGACGCGGTGAGCAGCGGCATCGGCATGGTGTTCCAGGAGCTGAACCTGTTCGGCAATCTCACGGTCGCCGAGAATATTTTCGCCACGCGCGAGATCACCAACCGGTTCCGCAAGATCGACAGCCGCGAACAGGAGCGCCGCGCGGCGGAATTTCTCGAGCGCCTGGAAGCCGGCATCCGGCCCGATATGCTGGTCGAGGACCTGCGCATCGGCCAGCAGCAATTGGTCGAGATCGCCAAGGCGGTTTCGCTCGACGCGCGCATCCTGATCATGGACGAACCGACCTCGGCGCTGAGTGCGGCGGAGGTCGAGATCCTGTTCAAGGTGATCGCCGACCTCAAGGCGCGCGGCGTGGCGATCGTCTACATCTCGCACCGGCTCGAGGAGCTGATCCGTATTGGCGACTACATCACCGTGCTGCGCGATGGGCGGATCACCGGCCAGGAGAAGATGAAAAACGTCGACATGCAATGGATCGTGCGGCAGATGATCGGCTCGGACGCCAAGGACTTCGCCAAGGCCGACGGCCATATTCCAGGCGAAGAGATCTTCCGCGCCGAGGACATCTGCCTGCCGCGCGTAACCGGTGGGCTTGCCGTCGATCATGTCTCGCTGTCGCTGCGCGCCGGCGAAATCCTCGGCATCTACGGCCTGATGGGCGCCGGGCGCAGCGAGCTGTTCGACTGCATCATGGGACGTCACGGCCATGCGACAGGATCGATCTTCATCGCCGGCAAGAAGGTCAGAGAGCGCGACACGACGCGGCGGATCCGGCGCGGGCTGGCGTTGATCCCCGAGGACCGCCAGCGCGAAGGGCTGGTCTCGATCCTTTCGGTTGCCAGCAACCTGACGCTGGCTAGCCTGTCGCGGTTTGTCCGCCTGTTTCACATTCGCGGTGCCGAGGAAAACCAGGCGGTGACGCAGATGGTGCGGGAACTGGCGATCAAGGTCGCCAATCCGGCACAGGAGGTCTCGTCGCTGTCGGGCGGCAACCAGCAGAAGGTGGTCATCGGCAAGGCGCTGCTCACCGGACCCAAGGTGCTGCTAATGGACGAACCAAGCCGCGGCATCGATGTCGGCGCCAAGGCCGATGTCTTCCGCACCATGCGCAAACTGTCCCGCGACGGGCTGGGCATACTTTTCGCCACCTCCGATCTCGACGAGGTGATGGCACTGTCGGACCGGATCGCGGTGATGAGCAATGGAAAACTGACCGGCATGTTCGATCGCGCCGAGGCGACGGAGGCGGCACTTGTCGCCGCATCGGCGCTTGGCCACGGACCGGTCCCCGCACACGGAGAGCCACGCCCATGACTGACATCCCGGCCAAGGCCTCAGTTGCCTCCGCCTCGAACGGCTCCGTGCTGCTGACGCTGATGAAGGCGAGGACGTTCATCGCGCTGATCGCCGTCCTGATCTTCTTCTCGATCGCAGCGCCGAATTTCCTGTCGGCCGCCAATCTGATCCTGATGTCGAAGCACGTGGCGCTGAACGCCTTCCTGGCCATGGGCATGACCTTCGTCATCATCACCGGAGGCATCGACCTGTCGGTTGGTTCGATCGTCGGCCTGTGCGGTATGGTCGCCGGCTATCTCGTGCTCAACGGCATCGACCTGCAGATCGGCTACACGATCTATTTCAACGTCTTCGAGATCGCACTGATCACACTTGCGGTCGGCATACTGATCGGCGCCGTCAATGGATTGCTGATCACCAGGCTGAATGTCGCGCCGTTCATCGCCACGCTCGGCGTGCTCTACGTCGCGCGCGGCCTGGCGCTGCTGTCGTCCGACGGCCGCACCTTCCCGAACCTCGTCGGCAAGCCCGATCTGGGTACGACCGGATTCGGCTTCCTCGGTGCCGGCCGGCTGCTCGGCCTGCCGGTTTCGATATGGATACTAGTCGTCGTAGCACTTGGGGCGGCTTACCTGGCCAAATACACCCCGCTCGGCCGCCACATCTTCGCCGTCGGCGGCAACGAGCGGGCGGCGCGGATTTCGGGCATCCGGGTCAACATGGTGAAGATGTTCGTCTACATGTTCTCCGGTTTCTGCGCGGCAATCGTCGGCCTGATCATCTCGTCCGAGCTGATGGCCTCGCATCCGGCGACCGGCGAAAGCTTCGAGCTCAACGCCATCGCAGCGGCGGTGCTCGGCGGCACCTCGATGTCGGGTGGCCGCGGCACGATCGGCGGCACCATCGTCGGCGCCTTCGTCATCGGCATTCTCTCCGACGGGCTGGTGATGATGGGCGTAAGCTCGTTCTGGCAGATGGTGATCAAGGGCCTCGTCATCATCGTCGCCGTCGTCGTCGACCAGGCGCAGCGCCGGCTGCAGAGCCGCGTGACGCTGATGCAGATGGCAAAGGCAGGCTGATGGTGGCGGAACTGCGTGGAGCGCTGATCGGCTGCGGCTTCTTTGCCGTCAACCAGATGCACGCCTGGCGCGATATCGCCGGCGCCTCGATCATCGCCATTTGCGACCGCGATCCGGAACGGCTCAAGGTCGTCGGCGACCAGTTCGGCATTGCGCGGCGCTATGCCGCCGCGGCAGCACTTTTTGCCGGCGAAAGACTGGACTTCGTCGATATCGCCACCACCGCGCCGAGCCACCGTCCGCTCGTCGAGATGGCAGCACAGAACCGCGTTCCGGCAATCTGTCAAAAACCGTTTGCGCCGTCGCTTTCTGACGCCAAGGCCATGGTCAGGGCATGCGCCGACGCCGGCGTGCCGTTGATGGTGCATGAGAATTTTCGCTGGCAGTCACCGATCCAGGCGGTCCGTGCTGCGCTCGACAGCGGTGAAATCGGCACACCCTTCTTCGGACGGATCTCGTTCCGCTCGGCCTATGACGTGTTTTCCGGCCAGCCCTATCTGGCGACGGGAAAGCGCTTCATCATCGAAGACCTCGGCATCCATAGTCTCGACATTGCCCGCTTTCTGCTTGGCGACGTTTCGACGATCACGACACGAACCGCTCGCATTAATCCTGAGATTGCCGGCGAGGACGTCGCTACCATGCTGATGGACCACAAGAGCGGCGCAACGTCCGTGGTCGATTGCAGCTATGCGACGAAGCTCGCCACTGAGCCGTTTCCGCAGACACTGGTCGAGATCGACGGCAGCGATGGTACGATCCGGCTCGAGCAGAATTACCGGCTCACCGTCACCGGCAGGAACGGAACGGCGGTCAGCGACGTCTCGCCGCCGCTGCTGCCCTGGGCATCGCGCCCATGGCATAACATCCAGGAAAGCGTCGTCGCCATTCAAAAGCACTGGGTGGATTGCCTGGCGAACGGGACCGAGCCGGCAACCTCGGGTGCGGACAATCTTAGGACCTTGGCGCTGGTCGAAGCCGCCTATGCAGGTGCTGCGAGCCGTGAACCGGTGCAACTCGACGCCTTGCTCAGATGACCGCCGACGCCTTCCTCCTCTATGGCACGCATGCGGTCGAGGCCGAGCCGGTCGGGCTGCGCGCCGGCGTGCTCACCGCCGACTTCGTCAACGGCAATCTGCGCACCATCCGCCATGGCGGCATCGAAGTGCTGCGCGCCATAGCCTACATCGTCCGGGATCGCGACTGGGGCACCTATGAGTCGGCGCTTACGGATTTAGTCATCGACCAGGGCGCCGACACTTTCTCGGTCAGCTATTCGGCAAGTTGTGTCGGACCGCGGGGAAGCCGACTCGACTTTCGCGCGACAATTAATTGTTCCGCCGACGGCCATCTGGCTTTCGACGTGAGCGCACTTCCCGAAAGCGATTTCGAAACCAATCGCTGCGGTTTCTGCATCCTGCATCCGATCGCCGGCCTGGCCGGCAGTCCGGTCACGGTCGAGCACACCGACGGCAGCGTAGTGGAAACAAAGCTTCCGCTGCTGATCGACCCCTGGCAGCCTTTCAAGGATGTGCGGGCGATCGCCCATGAGGTCCGGCCTGGCGTTATCGCCGAATGCCGGATGGAAGGCGACGCGTTCGAAATGGAGGACCAGCGCAACTGGTCGGATGCGTCCTACAAGACCTATGTCCGGCCGCTCGCGCTGCCGTGGCCCTATATGCTGCCTGCCGGCGAGACTGTGCGCCAGACGATCAGTCTGCGTGTGGCCGGCGATGGGAAAGTGCCGGCTGCCGCAGCAACCGCCGAACCAATCCGCGTCGAGCTCGGCGAAACCGGACCGCTGCTGCCGGATATCGGCGTCATCATCTACCCGGATGAGGTCGAGACGGCGCTGGCGAACCTGCCGAAACTGTCCGCGCTCGGCCCGCAACAGCTGATGTTCCACTACGATCCGACGCGCGGCCACGGCCTCGACGCCTTGCAGTCCTATGCCCGGCTCGCCGCCGCCTACCCGGCCGTGACGACGCTGGAATGCGTCGTTTCCTGCGTTGGCGATCCCGATGCCGAGCTTTCAGGTGTCGCTGACATGGTGCGACAGGTCGGGCTGAGGCTCTCGGCCATCGCCGTTTCGCCTTCGGTCGACCGGCAGTCGACGCCGCCGGGCAGCGCATGGCCTGAATGTCCGCCACTCGAAGACCTTTATGCCGCGGCGCGCCGCGCGTTTCCCGATATCCGCCTCGGCGGCGGTATGTTCAGCTATTTCACTGAGTTGAACCGCAAGCGCGTTCCCGCCGACTTGCTCGATTTCGTCACCCACTGCACATGCCCGATCGTGCACGCCGCCGACGATCTCAGCGTCATGCAATCGCTGGAGGCGCTGCCTTTCATCACCGCATCGGCGCGGGCGATCTTCGGGGCAAAACCCTACCGGATCGGCCCGTCGACCATCGCCATGCGGCAAAACCCCTATGGCGGCGCGACCAAGGCCAACCCGCATACTCAGCGCATCGCCATGGCCGACCGGGATCCTCGCCATGCCGGCCTGTTCGCGGCAGCATGGACGATCGGCTATGCCGCGCGCGTCGCGCCGGCCGGGCTGGAGGCACTCACGCTTTCCAGCTTCACCGGACCGTTCGGCGTGCTGGCGGCATCCGGGGAACCCGTCGGCGAAGGTGAACCCCGGCCGACCTTCCAGGCCGTGCGAGGGCTTTGCGAACTGGCCGGCTTCAGGCACGTAGCGGCGAGGACGAGCGATGAGACGCGGGTGCTCTCGCTGGCCGCCCGTTCTGCCGCGGGCAAGACCGTCATGTGGCTGGCGAACCTGACGGCGAGCAAAGTGACGGTTGATATTTCCGGGTTCGAACGACGCCACCTTGTGATGACGCCTTACGCGATCATCCGGATCGGGTGAAATCAGCTGCCGGAATTCATCACATAGAGCGCGCGTGAGCGCTCGAGGTGCTTGATCATCGCCTTTTCGGCGCCGTCCGCATCCTTCTGCTCGATGCGCCCGATGATCTCTTCGTGCTCGGTCAGCGTGAAATTTTCCTTGCCGGTCCAGATCAGCATTTCGGTGTGATATTCCTTCAGCCAGCCCAGCATCGCTTCGCTGACTGCGACATAAATCGGGTTGCCGGATATTGCCGCGATCTGGGTATGAAATTTCATGTCGGCCGATATGAAAGCCTCGGAATCGCCGCGAAAGCTCCGCTGTTCGGCAACGGTTGCGCGCAACCGCTGAACGTCCTCGGCGGTGGCTTTTTCTGCGGCTTCCCTGACCATGCCGCGCTCGAAGAAGATGCGCGCGTTCTTGAGGTGCTCCAGCGTGTCCTTCGATGACGACAGGATGATCTTGGCCGCGCCGTCGACCTGTTTGATGATCGACTTGGCGGTCAGCTGAAGCACTTTCGCCCGCTCGCCGTGCGAGATCGCAACAAGACCCATATTGCTCAACGCCTGCATCGCTTCGCGGATCGCAGGCCTGCCGACCTCGAAGCGCTCCATCAGTTCGCGCTCCGACGGCATGTCGTCGCCTGGCTGCAATTCGCCGCTGGTGATCAGGCGCTTCAGCCTCAAAAATACTTCGTCGGAAAGCTTGCGCCGGACGATCGGCTCCGAACGGTTCATCGTCGCGAATCACTCCTTTGACCGGTGTCTGTTTAGCATTGCCATCACGAATCCCGGAATGCTCGGCCGAGCAGGATATCGCTTGCAATACTTATGTACTCATTATACCAGATTTCCAGGATCAGGGAATTTTTTTTCGAACTATGATCACCCTCACCTATCGCATCGAGACATCGGCGAGCATCGAGGCGCTGGCGGCCAAGATCGCCAGCGACCAGTCGACCGGAACCTTCGTCGCGCTGGCCGGCGAAACCGAAGAGCTCAAGGCGCGGGTGGCGGCGCGCGTTCTTGCGATTAGACATCTGCCGGACGCCGATCGCCCGTCCCTTCCCGAAGCCGGCGACGGGCCTTTCAGGCGCGCGGATGTCGATATCGCGTTTCCGCTCGATGCCATCGGCACCGATCTTTCGGCGCTGATGACCATCGCCATCGGCGGCGTCTTTTCGATCAAGGGCCTGTCCGGCATTCGCGTCGTCGACATGAAGCTGCCAGAGGAATACCGGGGCGCGCATCCGGGTCCGCAGTTCGGCGTCGCCGGCAGCCGCCGGCTGACCGGCGTCACGGATCGCCCGATCATCGGAACGATCGTCAAGCCGGCGCTGGGGCTGCGCCCGCACGAGACGGCCGCAATGGTGGGTGAGCTGATCGACGCCGGCGTCGATTTCATCAAGGACGACGAGAAGCTGATGAGCCCGGCCTATTCGCCTCTGTCGGAACGGGTCAAGGCGATCATGCCGCTCGTCCTCGACCATGAGCAGAAGACCGGCAAGAAGGTGATGTATGCTTTTGGCATCTCGCACACAGACCCGGACGAGATGATGCGCAACCATGATCTGGTGGCGAAGGCAGGCGGCAACTGCGCGGTGGTCAACATCAATTCCGTCGGCTTCGGCGGCATGGCCTTCGTCAGAAAGCGCTCCAGCCTGGTGCTCCATGCCCACCGCAACGGCTGGGACATTCTCACCCGCCACCCCGGCCTCGGCATGGAGTTCAAGGTCTGGCAGCAGTTCTGGCGGCTGCTCGGCGTCGATCAGTTCCAGATCAACGGCATCGCTTCGAAATACTGGGAGCCGGACTGGTCCTTCATCGAGTCCTTCAAGGCAGTGACCACGCCGATCTTTTCGCCTGATGATTGCGCGCTGCCGGTCGCCGGCTCAGGCCAATGGGGTGGACAAGCCCCCGAAACCTACCGGCGAACCGGCCGAACGATCGATCTTCTCTATCTCTGCGGCGGCGGCATTGTCAGCCACCCTGACGGACCGGGCGCCGGCGTGCGCGCCGTGCAGCAAGCCTGGCAGGCGGCCGTCGATGGCATACCGTTGGCGGACTTCGCCCTGAGCCACCCCGAACTGGCGCGGTCGATCGAAAAATTCGGCTACGGCAAAGCTGCCTGAGCAAAGCGACGCCATGCAAAACCTGCTCCTGAGCTATTATGGCGATGATCTCACCGGCTCGACCGACGTCATGGAGGCGCTCGAGCTCGGCGGCGTGCCGACCGTGCTGTTCATGCGTCAGCCGGACGAGGCCCTGCTTTCGCAGTTCAGGCATTGCCGTGCCATCGGCCTGGCCGGCACCAGCCGCAGCGAGACGCCGCAATGGATGGACACGCATCTGCGAGGCGCCTTCGCCTGGCTGAAGACCCTGAACGCCGAGATCTGCCACTACAAGGTCTGCTCGACCTTCGATTCCAGCCCGGCGATCGGCAGCATCGGCCGGGCCATCGAGATCGGCCGCTCGGCTTTCAGCCAAGCCAGCGTGCCGCTGGTGGTCGGCGCGCCGCAGCTCAAGCGCTACACCGCCTTCGGCCATCTGTTTGCGTCTTACCGCGAAAGATATTACCGCATCGATCGCCATCCCGTGATGAGCCGCCACCCGACCACGCCGATGGATGAATCCGACCTGCTGATCCATCTGTCGCGCCAGACGGACCTCAGCTCGGGGCTGATCGACCTGGCGACGCTGCAGTCGGCGTCCCGCTCGGAAGCGTTCGATCGCCTGATCGAGAATGGCAGCGACATCGTGCTTTTTGATGTCGACAGCCTGGAAAGTCAGGCGCTTGCCGGCAAGGAGATATGGCGCGGCCGCAGGCCGGGCGGCACTTTCGTCGTCGGCTCTTCGGGCATCGAATATGCGCTGCTGGCCGAATGGGTGTCCAACGGGACCGTTCGTGCCGAGCCCAGCTTTTCGCCGCCGGGCGCGGCCGACCGGATTGCGGTGGTCTCGGGCAGCTGCTCGCCGACAACGGAACGACAGATCCGGCATGCTTTGACGGACGGTTTCGACGGGATCGCAGTGGATCCTGTCGAACTGGTTTCTGAGGCCTCCGGCGACGCGATCGCGCGCGCGGCAGCAAACGGCCGTGCTAGCCTGGAAGCCGGGCGCAGCGTCGTCCTCTACACCGCGCTTGGACCAGCAGCCGACCGGGGCGCCGAAATCGACCGGCAGCAAGGCGCCCGCCACAAGCTTGGCCGCGGCCTCGGCGAACTTCTTCGCGAGCTGACGATCAAGCAGAAATTAAAGCGCGTGGTCATCGCCGGCGGCGACACGTCGAGCCATGCACTCGGCCAGCTGGGCGTCGATGCGCTGACGGTGCGGATGCCGCTGCCCGCCTCGCCGGGCTCTCCGCTTTGCGTCGCCCACTCGCGCGTCAAGGCAATCGAAGGACTGGAGGTCGCCCTCAAGGGCGGGCAGGTCGGAACCGATCGCTATTTCTGCGCCATCCGCGATGGGCTCGCTGGTTGACAGGATTTGCCTGATCTCACGACTTCTTGAACACGGCGCGGTTACCAACGCACGATGCCTGTCCCACATAAACCGCCGTATACGTAGCGGCGGGGCGGCGCACAACGCTCAAGCGGGGCTGGATCACGGCTCCGCAATTGAACCAGCGGGGTGGCGCGATGTCATTCAGACCGTTGCTTGGTGATGGACGGGTTCGGAGTCAGGAGGAGAAGTCGGAGACCCTGCAAACCGCGTCATGGGGCAGCTCCTCGATCGTTTTCGACAATCGGCGGTGGGCGTGCCGGGAGGCGGAACTCCGCTGGACAGCCCCTCATCACCTGATCGTGCTGACCGAAGAAGGCGGAACGTCCCATACATCTATCCGGCACGAGGCAAGATCCCTCTATGACGGAATGGACCGGCCCGGAGCCCTCACCTTCGTCCCCGCAGGCGCGGAGCGGCAGGGCTGCTATCGCGATGTAAACCTGTCCTACTCAGCCTTGTGGATCGATCCCGATATCAGGCTTCCTGGATGCGAACGCCTGAGAGACCTGCCGATCCTGGTGAACAGGAAAGACGTGGTGATCGCCACGCTCCTGAGTTCGCTTCGCGACGAGATGGCACTCGGCGACAAGCCGGACACTGCCTATGTCGAGCATCTGGTCGCCCTTGTCAGCCTCCGTGTGGCCAACCTGAACCGGGAGCAACAGCCGCCTGTACGTCACGGCTGTCTCAGCCGTCGGGCGCTTGGTCGAGTCCGGGATTACATCGATGCACATATGAATTCCGACGTTTCGCTAAGCGAGCTGGCAGCTGTCGTGGACATGGCCGTCGACAGTTTTGCTCGCCGCTTCAAGGCGACGACCGGCCTTGCACCCTATGCCTATCTGATCGAGGAACGCGTGCGGCGAGCGGAGACGCTGCTGCGCGAAACGGATTTATCGATCGCTAGCATTGCCTTTCGCCTCGGCTTTTCAAGCCAGAGCCACTTCACCACGACGTTCCGGCGTCTCAGGGGCATGACGCCTCGGGCCTATCGGGTGAATTCTTCTCCGGAATCCTGACATTGCCGCCGGTTTCTTGAAAGAAAGCCGCCGCGCGCACCCCACCTCCAGTGTCGATGAGTGACAGACCTGCGACTGGGAGATCATGCATGGCCAAAACAGACAGAAGGAGCGGGCCGACGCGTCGAACGGTGCTGGAGGGAGGGGTGGCGACCGGCGTGCTCCTGGCTACCGGTATACCGGTTGACGCCGAGCCGGCCGACAGCGTCACGGCGGCCGCCTCGCCCACGCCGGTACCGACGATGCCGATGTCCCTGCGGATCAACGCGAGGGATTTTGCCGTCGAGCTCGACCCGCGGACGACGCTGCTCGACGCGCTGCGCAACCATCTCGGCCTCACCGGCTCGAAAAAAGGCTGCGACCACGGCCAGTGCGGCGCATGTACGGTGCTCGTCGATGGGCGCCGGATCAATTCCTGCCTGACGCTTGCCGCAATGCATGAAGGCGACGAGATCACCACGGTCGAGGGCCTTGCCGAGGGTGACCGGCTGCATCCGGTGCAGGCCGCCTTCGTCGCCCGCGATGGGTTCCAGTGCGGCTATTGCACGCCGGGCCAGATCTGCTCCGCCGTCGGTATGCTGGGCGAGGCCAGGGCCGGCTGGCCGAGCCATGCGAGCGCCGACGTGGCGGCGGCTTCCATCGCCCTCACCGATGCCGAGATCCGCGAGCGGATGAGCGGCAACATCTGCCGTTGTGCCGCCTATCCGAACATTGTCGCTGCAATCCGCGACGCGGCAGAGGAGGCGTGAGCAATGCAGTCCTTCACCTATGAACGTGCGGCAAGTGCCGAGCAGGCAGCCGCCGCGGTTGCGGCGCGGCCGGACGCCAAGTTCATCAGCGGCGGCACCAACCTACTCGACCTGATGAAGCTCGATATCGAGCGCCCAGCGCATCTCGTCGACATCAGCCGGCTGCCGCTCGATCGGATCGAGGAGACGGCGGAAGGCGGGCTTCGGGTCGGCGCCCAAGTCCGCAACAGCGATCTCGCCGCCGATCCGCGGGTGAGGTCGCGCTATCCGATGCTCACGCAAGCACTGCTGGCGGGAGCGTCCGGCCAGATACGCAACAAGGCCTCGACCAGCGGCAATCTCCTGCAACGCACGCGCTGCCCTTACTTCTACGACCGCAACATGCCTTGCAACAAGCGCGAGCAGGGTTCGGGCTGCGCGGCGCTTCAGGGCTTCAACCGTATGCACGCAGTACTCGGCGCGAGCGAAGCCTGCATCGCGGTCCATCCCTCCGACATGGCGGTTGCCATGTCCGGACTCGACGCCAGGATCGAGACCATATCGCCCGGCGGCGCGGCTCGCACGATCCCGATCGGCGATTTCCATCGATTGCCCGAGGCGACGCCCCACATTGAGACCGTGCTTGGCCACGGCGAGATGATCGCCACTGTCACCCTGCCGCCCCCGCCACCCGGTCGGCAGGTTTACCGCAAGGTGCGCGACCGTGCTTCCTACGCCTTCGCGCTGGTGTCGGTGGCGGCAATCGTCGAGAAAAGCGGCGATCGTATCCGAAGCGCTCGGATCGCGATGGGCGGCGTGGCAGCGAAGCCATGGCGCGCAACGGAGGCGGAGCGCATGCTCGCAGGAGCCGCGGCGTCCGACGGCGCCTTTACCGATGCGGCCGAGGCCGCGCTCGCCGGTGCCGTCGGGCATGGCGCCAATGATTTCAAGATCCCGCTGGCGAAACGGACGATGCGGCACACGCTCGCTGCTGCCGTCGAGAGTGCGTGAGGTGACATGATGACAGAGACGAAGACCAGCGAGAACCGTCCTTCCGAAACACGTAGCGGCGTCATCGGGCGGCCGATCGACCGCATCGACGGTCCGCTCAAGGTGAGAGGCGGTGCCACCTACGCCTACGAGAATGCGCTGGAGGGTACAGCCTATGGCTACATTCTCGGCGCCGCCGTCGCCAAGGGGCGCATCGCCGAGATCGACACGGCCGAAGCCGAACGGGCGCCGGCAGTGCTGCTGGTCATGACGCACCGGAATGCGCCGGCCCAGCCGGATTTCGGCCCAGCGGTCACGCCGACCGTGCCGGAGGTCTTCACCCGCGCCCGGCCTGCGCTCAACAGCGACCGGGTGCGGTATTACGACGAGCCCGTCGCGCTGGTCGTTGCGGAGACGTTCGAGGCGGCACGCGCTGCCGCCGGCCTCATTAGAGTGCGCTATGACGAGGAGCGGGGCCTCTACGATTTGCCCGGGCGTGTGGCCGACGCTTATGCACCAAAGCGGACCAATGCCGGCTTCGAGACCGACAGCGTGATCGGCGACTTCGAGAGCGCCTTTGCGGCGGCTCCGGTCAAGATCGATGCTACTTACCGGACGCCCTTCGAACATCACAATCCGATGGAGCCCCATGCGACGCTCGCCGCCTGGTCAGGCAACGAGCTGACGATCCATACATCGGCGCAGACCTTGGCGAATTTCCGGGCGGGCGTCGCCAGCACGCTTCGCATCCCGCCCGAGCGTGTGCGCATCGTGAGCCCCTTCATCGGCGGAGGCTTCGGCTCCAAGCTGATTGCCCATTCCGATACAATCCTGGCCGCCCTTGCAGCGCAGGTCCTGCAGCGTCCCGTCAAGATCGCGCTGACGCGACAACAGATGTTCGCCAATGCCGGTCACCGCGCAGAGATGATCCAACAGGTGCGTCTCGGTACGGACACCGACGGGCGGCTCACCGGGATCGCGCACGATGTCTGGTCGGCAACCTCCAGCTTCGAGGAGTACTGCGAGCAAACGGCAGTTTTTGCCCGCTCGCTCTATGCGGCGCCGAACCGTGTCACCCGCCATCGCCTGGTTCCACTGGACATAAACCGCGGCGAATGGATGCGCTCGCCCGGCGAAGCGCCCGGCATGCTGGCCTTCGAATGCGCCATGGATGAGCTCGCCGAGCGGCTCGGCCTCGACCCGATCGAACTCAGGATCCGCAACGAACCGGCCCAGGATCCCGAGCGCGGCGTGCCGTTCTCCACCCGCAATCTCGTCGCCTGCATGGAGGAAGGCGCCCGCCGTTTCGGTTGGCAGCGGAGAAACCCGACACCCGGCCGCACCCGAGAGGGCCGGAAGCTCATCGGCTACGGCATGGCGGCGGCGATCCGTCCGAACTACATCGGCGCGGCGACGGCGCGGGTTGCGATCGACCGGGACGGTCGGGTGACGGCGCGGCTCGACATGACCGATATCGGGACCGGCACCTATACGATCCTGACCCAGATCGCTGCGGACAGCCTCGGCCTGCCGATCTCGTCCATCAAAGTGGAGCTTGGCGACAGCCGCTTCCCGCGGACCGCTGGCTCCGGCGGGTCCTGGGGCGCCGCGAGCGCGGGTTCGGCGCTGCATAACGCCTGCAATGCCCTCAAGGAACGCATCCTGGAGGCGGCGCAGTCGAGCGAAGCCTCACCGTTACGCGGCGCGAACGCCACCGAGGCAAGCTTTGCCGACAGCGAGGTCAGGATCGGCCCGCGGTCGACAAGCCTAGCAGATCTCATCCGAAGGATCGCTCCGGCGGGTTTCGAGGCCGAAGGCTCCGTAGCCGCGGGCGCCGCCACCCAGTCATACAAGGCTTACTCGCAGCATTCCTATGGAGCGCATTTCGCCGAGGTCGCTGTCGATTGCGATACCGGTGAGATCCGCATGCGCCGGATGCTGGCCGTGATGGGCGCGGGCCGTATCCTCAACGCCAAGACCGCCCGCTCGCAGATCATCGGCGGCATGACCTGGGGGATCGGCGCGGCGCTGATGGAGCAGACGGTGCTTGACCCGCGCTACGGCCACTTCGTCAATCACGACCTTGCCGAGTATCACGTTCCGATCAACGGCGACGTCGCCGAGATGGAGGTCGTCTTCCTCGAGGAACATGACGACAAGGCCAATCCACTTGGCGCGAAGGGTCTCGGCGAGCTCGGCGTCTGCGGTGCGGGGGCTGCTGTCGCCAACGCCATTTACAACGCGACCGGCGTGCGAGTGCGTGAATTTCCCATCACCTTGGACAAGGTGCTGCCTGCCTTGCCGGTGATCGCCATTTGACAACGCAAGTTGCCCGATCCTCGCTTGCCATCAAGCGTGACTAGGTCGGAACGGATCGCTATTTCTGCGCCATCCGCGATGACGTCGGTGGTTGACAGTGCTATCCGACCCTTCCATACAACGTCGTCAATGTTCTCAGGGCGGGGTGAAAGTCCCCACCGGCGGTGAGGGTCTCGGCCCAAGCCCGCGAGCGCCTTCCAGATGATCGGAAGGGTCAGCAGATCCGGTGTGATTCCGGAGCCGACGGTCACAGTCCGGATGGAAGAGAACGAACGGAAGACGGTCCGCTTTCGCGGTTCGGACTCCGTATCGTGCGTCCTGATTCTGGTTCGAAACGGAAGGATGGACCCATGAATCAGCATTCCCAGAAAGACTATGAAACGATCCGCGTTGCCGTCATTCGCGCGCGCTGGCACGCCGACATCGTCGACCAGTGCGTTGAAGCATTCGAGGCGGAGCTGGCGGTTCTCGGGGAGAAACGCTTTGCCGTCGATGTCTTCGACGTGCCGGGCGCCTATGAGATTCCCCTGCATGCAAAGACGCTTGCCGAGACCGGTCGCTATGCAGCGATCCTCGGCGCCGCGTTTGTCGTCAATGGCGGGATCTACCGGCATGAATTCGTGGCGGGCGCTGTCATCGACGGCATGATGAACGTGCAACTGTCCACCGGCGTGCCGGTGCTTTCGGCGGTGCTCACCCCGCACAACTATCATGACGGTGCGGACCATCACCGCTTCTTCTTCGAGCACTTCAAGGTCAAGGGCAAAGAAGCAGCCAATGCCTGCGTGCAGATCCTGGCCGCGCGGGAACGTATTGCCGCGTGAAATGTCCGTCCCTGGGTAGAAATCCCGGTAACACGCTGTACTATCTGCGAAAATACCGAAATCGGGAGGATGCAAGTGCAGACCAAGAAGATCATCAACGACGGCAACCGCACTGTCGACGAGATGCTGGAGGGTATCCTGGCCGCGCATCCCCGCCATCTCAAAAGCGCGGAGGGCAGCCCACGCTCGATCATCGCCCGTGATGGACCTCGCCAGGGCAAGGTCGGCCTCGTCATCGGCGGCGGCTCCGGCCACGAGCCGACATTCCTCGGCTTCGTCGGCAAGGGGCTGGCCGACGCGGCGGCAATAGGCAACGTCTTTGCGTCGCCGCCGCCGGACCCGATCCTCGAATGCGCCAAGGCGGCCAGCGGCGGTGCCGGCGTGCTGTTCATGTACGGCAACTATGCCGGCGACGTGATGAATTTCGATATGGCCGCAGAGATGGCGGCGATGGACGACATCGAGGTGCGCACGGTGCTGACCACTGACGACGTCGCATCGGCGCCGCGTGACCAGAGGCAAAAGCGCCGTGGTGTTGCCGGCAATTTCTTCATCTTCAAGGCTGCGGGTGCCGCCTGCGACCGGATGCTGTCATTCGACGAATGCCAGCGTATCGCCAGGAAGGCCAACGATCACACCTTCACCATGGGCGTGGCGCTGTCGCCCTGTTCGCTGCCGCAGACCCGCCGGCCGAATTTCGAAATCGGGCCCGACGAGATGGAGATCGGCATGGGCATCCATGGCGAGCCGGGCATCGCGCGCGGAAAGCTGAAAACGGCCGACGAGATCACCGATGAGATGCTGGACAAGATCCTCGACGAGATGGCGCCGGCGCGTGGCGACAAGGTCGCCGTGCTCGTCAATTCGCTCGGCTCGACGCCGCTGATGGAGCTCTACATCATGAATCGGCGCGCCAAGCAGAGGCTCGATGACATCGGCGTGTCAGTTCATGCAACCTGGGTCGGGAATTATTGCACCTCGCTCGAAATGGCCGGCGCCTCGGTGACGCTGATGCATGTCGACGGCGAATTGCAGACGATGCTCGACCATCCTTGCGACTGCGCCATGTTCCGCGCCGGATGAAAGTAGCATCCATGACATCCATCGATACGGCCGGCTTGAAAACAATGTTCGATGCGATCGCGGTGGCGATCGAAGTCGACAAGGACCGGCTCTGCCAGCTCGACGGCGTCATCGGCGACGCCGATCACGGCATCGCCATGGCGCTCGGCTTCGGTGCGGTGCGCGATGCGCTGGCGCCGCTGGACCTTTCGGCGACCGAGCCGACAGCTCTCCTCAACACCGCGGCGAAATCGTTCCTCAACGCCGTCGGCGCTTCGTCAGGCCCGCTCTATGCGACGGCCTTCATGCGCGGCGCGGCCGCCGTCAAGGGCAAGGCGACCTTGGCGGGTGCCGATTTCATCGCCCTGTTCCAGGCGATGGCGCAAGGCATCCAGGATCGCGGCAAGGCGGAGATCGGCGAAAAGACGATGGTCGACGCCTGGCTGCCGGCGGCGCAAGCAGCGGCGGCCGCGCATGCCTCAGGCAAGACCGTGTCCGAAAGCCTTGAGGCAGCGCTTCAAGCAGCCGAACGGGGCGCCGAGGCGACCAAGGATATGATCGCCGCGAAGGGCCGCTCGTCGCGGCTCGGCGAGCGGTCACTCGGGCACGTGGACCCTGGCGCCGCGTCGGCAGTCACCGTCATCGGCGCAATGCGGAAAAGCTTGGCTTAGCCCAGCTGCATCGAGCCTGTCGATCGCCTGGACATTGCCGGCCGACGGTCCCTTTTCGTCGAACTCCGATGCGAGCCAGGCGTCGACGATCGACTTGGCCAGTTCCGGGCCGATGACGCGGGCGCCCATGGTGATGATCTGGGCATTGTTGGATTTGGCCGCGCGCTCCGCCGAATAGGTGTCATGGGTGAGTGCTGCGCGAATGCCGGGCACCTTGTTGGCCGAGATGGAAACGCCGATGCCGGTGCCGCAAAACAGAATGCCGCGATCGTTCTCGCCGTCGAGGATGGTCTGGGCGAGCTTCTGCGACAGGTCGGCATAGTAGCCCGCCTGGCTGAGGTCGCTGACGGCGAGGCCGGGTTTGGTGGCGAGATGCTCGGCAATGACGTCGAGCAGCGGTTTGCCGGCACTGTCGGCTCCAATGGCTATTTTCATTTTTTCTGTCCTTTCCTATTCGATTGATTCAGATCGCCGCCGAGGCGCGTTGAAGGATGTCGATGTAACCATCCGCCTGCCAGGCGGAGCGGCCAATGAACAGCCCGTCGATATGAGGCTGGCCGATCAACTCGGCGGCATTTTGCGGATTGACGCTGCCGCCATAAAGCACCGGCGGTATGGCCGGCAGAAGATCGCCGGCGATCTTCTTGATCAGCCCCTGTTGCCTATCGGCATAGTCCGCACTTGCCGGAATGCCCTTGTCGCCAATCGCCCAGACCGGTTCGTAAGCAAACACGATCGTCGCCGCCTTTGCCTGGCCTTCGAGGTATTGCAGCGCGCCATGCACCTGCATGGCCAACACCGCGTCGGCCTGGCCGCTGTTGCGTTGCGCCAATGTCTCGCCGACGCAGATGAGCGGCACAAGCCCGTGCTTTACCGCCGCGGCGGTCTTGAGGCCGACCGCATGGTCGGTCTCGCCGAAATGCTCGCGCCGTTCGCTATGGCCGAGCTCGACGAGGTCGAGCCCGCAGTCTTTCAACATCACCGGCGAGATCTCGCCGGTCCAGGCTCCGGCGTCGGCCCAGTGCATGTTCTGGGCGCCGACCTTGACCCGCGTCGTCGCTAACGCTTTCTTGACCTCGCGGACCGCCGTGAAGGGCGGGATGACGAAGGGCTGGATGCGGTCGTCGAGACCGGGAACGAATCCCGCCAGCGCCTTGGCGAAGTCAGTCGCCTCTGCAAGCGTCTTGTTCATTTTCCAGCTTGTGCCGACCCAGTAAACCACGCGTCCTCCTCAATCCTTCTCGACGACCGTTAGCGAAACACCGGCGGCATCCAACGCCTCGCGCATCTGCGGTCCCAGTTCGCGACCGGTGAAGACGGCGTCGAACGCCTTGAGATCGGTCAGGAAATGCAGGGCCGTGCGGCCGAACTTGCCGTGATCGACCAGCAGATATTTGCGGGCGGCGGCGGCCATCATCAGCCGCTTGGTGTGGACCACTTCCTGGTCCTGGTGGAAGGCGGAAGCGCCGTGGATGGCCGACGACGACAGGAAGGCCACATCGGCGCGCAACGATCTCAACGTGTCCTCGGCAAGCAGGCCGAAGAAACCGTGGAACTTCTTGCTGTACTGGCCACCGAGCGCGATCAGGGTGATCCCTCCAACGCCGGCCAGATCCTGGATGACGGCCAGATTGTTGGAGATCACGGTAAGCGGGCGGAGATCCGCAAGGTGGCGCGCAATGCCGCCGGCCGTCGAGCCGTCGTCGATGATCACCGTCTGGCCCGGTTCGATCATCGCCACGGCAGCAGCGGCCAAACGCTGCTTCTCCTCACCGGCCTGCTTCTGACGGTAGCGGAAATCGCTCTCGAAAAGGCCGCTCGGCTGGATCGAAGCACCGCCGCGCACCTTGCGCAGGAAGCCGTTTTCCTCAAGCTCGTCGAGATCGCGATGCACGGTCATCTTCGACACGCCGAAGCGCGTGGCAAGCTCATCGACACTGGCCGTGCCAGTGTCCATCAGAAAATCCATGATGCCTTGCCGCCGGCCGTCGCTCTTCATTGCCCAGCCTGTTTCCTGAATTCCGGCCCGCTGCGAATCCGCGGTGGCGGAAACGGCGAGCCAAAGCCATTATAACAGAGGAAATCGCATAGGTATCTAAATTTTTGTGATCATGTTACATTTCTTTGGTATATTATTCGCTTTTGATTGCTGTCTTGTAACAAGAATTGCTCCCGGCGCCTTGGCCAAAGGTTGCGGTTCTCCGGAAATCCGGCCAGAAGCATCAGTGGGCTGAACGACGAACGAACGGCTCGCAACCATAGGCTTGAAACCAAATACGGGAGACTATTGGGTGGCTCGCATCACATTGAGACAATTGCTCGACCATGCCGCCGAACACGGCTATGGCGTGCCTGCGTTCAACATGAACAATATGGAACAGGGCCTCGCCATCATGGAGGCCGCCGAGGAGACCAAATCGCCTGTTATCCTGCAGGCGAGCCGCGGCGCCCGCGCCTATGCCAACGACGTCGTGCTGGCCAAGCTGATCGACGCACTGGTCGAAATCCACCCCGATATCCCGGTCTGCATGCATCTCGACCACGGCAACAACGAAGCCACATGCGTGACCGCGATCCAGTATGGCTTCACCTCGGTGATGATGGACGGATCGCTGAAGGAAGACGGCAAGACGCCGGCCGACTACGATTATAATTCCGGTATCACGCGGCGCGTCGTCGATATGGCGCATTGGGGCGGCGTGTCGGTGGAAGGCGAGATCGGCGTTCTCGGCTCCCTGGAGATGGGCGGCGGCGAACAGGAAGACGGCCACGGCGTCGAAGGCGCCGTCAGCCACGACCAGTTGCTGACCGATCCGGAGCAGGCGGTGCAATTCGTCAAGGACACGCATGTCGACGCGCTGGCCGTCGCCATGGGCACCAGCCACGGCGCCTACAAGTTTTCGCGCAAGCCGGACGGCGCGGTTCTGGCCATGAATGTGATCGAGGAGATCCATCGCCGCCTGCCGAACATGCACCTCGTCATGCATGGCTCGTCCTCGGTGCCGGAAGAGCTGCAGGAGATCATCAACAAATATGGCGGCCAGATGAAGCCGACATGGGGCGTGCCGGTCGAGGAGATCCAGCGCGGCATCAAGCACGGCGTGCGCAAGATCAACATCGACACCGACAACCGCATGGCGCTGACCGGCGCGATCCGCAAGGTGCTGACCGAGAACCCGAGCGAATTCGATCCGCGCAAATATCTGACGCCGGCAATGGCCGCTATGAGGAAGCTCTGCAAGGAGCGGTTCGAGCAGTTCGGCACCGCCGGCAACGCTCCCAAAATCAAGCCGCTGCCGGTCTCGGAAATGGCCAAGCGTTACAAGTCGGGCAGTCTCGATCCGAAATTCGGCTGACGTATTCTGGTTCTAAGCAGGAGCCGAATTGGCTCCTGCTTATCTATCCTGTTCGCGGCAAAATCGCCGCCCTGCCGGTCTCGATAAAGGGCGCCCAGTAGTCGACCGACTCGCGGATCATGGCGACGACCTGGTGGTCGACCGGCTCGCGTTCGCGAAACGACAGTTCAAGGCAGATCTCGTTGTCGACGCCGCCGCCGCGGCGAACCGTCTCCAGAAGCTTTTCCGGCGTGATGCGGCCGTCCTTGTTGTAGGCGGCGATGAACGGCCAATGGCCGCCTTTGTTCATCGACGACTGTTTGATGTGGATGATCGGCGATACCCTGGGAAAGGCTTCGGCCCAGGCATAGGGATCGATGTCGGCCGGGTTGCTCGAGGTCACGTCGCCATGGTCAATATCGACCATCATCTTCAACGGAATGGCCATGCCGGCTGCTTCGATCTGGTTGTGCAGTGCCCAGCAACTCTCGATCGTATGGCCGAATTCGCGGCCGACCGACATCGGCTCCCAAAACAGATAGGTTAATCCGGCCGTCTTGGCGTGCTCGGCGACCTCGCGCCAGCATTCCAGCGCGATGTCGAAAAGCCGCGCGCGACGCTCGGGATCGTCGAAATCCCTGTGCGTGAAGATCGCGAACTGCGTGCCCATGCCGCTGGCGCCGAGCTCGGCCGAAATGTCGGCAAAGGTCTTGAACCAATCGACATAGTAGCGGCGCACGTCGGCGTCCGGATGGCCGAAATGGTTGAGCCTCCCATAAGGGCCGGTCATCCCCGACGTCACGCGCACGCCGGTGCGGTCGAGCGCGGTGCGGAACAGGCGGTTGAATTTCGAAATCGTCGCCGCCGGCCAGCCGGGATTGACGAATTCATGCGTGAGCTGCACGTCCCGGATGCCGATGTCGTAGGCGATCGCATCGATCAGATCGTCAGGTTCGGCGAAACGGTTGACCAGCGGATTGGTGTTGAGGGAAAGTGTAAAGGCCATCAGCTTGCTTTCACCAGCCGGCTCGCGCACCAGTCCTCGAAGGCGGCTCTTTCTGCGGCGGACAGATTCAGCCCATGCTTGGTGCGCCGTTCGAGAATATCGGCTGCGGTCAGCGCCCATTCATGTTCGAACAGATAATTGGCCTCGCGTTCGAAAAAATCCTTGCCGAAGCACCGCCCCAGATCGGTGAGCGACCTGGCCGCCCCGACCAGAACGCGTGTCCTGGTGCCGTAGAGCCGGCCATAATGCTTGACCAGCGATGCCGGCATCCAGGGAAATTCGCGGCCGAGATCGCCGAGAAACTGTTCGAAGTCGGCGTTGGCGATATCGCCGCCCGGCAGATGCCCTTTCGACGTCCATGGCTTTCCCATTTTCGGAAAGAAAGGGGCGATCCGGTCCAGCGCGTGCTCCGCCAGCTTGCGGAAGGTGGTGATCTTGCCGCCGAAGACGGAGAGCAGCGGCGCCTGGCCGACTGAGGCGTCGAGTTCGAAAATATAGTCGCGCGTCACCGCGCTCGGATTGTCGGCATTGTCGTCATAGAGCGGCCTGACGCCCGAGAACGAATGGATGACGTCGCTGCGGGCAAGTTCGCGCTTGAAGTAGCGGTTGACGACCTTGATCAGATAATCGATCTCGCCGGCGTCTGCGTTAACGTCTTCCGGTCGCCCTTCGTAAGGGATGTCGGTGGTGCCGATCAGGGCCAGATCGTTCTGGTAGGGATTGATAAAGATCACGCGCTTGTCGCTGTTCTGGACGAGATAGGCCTGCCGCCCTTCCCAGAATTTCGGCACGACGATGTGGCTGCCCTTGACCAGCCGGACATTCCGCTTGGAGTTCTGGCCGGCCACGCGGTTGATGATGTCGTTGACCCAGGGACCGGCGGCGTTGATCAGTGCCCGCGCCCGAACCGTGGTCCTGACGCCGGTTCGGCTGTCGCGCATCTCGACCGACCACAGGCCGTTTTCACGGCGGGCGGCGGTGCAGGCGGTCCGGGTAAAGACCTTGGCTCCCCGTTCCGCGGCGTCGAGCGCATTGATGGTGACGAGACGGGCGTCGTCGACCCAGCAATCGGAATATTCGAAACCGCGCTTGAACGCATCCTTGATCGGCGCGCCTTCGGGCGCGGTGCGCAGGTTGAGTGTGCGGGTGGCCGGCAGCCGCTTGCGGCCACCGAGATGGTCGTAGAGGAACAGGCCGAGCCGGACCAGCCAGGCCGGCCGGTCGTCAGGGCTGTGCGGCAGCACGAAGCGCATCGGCCAGATGATGTGCGGCGCGGATTCAAGCAGCACTTCGCGCTCGATCAGTGCCTCGCGCACCAGCCGGAACTCGTAATATTCGAGATAGCGCAGGCCGCCATGGACGAGCTTTCCCGACCGCGAACTGGTGCCTTCGGCCAGATCGTCTTTTTCGCACAGAATGACGGAAAGCCCGCGGCCAGCTGCGTCGCGCGCGATGCCGGCGCCGTTGACGCCACCGCCGATGACGAAGAGATCGACGATTTCAGTGGCGCCGCTCATCTCGCCGGATCCTCAATGCCTGGACTGTGTTTCATGGCTGCCGCGACCTTCAGCATGGGTTGACCGGTGGGAGCCCGGCGATGAAGCGGCGCACCTCTTCGGCCGCCTGCTCGGCCGCATAGGTCACCGTGCGCACCGATGCGCCGGCGATATGCGGCGTCAGCGTAACATTCGGAAGCTGCAGCAACGGCCAGTCGGCAGGCACCGGCTCGACCGCAAAGGTCTCGAGCATGGCGCTGCCGATATGGCCTGAGACGAGCGCATCGTAGAGCGCGTCGTAGTCGACCAGCGGCCCACGCGCGGTGTTGATGAAGATCACCCCCGGCTTCATCCGGGCGATGGTGTCCTTGTTGATCAGGCCGCGGGTCTCCTCGGTCACGCGAGGATGAAGCGTGACCACATCGGAGCGGGAAAGGAGATCGTCCAGCGCGACCAGTTCGACGCCGGCATTGCAGTCTTCGACGCTCAGTTGCACATAGGGATCGGTGACCAGCATGCGGCAGCCGAAGGCGCGCAGCAGCCGAACCAGCCTGGTGCCGATGTTGCCATAGCCGATGACGCCGACGGTCATTTCGTTGAGCTCGCGGCCGGTGCGGTCGGCCCGGTAGAGATCGCCGCGCCATTCCCCCTTGCGCAATGCTTCGTGCCCAACCCGGATCAGCCGCGTCTCGGCAAGGATCGCACCGATGGTGAACTCGGCCACAGCACTGGCATTGCGGCCGGGCACATTGACCACGGTGATGCCATGGGCCTTGGCGGCGGCCATATCGATGTTGATCGGGCCGCCGCGCGACACCGCGACCAGCTTCAGCGCCGGCAGACGCCGCATCATGGTTTCGGAGAGCGGCGCAAGCTGGGTGACGAAGATCTCGGCGTCGCCGATGAAATCGACGACGTCGTCCGGATCGCCAAAATACTCCTTGACCTTGTCGAGGCCGAGCGCCGCATTGCCGAATTCCATCGGCTCGTCGGGCCAGGCCGCCTCAAGGGTACGAATGTCGAGATTGTCGCCGCAAGCCTTCTCGATCTTCTCGCGAAACACCTCGGGAAGCATGAAACGGTCGCCAATAATTGCAATCTTCTTACGCATGCTCGACTTCTCAATTTGCCTTGGATGCGGCCATCGAACGCCAGACCGGCCGCAGCGCCTCATGCGCCAAGGTGTAGGACGGAACCATCCGCTCGTAGATCGCGGCAAGTTTTCGGTCGCTCGGCTCCGCCGCGCCAAGCAGCGGCGTGACCCATTCGCCGACGCATTCGTCCATCGACTTGTACTGGCCGACACAGACCGCCGCGATCATTGCGGCACCCGCCGCACCGGCCTCCTCGCGTTGGCTGGTGCGAATGTCGGCGCCGACGACAGCACCCAGGATCTTGCGCAGAGCCGGGCTTCTGGCCGCACCGCCGGTCAGCCGGATCTCGCTCGGTAGCGGCCCCATGGCGGCATAGCAATCGCGCGACGCGAAGGCCAGTCCCTCGATAACGGCGCGGACCATGTCGGCGTAACCGTGCCGCGACGAGATGCCGACGAAACCGGCCCTGGCATTGGCGTCGACGAACGGCCCGCGCTCGCCGGCCTCCGACACATAGGGCTGATAGAGCAGCGAGGCCGGCTCCGATGACGATATCCATTCATCGACCAGCGCGATCATCTCGCCATTGGTGCGCGTGATGCCTTGCGAAGCGAGAATGCCGGCGGCGAGACCCAGGACCCAATCGATGTTGAGTGTCGCAGCCATGTTCGACTGCATCTGCGCAAAGACACCGGGCACCGGCATCGTCATCGTATAGCCGGTCGCGGCCTCGTTGAGCAGCACCTCGTCCGGCGTCTGCGCAAGCCGCATATGCATGCCGGTGGAGCCGATGATGGAGCAGCCGGGCCTGCGCTCGCGATCGAGCAGGCCGGCGCCGAGCGCGGTGCAGGCCACGTCAACATAGGCCAGCACGACCGGCGTACCGGCAAACAGACCGGTCGCTTCGGCAGCCGCTGCCGACAGGCCGGCGCTATGCCTGGTGCCGTCGACGATCGGCGGCAGCAGATGCCTGAGGTCGGTGACCCCGAGCACCTCAAGCACATCGTCGCAATAGCCACGGGTGCGGAAGTCGCCGAAGGTGAAGGTGCCCTCGGACGGATCGGTGGCGCGTTCGCCGGTCAGCCTGAAATAGAGCCAGTCCTTGCAATGGAATGCTGTCGCGGCGGCGGCAAGCATGTCAGGCGCGTTGCGCTTCATGAAGGCTAGTTGCGGTCCCTGCTGGCACGCGGCCAGCCCGCTGCCGGTCTTTTCGAAGCGGTGCCGGTCATCGGGCCGCGCACGGATCTCCTCGACGATCGCGGCAGCGCGCGCGTCGAGCCACAGCCAGCCTTTGGCGACCGGCTCACCGTCCTTGTCGATCAGCCAAGTGCCATCGCCCTGCCCGGTCACGGCGACCGCGATGGTGCGGCTGGCGAGGTCCGGGACCTTGTCGGCAAGCTGGCGCAAGGTGGTCGCAGTATCGGCCCAGGTGCGCGCCAGATCCTGCTCGGCGCCGCCGCCCGGCAAGGTCTCATACCGGTTCGGCAACGCCGCGGCCGCGAGTTGCCGGCCCGCCGTGTCGAAGGCGACGGACTTGATGACAGACGTGCCGGCGTCGATGCCGATCAGCACATCCCGCATCAGGCAAGCTCCATGCCGTGCGAAATGGCCATGCCGCTGGACTGATCGAAGACGTGCAGGTTCTTCGGATCGATGCTGATGTTGATCGGCGCGCCAAGCTCCAGCCGGGTCCGGTCGTGTTCGACCAGGACCAGCGACCCGCCGGCGAAATCCGCCGCGATGTGCGTCTGGTCGCCGAGCCACTGGTTGGCCGAAACCGTGGCCGGCACGCCATCCTTCGAGCGGCGAACAGCATAGGGCCTTATGCCGATGACGACCCGCTCCCGTTTGAGCAACTCGTCGCGAACCGAGCCGCTGAACGCGTCCTTGTCATAGTCGAGCGAAAGTCCGTCGGGCAGCCGCAGATTGATCTTGTCGGCAGCCGTGCCGACATAGGCCTCGAAGACATTCATCGGCGGCTCGCCGACGAAGGTGCCGGTGAACAGGTTGGCCGGCCGCTGCTTGAGCATGTCGGGCGTGTCAAACTGCTGCAGCACGCCGCCTTCCATCACCGCGATCCGGTCGGCAAGCGCGTTGGCCTCGGTCTGGTCGTGGGTGACCAGGATAGCGGTCAGGCCGCGCTCCTTGATGAAGTGCTTGATGCGGCCGCGCAGCACGGCGCGAAGCTGCGGTTCGAGCTGGCCCATCGGTTCGTCAAGCAAATGCAGATCTGCCTCGCGGATCAGCGCACGGCCGAGGCTGGCGCGCTGCTGCTGGCCACCGGAGATGGAACTCGGATAGCGCTCCAGAATGTCCTCGATCTCGAGCAGCTTGGCGATGCTGGCAACCTTCGCATCGACCTCACCTTTCCGCAGCTTGGCCGCCTTGAGCGCAAACGCCATGTTCTCGCGCACCGTCAGCGGCGGGTAAAGCGAATAGCCCTCGAACGCCATCGCCACATTGCGCTTGACCGGAGGCAGCGTGTGCACCTTGCGGCCGGCAACCGAGATGATGCCGCGCGAGACCTCCTCGAAACCGGCGATCATGCGCAATGTCGAGGTCTTGCCGCAGCCGGACGAGCCGAGCAGGGCGACGATCTCGCCCCTGCCGATTTCCATCGTCAGGTTCTGGACAGCGTGCACGCCCCTGTCGATCGGGCCGTAGAACTTGTCGACACCGGAAATGGTGAGTGCGCTCGGGCTCATGCCGCTTCTCCGCTGCGCAAATTGACGACGTTCCTGGCGCCGATGCGGTCACCGCTCGTATGATCGAACAGCAGGGCGCTTTTGCCGTCGACGGCGATATGGGCCCTGCCCTCGGTTTGACCCGGTGTTCCGGCCGGCCGGGAGACCAGGATTTCACGGCCGCGCACGGTGCGCACCAGCGTGACGATCTTTTCATTGAGCGGCGTCTCCGCCTCGACCGTCACCGGAATGGCAGCGGGCGAGCTTTCATCGACGAAGCTCAGCGCTTCCGGCCGCAAGCCGATCACGCAATCGCGGCCGACCGTCGCGTCATAGGCGCCCGTCAGATGGACCTGAACATTCGACAGGCCGACATAGATGCCCTTGGCGTCACGCGACGGCTTGACGTCGAGCAGGTTGATGGTCGGGTCACCGAACAGCCGCGCGATCTCGATGTTGGCCGGCTCACGATAGATCTGCTCGGGCGTGCCGAGCTGCTTGATGACACCTTGCGACATTACCGCGATGCGGTCGCCGAGCGCCATGGCCTCCTTGTAGTCCTGGGTGACGTAGACGACGGTCGCGCCACGGTCGGCCAGCAGCCTCGGCAGTTCCAGCCGCATTTCGAAGCGCAGTTTGGCATCGACGTTGCGCAGGGGATCGTCGAGCAGGAGCACCGGCGGCGAGCCGACCAGAGCGCGGGCGAGCGCGGTGCGCTGCTTCTGGCCGTTGGACAGCGCCCGTGGCTTATGGCTGAGCACGTGGCCGATCTTCAGCAGCTTGGCGACGCCCTCGACGCCCGCCTTCATCGCACTTTGCGTCGAACGCTTGGCCTGAAGCGGTGTCGCAATGTTGTCGAAGGCGGTCATGTGCGGAAACAGCGCGAAATTCTGGAACGCCATGCCGACGCCGCGGAACTCGGCGTCAAGATCGGTCATGTCCTCGCCGCCGATGAAGATCTTTCCCTCATCGGGGTCGATGACGCCGGCGACCAGCCGCAGCAGCACCGTCTTGCCGGCGCCGGACGGTCCGAACAGGACAAGGGTTTCGCCATCGGCAACGGTCAGCGACAGATTGTCGAGAACAGTCTGGCTCTTGTAGCGCTTGACGACATTTCGCAGTTCGAGGCTGGCCATGAGAACTATCCCTTTACCGCGCCGAGCGACAGGCCTTCGACGAGATAGCGCTGCGCATAGAGGGCGAGCGCCAGCGTCGGCGTGATCGACAGCACGATCGCCGCCGAGATCTGGCCGTACTGGATGCCGGAGGAGGTGATGAAAGCCAGCGCGCCGACCGTCACCGGCTGCTTATCGGCCGAGGCGAGCACGAGCGCGAAGACGAAATTATTCCAGGCGAAGATGAAGGCGAGCAGGCCGGCAGCCGCGATGCCGGGGCCGGCAAGCGGCAGCGCGATCTTACGGAAGGTGGCGAACCAGGAATGGCCGGCAATGCGATAGGCGTATTCGATATCGGCCGGGATGTCCTCGAAATAGCCGCGCACGATCCACAGGATCAGAGGCAGACAGATCAGCTGATAGACCCAGATCAGCCCGATATAGGTGTTTGCCAGTCCAAGCTTCTGGAAATAGAGGGTGAGCGGCAGCAGCACCAGCAACGCGGGCGCGAACCGGAACGACAGCAGCGTGAAGGCAATATCCTCCGAGCCGCGAAACTTATGCCGGGCAAAGGCATAAGCCGCCGGAACGCCGAGCAGCAGCGCGACGGCGACCGAGGTGACCGACAGGAACACCGAATTCCAGAGGTTGCGCATGAAGGCGATGTCGAGCGTGCCGGCTGCCGTCGTCAGCTTTCCGGTGATCAGCGCGGTGTAGTTGGCCAGCGTCGGCTTGAAGACAAGCTGCGGCGGAATCCGCAGGATGGTCTCGTTGGTCTGGAACGACATCATGAGGATCCAGACGATCGGGAACATGAAGAAGATAACGACCAGCGTCAGCGCTATGCCGCGCAGGATGCGTTCGAGAAGCGAGGTGTGTTCCATCTCAGCCTCCTATGCCTGGCCGCGGGCGCGTTCGCGCAGCCGCAGCCAATTCTTGATGAAGATGTTGGAGAGGAAATAGGTGATCGCCCACAGGATGATCATCAGTGCTGCCGAGCGGCCGACATTGGTCGACTGGAAGAAGTTGAGATAGGCCTCGACCTGGAAGACGGTCAGCGTATCGCCCGGCCCCCCCTGGGTCATGGCATAAATGATGTCGAACTGCTGGATGGAATCAAGCAGACGGAACAGCGTCGCCGTCAGGATGTAGGGTGTCAGCATCGGCAAGGTGATGCGGAAGAACACGAAACTCCTCGGCACGCCGTCGAGGGCTGCCGCCTCGAACGGCTGCGTCGGCAGGCTGCGCAGGCCGGCAAGCAGCAGGATCATGATGAAGGGTGTGTAGACCCAGATGTCGACAAGAACCACCGTGAAAAGTGCGGTCGACGGAGACGAGGCCCAGCGGAAATCCTGCAGTCCGATCAGGCTGGCGAGATAGCTCAGCACGCCGAAGCCGGGATTGGTCATCAGCTTCCACATCAGCGCGGCAAGCGCCGGCGCCGTCATTAGCGGCATCAACAGCATGATCGAGATGAAATTGTTCAGCGTCGAGCGCTTCTGCAGCAGCATGGCGATGCCGAGACCGAGAAGCAGTTCGAGCAGGACGGTGATACCGGCATAGAGCAGCGATATCTCCAGCGTGTTCCAGAACCTCGGGTCGGTGAAAAAGGAGATGTAATTGTCGCCCCAGTTGAACTGCCGCGCCCAGGGCTGGCTCAGCCGATAGCGCTGGAACGAATAGACGACCGATGTGAAGAACGGGATCAGGATGCCGATGCAGACGAGCAAGGCCGGCAGGCTGAGTACATAGGGCAGCACTTTCTTGCTGATCCTGAAGCCGGAAGGCCTGTTTCTTTGCATTGTCGCCGCAGTCATCGTTGCTCACCCGTCATCTCTGTTGCTTCGCCCTGCCGGCCGCCCAGGGAGCTAGGCGGCCGGTGGGCGAGTGGCGGCACCGCCAGTGTTTGAGCATCGGATTTTCCCAAAACCGGTTTCCACTTTTGGGTCCGATGCTCCGGGCGCCGCTTCGCAGTGGAATGGCCGGCTGGCCCGCAGAAGCGGGCCAGCCGGCCGCCAGGACTCAGCCGAGCCCGGCTTCCTTGAGCTGGCCGTCGACGCTGGTGGCCAGCATGTCGAGGCCTTCGTCGATCGGCACTTCCTTGGCCACCATCTTCTGCAGCGTCGCCGCCCATTCGGTGGTGAGATCGAAGAACAGCGGCTGCGGGGTGAACTTGATGCTGGCGCCGGGCGCCGAAACGTCGAACATCTCGACATAGCCCGGATAGCTCTTGTTCAGCTTCTCGCGGAACATCTGGTCGTTCCAGACCGACTGACGCACCGGATTGACGAAGTCCATCTCGGTCGCACCGAACAGTGCATGCTCGGGCCCGGATGCCCATTGCATGAAGTACCAGGTGGCGTCCTTGTCCTTCGAGAAATTGGACATCGACAGCGACCAGATCCAGATATTGGGCGTTGGAGCCTTGGCGGCGGGATTGGCCTTGAAGGCAGAGAAGGCGAGCTTGCCTGCCATCTTGTTGTCGCCGCCGTTCATGAAGTAGCCGAGGATGTCGGCGTCGAAGATCATCGCCGAGGCGCCGGCGCCAAGGTCGGTGCCGACCTGATACCAGGTGTAGGTCGACCAGTCCTTGGGGCCGCTCTCCTGGATCATCTGGACCCATTGCTTGTGGAAGGCCTTGGATTCGGCGGTGTTCATCGCGGCCGACAATTTGCCGTCAGCCGAGACGTTCAGGTCCTTCTGGTCAAAGTTGGCATAAGCCGACAGGAAGCCGGGATGGATCGTCGCCCAGGAGCGTGAACCGCGCACGCCGATGCCGTAGACGCCACCACCAACATCCTTGGTGAGCTTGGCCGCCGTAGCGACCATCTCGTCCATATTGCCGGGAACGCTGACGCCGACCTTGTCGAACATACCCTTATTGTAGGTGATGTTGTTCTGTTCGAAGCCCCACGGAATGCACCACTGCTTGGCGTCGTCGGAACCGAGCACGCCGCCAGGCTGACCGTTCCAGGCGCAGGACTTCCTGACACCGGGCAGGAAGTCGTCCCAGGCATAGTTCACGTTGGTCTTGGTCGGATCCTTGATCCACTCGTTAAGGTCGGTGATCCAGCCGGCCGGGCCATAGGTCCAGGTCATGTAGGCGCCGGTCATGAAGGCATCGTATTCCGGCGAGCTGGCCGACAGCGCAGCGGTGACCTTGTCGAAATAGACATCCTCCGGGAAGACGTCGTAGACGACTTCCATGCCGGTCAACTTCTTGAAGTTTTCAAGGTTGGCGATCATCGCATCCGCGTAAGGATGCTTGTTGAGCAAGAGCTTGATGGTCTTGCCCTTGTGCGCCTGCCAGTCGAAGTCCGCCGCCAGCGCACGGGTCTGCCCCAGATTGAGCAGCGTGCCGGCCGTGCCAGCGGCAAGGCCCATCGCGCCAAGACCCTTGATCAGCCCACGACGATCAACTTGTCCGCGCAGGAACGCATCGATCAGGTCTTTTTCTTTCTCATGCATTTGTCTTCTCCTCCACAGGGTAGTTTCAATCGAATGGCTGCCGGCTACCCGACCGGCGTCTGCTCCACGAGTGATCGCGCCGTCCGCTCATCGGTGACCAAGCCCTTGAGATAGCGGCCCTCCAACACCGATTTGATGGCACGAACCTTCACCTTGCCGCCGGCAACGGCGACAATCCTGCGATTGCTGATGTCTTCGCGCGCCAGGGCCAGCGCCCGGTTGGAAAGGGTCGTCTCGACCGCTTTTCCAGCATCGTCGAAGAAATGGCCGAGCAGTTCGCCGACGCCCCCCTTGCGGCGAATCTCTTCCATCTCGCCCTTCTCGATCATGCCGGTGGCGACCAGCGACGCCTCGCGCTCGGCGGTGCCGATACCGGCAATGAGCAGGTCGGCGGCCTTGCCGAGATCGAAGACCTCGCTGATACCCTTCTGCCCGAGCAGCACGGTTCGGTCCTCGACCGTGTTGGCGAACATCGGCACCGGCATCACATAGGCTTCCGCGCCGGTCCGTTCGGCCAGACGGTGAATGACATCGTGCGGATTGGCCGAGAACTTGCGCGTCAGGCCGCCAAGCAGCGAAACGAAGCGGGTCTTTTCGGCCGATATGCGCGGCAGATATTCGACGCAGGCGGCCAGCGTGCGGCCATGACCGACGCCGATCAGCGTGTCCTCGCCGCGTTCGATCTCACGCTTGAGGAATTGCGCACCGGCGATGCCGAGCGCCTTCAGCGGCAAGTCTTCGCCATCGAAGTCGGGGACGACCTCGCAATAATCGAGGCCGTAGCGGCTGGACAAATCGTCTTCAAGCGCGACGCATTCCGACACTTCGCCGTCGATATAGACTTTGACCAAGCCTTCCTGATTGGCCTTGGTGATGAGGCGATGCGCCTTGAGGCTGGTCAGGCCAAGCCGCTTGGCGACCTCCGATTGGGTCAGGCCGCCAGCATAATGAAGCCAGGCGGCACGCGTCGCCATGCTGGTTTCATCGTCGCGCAGGAGGCCGTTTCCAAAACCAACCATTTCCGCCCTAAGATATTTTTATCAATCGGTGCAAAATTTTTCACAAGCCGCCGCCGGAGTCAAGCACCGCGTGGTTCAAATCACGCTAAGCGGGCCAAAAACAGGGTTCGGCCCGCTGTAGCGCGATCGACACCTCATTGGCCCGGCCGAGGATTTAAAACGTTTGCAATCTGACTGGAACCCATTACAAACGCTTCAAACACTTCGATTGGGAGGAACGGTGCCGGCCCGCGTCACCAAGCTCAAGGAACTTGCAGCGCAGCTCGACCTGTCGATCACCACGGTGTCGCGGGCGCTTGCCGGTCATCAGCAGATCGCCTTGAAGACGCGCGAGCGCGTCACTGAAGCCGCGCGCCAGGCCGGTTACGTGCCCAACACGGCAGCCCGCACGCTGGTCTCCGGCCGCAGCGGCTTTGTCGGCATGGTGCTGCCGATCCGCGGCCCCAATCTGGTCGATTCCTTCCTTGGCGAATTCGTCACCGGGCTTGGCGAAGGGCTGGTTTCGCATGGCACCGATCTGATCCTCGCCGCCGCGGCGCAAGGCCAGTCGGAACTTTCCGTGCTTCGCCATGTTGTCGAATCCGGACGCGCCGATGGCGTCGTCGTCACCCGCATCGCCGAGGTCGACGAACGGCTCGCCTATCTGCGCCAACGCAATTTCCCATTCGTCGCCCATGGCCGGCTGCTCGACACCGACTTCGCCTACAACTGGCTAGACACCGATGGCGCGCACGCCTTCGGTGAAGCCTTCGACATGCTCTACGATCTCGGGCACCGCCATTTCGGGCTGGTGACGATCGCCGAGCCGATGACGTTTCGCCATCTGCGGCAAGACGGGCTCGCCGCAGCGATCGCGCGCCGAGGCGATCCGTCGGTCAGGCTCGATGTAGCGACGGCGCCGCGCTTCGATCGCGGCGCCCGCATCCAGGCCATCAACCGGCTGCTGCATGCTGACGAGCGGCCGACGGCTATCGTCGCGCTGTTCGACGAGCTGGCGCTCAGCGTCATGGAAGAGGCCGCCCGCGCCGGCCTGGTCATCCCTCGCGACCTTTCCGTCATCGGCTTCGACAACATCGCCGCCTCGGCCTATGCACCGCCCGGCCTCACTACATTCGATGCGTCGATCCGCCAATGCGCGCGCGAGATCGGCGAGATGCTGTTGACCGTCATCGGCGACAAGTCCGCCGCGCCGCTGACACGGCTGATCCGGCCGACATTGGTTTCGCGGGCAAGCCATGGCCCGGCACCCATAGGACCGGCACCCACAGGACAAAACTGAAGCCGGGCGGCGCACAACCAGGGAGGAAGACCACGATGAATGCGTTGAAGACACTGGCAGGCGCCGCACTCGCGCTGTCGATGGCGATCGGCGGCGCGCAGGCCCAGGTGCTGTTCTGGTCGACGCAGGCGCGGCCTGTGGAGGAGACGCAGAAAATGCGCAGCGAAGTGCTGAAGTCGTTTGACGGCCAGGTCGACTACCAAGTCGCCGAGGACGGGCCCTGGCTGACCCGCCTCCAGGCCGAGCTGCAGGCCGGCTCCGGCACCATCGGCGTACTCGGCGGCCTGCACGGTGACTTCTCCACGGTCGGCGCGAACCTTGTCGATCTGTCCGGCGTCGATATCGGCGGCGTCAAGCTCAACGAGGCCTACAAGAAGCTCGGCATGCTCGGCACAGGCGACCAGAAATATCTGCCTTGGATGCAGGCCACCTTCCTGATGGCGGCCAACAAGCAGGCGCTGCAATATCTACCGGCCGGCGTCGATCTCAACAAAATCACCTATGACAAGCTGATCGAATGGTCGAAGAACATCGCCGAGAAGACCGGCTCGCCGAAATTCGGCTTCCCGGCCGGACCGAAGGGGCTGAAGCACCGTTTCTTCGAGGGTTTTCTCTATCCGTCCTACACTGGCTCGATGGTGACCAAGTTCCGCTCGGCGGAGGCCGAGACCGCGTGGAACAAGTTCAAGGAATTGTGGCAGTACACCAACCCGAATTCGACCAGCTATGCCTTCATGCAGGAGCCGCTGCTGACCGGCGACGTGTGGGTGGCGTTCGATCACGTGGCGCGGCTTGCCGATGCGTTCAACCAGAAGCCGGACGAGTTCGTCGCCTTCCCGGCGCCAGCCGGCCCGGCGGGTCGCGGCTACATGCCGGTGGTCGCCGGCGTCGCCATTCCGAAGACCGGATATGGACAAGGCCAAGGCGCTGGTTGCCTATATGCTGAAGCCGGAAACACAGATCGCGACGCTCAAGGCCACCAACTTCTTCCCCGTGGTCGACGTAAATCTGCCCGACGACATGCCGGCCTCGGTGAAAGCCTTCGGCCCGGTGATCGCCACCATGACCGGTGCGCCGGATGCGCTGCCGGCATTGCTGCCGATGGGGCTCGGCGATCTGGGCGGCAAGTTCAACCAGGTCTATGTCGACAGTTTCGAGCGTATCGTGCTCGGTGGCCAGGATGTGCGTGGCGTGATCGAGGAACAGGCGACGGCGCTCAAGGCCCTCATCGACCAGGCCAAGGCACCGTGCTGGGCACCCGATAAGCCGTCCGAAGGCGCCTGCCCGGTCGACTAGAATCCTCCCGAGGGGCGTCCGGAACCTGTTGCGTTCCGGGCGCCAGCCGCACCACGCCAAAGGACATGCCATGCACGGCAAGGCCCTGCCCTATCTGCTGCTGATGCCGGCGACGCTGTTCCTTTGCGTCTTCTTCCTCTACCCGTTCGCGCTGGTCGCCTTCGAAGCTTTCACCCGTGACGGCGGCTTCACGCTGGACAATTTTCGAACCATGACCGGCAACTGGAAATTCCCGGTCGCCTTCTGGAACACCATCCTGCTCGCAGCCATCGTCGTGCCGATCCAGCTGGTTATGGCGCTGTTGATGGCTACGGTCGTGTCCAGGCTCGAAACCGGGCGGGGTGCGGCGCTCTACATCTTCGCCATTCCGCTCGGCATCTCCGATCTCGCCGCCGGGCTGATCTGGCTCGCCATTTTCGACCAGTCCGGCTTCCTCAACACTCTGCTGTCGAACCTCGGCCTCGTCGACAGGCCCGTCATGTTCCTCGGCTACCAGAGCAAGCTGACCATCTTCGTCGCCGTGATACTGGCCGAGATCTGGCGCGCGACTGCGATCATGATGGTCATCCTGGTCGCTGGCATGGGGCTCATCCCCCGGGAATATCACGAGGCGGCCGAAGTCTTTGGCGCGAGCCCGTGGAAGCGCTTCGTCAAAATCACGCTGCCCTTGCTGCGCCCTAGCCTGCAGACGGCGATCATCCTGCGCGTCATCCTCGCCTTCGAGGTTTTCGCCGTGGTGGCGGCGCTCGGCGGCACCAATTTGCCGGTATTGATGGGTGAGACCTACAACTGGCAGTTCTCGCTGCAGGACCGCAACGTTGCCGCCGCCTTCGCCCTGCTCATCCTCGCCATCTCGGTCGGCCTCACGCTGTTCTTCCTGCGTGTGCTGCGCGTGCCGAAGGAAGCGCGCATATGAGCGCCGTCGCAGAGATGCCAATCCCCGCGCCCGCGACCCGCAAGGCCGGCAACTGGCTGCTGGTCGCCACCGTCATCCTGCTATCGGTCTGGGTGCTGCTGCCGATCTATCTTCTGATAGTCAATGCCTTGTCGTCGCCGGAAGAGGTCACTGCCTTTCCGAAACGCTTCTTCCCTTCCTTCGATTTCGGCAGCCTGTCTTTCTTCATCAATTTCGCCGGCGTCGGCCGTGCGCTGTGGAACTCGGTCCTCGTCGCCACGCTGACGATGATCCTCTCGATCGGTTTCGGCGCGCCCGCCGGCTACGCGCTGTCGCGCTTCGATTTTCCGGGCAAGGGCACGTTCCGCTTCCTGGTGCTGATGACCCGCGCCTTTCCGCTGCCGCTGCTGGCGCTGCCGCTTGCGGTGATGTTCATCCGCACCGGCCTCGACGACACCGCCATCGGGCTGGCGCTGGTCCACACCACGCTGGCGCTGCCCTTCGCGGTGCTGATCACCTTCTCACTGTTCTCAGGCATTCCGGTAGAGCTCGAGGAAGCGGCGTGGACGCTCGGCTGCACCCGCCTGCAGGCCTTTCGCAAGGTCATCCTGCCGCTGGCACTGCCCGGCATCGCGGCCTCGGCGGTCTTTGCCTTCACCATCTCCTGGAACGAGGTGTTTGCCGCCGCCGTGCTCACGATCGAGAACCGGACGCTGACCGCCTTCCTGCTGCAGAGCCTCGGCGAGTCGCCGCTCTATCTCAAATTCGCAGGTGGGGCTGCACTGGTCATCCCAGCGCTGATCTTCATCTTCGCCGTCCGCAAATACCTGTTCGCCATGTGGGGGATCGCCAACCGATGACGCGCGATAGGGAGAAAGCCGATGGCTGAGATCGCCATAAAACAAGTGGCCAAACGCTTCGGCGGCTTCACCGCGCTGCATTCGATAGACCTCACCATCGCCGACCAGGAGTTCATGGTGCTGCTCGGCGCCTCGGGCTGCGGCAAGACGACATTGCTCAGGATCGTCGCCGGATTGGAAATGCCGAGCCAGGGCGAGGTCTGGATCGGCGGCCGTCGCGTCGATCATCTGCCGCCGCGCGACCGCGGCATCGCCATGGTGTTCCAAAGCTATGCGGTCTTTCCGCATCTGACCGTGTTCGAGAACATCGCCTTCGGCCTGCGCATGAAGAGATTGCCGCAGCAAGAGGTCGAGCGCCGCGTCAACCGCACCGCCGAGCTCATGCATATCGAGCAATTGCTGAAACGCTATTCGGGCCAGCTTTCCGGCGGCCAGCGCCAGCGCGTCGCCGTCGCCCGCGCGCTCGCCATGGAGCCCGACGTCATCCTGATGGACGAGCCGCTGTCCAATCTCGACGCGCTGCTCAGGCTCGAAATGCGCGCCGAACTCAAGGGTGTGCTCGCCGCGTCCAAGACCACCACCATCTATGTCACTCACGATCAAGTCGAGGCGATGAGCCTCGCCGACCGCATCGCCGTCATACATCAGGGCCACATCGTCCAGGCCGCCTCGCCGGTCGAGGTCTATAGCAATCCGGCCGCACGCTTCGTCGGTTCCTTCATCGGCAATCCGCCGATGAATTTCATCCCCGCGACGAAGACTGCGAACGGAAGCTGGACCGTCGCCGGCCTGACGCTGCCCGGTCCCAAATCGGACAAGCACAAAATTGAATTCGCCATTCGCCCCGAAGATGTCGACGCAGGTGACGAGGGGCTGCATGCCACCGTGCGCGTCGTCGAGCCGCTCGGTCCGCACACGCTGGTCACCTGCGACGTCGAGGGTGGGCTGTTTCGCGCCATCCTCGAATCGAATGCCACGATCGCCGTCGGCGACCACCTGCGACTTGCGCCCAAAGCCGATCGCATCCGCTGGTTCGATCCTGAAACCACCAACGCCCTTTGATCCCGCGAACGCCCTTCAATCGCGCCAACGCCCTTCAATCCTGAAAGTACGAACGCTTCAATGATCTCTCTTGCCGTCAACGAAACCATCGCCCGTGCCGTCGAGGTGCTCAGGGAAAACGACCACGGCGACTATACCATCCCGACCAAGGGCCTCTATCCGTTCCAGTGGAACTGGGATTCCTGCCTGACCGCGCTCGGTCTTGCCCACTATGACGAGGCGCGCGCCTGGACCGAGATCGAGACGCTGTTCGCCCATCAATGGCCGGACGGCATGGTGCCGCATATCGTCTTCCATGTCCTGAACGACAGCTATTTCCCCGGACCGGAGGTCTGGAGGACCAATCGCCCGACTGCCACCTCCGGCATCACCCAGCCGGCGGTGGCGGGCTTTGCGGTTCGCCGCCTGTTCGACCGGGCCAGGGACAAGAAACTGGCCGCCGAGCGCGCCCGCGCGCTGCTGCCGAAGATCGACGCCTGGCATCGCTGGTTCTACGAAAACCGCGATCCAAGAGACGAAGGACTGGTCGCCATTATCCATCCATGGGAGTCCGGCCGCGACAATTCCATCGACTGGGACCATGCCTTCGAGCGCGTGCCGACCGAAGGCGTCGAGCCCTATACGCGCCGCGACACCTTGCATGCCGACCCGGCGCACCGGCCGACCAAGGCGCAATATGACCGCTACCTCTGGCTGCTGCAGCATTTTCGCGCACTTGGCTGGGACAATGCAAAACTGCACGATGCCTCACCCTTCCAGATCGTCGATCCCGGCTTCAACGCCATCCTGATCCGCTCAGCGGCCGACCTTGCCGATCTCGCCGAGACGCTTGGCGAAATGGAGATCGCCGACGCTAACCGCAGCCGCGCCAAAAAAGGGCTTTCGGCGATGGAGCGGCTGTGGAGCGATACGTACGGCCAATATCTCTGCCTCGACCGCGTCGCCGGAAAGCTCGTCGACAGCGCCTCCGTCGGAGGCATCCTGCCGGTCTTCTCGGCCATCCCGAAACCCCGCACTGCTGCAATCGCCGCCACCATCGAGCGTATCGCCGGCAAGGCAGGCTACATCGTCCCCTCGCACGATCTCGACGATCCCCGCTTCGACGCCAAACGCTACTGGCGCGGCCCGGTCTGGCTGGTGGTCAACTACATGATCGCCGACGGCCTTGCTGCTGCCGGCTATGCTGATGTCGCCCGGCATATCACCCAGTCCAGCCTCGATCTCATCGCCGATAGCGGCTTTGCCGAATATTACGATCCGCTCAGCGGCGAACCGCTCGGCGGCGGCCGTTTCACCTGGACGGCGGCAATGGTGATCGAATTCCTGAAAGGCAGAGGCTGACGCCCCTCTTTGCTTCAGGCGACCTCCAGTTGCATGGGCCGCCAAGGCCTGCTCCCGTCCACCTGAGCGCATAACTGGGCTGGCCGGCGCCAAACGCCGCGCTTTGCTGGAAGTCCTCCGCCTGCCGAATGGCGGTGGACGTCGCTTGCGGATCAGGCGGATTCGGGCACATTAGGAGAATAGGGGCAGAGACGTATCGATCTTCGCTTCACGAGAGCTACAATAATTCTTCACAAACGGCTATCTATCCTGGCGACAGGCGTTTGGTTCGAGTCACGAGGGGCGCGGCTTGGAATTCGATTTGAAGACCATTGAGGCGCTTGCCCCCGATCAAGCGTCGCTGAGCGCTGCCTCCAAGCTGACCAAGCGATCGAACTGGCCGCGGCTGGAAAAGAATGAGCAGCAGGCGCTCATCTGGGGTGAATGTCAGGGCTCCGGTTCCAATCCTTATCGAGTGGTGGTCGACACTGGCGACCACAGCTACAAATGCACCTGCCCGTCGCGAAAATTCCCGTGCAAGCACACGCTGGCCCTGATGTGGATTGCCGCCACTGCGCCAGCCAGTTTTGCAGCCGCTGAATCGATACCGGAATGGGTGAATGACTGGCTTGGCCGGCGCAGGAAGACGACGCCAGCGCCAGGGCAACCGACATCCGGCGCGGCAGCCAAGAGCATCGATGAAGCCGCACGGACGGACGAGAGCGCCGCGGTCGAAGACGTAGCGGCGGTGGAGCGTCGCGAGGCAGCGCAGCGCAAGCGGGCGGGAGACACGCGAGAAGCAGTGTCGGCGGCGCTCGATGAGCTCGACCAATGGATCGCCGATCAGTTGCGGCTTGGACTTTCCGGGTTTGTCGACGGCAGCAGCGACCGTTGCCGCCGGATTGCCGCCCGGCTGGTCGACATGAAGGCAACCGCGCTTGCCGGTCGCATCGACGAGATCCCACCGCGGCTCATGGCGCTGCGCAGTGAGGAAAGACCAGATGCTGCGATCCGCGAGCTTGGCAAGCTTGTGCTGCTGGCCAAGGCGTGGCGGTCGGCGCCCGACGATCCCGAGTTGAAGCGCCTTGTATCGACGTCTGAGACCCGCGAACAGGTTCTGGCCAATCCCAATGCAAGACAGGTCGAAAGCTTCTGGGAAGTTCTGGGCGAGAAGATCGAGAGCCGCCGTGACGGTCTCGTCAGCCATTCGACCTGGTTGCTAGATCTGAAGAGCACTACCCCGAAATTTGCCGTGCTGCTCGATTATTTTCCGGCTTCTGCCGGACGCCGGTCCAACGCTTTTGCTCCGGGCGATCGTTTCGATGCTCGGCTGGTCTTCTATCCATCACGCAAGCCGCTCCGCGCACTGGTGGCGGAGCGCATGGGTGAAGTGATGTCCGGCGCGTGGCCTGATTTCAGCTTCGGCGCTGCAAAGGACCCACTCGCCACGCATGCTTCCTATCAGGATGCTGCGCCTTGGATCACCGACTGTCCTCTCATGCTGCCGCCTGGTGCGATCCTGGTCGACGACCGCGGCACAGGCTGGTGGCAGGCCGCGGATGATCCGCAAGGGATCGCCTTGCCGATCGCAGGCGCTGTCAATCAAACATTGCTCGGCCTCGACCTTGCGGCCACGGCAGCGCTCTGGGATGGCGCCCGGCTTGACCTTCTGGCGGCTCAAAGCGGATTCGGGAGACTTGACCTGTCGTGAACGAGGGCGAGCAAACAGGCCTGGCGACAATGCGCGATTGCTGGATCACCGGCGGAGCCACCTTCGATCTGGCTCCGACCGCCTGGAAGACAATCGCCGGCGGTGCAAGTCCCGACGAGCAGGAGCGCCGGCTCCTGGCAATCGCAGCACAAGCGCTCGACGTCGCCCTGCGGCCGGCGGCGCCGAAGACGCTCAAGCGCCGGCCGCCGCTGCCCAGGCTTGCGCTCCCGATGCTGCCGGAGCGGTTGCGGCCGCTGTTGAGAGCCGCTCTGAAACATGGCGTCGACGCGAGACGCAAGACGCGCGTGGTGACGCTTGTCGCCAGCCGCGGCTTTGTGCTCCATCCGATGGACTGGATGCCCGTCGCGTCGGATCAGAACAGTCCGGACGTCTACGCTCCCTGGATCGACTGGCAAGCAAGCGTGGACGGGGAGAGACATGCCCCGCAAGAGAAACTGACGGCGGAAAATTGGGATGAGTTCTATCCCGCCGCGCGACGCATCGCGCTGGCAGACATGCGCCGCAGTGGACCGGCTTCGGCTCGACTGCTGGTCGAGGCCAAGGCTTCGGGCGAGCCCGCCGAGGTCAGGCTTGCGCTGATCGAACTCATGCGCTTCGGCCTGAATCCTGAGGACGCGCCGTTCCTTAAAAGCCTCTCCGCCGACAGGTCCGGCAAGGTGCGCGAACTGGCTGGCCGACTGCTGGCAAGGTTGGGAGAGCACGGCCGTTCAAACGATGGCGGACCGGGTGATCCCGCAGCTGAACTCGCCGCTTTCATCAGCGAAGGCAAATCCGGCTTCATCCGCCGCCGCAGCATCTACACGCCGGCGAAGTTGAAATCGCCGGCGCAGGAAAAGCGTCGCGCCGAACTGTTCGAGACCTGCAACCTGGTCGACCTCGCCGCGCGGTTCAGTGCTACCGAACCTGAGTTCATAGGAGCCTGGCAATTCGGCGCCGACAACAATGCCGACATCCTGATCGCACGAATGGTCGCCGCGTCAGGGAGCGACGCCGCGGTGACGCATATGGCGGACGCACTTGTCGCCGATGGCGGCAAGCCAGCGCTGTTCGTACTGCACCTCACGCCGCGCCTGGACAGTCGCAGAAAGCGTGTCCTCGTCAGGCTGATCCTGAAAGACTCGAAATATCTTGGTGCTCTCAACCTTGCCGAAGGCATTGAAGCGAGTTGGCTGGAATGGGGCGACCTGACGAATGGCCAGACGCTGCCGGCGTTGCGTTCTGCTGTCGCGGGAAACGACGACATCGTGAAGCGAGGCATCGACGAAATACTGGAAACGATGGGCTTTCTCGCCACTGCGGCGACGGCGGAAAAATTGATCGAGGACGTTGTTGCGGCCGGTATGCCCCCGGCGGCTCCCTCGCTCGTGCTTCTACGTCTCAACGCATCACTGGCGGGGGGCCTGGAACCAACACGTGACCAATCCGGAGAACAGCAAAATGAACGCAGCCATCCGCCTCCCTGTCGAGCAGGCCTACGCCTCTGAATTGCAGGCGCTGGCGCGCGGTGACGACAGGCAAAAGCCTGCCGGCTGGAGCCTGTCGCCACAGGCTGTGCTGACCTATCTGCTGGGCGGGAAGGCCGGCGACGGCACGCCGGTAACGCCAAAATATGTCGGTCGCCGCCGATTGATGGAAACCGCAGTGGCAACGCTCGCCACCGACCGGGCGCTGTTGCTGCTCGGCGTTCCCGGAACGGCCAAGTCCTGGGTGTCTGAACATCTCGCCGCCGCCATCATGGGTGACTCGACGCTGATCGTGCAGTGCACGGCCGGCACCGACGAGAACCAGATCCGCTATGGCTGGAACTATGCGCAACTTCTGGCAAAGGGCCCGAGCCAGGAAGCATTGGTGCCGACGCCGCTCTACCGCGCCATGCAGACCGGCAAGCTCTGCCGGCTCGAGGAACTGACGCGCATGGGGTCGGATGTGCAGGACACGCTGATCACCGTGCTTTCAGAAAAGATGATGCCGATCCCGGAATTGAACACATCGATCTATGCCCAGCGCGGCTTCAACATCATCGCCACGGCAAACAACCGGGACAAAGGTGTGAATGAACTCTCCTCGGCACTCAAGCGCCGTTTCAATGTCGTGGTGCTGCCCTTGCCGGAAGACATGGCGGAAGAGGTGGCGATCGTCTCCAAGCGGGTCGATGAGATGGCCGGCGGGCTCGACCTGCCGGTGCCGAAAAATGTCGGCGAGGAGATCGCCCGCGTGCTGACCATCTTCCGCGAATTGCGGTCCGGTGCGACCGCCGACGGCAAGGTGACACTGAAGACGCCTTCGGGCTCGCTGTCGACCGCAGAGGCGATCGCGACGATGGTTGGCGGGCTCAGCCAGGCGGCGTGGTTCGACAGCGGCAAGCTCGGCGCCGAAGGTCTCGCCGCCAGCCTAGTCGGCGCGATCGTGAAAGATCCGGTACAGGACAAGGCGGTGCTGGAGGAATACCTGGAAACAGTGCTCAAGAAGCGGCCTGACTATGCAGGCTACTATGCGGCCTTGAACGCAGCGATCTGACGCGCCATGGGGCACAGCGACGTCACCTATTTCGGTATACGCCATCACGGGCCGGGTTCCGCCGACAGCCTTGTGCAGGCATTGCAGGATTTGCAGCCGGTCGCCGTGCTGATCGAGGGGCCGATCGACGCCTCCGCGCTGCTGCCCTTGCTGGCGCGCCCGGAAATGCAGCCGCCGGTGGCGCTGCTTTGCTATCCCGAGGAGGATCCGGCTTCGACAAGCTTCTGGCCATTCGCCGAGTTCTCGCCCGAATATCAGGCGGTGCTTTGGGCCGTGGACAAAAAGGCGGCGTTGCGCTTCATCGACCTGCCTTCGTCGGCGCGCTTCACGGCAGCGGCGGCCGACGGCGCGGAAAAGGTCGATACCGGCGAAGCGAAGGAAGCAAGCGAGCATGACGACGTTGCTCCGCATCGGCGTGATCCGATAGGCACGCTGGCCCGCGCCGCCGGCTATGAGGATGGCGAAAGCTGGTGGTCGGACATCATCGAGCAGAATCCGGAACCAGGCCCCATATTCGCGGCCATCTCCGACGCGATGATAACGCTGAGGGATGGTGAAGGCTCGATCGCGCAGTATGAGGCCCAGCGCGAAGCGCATATGCGGCTCGAAATCGCTGCGGCGCGCAAGGAATTCGATGGACCTATCGCCGTCGTCTGCGGGGCGTGGCATGTGCCGGCACTGCAGGCGACACACCCGCAGAAAAACGATCAAGCCCTGCTTAAGGGGATTGCAAGGCGCAAGAGCACAATGACATTGGCGCCGTGGACGGGACCGCGTCTGGCGCTGGGCTACGGCTATGGCGCGGGCGTCGTCGCACCGGGCTGGTGCAAGCATCTCTGGCGCACGCGCGGCCGGCGCGATGCAGCAACCTTGTGGCTTGCAATGATTGCAGCGGTGCTGCGGGTGAAGGGTCATCTGGTCTCGACCGCTTCGTTGATCGAAGCCGAGCGGCTCGCCCGGACGCTCGCCGCGATTCGCGAGCGGCCGAAACCCGGGTTTGAGGAATTGCGCGACGCCGCAATTGCGGCTCTGTTCAATGGCGAAGCGTTGCTGTGGGCCCTGGTCGAGGCCGAGCTGCTTCTAGGTGCGGACGTGGGCGAAATTCCACCCGACACGCCGTTGGCGCCGTTGATCGAGGATCTGCAGCGCAACCAGAAGGCGGCGCGGCTGAAACCTGAAGCGCTGGAGCGGGAACTATCAGTCGACCTGCGAAGCGACAGCGGGCTGTTTCGTTCGACATTGCTGCATCGGCTGAACGTGCTTGGTGTGCATTGGGGCAAGTTGACGGACGCCGGTCGGAGCCGTGGCACCTTCCGCGAGCGGTGGACCCTGGCCTGGGAGCCGGAATATGCCGTTCGCCTGGTGGAGAACCTGATCTACGGGCCGACCATCGAAAAGGCTGCCAACGGCCGCCTGATCCAGATGATCGAAGCCGCAGCAACCCTCGATACGCTTGCGGCACTGGTCCAGGGCGCCATCACGGCAGGCCTGTCGGAAGCATCGACGGCCGGTCTCGCGGCCCTGGAGGCGCGCGCGGCGCGCAGCAGCGAATGCCTGGAGATTCTGGCCTCGGTGCCGCCGCTCGCCGACATCATCCGCTACGGCGAGGCCCGCAAAACGGAGACGAACCGGCTTTCCGGCCTGATGGAGCGGCTGATCGTCGAAGGTGCGATCGCGCTTCCCTATGCGGCACGCGACCTGGATGAGCAGGCCGCCGCGACGCTGGCTAGCGCGATGCGCAAGGCCGATGAGGCGATCAGGCTGGTCGAGCCCGGGGAAGACGTGCTGGACGGATGGCGCAACGGGCTGGCTGCCGTGCTGGAGGGGTCGCGGGCGACGGCGCTGCTGGCCGGATGCGCCGCGCACCTGCTCTACGAGGCCGGCCGCCTGTCCGCCGAAGCCGCAGCCGGACTGCTCGGGCGACGCCTGTCGCCGGGCACGCCGGTCGCCGAGGCGGCGGGGTTCTTCGAGGGCTTCTTCAGCACAGCCGGTCAACGGCTGATCTATGACGAAGGTCTGCGCGCCGCGGTCGATTCCTGGCTCAAATCTCTCGACGAAGATGCTTTCATCGCGCACCTGCCGTTGCTGCGCCGCGTCTTTTCCAATCTGGACAGCATGGAGCGCCGGCGGCTGATCGAAGCGGTTCTCGGCCGCGCCGCGCGCTTGCCGGCTGGCCTGACGCCGACGCCGGATGGCGGCGAGGCATGGCGCCGACACCTGGAACGGCTTGGACCATTGCTCATGGGAGGAAACGGCAATGGATGACGAGGGCGAAATGAACGGGCCTGGCCCACTCACTGCAGACGCCGGAGGGGAGCGCCGCTGGCGCCTGGCGATCGGCGCCGATGACGAGGCGTCGGCGGCACTTTCCAGCGACGACAAACGACTTTCGGCGGCACTCGATGCTCTCTACGGCGATGGTGCCAGCGCCGCAGCCAGCGACCCGCGCAAGCGGCGCGGCGGACTCGGCCGCTCGGCGCCGCGCGTTGCACAGTGGATGGGCGACATTCGCTCCTATTTCCCGCGCCAGTCGTTCAGATCGTCCAGAAGGACGCTTTCGAACGGCTGGACCTGAAGCAGATGCTGATGGAGCCGGAGTTCCTCAAAGCGATCGAGGCCGACGTCAACCTCGTCGCCGACCTGATTTCGCTGCGCTCGGTCATGCCGGCCAAGACCAAGGACATCGCCCGCACGATCATCGCCGATATCGTTGCCAAGCTGATGCAAAGGCTGGAGCAGAAAACCGCCGAGGCGATACGCGGCGCGCTCGACCGATCGAGGCGCACCAACCGCCCGCGTGCGCGCGATATCGACTGGCAGCGCACCATCTCGGCGAACCTTCGCCACTACCAGCCCGAGCACAAGACCATCGTGCCGGAGAAGCTGGTTGGTTTCATGCGCAAGCAGCGCCGGCTTGTCGATCTTGACGAAGTCGTTCTCTGCGTCGACCAGTCCGGCTCGATGGCGAGTTCGGTGATCTACGCCTCGATCTTCGCAGCGGTGATGGCCTCGCTGCCGGTCGTGCGCACGAAGCTCGTCTGTTTCGATACTGCCATCGTCGACCTTACGGAGGAACTCAGCGATCCCGTCGAAGTGCTGTTCGGCGTGCAGCTTGGCGGCGGTACCGACATCAACCAGGCGGTCGCCTACTGCGCCGACCGTATCGAGCGGCCAACCAAGTCGCATCTGGTATTGATCACCGACCTCTACGAGGGCGGCAACGGCCAGGAGTTGCTGCGGCGGCTGGCGGCGCTGGTTCGATCCGGCGTCAATCTCGTCGTGCTTCTGGCGCTGACCGACCAGGGCCGGCCCGGCTATGATCCCACCATGGCAGGTTCGGTTGCGGCGCTTGGCGTGCCGGTCTTCGCCTGCACGCCGGATCTGTTCCCGGACATGATGGCGGCGGCATTGCGCCGGGAGGATATCGGCGCCTGGGCGGCGGGGGCCGATATCAAGCTCATTCGCGCCGACGCCGAGGCGCCGAGTCACTCAACACCTACTCCCATATAGGTTTGACAAATAGCGGGCCGCACCTATGGTCGACCTGTTACAGGAGCGGCGCATGGCGAAAACAACCGGCTATATTTTTGGCGGGTTTTCCGCACGTTTACCGGACGACAGAAATCGGTCGCAGCCCTCGCCCTCGCGTCTTCCGGCCGCAACGGTGCGGCCGGCGCGTTCACGTCCTTGAGCCTTATGTCCCAGAGGGTTGCCGAGCTCCTGTCGCGGCTGGAAAAGCGGTTGGACAGGTCAGCGATTGTTTCGGCCGACGAGGCCGGACCGCGTTACAGGGAAGATCCCGACGGCAAAGCCGGCGCGCCGCCGGAGTTCGTCCTGCGTCCGCGCACTGCCGGCGAGGTGTCGGACATACTGCGCCTGTGCAACGAGGCGGGGCAAAGGCTTGTCGTCCAGGGTGGCCGAACCGGGCTTGCCGGTGCGGCTCGCATCCAGCCCGGCGAAGCGGTGCTGTCGCTGGAGCGCATGACGGCGATCGAGACCCCCGACCGCGAGGCGGCAACGATCGTCGCCGAGGCCGGCGCACCACTGCAGATGGTGCAGGACGCGGCCGATACGGCCGGCTTGCTGTTCGGCGTCGACATCGGCGCGCGCGGCACGGCCACGGTCGGCGGCAATGTCGCCACCAATGCCGGCGGTATCCGGGTGCTGCGCTACGGCATGTACCGCGCGCAGGTGCTCGGCCTGGAAGCGGTACTTGCCGATGGCAGCATCCTGACTTCGCTCAAGGGCTTGCCCAAGGACAATTCCGGCTATGATCTCAACCAGCTCTTCATCGGCAGCGAAGGCACGCTGGGCGTCGTCACGCGCGCCTGCCTGCGGCTGCACCCGAAGCCGGCCACCGAGGTCAACGCCTTCTGCGCGCTTGCTTCGCTCGACGCGGCGATCGCGCTGCTCGGTCTGCTCAGACAGAGACTTGGACCCCTGCTCTCGGCCTATGAAGTGAATTTCGCGCCGCTCTATGGCGCCATGGTCGCCGGCATGGATGCGCTGGCGCCGCTGCCCGTCGGCTCGCCCGTCTATGTGCTCGCCGAGATACAGGGCAGCGAGCCCGACCGCGACGGCGAACGTTTTGCCGCTGTGCTGATGCAGGCGGTCGAGGACGGCGTGATCGACGACGTGGTGGTCTCGCAGTCGCCGCGCGAATTCCGCGCGCTGTGGGCGGTGCGAGAAGACGCCAATCGTTTCCTGTTTTCGATAAAAGGCCTGGTCGGCGTCGATATTAGCATCCCGCTGGCGAGGATGGGCAGTTTCCTGCGGGAAGCGGAAGCTGCGGTCCAGGCCGTTGACCGCAATGCCGACATCTACGTCTTCGGCCATCTCGGCGATAGCAATCTGCACTATCAGGTGCGCACCGTGGATCCGGCGGCCGCATACGACATCGTCTATCGGGGCGTCGCTGCGGCTGGCGGCGGCGTGTCGGCCGAGCATGGCATCGGCCTCGACAAGAAGGAATGGTTGCACCTCGTGCGCAGCGATGCCGAGATCGCGGCCATGCGGCGCTTGAAAGCGGCTTTCGATCCGAAGAATATCCTCAATGCCGGGCGGGTCTTCGACCTCGCGCCGGCGGCTAGCATACGTGACGTGCCGCCCCAATGAGGCTGGAGATCGAAGGCCGGTAGCGCTGCCCGGGTGCTTGAGTCTATCTGCCCACGGGCTTCAATCCCGCATGCGCCACGGCAATGCGGGCAGCGAGCGCGGCGTTGTTGCGGACCAGCGCGATATTGGCCTTCAGGCTGCGACCCTGCGAAAGCTCGTTGACGCGGGCGAGCAGGAACGGCGTCAGTTCCTTGCGCCCGATGCCGCGTTTCTCGGCCTCTGCCACCGCTGCCGTGATCGTGCCGTCGATGAAGGCCGGATCGAGCGCATCCACTTCCGGAATTGGATTGGCGACGAGGATGCCGGTGCCCGAGCCGATCTGCTCGTGCAGCAGCATGGCCTGCGCAATGTCCTCGGGCGTATCGAGGCGATGATCGGCTTTCAGTCCGCTGGAGCGCGTATAGAAGGCCGGAAAATCGTCGCTCTGATAGGCAATCACCGGCACGCGCTGGGTCTCCAGATATTCCAGCGTTTTTGCAATATCGAGGATCGATTTCACGCCGGCGCAGACGACGGTCGTGCCGGTCTGGCCGAGTTCGGTCAGGTCGGCCGAGATATCGAAAGTGGCCTCGGCGCCACGATGCACGCCGCCGACGCCGCCGGTCGCGAAAATGCCGATGCCGGCGAGTGCGGCGATCCGCATCGTCGCCGAAACCGTGGTTCCGGCCGACCCGCCGCCCACCATGATGGCGGCGAGGTCGCGCCCGGAGGCCTTGACCACGTCTTTTGCCGCTGCCAGCTGCTCCAGCTCCCGGTCACCGAGCCCGACTTTGATCATGCCGGCGACCACCGCGATCGTGGCGGGCACCGCACCGTTCTCGCGCACCACGGTTTCGACGCCGCGCGCAGTCTCCAGATTGGCCGGATAGGGCATGCCATGGGTGATGATCGTCGATTCCAGCGCCACCACCGCGCGGCCTTCACGAAGTGCTGCCGCTACTTCGTCGTTCAGGTGGAGAAGGGAAGGTTTCATCGTCATTTCGCTTTCAGGGTTCGGCTCGCGTTCAGGCGGGAATGCGGTACATGCCGGCGGTGAGGAAGCGCGGCGACAGATCGGGATGAACGCTGGATTCGCTCTCGGTGGTCAGCGTGGCGAGCAGCGCGCCGGTGCGCGCAGCGTGAGGAACGGGATCTCCCGAAAGCACCTTGTACATGGTGCCGGCAATCATCGCGTCGCCGGCACCGGTGATGTCGACGGCGCGGGCCGGGACGGAACGCATCGTCGCCACGCCGCTCTCGGTCGCCACCGCAAATCCATGAGCGCCCATGGTCACGATCACCTCGCTGGCGCCGGCCGCGCGCAGCGCCGAAGCAGCCTCCTTCGGCTTAAGCCGCTTGTCGGCATCGGTGATGCCAAGCATCGTGTTGGCCTCGTCGCGATTGGTGAACATAAGGTCGATGCCGGACAGGTCCTTCGGCAGGCGTGCCGATTTCGGCGACGAGACCGTGTCGACGGCGAGCTTGAAGCGCGCGCCCTGCTTGCGTGACATCAGCGCTGCGATAGTCGCGGCCGGCAGGTTGCAGTCGATGAACACCCAAGTCGCCGAAGCAAGATGCGGCCAGAAGCGGTCGAGATAGGAGGGCGAAAACAGATCGAAGATCTCCATGTCGGCGATGCCGAGCACGAGATCGTTGTTGAGATCGAGGATGGCCGCATATTCCGCCGTCGGCCGCTCCATGGTGGTGATGACCTGGCTGACATCGGCGCCGAGGTCGCGCAGATGCCGCACCAGCGAGCGGCCGGTTTCGTCGTCGCCGACGATCGAGACGAAGCTTACGTCGACGCCGAGGCGAACAAGGTTTTCGGCGACGTTGCGGGCGACCCCGCCGAAGCTGCGATAGCCGTCGACCGGGTTCGACGTCCCGAAGATCAGATCCTTCTTGGCGTGGTACTTGCGGTCCAGGACGGCGCCGCCGATGCAGATCATGCGCTTGGAGGCCGGCAACACATAGCCGCGACCAAGAATGTAGCCCTTGTTGACGAGTTGCACGATGTGGGCCGCGACGGTCGAGCGGGCAATGCCGAGCGCGGTCGCTATATCCTGCTGGCCGGCGAAAGGGTTCGCCGCGATGAGATCCAGCACTGCCTGTTCCTGTGCTCCAAGGTCGTCCATCGCCTCACCCCGGCCCGCGCAATTCATGGCTGAACTTTTATCAACAACAGATGATGTTGTCAACATTTGTTTGGATCTACAGGGGTCCGCCAATGCCAGCCGCTGGTACTGGTCAACGCTTGGCGCCGCATCACATTACTTGTTGCCGATGGCAAGAAGTTTGAAAGTAAGCGGATGAATGAACAGGAGTTGATGTCGGAGCTGGAGCGGTTGGTTTCCGAGGATCGGAACCCGAGGACGATGGATATCGACCTGCTGCCGACCATCGAGATCCTACGCGAGATCAATGGCGAGGACAGCGGCGTTCCGGCCGCCGTCGAGAACGTCATTCCGGAAATTGCTGCCGCGGTAGACCGGATCGTTAGTGCGTTTCAAAAAGGCGCGAGGCTTGTCTATATGGGCGCCGGCACGAGCGGCCGGTTGGGAGTTCTCGACGCCTCGGAGTGTCCGCCAACATTTGGCGTGCCCGAGGACATGGTGCTCGGCCTGATCGCGGGCGGCCCCAAAGCGCTGGTGCGGGCTGTGGAAGGCGCCGAGGATGATCCGCAACAAGGCATGAAGGCACTGCAGGACATCAAGTTGACCGCCGACGATGTGGTGGTCGGCATCGCGGTCAGCGGCCGCACACCCTACGTCATCGGCGGCTTGACCTATGCAAGGCAGGTGGGAGCAACGACCGTGGCGCTTTCCTGCAATCCCAGGTCAGTCATTGCCGGCATTGCCGACATTGCCATCTCTCCGCTTGTCGGCCCCGAGGTTCTCGCCGGCTCGACCCGGTTGAAGTCGGGAACCGCGCAAAAGCTGGTTCTCAACATGCTGACGACAGCCAGCATGATCCGGATCGGCAAGAGCTATCAGAACCTGATGGTGGATCTTAATCCCAGCAACAAAAAGCTCGTCGCCAGGGCGGTTGGGATCGTGATGCAGACCACCGGCTGCACAGCGCAGCAGGCACGACGGGCGCTCGACCAGACCGGCAAAGACGTCAAGCTGGCGATACTGGTGACAATCACCGGGATGGGCATCGAAGAGGCGCGGAAGGCGCTCGACAATGCGGGCGGGTTTCTGCGAAAGGCGATAGGCGAAAAGACGCTGTGAAGCCGCCTGGATACCAGGATACTGGTATACAGGACGGATCGACTTCCACAAAGGCAAGGCATGGACCTTGCTCACCAACCGGATCCATCCGACACGTCAACAGCGGGATTATCGAGATTCGCCAATCGGTCGGCGATCTCGTCAACGGAGCCTAACAAGTGATGATTGCGAAAAGTGGGGAACCAATCTGGGCCGTCGGCCTGATGACCGGCACCGTGCTGGACGGCAATATCGACGTTGCGCTGATCAAGACCGATGGCGAGCGGATCGCGGATTTCGGCACCTACACGCTGGCGCCTTACCCCGGATCGATCCGAACCCTGCTGGAGGAGACGCTGCGCCAAGCCAGGACCTGGAATTTCACCGGATCGGAGCCGGCGATCTTTCGCGAGGCTGAAGAAGCACTGACGCGCGCCCAGTCGGCGGCCGTCAAGGATCTGGTCGAAAGCTACGGGCTGACGATGGCCGATATCGGGGTCGTCGGCTTCCATGGCCAGACCGTGCTGCATCGCGCGCCGCAAGTCGGCCGGCTCGGCCAGACCCGCCAGCTCGGCGATGGCGAGTTGATGCATTCTATTCTGGAAACCAAGGTCGCCTATGACTTCCGCTCGGCCGACATGCGCGCCGGCGGGCAAGGGGCGCCGCTGTCCGCGGCCTACCACGCCGCGCTGCTGCGCGATGCCGATATCAGCGGCGACACGGCGGTCCTCAATCTCGGCGGCGTCGCCAACATCACCTGGTGGGACGGCAAGGACAATGTCGTCGCTTTCGACACCGGACCGGCCAACGCGCCGCTGAACGATTTCATCAAGGCGAAAGGGCTCGGCGAAATGGACCGCGACGGCGCGCTCGCGCGGACCGGCACTGTGGACGAAGCTCGGCTGGCCAAGCTCTTGCAGCATCCCTATCTGGCCAAGCCCTATCCAAAATCGCTGGACCGGTTCGATTTCGGCGCGGCCATGGCGGATGGGTTGAATGCGAAGGATGGTGCAGCGCTGCTGACGGCATTCACCGCGGCAGCCGTCGGCAAGGCGCTCGACCTGCTGCCGCATCGGCCAAAGCGTCTGGTGGTCAGCGGTGGCGGCCGCCACAACCCGACGATCATGGCCATGCTTGGCAGCCGCGCCGGCGTCGAAGCCGTGCCGGCGGAGGCGCTCAGTTGGAAGGGTGACGCGGTGGAGGCGGAGTGCTTTGCTTTCCTTGCGGTTCGCGTGCTCAGGGGTCTGCCGATCAGCTTCCCGACCACCACCGGTGTGCCACAGCCGATGCGCGGCGGGCGCCTTGCCGGCTGATCAAGTCGACAATTTCTTCTGCAGGAAGACGCGGCCGCGGCCGACGGGAAAATCGGGAAGCACGCCGAACGGCCGATAACCCTGACGCTCATAGACCTTGGCCGCTTTCGGATTGAACGTGTCGATCAAGGCGCCATGACAGCCGCGTGCGACGGCTTCCTGTTCGGCTGCGTCCAGCATCCTGCCGGCCATGTGCTGGCCGCGCAGTCGCTCATCGACCCAGAGCCATTGCACATAGAGCCAGCCCCAGGCGGTGTATCCCGAGATGCCGGCGACAACCGCACGGTGCTCGTCGCGCACGAACACGGCCAGTGCCTTCCTGTTGGCCGGACCGACGTCGCTGTCGTTGAACGCGCTGAGCCGCTCCCCGAGAAAAGCGAGTTCTTTCGGCAAAGGATCGGCGGTGGTTTCAAGCGTCGTGTTCATCGCATGTCCAGACGGGTTCACAGCCGGATATCGGTATACAGCGCCGCGTCCTTCCGGATGCTATCGCTCTTTCATTTGCATTTATCGAAGGACAGGAGGGGGGCGCAAGCTCTGCCGCCGCGTGGCTCAAACCGGCTACTTGCGATGGTCCGCGACTACCGTGGCGAATGCAACGCCGCCGCCGAAGCGGCAACCAGCATGAGCAACGCTGCAGCCACCGCCGATGCCGCAAAACCAAAGCTGGAATAAAGCGGTCCGAAGGCGGTGGTGCCGACAAACACCGCGAGGTAGGTCACCGCGCTGTTCAAGCCCATGATCGTGCCGCGCCGCGCAGGATCGAGCGCCGAGAGGCGCATCACCAGGACGTTCAGCCCGAAATGATTGGCAAGGCCCCAGACCGCCACCATCGCGATGGTCAGATGGAAACTACTGCCTGCCGCGGCGAGCGCGACATAGACGATCGCGACCAGCAGATAAGCGAACGGCATGACTCGTCGCGCGCCAAGCCGATCGATCACGCCGTCAAGAAGTGCCGCCATGCCGAAGCCGGCGCCATAGGCGAGCGCGGCCAACCCGTTGGCGCTGACCGGCCGTCCCAAGCCATTGTGAAGGTGATCGCCGAGATAGCCATAGACACCGTAGAAGGCGGTCATGAAGGCGCCGCAGGCGACCAGAAGCGGCACTATGCCGGGAACGGCCAAGGCGCCGAGCGGCGTCGGCGCCGGGCCGCTTTTCCTGACATCGCTCAGCGACGTCAGCGTAAGGCCGGTCAACGCGAGCGCAGCAAGCACCGCAACCGCTGCGAAAACGGCGCGCCAATGCAGCAGATCGGCAAGCACCGCCGACAACGAGACGCCGGCCACCATGCTCAGCGTCCATCCGATCAGCACGACGCCGATCGTCCCGCTTTCGCGGCCAGGTGGCGCGATCGCAGCGGCGCTGGCATAGATTGCCGGCATGGCGATACCCGCGGCGATGCCGGCGAGAAGCTGGGCCGCAACCAGCGTCGTTACCGTCGGCGCGGCGGCGCTGGCGAGAAGCGCGACCGCCAGCAGCAGCAAGGCTCCTTGCAGCATGCGGCGGGCGCCAAGCCGATCGATATAGCGCGCCAGGAACAGGGCGCTTGCGGATGTGCCGAGGCCGAACGCGGCGGACGCGATCATGACGGCCGGCACGCTTGTCGCAAACGAGGCGGCGACCGCCGGTGCTATCGGACCGAGAACCAGCGAGTTGGAACCGATCACGGCGATGCATCCGGTCAGCAGATAGGCGAGCGCCGGAATAGGCGGCCTTGCCGTCAGTATTGCGACTTGATCACTGTTCGACATTCGTCGATAATGTCCGTATTAAATTCTGTATCAACAAGGAATTTCATTATGGATGAAGAAACAGATGGCATTCCGCAGAACAGGCCCGCTGTCCGGGACGTCGACGCAATTGACCGAAAGATATTAGGCGTTCTGGTCGACGACGCTACGATCAGCTATGCCGAGCTCGGTGATCGCGTCGGCCTGTCGCCGCCGGCAGCCCATGAACGGGTAAAGCGGCTTCGGCGCAGCGGCGCCATTCGCAACACCGCGGCGATCATCGATCCCAAGGCGGTACGCAAGCCGTTGCTCGCTTTCGTGCACATCGACACCAAGGGCTGGGGAAAGACCCCCGAACTGATGGCGATTTCCGAGCACCCCGAAGTCGAGGAGATTCATTCGGTGGCCGGCGACACATGCATGCTGATCAAGGTCCGCACCGAGGACACTCGGGCGCTCGAAGGCCTGCTGTCGCGTCTTTACGAAACACCTGGCGTCACCTCGACGCGAAGCTATGTGGTTCTGTCGACCTATCTCGAGCGGCCGGTGCAGCCCGGGATTACGACCGAATGGCCGACGCCCCGGCACATGGCCAAGCCGCTGTATTAGGGCCACCCTGCGTCCAATCAACCCAGCTCCAAGGTCGTTATCGCAAAGACCCCGGACTGCGCGAGCTGCGGCGCTTTTCCCTTGTACATTCGAGCCGTTTCGAAACCCGGTTGAAGGCCCGCGGACGTCAGCAGGCCTGCAAATTGCCCGCTAGTCTCGGGAACGTCGAGATGGACATTCCCGGGTCCGGAGAGGTTGGCGAGCGCCGCGAAAAGGCGGCTTGCTGCGTCCAGGCTGTTGGAAAAGAGCGGACCGATCTTGCAGCCGTCGCGGCATCGGCGCGCGACGCCGTACCCCTCGATCGCGCCATCCCTGACGATCGCAAGCGCCATGTGCGGCGGGCGCAGCCAGTGTTCCAAGAAGGATCGCCTCGGTGCGGGAAAGAACCGGCTGTCGTAGTCCAGGACATCGGGCATGAGTTCCGGGCCTATGGCGCAAATGTCGCTATCGGTGGCTTCCGGAACATTCGGCGCTCCGACGAACCGGATCGTTCGGTAGACCGGCGCAAAACCCATGCTGCGGTAGTTGGCCTGCTGTTCGACGACACCATCGAGGCCGATTGTCCGGCTGCCGAGCCGCGCCATGCCGGCGTCCCAGACCGCCTTGCCATGGCCCTCGCCGCGCCTGTCCGGCCGACAGATGTAGAGACCGATGAAGCCGAAATCGTTGCCATAGGCGACGGCCGAAATACCGGCCACCATCTCGCCATCGACAAAGGCACCGATGAAGCCGTCGGGATCCGCCGCCTGGAACGCCACGGCATCGCCGAGGCCGGGATTCCAGCCCTCCGCTGCCGCCCAGTCGACGAGGGTTTCCAGTTCGTCAAGTGCGAGCGTTCTGATCGTTCGGCGCATTGCGATCACTCGGCGGCAACGGTACCGGGGGCAAAGGATTTCAATGCGCCACGATAAGGCTTTGCCAGCGGATTTGCATAGGCGCCACGCTTGGACGTCGACAGGCCAAGCGCGATCAGTGCCTCGGCCTGCTTGACCGCCGCGCCGACGCCATCGATGACCGGAACGCCGAATTGCCGCTGCAGCTCGGCGGCGAGATCGGCCATGCCGGCACAGCCGAGCACGACGGCCTCGGCGCGATCCTCGTCGAGTGCGCGCGCGATCTCGCCCCGCAGCTTCAGGATCGCGTCCGATGCCGGATCTTCGAGGGCAAGCACCGGAATGTCGGCGGCGCGCACGCGTGCCCGTCCTGCCATGCCATAGCGTTGCACCAGCCCTTCGACCGGCACGCGCGAGCGCTCGGTGGTGGTGACGACGGTGAAGCGCTGGGCGATGAACGAGGCCGTGCTGAGCGCTGCCTCGCAAATGCCGATGACGGGAATGTTGGCCATGGCGCGCGCGGCATCGAGGCCGGTGTCGTCGAAACAGGCGATGATCGCGGCCTGCGCGCCTGAGCGCTCGCCGGCAGCGATCTCGACCAGCAGGCCCGGCACCGCAAGCGCCTCGTCGTAGTAGCCTTCGATCGATACCGGACCCATCGACGACGTAACCGCGACGATTTTCGTTCCGGCGCCAGCGACGAACCGCGCCGCAGCGCCAATGGTTTCGGTCATGCTGGCGGTTGTGTTCGGATTGACAACGAGGATTTGCACTGCGGCTCTCAAATACGCGCCCGGCGACGGCCGACATAGACGATTGCGCCGAGCGTCACCAAAATCACCAGGAAGGAAAACACGGTCGTCACGGTGCCCAGGGCATAGAGCACCGGCGTCGTCACATTCGTCGTCATGCCGTAGATTTCGAGCGGCAGCGTGTTGAACGTGCCCGAGGTCATCAGCGTGCGGGCGAACTCGTCATAGGACAGGGTGAAACCGAACAGGCCGACACCGATCAGGCTGGGCGCGATCATCGGCAGGACGACATGCGCGAAAGTCTGCCAGGAGGTCGCACCCAAGTCCCGCGCGGCTTCCTCATAGGCCGGCGAGAACCGGTTGAAGACGGCGAACATGATCAGCACGCCGAACGGCAAGGTCCATGTCAGATGTGCACCAAAAGCAGACGTGTACCAAGCTGGGCGGAAGCCGATCTGCTGGAAGACGACGCCAATGCCGAGCGAGATGATGATCGACGGCACGACCAGGCTGGCGACGGCCAGATAGAACAGTGCGGTGGCACCGCGAAATTTCTGGCGGAAGGCAAGACCGGCGAGCAGCGACACGCCAACGGTCACGACCATCACCATCATGCCAAGGATGAAGGAGCGTTTGAAACTGCCGCCGAAATCGCCGACCGCCTGGCGCTCGAATAGATTGGCGAACCAGTGCAGCGAAACGCCGTTCAATGGGAATGTCAGCCCGCCATTCTCGCCCTGGAAGGACAGGATCAGGATCGCCGAGAGCGGGCCGTAGAGAAACAGCACGAAAAGGGCGAAGAAGGCCGCCAGCACGTAGAATTCGAGGGTGCGCTTGTCCCGGCTCATCGCCTCACAGCTCCTTGCGGATGTCGACGATGCGCAGAATGCCGGCGACCATCAAGAGCACCAGAACCAGGAGCACGACCGCGTTGGCGGCCGCTGCCGGATATTGCAGCAGCGACATCTGGTTCTTCATCATCAGCGCGACAGAGGCGCTCTGTCCGCCGGACATCACCTGCACCGTCGAAAAGTCGGCCATCACCAGCGTGACGACGAAGATGGTGCCGATCGCCATGCCGGGCTTGGCGAGCGGGATGATGACGTTCCACAACACCTGCCAGCCGGAAGCGCCGGCATCACGCGCGGCCTCGATCAGCGACTTGTCGATGCGCATCAGCGTGTTGAAGATCGGCGTCACCATGAACAGCGCGTAGAGATGCACCATGGCCAGCACCACGGCGAATTCCGAATAGAGCAGCCATTCGATCGGCTTCGGGATCAGTCCGATCTGCACCAGCGTCGAGTTGACCAGGCCGTTGCGGCCAAGCACCGGAATCCACGAGATCATCCGGATGATGTTGGAGGTCAGGAACGGCACAGTGCAGACAAGGAACAGCACCATCTGCATGGCGGTGGTCCTGATATGGAAGGCGAGGAAATAGGCGACCCAGAAGCCGACGAACAGCGTCAGCGCCCAGACGATGGCGGCGTATTTCAGCGTGTTCAGATAGGTTTTCCAGGTGACCCAGGAGCCGAGCGTGTCGGAATAGTTGGTGGTCAGGAAATCCGGGTACATCGCCGCGAAGTCGTAGTCCCAGAAAGAGACCACGGCGATCATCAGGATCGGCAGCAAAAGGAACGCGCCGAGGATCAGCGCCAGCGGTGTCGCCTGGAGATAGGGGACGATCGCGCCGATCGAGAAACGGCCGCGCCTGGCGGGTTTGGCGGCGGCCATTGCAGGGCGTTCGAGCGCAACTGTCATGAACATCTCGGTGGTGGTCGGCTATGCGGCTGAGGCCGCGTTTCCTTCTCCCCCTGTGGGAGAAGGTGGATTGGCGCGCAGCGCCAAGACGGATGAGGGTGTTGGAAGAAACTCAGCGTTAGCGATCCGTCCAACACCCCTCATCCGACCGAGCTTCGCTCGGCCACCTTCTCCCACAAGGGGAGAAGGGGAAGAGGTTGCGCTACGCCGCGATGAATTCGTTCCAGCGCCTCACCATGTAGCGGTCCTCGTCCATGACCGAGTTCCAGCAGGCGACCTTGCCCATGCGCTCGACGAAGGAGCCGCCGTCACGCACGGCGCCCGCCTTCTCCATGACCTTGCCGTCCGGCGCCATGATGTCACCCTTGGCCGGCTTACCGTCGACCCAGTAGCCCCATTCGTCCTCGGACATGAACTGCTTGGCCGTATCCATGGCGGCCGAGTAGTAGCCTTGACGGTTGAGATAGGCGCCGACCCAGCCGGACAGATACCAGTTGATATATTCGTAGGCGGCGTCGAGCTCGGCGCCCTTGAGATGCGCCGCCAGGCCAAGGCCGCCGCCCCACGAGCGGTAGCCTTCCTTGAGCGGCTGGTATTTGCAGGCGATGCCCTTGGAACGGACCGCGGCGACGGCCGGCGACCACATCGACTGGATGACCACTTCGCCTGAAGCCATCAGGTTGACGCTCTCGTCGAACGATTTCCAGAACGCCCGGAACTGGCCGTCCTGCTTGGCCTTGATCAGGAAGTCGATCGTCTTGTCGATCTCCTCCTTGGTCATGTTGCCCTTGTCGGCATATTTGATGTTGCCCATGGCTTCCATGATCATCGCCGCATCCATGATGCCGATCGACGGGATGTTGAGGATGGCGGCCTTGCCCTTGAAGGCCGGATCCATGATGTCGGCCCAGGTGGTGATGTCGCGGCCGACAAGGTCGGGGCGGATGCCGAGCGTATCGGCATTGTAGATGGTCGGAACCATCGTCATCCACTGCGTCGGTTCCTTGGCGAAGGTCTTGGCGTCCTGCGCTTCGACGAAGCCGACCGTATGCGGCGCGGTGCCCTGGGCAATGACGCTGTCGGGCGTCAGCTTGCCGGTGATGAAGAGCGGTACGATCTTGTCGTAATATTTCAGCTTCTTGACATCCATCGGCTGCATCACGCCGGACGGATACACCTTCTTGGCGATCCAGTATTCGATGTCGGCGATGTCATAGCTGTCCGGCTGGGTCACCGCGCGCTGGGCGGCGGCGTCGGAATCGGTCGCGGTCATCTCCAGCGTGATGCCGAGATCGGCCTTGCACTTGTCGGCGATGGCGTTGAGGTTGGACACGCCGGTGCCGAACTGGCGCAGCGTGATCGGGTTCTGCGCCCAGATCGTCGGGAAGCCCGTGATGGCGCCCGAGCCGGCGGCAAAACCAACGACAGCGGCACCGGTCTTGAGCAGCGAGCGGCGGGAAATTCCTGTCTTCTTGTCTGTGGTGTTGGTCATGGTCAGTTCCCCTGTTTTAACTGGTTATTCTGGTTCAGGAATCGAAACGGCCAAGGACGATCGCGTCCTCGGCGTCCCAGGCGATCGGCACGGCGTCGCCGACGGAGACCGGCTTGGCGAAGAAGCTGGTGTCGTCGACGATCACGGTAAAATCCTCGATACCGGCGCCATTGACCGAGAGCTTCACGGTCGAGCCGCGGTATTCGATATTGGAGACGATGCCGGCGAAACCCAGCCCCGTGGCCGGCGGGTCGCCGATCCGCACATGGTCGGTGCGAATGGCGATATCGATCGGCTCGCCGATCGCCCTGCCCTGCCCGCTGGCCGCAAGCGAGGCGCCACCCGGCACATCGAAAACAACCATGCCGTCGCGGCTGCCGCTGACGCGGCCGGAGACGACGTTGTGATCGCCCATGAAACGGGCAACGAACGCAGTGGCCGGCCGCTCGAAGACGATGCGCGGATGCGCCGCCTGCTCGATGCGGCCGTCATTCATGACCACGATGAGGTCGGCGAGCGCCATGGCCTCCTCCTGGCTATGGGTGACGTGAACGAAAGTGATGCCGAGCGACGTCTGCAGCTTCTTCAATTCCGCCCGCATGCGGATCTTCAGGAACGGATCGAGCGCCGAGAGCGGCTCGTCGAGCAGCAGCGCCTCGGGGTCGGTGATCAGCGCCCGAGCCAGAGCGACGCGTTGCTGCTGTCCGCCCGAAAGCTGCGCCGGTCGGCGGCTGGCGTAGCCCTCCATCTGCATCAGCTTCAGCATATCGAGCGCCTTGGCGCGGCGCTCCTCCTTGCCGACACGCTTCATCTTGAGGCTGAACGCAACATTGTCGACCAGGTCGAGATGCGGAAATAGCGCGTAGGACTGGAACATCATGGCGGTGCCGCGCCTGGCCGGCGGCAGGTCAGTGACCACTGTGTTGCCGAGACGCACGTCGCCGCTCGATATGCTTTCGTGCCCGGCAATCATGCGCAGCGTCGACGTCTTGCCGCAGCCGGACGGCCCGAGCAGGCAGCAATAGGTTCCCGCGGGAATTTTCAGGCTGATGTCTTCGACGGCAGTCGTTGCGCCATAGATCTTCGAAACGGACACGATGTCGATTTCGGCGGCTTTGGACATCCGGCTTCCTTCTCTAAATCAACTTAAGCAAAGCATCATGCATGCCAATTGCCCTCCATCGACCTCAAACAATTGATTCCTTGGGAAAATCGGACTCGCATCCGGCTGCCCGCCGAAACGACACGCTTATGCGATGCACAAATTATAGGCGATAGCCGGCGATTCGCGCAAAAATCGTATGCAATCTTTTCTGACATCGCATTCACTTTGGCCCTCGTGCAAGCGACCCGATTCAGGGTAGAAAGGCGCAGGGACCACCATCATGAATATAGCCGACCAGACTTTCCCTGCTGTCGACAGTGCCAACGAGGATCGCGCCCAGGCAATCCGCGACCAGTTGCGCGACGCGATCGTCGATCGCCGGCTGGCGCCCGGAACCAAGCTGTCGGAAGGCGAGGTCGGCACTTTGTTCGATGTCAGCCGCACCGTGGCGCGCGCGGCGCTGCAGATGCTCTCCTTCGAAGGCTTGGTGCGGATCGAGCGCAATCGCGGCGCCTTCGTCGCCAACCCGTCGCCGGAGGAAGCGCGTCAGGTCTTCGCTTCGCGCCGGCTCATCGAGCCCGGCATCGCGATTGCCGCAGCCGGGCGGATGACGCCGGACCATGTCGCTGCCTTCAAGGCGCAGCTCGATGAAGAGGGCCGCTTCATTGCCGAACGCGGACCAAATGCAAGACGCTCGGAAATCAAAGCTTCGGGCGATTTTCACCTTCTGCTGGCTTCGGTTGCCGGAAACGCGATCCTCCAGCGCTTCATGGAAGAGCTGGTGGCGCGGTCATCGCTGGTGATCGCGCTCTATGGCCGCTCGGGCGTGTCGAGCTGCGGCCATAGCGAGCACATGAATATCCTCGAGGCGCTGGAAAATGGCAATTCCGAACGGGCCAGCGCACTGATGCTGCACCACATCGACCATATCGAGGCCGACCTCGATCTGCGCGTCAGGAGCGGTCCGGCACTCAGGCAGGCACTCGAATTCTGACGGTCATTCCGACCGGAGGGACGCGAAAACCGCGCCCTTCAAAGCCGCTGGGCCCGGATTTTCAGGATCTGGTACAGCATGTCGCGAATGCGCCGCAGCCTCATCGACCATTTCTGGCTCATCTGCATTCCAGTTCTGTTTGGCGTTCGCCGCGTCTCAAAAAGCTTGGGCCGCCATGGCCATTCCAACCAGCGAGGTGGCGATCCCAGCGGTGCGGACCGTCATCGGCCAACGAGCGAGCTTGAAGACGGACAACACCCCGATCGCATGCAGCATCGACGTGCCGAGCATGAAACCAGCGGCGTAGGCGATGCCGCTGGCGCTCTCGGAGATCTCGAGGCCGTGGGCGTTGCCGTGAAAGAGGCCGAACAGGGCTGTCAGTGCTGCTGCGGCGGCCAGCGGCAGCGGCCGGGCAAGGCCGACCATGGCACCAAAGGTCACGAGCGACAGCGCGATGCCGGTTTCAAGGGAAGGCAGGCCGATGCCGGCCATGCCGAGCAAGGCTCCGGCGACCATGGCCGAGACAAAGAACAGCGGCACAAGGACGATACTGCGCCCGCTGGCCAGAGCGCCAATCATGCCGACCGCGACCATGGCGAGCAGATGATCCATGCCGAACAGCGGATGTTCGAGGCCGGCGAAAAAGCCGTAGACGTGAGCGCCGCCGCTATGGGCGAACGCCAGCGAAGGTATGAGCGCGGCGAGAGATGAAAGGGTGCCAAGTCTTGCGAATGTTTTCATGGTTGTACCTGGTTGATAAGAGTGACCGGGTTCTGGTTTCAGTGCCCGGGAACGGCGAATTGCGAAGCCGCGGAACGGTCCGTAAGGGCACGCGCCGCGGCGAAGCCGAGCGGCTTTTGCTCAGTGCCATCGTGATAGATGAAAGCGAGGCGGCGGCGGTGCGATGTCAGGCGCGCCGGCAACGGGTGATAGGCGACGCCGGTGCCACCGACGAGCGGCATGACCGCGCCGACGTCGACCAGATCATCGGTTTCGACGCGAAGCAGATGAAGCCGCACGCCGTCCGCCCTCTCGCCGACAAAGGGTATGCCGGCCAGACGCAGAAAGCTGGATGGGTCCGGCGCCCGGGCAAAGCCTTCGAGGAAGGCGGTTTCGACAAGATCGAGGTCGACCGATGCGGGATCGGCGGGTGGCTCGTGAGCCTGGTCATGCGCCAGATGCGGCGTCTGCCATTGCAGCGGCTTGCCAGCGGGTCCGTTGTGGCCGAGGGCGTGCGGATGGTCATGACGACCATTCGGGCCATGATGATGGTGGTGACCGTCGCCATGGTCATGACTGTGGTGGTGATGATCGTCGTGCATGGTCAAAAACTCACCGGTTTGTCGATGATCGATTTATGCTTGCCGAGATTGCCGTGGGCGACCATCGAGCCGAGCGCCTCGACGACGACACGCACGCCGAACAGCGCGGTGATGTCCGACGTGTCGTAGGGCGGCGAGACCTCGACCACCTCCAGCCCGCAAATGCCGGGCGCCGTCACCAGCCCAAGCAGCTTGAGCGCCTCGCGCGGCAGGAAGCCGCCCGGCTCAGGCCAGCCCGTGCCGGGCACGAAACCGCAATCGAGGCTGTCGACGTCGAAAGAGATGTAGACGGCGTCGGTGTCTTTCCATGCGAGTTCGAGCGCGATTTCCGCCGCCTTCTCAAGGCCTATCTGCTCGATGTCGGCAATGGTGAGCACGTTGGTGCCGCGCTTCCTCGCCTCGGCGACGCCGTAGCGGGGAACCTGCCAGCCGCCGATGCCGAGCTGCACGAGATTGGTCGCCGAGACGTTCGGCAGGTTGGTCGCCCAATACCAGGGCGTGGTGTGCATGCGCTCGTCGAGATCCTTTTCCTGGATGTCGATATGGCGGTCGAAATGGATGATGCCGATGCGTTTCGAGGTCACGTCGGCGATGCCGCGCACGCAGGGAAATCCAATCGAATGGTCGCCGCCCAGCATGATCGGCAGCGCGCCGGACGAGGCGACATGGCTGACGCCCTTGGTGATCTGGTCGAAGCTTTTTTCGAGATTGGCGGGAATGGTGAAGACGTCGCCGGCGTCGCACAGCGTCATCTGCTCGCGCAGGTCGACGCCGAGCTCGTAGTTGTACGGCGTGTAGAGCGCCGAGATGCGACGAATGCCTTGCGGCCCGAAGCGGGTTCCCGGCCGGTAGGTGGTGCCGCTGTCGAAAGGGATGCCGATGACGGCAGCATCATATTTGCCGACGTCGCGGACGTTCTCGACATAGGGCGCCTTGAGAAAGGTATTGATGCCGGCGAAATGCGGCAGCTCGCCGCGCGCGAATGTCGGGATCGACTTGTCGACGATCGACTCCGATCCCGGCAGGCCCATGTCGAGCGCCCATTGCTGCTCTTTGCGCCAGCCGCTTTCCGGCAGCTTGCCCTCGGCCTCGATCGACTTCCAGCCCTGGGTGCCGCGCGCGTCGAAATCCGGGTGGTGGAAGCGTTCCCTGGCCTCCCGGGCGACCAGCCCTGCCCGGCGGTGGCTGCGTTCGGGGATATTTCTGGACATTCACGGTCTCCGTTACGACGCCGTCGTCGCCATTGCTGTATCCGGCCGGGTCGTCCCGACCATCGCGGCCACCTTGGCCAAGTGATGAGAGGAAGCCCGGGTCTTGCGATCGAGCTTCAAATCGTAGGTGATCGTCGCGCCGTAAGCGGACGGGAACTGCGGATCGTGGCGCAGCTTGTCGAAAACCAGCACGCGGGTGCCGAGCTTGAAGGCCTCACCGATATCGTGGGTGACCATCACCACCGTCATGCCGTGCTCGGTCCACAGCTCGGTCAGCAGGTCGTGCATCTCGACGCGGATGCCGGGATCGAGCGCCCCGAACGGTTCGTCGAGAAGCAGGATCTGCGGACGGCCGAGCAAGGTCTGCGCAATCGCCAGCCGCTGCTGCATGCCGCCGGAAAGCGATGCCGGATAAAGGTCGCGCGCATGAGCGAGCCCGACGCGCGCCAGCATGGCCTCGGCCTCTTGCCTGGCCTTTCTGCGCCTGGCGCCGAAGACGCGGCCAAACGGCCCGCCCGAGCGAAAGTCTTCGACCAGCAGCAGGTTCTGCATGGCGGTCAGATGCGGAAATACCGAATAGCGCTGAAAGACAATGCCGCGCTGCGGCGTCGGCTCGGGCACGATCGGGCCATCGCCGACGATGACGACGCCGCTGCTCTGCTGCTCCTGGCCGAGCAGAATGCGCAGGAACGTCGATTTTCCGCAGCCGCTGGCGCCGACCAGCGATAGGAATTCGCCGGCCTCGGCGGTGACGTTGACCCGCTCGAGCACGCGGGCATCGCCATAACTCTTTTCCAGCCCGTGAACGACGATGCGGCTCATCTGGCCTCCAACGGATGCGCCCAAGGGGACATCGCTTGGGAAAGCCGCACCAGCAGCCAATCGGTGATGACGGCAAGCAGCGTGATCCAGGCGACATAGGGCAGGATGACGTCCATCGAGAGATAGCGGCGGACGAGGAAAATGCGGTAACCCAGCCCTTCGGTCGAGGCGATGGCTTCGGCGGCGATCAGGAAAAGCCAGGCCGGCCCGAGTGCCAGCCGCACGCAGGTGATGAGGCGCGGCATGACTTGCGGCAGCACCAGCCGCAAGACCATGGTCCAGCTGTTGCCGCCAAGTGTCTGTGCCTTGGCCACCAGTTCGGACGGCAACTCCATCACCCGGTTGGCGATGTCGCGCACCATCACCGGCGCGACGCCGACGGCAATCAGCGTGATCTTGGCCGTTTCGCCGAGGCCGAGCGCGATGAACAGGATCGGCAGCAGCGCCAGCGGAGGGATGACGCAGACGACGGTGACGAAGGGCAGCAGGAAGGCGCGCACCCGCGGAATGAAGCCGATGGCGATGCCAAGCGAAAGCGCGGCGAACGTGGCAACGCCCACGCCCGCGAACAGCCTGAGGAGACTGGCATAGGTGTCGACCCACAGGATGAGGTCGCCGGAGCGTCTGTCCGGAACCGTCGCCAGGTCAAGAAAGGCCGACCACATCTGTGCCGGCGAGGGCAGCAGCTTGTCGCTGGGATTGACCGCCAGTCGTTGCGCCGAAGCGATCAGATAGACGATCGCCACGAACAAGAACGGCAAGCCGCCGAGGAACAAGGCGCTGCCGCGCGAGACCTTCGCATTGATCATGCGAAGGCGCACCCTCGACCTCGGCCAGGAAGGGCGCGTGGTGCCCTCCCCGCCCGTCGCGGAGACTTCATCCCTGGCACTCATTCCCTTGGCCAGCATGTCGCGTCAGGGCGTTGCGGTTGCGGCCTCGGCCATGAAGGCTGGATCGAAACGCAGCTTGACGTTTTTGGCGTCGCCCAGCGTGGATCCGTCGGGAAAGCTCATGCCGACCACGTCGACACTCGTCGCGTTGGTGCCTAGGATGCCGTGGCTGAACAGGAAGTTGCGGACCAGATCCATCGTCTTCGGCAATTCGGTGCCGTTGGTGAACTCGACCGCCTTGGCGGGGTCGAAGAACATTGCCGTCGAAGCAAGCTGCGCGTCGAAGCCGGCGAGGTCCGTACCGGACGCCTTGGCCATCTCCTCCTTGGCTGCCTTGCCTTCCGGCGTGTCCGAGCTCATCAGGTCCATCGCTTCGTACCACGCGCCGGCAAGCGCCTTGCCCAGCGCAGGGTTGTCCTTCAGCGTCTCGGTGTTGACGACCATCATGTCGATGATCTCGCCGGGAATCTGCGAGGAATCGAACACTTTGTGCGCACCCGGCATGGCGACGATCTCGGACACCAGCGGATTCCAGGTGACGACCGAGGTGACGTCGCTGGTGCCGTAGGCGGCGACCATGTCGGCGTCGGAGGTGTTGACGACGGTGATGTCCTTCTCGGCGAGCTTGACCGTGTCCAGCGCCCGCGCCAGCAGGTAATGCGAGACGGAGAGCTCGACGAGATTGACCTTCTGGCCGGCAATGTCGGCGAGCGCGGCCTTGTCCTTGAGGATCACGGCATCGTTGCCGTTGGAGAAGTCGCCGATGATCACGGCGGTGGTGTCGACGCCGCCGCCAGCGGGGATCGACAGCGCGTCCATGTTGGTCATCGAACAGCCGTCGAAGCCGCCGGCGGTGTACTGGTTGATGCTTTCGACATAGTCGTTGATGCGGGTGATCTCGACGTTGATGCCGTTTTTTTCAGCCCATTTCTTCATGATGCCGCTGTCGGAAAGATAGCCCCACGGCATCCAGCCGACATAGATCGACCAGCATATCTTGAAGTCTTTCTTGGGCGCCGCGTCGGCGGCGGAAATCATGGGAAGGCTGAGTGATGCGGCTAGGATGATTGCGGCCAGCTTGCGAAGCATTGCGTACCCCTGTTCGCGATCCGGATTGCGACCGGACTTTATGTTGGGGTTTGCGGAGCGCGCATCCGGGAGAGGTTCGCGCCAGCAAACCCGTGCAGGGTTCTCCCGGGATTTTGGCCCGCCGTGTTCCGCCGGATGCCTCAGTGCATCCCTGGCGGTCGCATCTCTTGGACCAGCACCGCTTTGTTGCGGCCGGAACCCTAGACGCTCTGCACACCATCAACGAAGCAAGGAGCATGCCAAAGCCGAATTATGCCATAAGGCCGGCATTTGTGGAGCTGTGCAGCTTCGAGCATTCGCACGAGTGACGCGAAAATCATCGCATCGCCGACGGATTGGGCAGTTTGCCTGATTGCTAGGAAGATATCCCGATTGAATCCACCGCCGGTTTCATCGGGTCAACCGCGGCAAAGACGGCGCTCGCCTCGCTGACGATGGAAACGTGATCCTTGGCTGCATGCCCTGCGGCAGCGCTGTCGCCGCGCATGATCGCGGTAACGATGACGTCATGCTCCTGCCAGGATTTGGCCAGGCGGCCCGGCAGCATGAATTGCGCGCGCCGAAACGGCGCCAGCCGGCTGCGCGTCATGACGGTCAGTTCATAGATGTGCTTGCTGTGCGCGCCGCGATAGAGCCGGGTGTGGAACTCGGTGTTGAAATACTCGTAATCCTCCTCCGCACCCAGCTGCACGAGACGCGCCGATAGCTGGTGCTCGATTTCGAGCGCGCGGCGCTCGGCGGTGGTCATGCGCTCGGCTGAGAACCGCGCGCAGATCGCTTCAAGCTCGGCCATGCTCTCGAACATCGAGGCAAGGTGCTCCTGCGTCACCACGGCGACGGTGGCGCCCCGGTTGGGCCGCCTTTCGACCAGCCCCATGGCGCTCAGCCGGCCAAGCGCCTCCCTGACGGGGGTGCGCGACACATCGAAACGGGCAGCCAGCGAGGCCTCGTCGAGCTTTTCGCCGGGGCGCAGGAACCCGGTGACGATCCGGTCGCCGATCGCCCTCACCATCTGATCGACGGTCGTGCCCGACCTGATCAAGCTGCGCTTCCCCGACAATTCTCCTCCGTCCAGTCTTTTTCGCGGCCGTGCGACAAGTGGCTCGCCGGAAGTTTCGACTCGGGCGCCTCTATGCCTTTATTTTAATCTACATGTCAAATTGACCGTTTGAAAGGCAAAAAGTGTATGCAATTGCCTCTCGCTTGAGCAGAACGCGTCGGTGTATCGACTGATTTCATTTAATAAATTTTAGCTTTTGAACTGGCACAGCGATTGCATGCACTTTTCCGAGAAGGGAATCAATCGACCCGGAAAAGGGTCCAACAGGGAGCATCGACATGACCGAGAGATTCATGCTTAGCCGCCGCGAACTGCTCAAGACCTCCGCCGCCGGAGCGGCACTCGGTCTGGCCTCGGCGTCATTCCCGATCAGCAGGGCGTTCGCCGCTGCCGTCACCGTCGGCTTTATCTATGTCGGACCGAAGGACGACTACGGCTACAACCAGGCGCATGCCGAGGGTGCCGCCACATTGAAGGCCATCGAGGGCATCTCCGTTGTCGAGGAGGAGAACGTCCCCGAAACGGTCGATGTCCAGAAGACGATGGAATCGATGATCAACCTCGACGGCGCGTCGCTGATCTTCCCGACCTCCTTCGGCTATTTCGATCCGCATATGCTGGCCATGTGCGCGAAATTCCCCGACATGCAGTTCCGCCATTGCGGCGGCATGTGGAACAAGGACAAGCATCCGATGAATGCCGGTTCCTATTTCGGCTATATCGGCATGGGCCAGTATCTCAACGGCGTCGCCGCCGGCCACGCCACCAAGACCAAGAAGATCGGCTTCGTCGCCGCAAAGCCCATTCCGCAGGTCCTGCTCAACATCAACTCCTTCCTGCTCGGCGCACGCTCGGTCGACCCGACCATCACCTGCCAGGTGATCTTCACCGGCGAATGGTCGCTGGCGGTCAAGGAGGCGGAAGCCACCAATGCACTGGTCGATCAGGGTGCCGACGTCATCACCTGCCATGTCGACAGCCCGAAAGTGGTGGTCGAAACGGCGGCGGGACGCGGTGCCTTCATCTGCGGCTACCATGCCAATCAGAGTCCGCTGGCGCCCGAAAAATATCTGACCGGCGCGGAATGGAACTGGGCGAAGGTCTACAAGATGTTCGTCGACGACCTCGCGGCCGGCAAGCCGCTGCCCAATTTCACGCGCGGCGGACTGGCCGACGGCTTCGTCAAGATGAGCCCGCTCGGCCCCGCCGTCAGCGAGGCGGCGCGCGCCCAGTTCGACGGCACGCTCGCCGAAATGATGAAGGGCGGCTTTTCGGTGATCAAGGGGCCGTTGAAGAACAACAAGGGCGACGTCGTCGCAACCAAGGGCCAGACCTTCGTCGAAGCCGCGATCGAGCTGGAAAGCATGGACTATCTCGTCGAGGGTGTCGTCGGCTCGACCGCTTGAGCATGGATCGGAGACGGGGGCCATGGCAGACACCGTGAGCAGTGCGAGCGTGCCAGTGATGCTCGGCGCCCGAGGCTATCCGACGGCGCTCGAATGGATCGCCCGGCGGGCGGAAGCCTTCGTCATCCCGCTCGCGGCGCTGATTGTCGGCATGGCCCTGTTCAGCCTGTTCATCGCGCTGGTCGGCAAATCGCCGGCGCAGCTCTATGAAACGATGTGGCGCGGCGGCTTCGGCTCGTGGTTCTCGATCCAGAACTCGCTGTCGCGGGCCGCACCCTTGCTGCTTGCGGCGCTCTGCGTGGCGCTGCCGGCCCGGCTCGGCCTCGTCGTCATCGGCGGCGAAGGCGCGATCGTGCTGGGCGGCGTGGCCGCCGCTGCAACTGGCGTGGCCACCAGCGGCACGCCGGCCTTTTTCGTTGTACTTGCCATGGGCGTGGCGGGCATGGCCGCCGGCGGCATCTGGATCGGTGCCGTCGGCGCGCTACGCCACTACCGTGCCGTCAACGAAACCATATCGAGCCTTTTGATGGCCTATATCGCCATCGCCCTGATGAACCATCTGGTGGAAGGGCCGCTGCGCGATCCCGCCTCGCTCAACAAACCTTCGACCGAGCCGCTGGCGCAGGCCTACCGCATCGGCAACATTGCGGGCATGGACGTGCATTGGGGCCTGGTCGTCGGTGTTATCGCATGCATTCTGTCCTGGCTGCTGATCGAAAAGACGCGCTGGGGGTTCGCCGCCCGCATCGCCGGCGGCAATGTCAGGGCAGCCCAGGTGCAGGGACTTGCCGTCGGACCGCTGATCGTCGGTTTTACCGCGCTGGCCGGCGGCTTCGCCGGTCTTGCCGGCATGCTGGAAGTTGCCGCCGTGCAAGGCAGCGCCAATGCTTCGCTCGCCGCCGGCTATGGGTATACCGGTATCCTGGTCGCCTTCCTCGCCCGCCACAATCCGCTCGCCATCATCCCGGTCGCGTTTCTGCTTGGCGGCATCGACGCCTCAGGCGGCCTGATCCAGCGCCGCATGGATCTGCCCGACGCCACCGTGCTGGTGCTGCAAGGCATGCTCTTCGTCGTCATCCTGTTCAGCGAAACCTTCTACGGCCGCTTCAAGGCCTTCAATCCCGACCTCTGGCAGAGGCCCGATCTCTTGAAGGGGATTGCCTGATGGACTCAACCGAAATCGGCCTCTGGGGTGTTCCGCTTGCCATGCTCGGCGGCGCCATCCGCGTGTCGACGCCCTTCATCTTCGTGTCGCTGGGCGAAGCCATCACCGAACGTTCGGGGCGCATCAATCTCGGTCTCGAAGGCACGCTGGTGTTCGGCGCGATGACCGCCTATGCCGTGGCGGTGATGACCGGCTCACCATGGCTCGGTCTGCTGGCCGCCGCCGCCGCCGGTCTTTGTTTCGGCCTGTTCCACGGCTGGATCTGCAAATTCCGTGGGGTTAACGACATCGCCATCGGCATTGCGCTGATGCTGTTCGGCTCGGGTCTCGCCTTCTTCTTCGGCAAACCGTTCATCCAGCCCTCGGCGCCCGACCTGCCGGCCATCCCCTTTGGCGGCTGGTCCGACGTTCCGCAGGTGCAGGCGGCGCTCAACGTCAATGTGCTGTTCCTGATCGGCGCAGCCCTTGCCGTGTTCCTATGGTGGGCTTTCCGCAACACCCGCGCCGGCCTGATCCTGCGCGTGGTCGGTGACAGTTCCGATGCGGCGCGCGCCATGGGCCTCAACCCGAACACGGTGCGCCTCATCGCCACCGGTATCGGCGGTGCGCTGGCCGGCATCGGCGGCGCCTATCTGTCGCTCTATTATCCCGGCAGCTGGACCGAAGGCATTTCGTCGGGCCAGGGGCTGATGGCGGTGGCGCTGGTCATCTTCGCGCGCTGGAACCCGCTCGGCTGCTTTGCCGCAGCGCTGTTGTTCGGCGGCGCCGGCGCGCTCGGGCCGGCGCTGCAATCGGTCGGCGTCACGCAAGGCTACTATCTGTTCTACGCCGCGCCCTACATTCTCACCCTCGTCATCATGATCGCCACCTCGTCGCCGAGCCGTTCGCTGGCTGGCGCGCCGGGCGAACTGTCGATCACCAAATGACGTTTCCAGACTGGAGTTTTGCTCAATGAACGCCAGAGCCGAGGTCACGCAGCGCTACATCGACGCCGACCCCTATCCATGGCCCTACAATGGCGAGCTTCGGCCCGACAACACGGCGCTGATCATCATCGACATGCAGACCGATTTCTGTGGTCCGGGCGGCTATGTCGACCATATGGGCTACGACCTGTCGCTGGTGCGGGCGCCGATCGAGCCGATCAGGTCGGTGCTGTCGGCCATGCGGGCGAAGGGCTACACCATTATCCACACGCGCGAGGGCCACCGGCCCGATCTCGCCGACCTGCCGGCCAACAAGCGCTGGCGCTCGCGCCGCATCAATGCCGGCATCGGCGACCCCGGACCCTGCGGGCGCATCCTGGTGCGCGGCGAGCCGGGCTGGGACATCATCCCCGACCTCTATCCGGCCGAAGGCGAGCCGATCATCGACAAGCCGGGAAAGGGCTCGTTCTGCGCCACCGACCTGGAGCTGATCCTCAACCAGCGCGGCATCGAAAACATCGTGCTGGCCGGCATCACCACCGATGTCTGCGTGCACACGACGATGCGCGAAGCCAACGACCGCGGCTTCGAATGCGTGATGCTGGAGGATTGCTGCGGGGCGACCGACTACGGCAACCATCTCGCTGCGATCAAGATGATCAAGATGCAAGGCGGCGTGTTTGGCGCGGTGTCGAACTCGGCGTCCTTCGTTGCCCAGTTGCCATGAGGTTCGACCATGAGTGACCGCGGCAAAAAAGCGCTTGGCGTCGAGACCATCGGCATGAGCATGCGCTTCGGCGCCTTCACCGCGCTGGACGACGTCTCGATCAAGGTGCCGGCGGGATCGTTTCACGCGCTGCTTGGCGAAAACGGCGCGGGCAAGTCGACGCTGGTCAAATGCATCATGGGTTTTTATCACCCGACCGCCGGCGACATTCTGGTCGACGGCCGCGAGGTCGGGATCGCCAGTCCGAAGGATGCCTCGGCGCTCGGCCTCGGTATGGTCTACCAGCATTTTACGCTTGTCCCGTCACTGACGGGTGCAGAGAACCTGGTCATTTCGCGCGAAAAGGTGCCGGGGATTATCGACTGGCGCAACGAGCGCGCCGCACTTGCCCAATTCATGGAGCGGATGCCGTTCAAGCTGCCGCTCGACGTCAAGGTGGCCGAACTCGCCGCCGGCGAGAAACAGAAGCTCGAAATCATCAAGCAGCTTTATCTCGGCCGCAGCTTTCTGGTGCTGGATGAGCCGACGTCGGTGCTGACCCCCGGCGAGGCGCAGGAAGTGCTGGGCCTCGTGCGCGGCATGACCAAGGCGGGCGACCTCACCGTGCTGATGATCTCGCACAAATTCCACGAGGTGACGGCTTTCGCCGACGACATCACGGTGCTGCGCAAGGGCAGATTGACCGGAACTGGCAAAGTATCGGAGCTGTCTCACAAGCAGATGGCGGCGATGATGATCGGCGACCAGCCGATTGCCGCCCTCGACTCGCGTGCTCCAGTGCCGGGCGATGCCAGGCAGGTTCTGACGGTGAAGTCGCTGAAGGCGCCCGACCGCACCGGCCTGAAGACCATCAATATCGGCGAGCTCGATGTGAAATCCGGCGAGATCGTCGGCGTCGCCGGCATTTCCGGGAACGGCCAGAAGGAGTTTTTAGAAGTCCTTGCCGGGCAGCGTGCGCGTGATGCCGGCGACGTTCTGGTGAAGGGGTCACCCTATGGCGCCAGCCGCGCCGAGGCACGCACGCTCAATGTGCGCTTCATCCCGGAGGAACCGTTGCGCAATGCCTGCGCGCCGAGGATGACGGTTGCCGAAAACATGGCCTTCCGGACCTTCGACCTGAACGAGGCCGGCAAGCAGATCAACTGGATCAAGATGAGCGCCATCAGGGACTATGCGACGCGCCTGGTCGAGCAGTTCAAAGTCAAGACCGCCTCGCTCGCCTCGCCGATTTCATCGCTGTCCGGAGGCAATGTGCAGCGCGCGGTGCTCGCCCGCGAACTGACCGGCGAGGTCGATCTTCTCATCGTGTCCAATCCCTGCTTCGGCCTCGATTTCTCAGCCGTCGCCGAAATCCGCGCCCGCATCATGAAGGCGCGCAACGCCGGCGCCGCGGTGCTGCTGATGTCGGAAGATCTCGATGAGCTGCTTGAACTTTCGGACCGCATTTTCGTCATGTCCGACGGTGCGCTGGTCTACGAGACGCCGATCGCCCAGGCGAGCGTCCAGACGATCGGCGAGCATATGGCGGGACATCACTGATGGCGGAGATCGACGCGCTGCCGTTTCCGTTTGCCTTCAAGCCTGAGGCGATGGCGCTGGTCGTCATCGACATGCAGCGCGATTTCGCCGAGCCGGGCGGCTTCGGCGCCAGCCTCGGCAACGACGTCGGCCGGGTGGTGGCGATCGTGCCAACGGTGAAGAGACTGATCCAGGGATTTCGCGCCGCCGGCCTGCCGGTGATCCACACGATGGAATGCCACAGATCAGACCTTTCGGACCTGCCGCCGGCCAAGCGCAATCGCGGCAATCCGTCGATCCGGATTGGCGACGCTGGCCCGATGGGCCGGGTGCTGATCGTCGGCGAGCCGGGAACGGCGATCCTCGACGAGCTTGCCCCGCTGCCTGGCGAAATCGTCATCGAAAAACCCGGCAAGGGCGCGTTCTATGCCACCAGCTTCGGTGAGGACCTGAAGCGGCTCGGCGCGCAGCAACTCGTCTTCGCCGGCGTCACGACGGAAGTCTGTGTGCAAACGACGATGCGCGAGGCCAACGACCGCGGCTATGAATGCCTGCTGGCCGAGGATGCGACGGAGAGTTATTTTCCGGAATTCAAGGCGGCCGCGCTGGCCATGATCAGGGCGCAGGGCGCGATCGTCGGCTGGACGGCGACGACGGACCAGGTGCTCAAAGGAATTGCCGATGCCTAACATTGCATACCCGGCTCTCATCGATGCGGGCTGGCGTGATCTGGCATTCGAGCATTTTCGCGAAGGCATCACGGTGCATTGGCTGCTCAAGGGCGGGCCGGCCGAACCCTCCGTCGCGATCCTGAACTATCGGCCCGGCGCCGGCGTGCCGCGCCATCGCCATGTCGCACTGGAAACCATCGTTGTGCTGGAAGGCACCCAGAGCGACGAGAATGGCGACTATCTTCCCGGAAGCGTGATCCTGAACCCGGTCGGGACCGAGCATTCGGTGTGGACGAAACACGGCTGCGTCGTGCTGATCCAGTGGAATCTGCCGGTGGTCATCCTGGACGAGACGAAATGAGCGACATCCGCTTCGATATCGGCAGCCTGCACGCGACCTATGCCTCCGGCATGTCGGCCGCTACCATTATTGAAACCGTGTTTCAGCGCATAGCGAAAGCGGACGATCCAGGTATCTTCATCCATCTGGCGAGCAAGGCGGACCTGCTCGCCGAAGCCGAGGCACTCGGCGGATTCGATCCCGTGGCAAAGCCGCTCTGGGGCGTGCCGTTCGCGGTCAAGGACAACATCGATGTTGCCGGCATGCCGACCACGGCCGCCTGCGCCGAATATGCCTACTTGCCGGCGAAAGACGCCACCGTCGTCGCGCGTCTGAGGGCGGCCGGCGCGCTGGTCGTCGGAAAAACCAATCTCGACCAATTCGCCACCGGGCTAGTCGGCGTGCGCACGCCCTATCCGATCCCGAGAAACGCGATCGATCCGAAACTGGTGCCGGGCGGTTCCTCGTGCGGCTCGGCCGTGGCGACGGCGCACGGCATTGTTTCTTTCGCGCTCGGCACCGATACCGCAGGATCCGGCCGTATCCCCGCCGGCCTCAATAACATCGTCGGGCTAAAGCCGACGGTCGGCGCGCTGTCGGCCACCGGCGTCGTCCCGGCCTGCCGTACGCTCGACTGCGTCTCCGTCTTCGCACTCACCGTCGATGACGCCTACAGCGTCTTCAGGGTCGCGGCGGCAGAGGACGACGCCGATCCTTATTCGCGCGCTATCGCGGCGGCGCCGCTCGGTCCGCGCCCATCCGTGCTGTCTGTCGGCGTTCCGGCAAAGACGGACCGGGAATTTTTTGGCGATGCGGCCATGCAGGCGGGATTCGAAACGGCGCTGCGGACGCTGGAACAGCTCGGCTGCCGATTGATCGAAATTCCCTTCGGCGATTTCTACGCTACCGCCAACCTGCTCTACGAAGGCGCCTGGGTGGCGGAGCGCTATGCGGCGATCGCGGATTTCATGGGCGTGAACGAGGCAGCCATGCACCCGGTGACGCGCCAGATCATCGGCGGCGCGCGAAAGCTTTCCGCAGCGGATGCTTTCAAAGGCCTCTATGCGCTGCAGGCCTACAAGGCCAGGCTCGCGCCTGTCATCGCCTCGGTCGACCTTTTCTGCGTGCCGACCGCGCCGACGCACTATTCGCTGGAGACTGTTTTGGCCGATCCGATCGTCACCAACAGCCGGCTCGGCACCTACACCAACTTCGTCAATCTACTCGACATGTGCGGCATCGCCGTACCGACGGGCAAGCGCGACGACGATCTGCCGATGAGCGTCACCTTGCTTGCCGCCGCCGGCAAGGACGCCTTGACGGCGACGCTGGCCAGCGAGCTCCATGCAGCCAGCGGTCTCGGCCTTGGCGCGACTAGCTGGGCGATACCTGCCAGCGTCGCCAAAATCCCGGATTTCGATGACGAGATGATCGAGATCGTGGTCGTCGGCGCGCATTTGTCGGGAATGCCGCTCAACGGCCAGCTCTGCACACTGGGCGGCCGAATGAGCAGGGCCGTCAAGACGGTCGCCTCCTATCAGCTCTATGCACTCGCCGGCCAATCCGTGCCGAAGCCGGGGCTGGTGCGTGTTGCCGATGGCAACGGGAAGTCGATCGATGTCGAGGTCTGGCGGCTTTCAGCAGATGCGTTCGGACGCTTCGTGGCCGCGATCCCGCCGCCGCTCGGCATAGGCACGATCGAGCTCGATGACGGGACATCGGCCAAAGGCTTCCTGGTCGAAACCGCCGGGTTGTCACGAGCTATCGACATTTCGGCCTATGGGGGTTGGCGTAGCTTCATCGCAAAGGCCGGCGGAGAGCAACTGGAAAGCGTTCCGGCCGATTGAACGACCGGCGGTTCGCGCCGGCAATGTCAGCTCGACGAGCCGGTCACGCAGAATGCCGTAAGCGATCCGTAAGCGCGCGTGTGCGAAAGTTGCACCGTGAGTGGCAGGCGTCACCAAACGCTCGCCACTGCCGGAGATCTCGCGATGCGAACAGTGGCCCCAACAGGTTTCGTCGGAACTCATCAGACCCGGCGATGGTCCGCGCCGTCGCGTTTTTCTTCGCGCCGGACGCTGTCGACGGCAGCGGCGATATTTCTCAGCCTGCTGCCGGCTTCGGGGATCGCTGGAGGCCAGACTCCCGATTGGCGCCTGAACGCTCGCATCGTCGCGGTCGGGCTGCCCGACGTGGCCGGCGTGCGCGAGGTGGGGCGCTTTCATATCGGCGGGCCTATACCGGGAAATCCGGAATTCCTGATGGCGACGCGCGAAGGCCGGATGCTCGATCCGCTCAGGGTTCTCGTCGCCGTGGGCAGCAATTTCGGCGCACCGCCAGGCGATCCAGCATTTGAGGCCGGGACGATCCTGTCCATCGATCCGCGCGCGGGCAAGTCCGGTGGCACCATTATCGTTCCGCAAGAGCTCAACAATGGAGATGCGAGGGTTCAGCTCTACACGGCACAGAGTGAACGGTTCCTCAACCAGCGGTACAATGCCGGGGCTCGAACCGCACGCCTCGCAGCCGCGTCTGGACCGCGATATATTTCGATCAACAACGCGTTCGGAAGGCCCTGGATCGCCAACGCGCCGAACGGGGTGGCTGGCGAGGGCAGCGTCACGGTCGTCGACCCCGACGGTGCGCCGCTCGCCAACGCGCCAAGCCGCGAGGCCGGCGGCGTGTTCGCCGGCCGGCATACCGATCGCGAGCAGACGCCGAAAGCACAGCCCAGCGGCTGGCTTGGCAAGCTGCTGAACTATCAGGCAAGCGGCCAGCTGACATCGGGCGGAATGCAGACGGGCGCGCTCGGAACGGCGTTTCTCGGTCCGTCGCCGGACGGCAGCGGCTTTGCCGTTTTCGCCGCCGTCACCGCGGATGGCGGCGTTGTTCAAATCCATGTCCAGGACGGCGTCGACGGCTTGGCCGGGCTTGGCACGGTAAGCACCGGCCTGGGCACGGTAAGCACCGGCCATGGCACGGTGAGCACCGGCCAGGGCACGGCAAGCACCGACCGTGGCACGGTGAGTGCCGGCCACGGCATCGGCGAAGATCCCGGCGTCATCGGCATCGCCTTCAAGTGGAACCCGGACCGCGCTCTCTACATCGCCGATCCGGGCCGCGACCGGCTGGTGCTGCTTGAGCTGGAGGACGACCGGCGGCATTTCACGGTCGCCAGGACCCGCACGATCTTGCTGCCGGAATTCGACCGCCCGGTCGACGTCGCCGCCGCCATTCCCGAAATCGCCAATCCGCAGTTCTCGAGCCATACGACACTCGCCGGCGGGTCCGATCTGTTTGTCGCCAACCGCGGCAACGGTTCACTGCTGCGCGTGAGCCAGGACGGCCAGCTTCTCGCACGCGCGACGATCGAGGTTCCAGGGCTCGGCCCTTTGGGAGCCGATCGCCTTCGCGCGATCGCGACGTCGGCGGACGCACAGCATATCTGGATAACGATTGGCGGCGAGGTTCCGGGATTTCCGGGCCACGAAGGGGCGCTCGTCGAGGTTGGGGCCTTCGATGAGCACGGCGCGGCGGCAGCGACGCAGGAGACACAGAGCGCTGCCGCCGACGCCAATCTTGCGGCGCGCGGAAAAAAGTCGTTCCAGACCGATTTCACGCCGCGGACGGGCCTCGGCCCATTGTTCAATGCAACGTCCTGCGTGGCCTGCCATCCCGGCCCTGGCGGCGCGAGCGTCGATGAAGGCCACTTTGCGCGCAGAATAGCCCACATGGATCCGGGGTCTGGGCGCACGGTTCCGATCGATCATCCCAACAGCCCGGTCGCCAGGCGCTATACACTCGACGGGGGCGCCGGCAACGCGACCGTGCCAGCGGCGATGCCAAGCCAGGCCAATGTGATTTCGCTGCGCATGCCGCTCGCTCTCTACGGGATCGCTGGGATCGACGAGATACCCGACAGCGTCATCGAAGCGCAGGCGGTCAGCAAGGGCGACGGCATCAAAGGCCGCGCGCATCATGTCGTCGATGGCCACGGCGCATCGCGGGTCGGCCGATACGGCTGGAAGGCTGACATGGCCACCCTCGAAGACATGGTGGCGAACGCTTTCGCAAACGAACTCGGCGTCACCAGCGCGACTGTCAGCCGCGGGGCGGGCGCGCAGCCGATCGAAGACGATTCCGCACAGATCGATGCGGTCGCCTCCTATCTGCGAGCGCTCCGCCTGCCCGATGGGGCAAAGCCATGAGCCTCGCCCTGACGCTCTCCCATGCGCCGGAAAAAATGCGCCCGGTCTTGCCCGGCGTCATCGTTGCTGCGGCACTCGCCCTTGCGGCCGGCTGGATCGCCGGCGGACTGGGCGAGCCGCTGTCGCGCAACCCGGTCCTCGTCGCCATGCTCTTCGGGCTGCTGATCGGCAGCAGCTTCGCCTGTCCGGACGCCTTGCGCCCGGGGCTCGACTTCACCAAGCGCTATCTGTTGCGGCTTGCCGTGGTGCTGGTCGGCTTCCGTATCACGACGCGGCTGTTCCTGGATCTGGGGTTCATGCCGCTCGCGGTGGCTGCCATCGAGCTGATCCTGGTGCTGACGCTGCTCTACGCCATCGCGCGCAAGCTGTTCAGGCTCGACTCCGAGATCGCGCTGCTTGTCGCCGTCGGCAGCGCCGTCTGCGGCGCCGCGGCGATCCTCTCGATGGCCGCGCTCGTGCGTGCGCGCGACCAGAGCGCCGGCATCGCCATCGCCTTGATCACGCTGAGCGGCACCGTGGCGTTGCTTACCTATCCGGTCATGTTCCTGGGCGGATGGCTGCCGCATCTCGACGACCGCCTCTATGGCGTGTTCGTCGGGGCGAGTATTTTCGAGCTGGCGCAGGTCTACGGCGCCTCCTTCGCCATTTCCGATGACGCGCTGAACACCGCCACGCTGGTCAAGCTCAGCAAAGTGCTGATGCTCGTCCCGCTTCTGCTGGTCGCCAGCCTGGTGTTTCGCCGCCGTCACAAGGCGCAAGAGGCCACGCCGATCCCGTTCCCATGGTTCATCGTCGCGTTCATCGGCGTGGTGATGTTCAATTCGGAGATCACCCTCAATCCGCAACTGCGCCGCGTCATCCTCAATGTCGACCAATTCCTGTTCCTCATGGTGATGATCGCGCTCGGCATCACCACCAGGGTCGGCCGGCTCGGAGAGGCCGGCGGCGCCTGGCGCCTGATCGGCGTGGGGCTAGTCGGGGTGGCTCTGTCGGCGGCCCTGGCCTATGGTGCGCTGATCCCGTTCTCGGCGACCTTCCGGGCCGCATCACCTTCATCGAGCCAAAGCGCGATGCTTGGCAGCCATGGCGGACGGCTTTTCGCCTCGACCGGTTGCGCCAAATGCCATGTGCCGGCGCTGGAGGGCATCAACGGCGAAGTCCGGCTCTACTCCGACCTTTTGCTGCACGACATGGGGCCAGCGCTCGACGACAAGATCGTCCAGGGCGATGCCGTCGGCGCCGAATGGCGGACCACGCCGCTCGTCGGCATCCGCCTGCGCCAACGTTACCTGCACGACGGCCGCGCGACCACGCTGCGCGATGCCGTCTTCGCCCATGGCGGCACGGCGCAGATCGTGCGCGACCGCTTCTTCGACCTGGAGGACACCGACCGCCAGGCGATCCTCGATTTCGTGGCGAAGCCATGATGCGGCTTTATCACGCCACCACCGTTTTTGATCGGCCGAACCGCCATGTATGAAGCCGTCATCGCAGAGCTGAACCATCTCGACGGACCCGACCTGCTGGCGCCGCTCGTCAGCGACCTGTTTTGTGGAAACATAGCGCTCGTGTCCTCGTTCGGCGCGGAATCCGCGGTGCTGCTGCATATGGCGGCCTCGATCGACCGTTCGCTCCCCGTCATCACGCTCGACACCGGAAAGTTGTTTTCGGAAACGATCGCCTATCGCGCGCAGCTGACGGCTCTGCTCGGCCTCACCGATCTGCGTGTCATCACGCCTCAGGCGAATGTCTTGCGGGTGCTCGACGGCGCTGGAGCGCTGCACCGCCGCGATCCGGACCGGTGCTGCCACATCCGCAAGGTTCTGCCGCTCGAAAATGCCCTGACTGGTTTCAAGGCCTGGATTTCCGGTCGCAAGCGATATCACGGCGGGCTCCGCGCGGATGTTCCGACGGTCGAGGAAACTGACGGACGCCTGAAGATCGATCCGCTTGCCCGCTTCACCCGCGAACAGATCGAGGTCTATCTCGATCGCTATAATCTTCCCCGGCATCCGCTGCTCGAAAAAGGCTACCTCTCGATCGGCTGCGCGCCCTGCACGCTCGAGGGCGGCAGCGTCGACAACCCGCGCGCGGGCCGCTGGAGCGGATTGTCGAAGATGGAGTGCGGGATTCACCGGTCGCCCGCCGGCGCTGCCTCACACAATTCGGTCTCCTCCGCGTCCTGATTTCGCGATCGCAGGCATCCAGTCGCCGCTTAGAGTCGGCCGTTGCCGCTTCACTGCGAAGCCCCTACGAATTGTCGCATGATTGCGCTACCCTAAGGCCAATCTGGGCGGCGGGACGGTCATGGCGGCACGACCGACGCTCGATGATTGGTCGAGCGGGAGCCCCCATGACCGCCCTAGACGCAGTTGAAGCCGATGCGAAGCGCCCGCTCTCGGGCACAGGCCGGATCGCCAAGCTTGCGGCGCCGCGCAGCGCCAGGATATTGAGGCGGAACCGCGTTCTCGAAGCGATCGACCTGAAATCGCGATCAACCATATGCTGGGTGGCGGCGCCGGCCGGCTACGGCAAGACGACGGCGGTCATCGACTATCTCGAAAGCGTCGAGGCACCGCATGTGTGGTTCCGCATCGACGAGGGCGACCAGGATATTGCGCGCTTCTTTCAATATCTGGCGCAGTCACTCGCCTCGGCCGCGGACATGCCGGTGTTCGGCGTGGAGTATGCCGAGCAGCCGAAGGAGTTCGCCAGGCGCTTCTTCAGGGCTTATTTCGCGCGGTTGAAGCCCGGCACCATTCTGGTCCTGGACGATTTGCAGGACGCCGACACGCCCGAATTCCGGGCGGTGCTTTCCGTGATGTTCCGTGAGCTTCCTGACACGGTTCGCTGCATCTGCGTCTCGCGCACGCTGCCCCAGGGCGAACTGGGCGACCTCGTTCTCAAGGGTCAAATGGCCGTCGTCGACCGGTGGGCGCTCGAATTCTCGACATCGGAAGCACGCGATTTCGTCAAGCTGCGTTCGAGGAACGGCGCCGTTTCAGTCGATGTCGAAGCGGCGCGCGGTTGGGCTATCGGGCTGGTTCTCCTCGCTGATCACGGCTCGGCGGTCGGACCTGACGACACGAACGGGACAGCACCCGGCGGGCAGAACGCGCTGTCGGACGTTCTCGGCCGTCATTTCTTCCTTTCCCTCCCCGCCGCCGACCAGGACATGCTGCTGAAACTGAACCTGCTGCCCGAAATCAGCGCCGAGCTGGCGGACGTTATGATCGGGTCGGGGGAAGCGGGAAAGCTGCTCGACAGGCTCTTCAGGCGGCAGTTGCTGGTCACGCGAACGGAAAACAGCCGCGGCGTCTTCCACCTGCACGACCTCTTGCGGGACTTCCTCGACCGACGCTTCGCGCAGCGTGTGCCGATTGAAGAGCAGAAGTCGCTCAAACAAAGGGCGGCAAAGGTCCTAGCGGACGCCGGTCGTTATGACGAAGCCATACACCTCGCCTTGCAGGCAGAGGACTGGGACCGGGCGAGCGGACTCATGCTGAGCCGGGCGGAGGCCGTGCTGGCGCAGGGACATCGGACAACCTTCATCGAATGGGTCGGCCGGTTGCCGGAAGCTTTCATGAATGGCTGGCATTTCTATTGGCTGGGCGTGGCCCACATGCCGGACGACGCGGCGGCAGAGCACTGGCTGTCGAAGGCATGGCACGCCTTTGGCGAGGCCGACGATCAGCGCGGGCTTTGTCTTACGGTGTCGCGCGCGGTGCTGGTCAAGACGGACAGTTGGCGCACCTACGAGGGACTTTCGGCCTGGACTCGTCGGGCGTTCGAAATCATCGAGCGCGGCCTGCCGGAACTGCCTTCAGAGGAAGCGATGCTGGTGCGCATCGGTATGGTGCGGGCGCTGAACTTCGGCGACGACTACTATGGCAACAGCCCGGCCGGACAAGCGCTGGAAACCGAACTCCTGCAGCGGTTGACCCGGAATCCCGAGCAGGATCCGAGCGGCTTGCGGCTGCTTGCCAGCGAATCCCTGATCGAGCATTCGGTATCGATCATGCGGGCCGATTTGTTCACGAAGGCCGTCGACAGCGTCGTTGACGATTTGAGCGACAAGGAGATGCTGCCTTGGGTCCTCGGCATGTGGCTGGTCGAGTTTGGCGCCAAGAGCGGCCGCTATTTTCCCTACAAAAGACGGGGTTTTCCCTATCCTTCGGCCGAAGCGGCGTTGCGGGAGGCGATCGCCATCGGCGAGCGCGAATCGCTCAAGGGCGTGGAGTTCGGTGGCCTCTATCACCTTCAGATGCAGATGAAGTTCCGCAACGATTTTGCCGAGTTCCAGCAGGTGGTTGAGCGCCTGGCCGAGATCGCTGACAGCCGTTTCAGCACGCAAGTCGCCGTCGTCGCCAATTGCTACGCTACGCTTCATGCCAGGCAAGGCGATTTCGCGGCCGCCTATCAGGATTGCGAGCGTTTCATGGCGGCGAGCGAGGCCGCCAACGAGCCGATGGTCGAGCGCTGGGCACACTTTATCACGAAGTTCCAGGTGCTGCTCGCCGACAGGAAGCCGCGCGAAGCCGCCACGTTTCTTGACGATTTGCTGCCGCGGCTGGACGGCGGCGCCCGCAAACGGACTGAGATATGCATTCTGGCAGCGGCCGCGCTGGAGAGCCTGTGGGACGGGGATCCGCACTATGGCGATCGGCTGAAGCTCTTCATGGAGGCGCTGCGCGACATCAGCTGGCCAATGGTGCTCCTCAATGTTCCGGAGTTGCTCGCCGAACTGCTTGGCGATGCGCTTGAACGCGGCATCGAGCCCAAGCTTTGCCGGTCGCTGATCGGGGAACGCCGGCTGGATGTGCCGCAGCGGCGGCCCGCGGCCTGGCCATGGCCGCTCAAGGTCCACGTTCTCGGAGGCTTTCGGCTCGAACTCGACGGAAACCCTCTCCCTCTCGGCGCCAAGCCACCGACGAAGGCTCTCGACATACTGCGGGTACTGGCGATCTCGAAAGACAACACCTGCTCGCTGGAGACCCTTCAGGACTGGCTGTGGCCCGACCTCGACGGCGATCAGGCGCGGGCGGCCTGCGAGCAAGCGCTGCATCGGCTGCGCAAGCTGCTCGGGCGGACCGACCTCATCGTCCAGCGCGAAGGCAAGCTTCGCCTGGCATCGGACAAGGTCTGGGTCGACCTCACCGACTGGGATACACGGCTCAGGTCCGTCACGACCGTCAATGGCGGGGCGGTGGGACTGCGCCCGGAAGCGGAAGCGCTCTTCCTCGCATTCCCCGGTCCGCTGTTTCTGCACGAGCGAGCCAGCTTCTGGTCGCTAGCCGCCGCTGAAAAAGTGCGTCGCGATCTGATCGATCTCGCCTTGCGGATCGGCCAGCGGCTGGAGGCGACCAACGCCCATGAAGCGCGCTCGATTTATCTGAGGACGTTGGACCTCTATCCGGATGCCGGCCCCGTCTGCAAGGCGCTGATCAAGGAGCGGCTGTCGCGCCATGATTTCGAAGGTGCGGTCGACGATTATGCGCGCTACGAACGGGCGCTGCGTGCTGCCGGAGAAGCGGCGCCCGCTGTGGAAATACGCGCCTTGGTCGACCCCTATCTTGTGCGGCATACGCGCTGAAGACGATCCGTTGCGCTGTCTGGCGAAACACGGCGCTATAGTCGGTCTGACGGTCATCGCTCAAGCTCCGTTCAGGATGTTTGCGGCCAGGAGAAGGGCTGCCAGGATCAGAACGAGACCGGCGATCGCGTCCATTCGCTTGCGGTAGATCGGGCGGTCGAAGCGGCGCGACAGGCTCACCCCGGCCAGGCTCCAGCCATAGAACTTGATTGCGGAAGCCGTGCGGAACCCGGCTGCGAACCCCGCCTGTTCGTCGCTGCCGTAGCTGAACGAGAGAACGCCGACGAGAAACATCGCCTCGAGCCAAACCAGAGGATTGAGCCAGGTGACGGCGAGCATCGACCCGATCGCCCGAGATCTGGACTTGCCGCCTGTTGTGGCAGCCGCCGTCCTGCGTTTCCGGCTGATGTTGAGCAAGGTGCGCGCACCCCACCAGGCGAGGAATACGGCGCATACTGCCTGCAGCACACCGGAGATTGCGGGATGGTGCGTCAGCAGCGTTCCAAGCCCGCCGATTCCCATGGTCACCAAAGCGATTTCCGAGACGTAACCGGTGGAAGCGACGGCAAAGGGGTGGCTGCGGGTCAGCCCCGCCTGGATCAGCATGAGGTTCTGGGGGCCGAGGGAAAAGATAGCCCGAGGCCGAACACGAAGCCGGATACCGCTGCCGGCGACAACAGGGCGTCGGCTGTCATGTGACGCCACCCGGCTTTTTCGGTCCCGCACCCTTCTGCATCTGCCGCCTCCCACGCGACGTAGTGTGGAAGGCAGACGCATATGGATCGCTTACGGCAAAGCCGGCAGTCCCAGTTCATGGTTCGCCGACCACAGCTGATTTGCCGAAATCGCACGAAAAAAATAGCCGGGCTCGAATACGGCCCGGCCAAAAGAAGGTTACAACCTTCAGAGGGGAACGCCGTTCAACGGAATGGGAGGAAACCGTCGAACGGTCTTACCTGTTTGAGCTTGTTTGGGCGTGTTGGCGACGAACAAAATTCCAAAAGCCGGCGGGATAACGAAAATTCCCGTTCTATTTGCTCTAACCTCTTCAGACAGGTGACGCCCTCGTCTCACGGAGATCGGCATAGTGCCGGCGCGCCACGTCAGGATGCGAGCGCAAGCGACTTTTCAGCACGTTGGTGCCGACATCGCGAAACAGCGGATTGTCCGGATCGCTCGCCGGTCCGCGCGCCTCGGCAGCCAGTTCTTCAGGCAGGGTGAGCAACGGGATCGTCGCATCGAGCCGGGCGCTGAAGAAGAACGGGACGGAAATCCGCTCGACACCGGCCGGCGGCGTGACGACACGGTGGACCGTCGCCCTGAGATAACCGTTCGATGCCAGTTCGAGGAGTTCGCCGATGTTGACCACCAGCGTTCCGGGGATGGGATCCACATTCACCCAGCTTCCGTCGTATTCGACCTGCAGCCCCCTGTTGTCGTCCTGAAGCAGGAGCGTCAGGAAACCGCCGTCCTTGTGTGCGCCGACGCCCTGGTCGCCGCCGGTTGCATTGCGTCCGGGATAGCGCACGATCTTCATGCGATGGTTGGGCTCACCGCCATAGATCGGATCGAAAGCGTCCTCGGCCTGGTCGAGCGACAGCGCGAAAGCCTTCAGCAGGCGGATCGCCACCGCCGTCGCCTTGGTCTGCCATGCCAGCAGCGCCGGCTTGAGTTCCGGCAGGGCCGAAGGCCACTGGTTCGGCCCTTGCAGCCGCGTCCAGGCAGGAATGCCCGGCCCCTGTGGTATGGGTCGACGCTCGACGCCGATGTCGAGCTGTTCGCGCCAATCGGCCTTGCCCTTGGTCAGTTCGCCACCGGTCCGCGTGTAGCCGCGGAATTGCGGGGACTTGACCATTTCGATGGCCAGCTTATCGGCTTCCGACAAGGCAAAGAACCGGCGCGAGGCGTCGAGCACCTCGTCAATCTCCACAGCCGAAATTCCATGGCCGCTGAGATAGAAAAAGCCGACATCGCGGGCCGCCGTGCGCAGGTCAAATAGAAAGGTCCGACGCTCCGACGCACCCTGTTCGAGACGGCTGAGATCGAGCACGGGTACAATCCTGGCCATGGTCAACCTCCTCCTGCCTTCAGGCTTGGTTCAGGCCTTTACGGTGACACGCAGGTCGTTGCGATCAAAGCAACGTTCGATCCAATCTCGATGCCAATGGAAGAAAGTCAGCGCTGCGTTTGGCGGCCGCCAGGCAAATAACGTCCGAACGGGTGTTCCATGGCACGAAGGCATCATGGCAACCATATGCACGAGTTGCAGTCCGGCCGAGACTCAGAAATTTTCGACCCACGGCCTGAGTTCGAGCTCCCAAGTCCAGGCGCTGCGATGCTGCCGGTGGATTGCGAGATAGGTTTCGGCGATCGCGTCCGGAGACAGCCGGCGATCCTGCCGGTCGGGTTCGCCGGCCTGTCCGGGCCTATTCTGTCCGGGCTCGTTCGCCGCGATCACACCGTCGACAATGAAATGCGCGACATGGATGTTTTTCGGCGCAAGTTCGCGGGCCATGGATTGGGCCAGTCCGCGCAGGCCGAACTTTGGCATGGCAAAGCCGGCCGAACCCGGAAACCCTTTGACGCTGGCGGTGGCGCCGGTGAACAGGATCGAGCCGGAGCCGCGGGAAAGCAACCGGCGCGCGGCCTGCTGGCCGACCAGGAACCCGCCATAGGCGCCGACCAGCAATGCCTGTCTGACCGCTTCGGGTTCGAGGTCGGCGATCGGTCCGCGGGAGCGGCCGCTGGCGTTGAAAACCACAAGCGACAGAGGACCGGCCTTGTCGGCGACGTCGAACAGGTTTTCGACCGACGCGACATCGGCAACGTCCGTTTCGACCGCCAACGCTCCGGTCTCGTCGACCAGCGTGCTCAGCTTGCCGACGTTGCGGGCAGCCAGGACCACGCGAAATCCCTCCTTGGCGAGAAGACGTGCAAGCGAGGCGCTCAGCCCCGGTCCTGCTCCAGCGATAATTGCCACGTGCGATGTCATGGAGCTTCTCCCTTACGGATTCTGGTATGGTACGGATTCTAGTGCGGCGGATTGGCGATTCAGGTCCTACCACTCGTGCTTCTGAGGTAGGATTTCGAGCCGACATAAATATGTTCGCCGAGACGAAGGCCGGTCGGCCGATCGAGGGTCGACTTGCAGGCCGCCATGACGGCAAAGTTGCCGCTGGTGCGCGCACATTGAGCAGTGACAGGCGATCGGCTGAGCAAGCTCGCCTGCAATCTCGTGGCGCACGCCGCCGCAGGGACAACGTCCAGTCGCCATCCGGTCCTCCGTGATCCGCCCCATCAAGTGGTCCGGTCGGATTGTTATGGCATTGAGGGTTTCGGCGCCAGCACAGCCGCTGGTGTGGTGAATGGCCCCTGCGTAGCGAAAAGGACAATGCCCGCATCACGCACGAGGTCGATGCGGACCGCTTCTTCAAACTGATGTTCGATCTGCTGCGGGATTAGGGCGAATTCGAACGGCACCCTCCTGATCTTTGCGTGGATCGCAGAGGGGCGGCGCTACCGACTTGAAGGATCGGTGGGCGCACCCACCGACGGCGCGCGATTTCGACGCCGTCGGCGGCTTCCTGTGCCTCACCCCACTGCCCTCTTCCTTCGGATCAGGAAGGCGTGAATGATCTTGGGAAAGTCTTCCACGCTGCGAGCCCAACTCTATGCGTGCCGGCGGGTACGCAAATCGGTGCCATCACCCATTTTTGGGCGGCCGGTTTCCCAGTTTTCGCGGGCGTGTTCTTGCTTTTGCGGGAATTACCTAATTTTCGTGCGGTTCCAGCGGATAGGCGCCCGTCGGGAACGACGCGTTTTTGTACGCAGCGGTCTCGCCATGCAGTCGGCGGTGGCTCCGATGCTCACGGCGCTTATGAAACCGAGCAGGATGATGGAAATGCAGCAAACAGCGTTGATCGCGAGCGCCGTCACCGTCTGCCAGTCCCGCACCGCTACGAGGGTGTAGGCGACAACAGTGGAAAGATGCGATGCGGCGAAAAGGCTCCAGGTCCAATAAGAGACCGCAGTCGCACCGTTCGTATCCCGGACAATTGCTGCCATCTGAGAACGGGAACCGCATCGAATGAAGTGAAGGCAAGGAGCGCCATTTCGATCCTGGTCATAGAAACCTCGTGGACTTCGAGGAAGCACTCGATGTACGGCGGCTCGGCGTCCAAGGGTTTGATCTGCCGGGCCGTTCGCAACCGGGCCCCTCGGTGTGGGCCTGCATCGTTTCACCCGTCGAGACCGCGCTAAGCGGCGGCCCATTTACCGGCTCACCGGTCGAGAGCGTCCTGGATCAATGCTTGTTCCATCGGATCGCCATCGGAGTGGCAGCGGGCTCGCTCACGAGAACCGTGGCGCCGTCCCGCATGATCTCGAAATCGAGAGATGGCTGACCGACGGCTTGAGGCAAGGAGATCACCATGTGTTGCCCCGGTCCGAGCGTGGAGACGAACCGCATCGGCTGCGCATCGGCCCCTGAAGCCAGGGTCGCAACGACCCGGTAGCCGTCCTGCTCGACCGTGTAATAGACGACGCCTTTGACGTGGCCGAAATGGATGCTGTGGCCGTTCCCCGGCGCAAGTTCCGAGGCCGCGGCCACGCTCGTGGTGGCGAGCAAGACCGTCGCAAATGCGGTAGAATATCTGATCATTGCTATTCTCTCCGATTGGCGAGCTCATGGACTGCTTCGCAGTCTATGCCAAACTCACAAGCGCAACCTATGCGCGGAGGCATTCGCGCACATCGGTACGGTCACCTAGTTTCCCGGCAGCTGATCTCCTAGTTTTTTAAGGGCTTGCCTAGTTTTCACGGACTTGCAGCGCGTCTGCCGACGGCAAAAGCCAGGGCTCGCCGCGAAGGCGGAGCAGAATTTCCATCCGGTTTGCTGCGTTGAATTTGCCGAGCACGGCGGAAACCTGGTGCTCGATGGTCCGCGGCGAGCGCGACAGACGCCGTGCCGCCTCCTTGTTGCCCAAACCTTGAGCGATCATTGTGAGTACCTGTTGTTCTTGCCTCGTCAGGCCCAGTGGATGCTGCCTAGCCACGGTGTATGGCCCCCGGCGCTGCTTCGGCAGCAGATTGGCAGCTCCGATGCGCTGCGCCAGCTTTCGCGCCAGCGCTGCCGCGGGGCGCGCTTCGACGCCCTCGAATGTAGCCACGGCGCGAGCCAGCGCCGCGCCGGCATCGGTTCCGCGGACCTGCATGAGGGCGAGCGCTGACTCATAGGGAAGACCCAGGCGGGACCATTCTGCCGAGGCCGCCATCGGGTCGCCGCGGAGTTCCAATGCTTGCGGCAAAGGAATGCGGCCGGCCGGCACCGGCAGCGATCCCGCCATTCCGCAGCGCTGCCACCAGACTGCCAGTTCACCGACATCCCAGGGACGGAAATTGTCGAGGTCCATTTCGGTGAGGGCCGTCAGCTGCTCGTGGCCGGCGCCGGGCTCCTCGGCAAGCCAGGCGGCCTCGGCCAGCGCCAAGCGAACCGGTATGACGCGTTGAGCCTCGCCGGTTGTCAGACCCTCCTGGAGCGCCTGCTCCAGCAGGGCCGCGCCACCGGGCTCACCCAGCCGGATCCGCGCCCTGCCGAGTTCCGTCAGAGCCGGCAGGTGCATCACCATCGGCAGGCGTTCCAGATTCATGACGCCTTGGGCAATCGTCTCGGCCTCGCGAAAGCGGCCCTGCTCGGTACGAAGCTGTGCCTGCCGGCCGAGCAGGTATTGCGCCGCCGAATCGAGGTCGTGCCTGGCGCAATACGCAATCCCTTCCGCGAGCAGCCGTTCGGCCAAGGCGAAGTCCTTGGCCACTACCGCGCATTCGGCGAAGTTCGTATAGGCTCGCGACGCATGGTCGTGAAACCCGTGATCGAGCGCCAGGGTAAGGCTTTCCTCCAACCGCTCACGCCCGCCCGGGCGGTCGGCGAACATCAGCGCTGTGCCGACATTGTTCAGGGCGTGGACGCGTGTCTCGACCTCACCAAACCGGTCCGCCAGGCTGATCGCGCGCTCGCCCCATTCGATCGCCTCGTTGAAGCGATAATGCAGCATGTGTAGCTGCGAGCGCGTGCTGTATGCCATCGCCAGTTCCGGCCCAGGCGGCAGGTTCTCCACTTCACGCACTGCCTGATCCGCGTAGTCTTCCGCCTCCTGGCCCTCTCCGCGGCGCCAGTGGAGACGCGACAGCCAGCGCAGATTGGCCCCGACCTTGTCGATGCGCCCAAGCTCCCGCCAGATCGCAATGGCGCGATGCCGCGCCTCGATGATTTCATCGTAGACGAACAGTGACAGGCCCGCCTCGTAGGCCCAGTCTTCACAAAGCTGGGCAGCCAGCGCCGACGGAGCCTCTGAAACGTATCGGAGTGCGGTCGCCAGATGTGAAGCCGCCTCTCTATGCGCGCCCAGACGCGCGGCCTGCTCGGCGGCCTGCGGCGCGAGCTCCAGGACGCGTTCGCCGTTGTCGGCGCCGCCGGCATGGTGCACCCGTCGCGAAAGTAGAGCGCTTGCCTGCGCCGCCGGAAGTTCGGAGAGTGCCGCTTCGACTTTCGCATGCAGCGACCGTTGGAGAGACGGAGCGAGGCGGTCGAGCGTCGCTTCCCTGGCAAGCTCGTGGCGAAACGTCAGCGCGCCTTGAACATCCCGCCGCAGCAATCCCCGTCCCACGCACTGATCCACGAGAACTTCGGTCTCGTCCCCGAGAAGCGCCCGGATCAGCCACGGCTCAACGCTGCCCGGCATGATGCTCATGACCTCCAACACCTCGCGCTCTCCTGGGGTCAGGCGCGACAAGCGCGACCAGACCGCATCGCGTATGGAATCGGGCACGCGCCCCGACTCGACCTCACTGCTAGACAGGAGTTCGGTGACGAAGAAGGGATTGCCCTCGGTAATGCGATAAAGCCCGCCGGCGGAGCGGCCAGCCTGCTCGGCCAGCACCGTCACCGCCTGGGAAGACAGCGGTTCCAGGGTCACGCGGCTCACCGAGCCGGACGGAAGGTCGCCGAGCACGTGGGTCAGAGGATGATCGGCACTTATCTCGTCTCTGCGCATGCTGAGCACCAGCATCGTGCGAAGCAGGGAGACGCGGCGACCGAGGTATCTTACCAGGTCAAGTGTCGCATTGTCGGCCCATTGCATGTCCTCGAAGACGAGCACGGTCGTGCCCTTGGTGTGCTGAAGCGCATTCAACAACGCCGGAAAAAGCCGCTCCGGCGCCGCGGTCTCCTCGAGCAGCGCCGCCACGCGGGGGTCTAGCAGGTGCGCCATGTCCTGAAGAGGACCGAGCGGGCGCGGTGTGAAGAGCGCCTCGCACCAGCCCCACAGCATCCGGTAATTCCTGTCGGCGTTTTCCGCGAATTCGCGCAGGAGGGAAGTCTTGCCGACGCCCGCTTCGCCGTCCACCAGCACGGTCCCGCCGTGTCCGGCCGCAGCTCTCTCGGCGCTGGCCAACAAAGTTCCAAGCGGCGCCTCTCGCTCAAGCAGCATAAAAACTCACGCCTCCTTAACCTTGAAGGTACAGCAGTAAGCCTCGAGTGCAACAACGTCATTTCATGTGGATTGATTGGAATGACAGCTTTCGTCTATTTCGTCTTCGATCGCATCGTGATGGCTGCCGACGGCGCGAACGCCGTCGGCCAGGCAGATAGTGTAGAAAGACCTGCTGCCGATGAAGATGACATCCTCGACCCGTCCCATCGCCGATTGCGTGGTGTCATTGTCCCGGTTGAAGCGGAAGGATTCCGGACGAATTGAGACGATCATCTTGCCGCGCAATTCGCCTGTCGGAACGATGCTGTTGTGAAAGCGGAGCCGGATCCGGTAACAGGACGCATCAGTCATGAAGTTCCTTCGAGATCGCCGGGCCGACCGAAAAATCGCTGAATGTGACTTCGAAACCTTCACGTTGCGGCGAACAGCACATCATGCCGATATCGACTGTTTTCGAAGGCGGGAAGTAGGCGAGCCGCACCGGCTTCCAGTGATGGTCGGAGGCATCAAGATACTGAACACGAATTGTCTCGGCATGGCGGGTCAGCCGGATCCTGACGCCGCCCGGACCAGCCGGGATGCTGACCAATGACCAGTCGGAAGCATCATTGGTGACGACGACGGAAAAATATGCCAGCCCGTCGGTGAACTCAATGCCGGCCTTGACCCAGTGCGTCTCGCTCAGCCGGACCATCAAACCGGCCTGGTCGTAGAGCACCTTGTAGTCCCCCTTGACGGTGACCTCGGCGCTGAAGTCGCCCTCGACCTGCCGGTAGAGGAAGTGGCCATTGTCGCGCCAGAAGTCGTAGAACGTCGCGCGCCAGAAATCGGTTTCCTTCCCGGTCCGCACATGCACGGTGCTGTCGCCGAAAGCATGATGCGGTGGCGGGTTGAGCCAGGTCAGTTCTGCATTCTGAGATGTCATCGACTTGCTCGTCTCTCCAGTTCGTGTTGCCTTGTCCGTCGCTCATGCGAAGAGGCGGCTACGATCTCGTCCAGATCATTTGTACCCGGCTCCAACCGTTTCATTTCGGCGTTTGGTAAAGCTCGGTCGCGGCCTCTCTCAGAGCGCGCCGGCTGTCTGGCCTGAAATACATCATGTGGCCGCCTTCCAGCAGGTCGACGCGGATGGGCTTTGCGCCAGGAAGCGAAGGAACCTGGCCGACCAGGTAGCGTGACACCAGATAGGGTGTCACCAGGTCGGTGTAGCCGTTGACGATCAAAACGCCGAGGCCGGGATTTAGCGCGCGCGCCTGCTGAAGGTCATCCATCACGCCGACATAGCCCTGACGCGTCGGGCTCGTCCCGTAATCCCAATTGCCGCTGACTTCGCGGTTGAGAAGCCGGTAGCTTAGATCGGTGCGGAATTTCAATTCCTCACGCACATAGCTGACAAAAGCGGATGTGAGCGCCGGCACGCTACGGTCGAGCACCGGATCAGGACCGCGAGGCCTTGGACTTTCCGGGGCAACGTCTGCCGTTTCGATCGTGCCGTCATAGGTGCTGAGAACATTGCCCCTTGCCCGCGCAAACTCCTTGGCGAAGAGGGCGGTGGGAATGCGTGCAAAGTTTCGTTTGACGAGTTCGAGCGGCAGGCCGGTGATTTCGGCAACGCGCGGGCTCGCCAGGCGCCCACCCTGTTCGAGCCCGCTGGCAAGCGCGACGAGATAGTCGCCAAGCGCATAGCGTTCGACATCGGCCAACCGCTCCTGCAGTTCGGAACCGGTGACGCCTTCGCTGCGCAGGCGCACCGCCGCCAGCGACGGCAGCTCAAGCGCCCAGTGGAGCGGCTGGAACTCGTCGGGCCGCACGAGTGTGAATTCGAGCGCGGGCGAGATGAGCACGATGCCGCGAGGACTGATGCCGATATCATCCTGAAGCGTCTTGGCAAGCAGTGCCGCCCGAAACCCACCATAGCTTTCGCCGGCAAGAAACACCGGCGACGCCGTGCGGCCCGCCTGTGCCAGGTAGAGCCGGATAAAGGCGCCCATCGCGGCAGCGTCCTGGTTGACGCCCCAGAAGCTGCGTGCCTCGGTTCCGGGTGCTTCGCGGCTGTAACCCGTTCCGACCGGGTCGACAAAGACCAGGTCGGTCATGTCGAGCCATGTGTTCGGGTTGTCCAAAAGCCTCTGCGGCGATGGGAGAAAACTTCCATTAGCCGCCGTCGCCATCACGCGTGGACCGAGCGCGCCGAGATGCAGATAGGCGGAAGCCGCTCCGGGACCACCGTTGAATACGAACGTGATCGGGCGCTGGGGATCAGGTTCCCGGCTTGGCTCGGCACGCAGCGTGTAGGCGACATGAAAGATTTCCGCGGTGACGTCGCCCTTGCCGGATAGCAACGACAGCGTGCCGGCCCTTGCCTGATAGTTGAGCGTGCGTCCCGCGATCACGATCGAATGATCTGAGACCTGGGGCGGCGGAAGCAGCGACAGAACGCCGCCTGAAGGCGACGGCCGCTCGGCCACTTCCGCATGGCCGGCTGAAAGGCCGCCAACCAGCAGCAGCATAGCAAGGGTGATTTCTAGCAGCTTGATACGCATGACGACTCCGCAGCGGAACGACTGGAAGCTACCACGCTGATTGCTCAGCCGAAATCACAGGACCGTGCACGCCCTCGCTGCTGGAAGGAGACAGCGTGACTTTCAACGCACGATCTTGACGCACATCGGCGTGCCGACATCGATAAACCGTCCGGTGTCGGCCAGCCGGCCCGTGGCCGCGTCGCGCGCGAAAATCGAGATGCGGTCGGCGTTCTGGTTGGCCGAGAAGAGATGGCCGCCCGAGGGCGTCAGTGCCAGATTGCGCGGCGTGGCGCCCCCGCACGGCGCATAGTCGACGAGCGCGAGCGTGCCTGTCTGCTGGTCGACAGAAAACACCGCAACGCTGTCATGGCCGCGGTTGGAACCGTAGAGGAAGCGGCCATCGGGCGAGATCTGGATATCGGCGCAATGATTGCCGTCGCGCGTCGCGGCCGGCACGGCCGGCTTCGTGTCGATGACCGAGAGCCTTCCTGACGTATCGTCGAGCGCAAGCGACGCCACCGTTGAATCCAGTTCGTTCATCACGAATACGAAGCGCCCGCCCGGGTGCAGCGCCACGTGACGTGGGCCGGCGCCGGGCGCAAGCACCGACTCCGCCAGTCTGGTCAGGCTGCCGTCAGGCGCGATGCGGTACGAGACAAGCCGATCGATGCCGAGATCGGCGACGATCGCCACGCCGCCGGCAACCGTCTCGGTGACGCTGTGAGCATGGGGGCGTTCCTGACGAGCTGTATCGGGGCCCGTTCCGGCATGGGTGACGCTCGACAACGGCGCGGTCAGACCACCGTCCTCGCGCAGCCCATAGACGACGACCGAGCGATCGGGACCGCCTTCACCGATGCCGTAGTTGGCCACCAGGAGCTTCGTCCTGTCGCGCGTGATGGTGTTGTGCGCGGTGATGCTGCCAAGCGTCGGCTGCTTGTTGATGTAGGACAGCGCGGCGGTTTGCCTGTCGAAGCGGTAGGCCGAGACCACGCCCTCGCGCCAGGCGAGCACTTCGGAATTGGCATAGATGTGGGAGCCGTCCGGCGTCACCGACAGGAAAGTCGGATTGTCGATGTCACCCGTCTCAGTCAGTTTCCTCGTCTCCAGCGTCTCTTCGTCGAAGCTGTAGACGCCGAGCCCGACGCCGCGCGCGCCCTGAAAATAAGGCGCCTCGCGGTTGAGACTGCCGACAAAGACCAGACAGGCATTCCGCATAAATCCTCCCTTGTTCCGCCGGCGTTGGCCGCCGCGGATTCGCGCGAAATTTCGCTGAGACTCGCTTGCAACGCAATCCCATATGTGAAAAGTCTATTCACAAAAGAAGATTGACGGGAGGATAGATCATGCAATTCGCTGTTCCACGGTTCGTCGGCACTGGCGATCGCGAAGGAGAACTCGTGCTTTATTGCGAGCACCTGCAGACGGTGAAGTTCCGCAAGCCGGCCGATTTCGCCGGCAAGACGGAGAAATAGGCAATGGCCGCCATTGCCGAATTGCCGCTGACCGGGCTCGTCGTCGTCGACATGAGCCAGTTCCTGTCCGGGCCCTACTGCTCGCTGCGACTGCTCGACCTTGGCGCCCGCGTCATCAAAATCGAGCGCCCGGATGGCGGTGACCTGTCGCGCCGGCTTTATCTCAGCGACACCGAGATCGGCGGCGACTCTACAATCTTCCACGCCATAAACCGCGCCAAGGAAAGCTTTGCCATCGACCTCAAGGACGAGGCCGACCTTGCGGCGCTGCGCGGCCTGCTGGCCAAGGCCGACGTGCTGATCCAGAATTTCCGCCCCGGCGTCATCGAGCGCCTGGGCCTCGACTTTGAGGCGGTGCGTGAGATCAATCCGCGCCTGGTCTATGCCTCGATCAGCGGCTATGGCGAGGAAGGCCCCTGGGTCAAGCGGCCCGGGCAGGATCTGCTGGCGCAGGCGCGTTCCGGCGTGATGTGGCTGAACGGCGACGAGGACCAGGGGCCGGTGCCCTTCGGCCTGGCGATTGCCGACATGCTGGCGGGCTCCGCCGCCGCGCAAGGCATCCTTGCCGCACTGGTGCGGCGCGGCCTGACCGGCACGGGCAGCCACGTCGAGACCAGCCTGCTCGAAGCGCTGGTCGACTTCCAGTTCGAAGTGCTGACCACGCATCTCAATGACGGACGCCGCCTGCCGCGGCGATCGGCCTTCCGCAGCGCCCATGCCTATCTGTCGGCGCCTTACGGCGTCTATCCGGCCAAGGACGGCTATCTGGCGATTGCCATGACGCCGGTCCCGAAGCTGGCCGATCTCCTGGCGCTCGAAGAGCTAGCGCCCTATCGCGATCAGCCGTCGACCTGGTTCACCGCCCGCGACGAGATCAAGGCGATCATCGCGCAAAAAATCGCGACGAAGACGGTCGACGAATGGCTTGCCATCCTCGAGCCTGCCGATATCTGGTGCGCCAAGGTGCTGACCTGGCCGGAAATGATGGCCAGCGAAGGCTTCCAGGTGCTCGACATGCTGCAGACGGTGACGCGCGAGGATGACGTCTCGATCCTCACCACGCGCTCGCCGCTCAGGGTCGATGGCGTCCGCGCCAAGGTCGAGCGGGCTGCGCCACGCATCGGCGAGCACAGCGCAAAGATCCGCAAGGAGTTCGGATTGTGAGCGACGTGATGCTCAAAGGCATGACCTGGAGCCATCCGCGCGGCTACGATCCGATGGTCGCCTGTTCGGCGCTGTGGAAGCAGCGCACCGGCGTCACTGTTGAATGGGACAAGCGCTCGCTGCAGGATTTCGAATCCTTTCCGGTCGAAGAACTGGCCCGTGCCTATGATTTGATCGTCATCGATCATCCGCATGTCGGCCAGATCACTGCCGAGAATTGTTTGGCGCCGCTCGATGTCGTTGGCCGCGAAGCGGAGCGCGCGGCGCTGGCGGCGGGCAGCGTCGGCCGGTCCTATCCGAGCTACAACTGGCAGGGCCGGCAGTGGGCGTTTCCGATCGACACGGCGAGCCAGGTGCAGGCGTGGCGGCCGGACATGCTTTCCGCCGCCCCGGCGAACTGGTCCGACGTGCTCGACCTGGCGCGGCAAGGTCGCGTGCTGTTGCCGCTCAGGCCGCCGCATTCGCTGATGGTGTTCTACACGCTTGCCGGCAATTTCGGCCGACCAGCCGCCGAAGAGCCTGGCGACCACGTAAGCCCCGAGATGGGCAGCCGTGTTTTCGAGATGATGCGCGAGATCGCGGCTCTCGTCGATCCGGCCTGCCTTGGCATGGACCCGATCGACATCCTGGAGCAAATGGCCAGGTCCGGCTCACGGATCGCCTGCGCGCCGCTGGTCTATGGCTATGTCTCCTATGCCATTGCCGGATTTCGGCCCAACCGCCTTGCCTTTGCGGACATCCCGGCTGCGGGCCATGCCGGTCCGGTCGGCTCGGCGCTCGGCGGAACCGGCATTGCCGTGTCGGCCTTTTCGAAGGCGAAGCAGGCGGCCATCGACTTTGCCTACTGGATCGCCAGCGGCGAGGTGCAGCGCGGCCCCTATGCGTCGGCCGGCGGCCAGCCCGGCCATGCCGCAGCTTGGGACGATGCAGTCGTCAACGCAGCCACCGGTAATTTCTACATGGACACCCGCGCCACGCTCGAGGGTGCCTGGGTCAGGCCACGCCATGATGGCTACATGACATTCCAGCAGGCCGCGTCCGATCGCATCAATCTCGGCCTGACCGAGAAGCACGATGCCGGCCGCGTCGTTGCCGATCTCAATCGCCTGTTTGTGGAGAGTTTCCCGGCACCCGGCGCTGCCGGTGGAGGATCCTGAAACAGCTTAAATGGAGGAGAACATGAACAGTCTGATCCGCGGCAACCCACGCTGCTGATCGGCCTCGGCTTCCGGCCGTCGACCGTGCAGGCTGCACTTGGCCTGGTGATCGTGCTGCTTGTGTCGCTCTATGACCGCGAGAGGCACGTGTCGGCGACGATCTGAAGCCGCTTACAAACTCCAAAGCCGCTTCGCATTGCCGGAGAGCAGCTTTTGCCGCTCATCGATGCTTGCACCGGCAAGCAGCGCGTGCGTCGCCGCCACCCAGGTCGCAAGCCCGCCACCAAGCGTGCAGACCGGCCAGTCGCTGCCCCACACGACGCGGTCCCAGCCGAAGCATTCGATGGTGTGCTCCACATAGGAACGCAGCGTTTCGACAGTCCACGATCCAGTGTCCGCATAGGCGACCACACCGGAAATTTTGCCGACGACGTTTGGGCGGCGCGCAATCTGCGCCATATGCTCGCGCCAGGGATGCTCACTGCTGCCCTTGATGTCGGGCACGCCGCAATGGTCGAGCACGAACTGCACGTCCGGCGCGAGATCGGCGAGTGCAATCGCCTTGGGGATTTGGTGCGGCAGGACGACGAGATCGAAGGTCAATTGCGTGCCGGCAAGCCGTTTGATGTTTTCCCGAAACAGCGCGCCTTCCGAAAGCTCGTCCGGCATGACGTGGAGCACACGGCGAAAACCCTTGACGAAGGGATCGGCGCGCTGGCGCTCGATATAGGCGGCAAAGCCCGGCTCTTCGGGACGGCAGGAGGCGATTGCCCCGCGCAGCAAACTGTCTTTCTGATGTGACAGCGCTTTCACATGGCTGGTTTCGGCCTCGATGTCAGCCGGATCGACATCGACCTCCATGTGCAACGCCCCCTCTATGCCGGCGCGGCGAGCCTGGACTGCATATTCGTCGTAGGAAAAATCGCGGTTGAGCGCCGGCACGCCGGAGAGCCAGGGATAGCGCAGTGCCGACTGGTCGATCAGGTGCAGATGGGTATCGAAGATCATGACGGCGCTCCCCTCCTTGGCGACTTCGAGATCATCTCACGGAGAAATTTTTCATTCAAATAAGAATTTATTTCGCCTGCTTGGCCGCGGCTCCCGCCAGTGGCGATAGCTTTTCGGTCGCTGCCAGCAACAGTTCTATCGTCCTGGTGATATCGGGCGCCTTGGGTGCGCTGACCAGGGTTATGTAGGGGATCGACAGCGCGGCGATCGCCCTGCCGTCCGAGCCAAGCACAGGTGCCGACAGGTTGAACACACCGGCGGTCTGCATCGACGCCATCATCTCATAGCCGCGTTCACGAATCTGGTCGAGGCGGGCAAAGAACTCCGGCGATTGAGGCGGCTTGTCGGTGCTGCGCAGATGTTCGGAGATCATCATCCGCCGCTCTTCCGGTGAGCGGAACGCCAGCAGTACATGGCCGGAGCCGGTGTCGAACAGGCTGATATGCGAGCCGACGCGAATCGAGATGCCCCAGTAATTTGGCGCTTCCTGCTGGGCGATAACCACCGCGGAGCCGCGGTCGAAGACGACAAGCTGGTTTGCCTGCTGCGAGGTTTCGGCAAGTTCACGCATCAGCGGCGTCGCATAAGAAACCAGCCGCCGCACCGGCGCGTGCAGTTGCGCCAGACCAAACAGCTTGAGCGTCAGCGAATAACGATCACCGTCGGGCCGCGTGACGTAGCCGCGTCGCACCAGCCGGTCCAGCATGCGGTAGAACTCGTTGGGGCTACGGTCGAGCTTTTTGGCGATTTCCGCCTGCGTCAGGCCGCCGTCGACGCCGGCCAGAAGCTCGAGTATGTCGAGCCCCTTGTCGAGCGCCGGGGCGCGATAACGGTCCTCGTCCTCGTCCTCCGCCATAGCACTCCCCAGTGAATTTTGACTTTCATATACGCACGATGGCCTGCATCCGGAAAGGAACTTTCAAACTTGACGACGCCGTAAATGTTTTGTTTGTATATGAATTATGTACTGCAAATCGGGTCGGCTTGCCCGAAACCGCTCAAAGCCGGCGACCGAGTGAAAATGAGCCTGGACCTGTCGCTGGCCCATCTGTTTTCGCCGATACCGGCAAGACATTGCGAGGTTAACGTCATGGCAAAGATCGAAAAAGTCGAACTGCGCATGGTCGATCTGGTGCCGAAGGTCAAGCGCACCGATGCGATCCAGAGTTTTGTCAGCCAGGAGACGCCGATCGTCACTATCACCGACGCCGACGGCGCGGTCGGCACCGGCTACAGCTACACGATCGGCACTGGCGGCTCCTCGGTGATGCGGCTGTTGGCCGACCATCTCGCGCCGCGGCTCATCGGCCGCGACGCTGACATGATCGAGGCGATCTGGCACGAGCACGAATTTGCCACCCACGCCACGACGATCGGCGCGATCACGGCAATCGCGCTCGCGGCCATCGATACGTCGCTGTGGGATCTCAGGGCGAAGAAGCAAAACCTGCCGCTGTGGAAGCTGGCCGGCGGCGCCAAGGACCGCTGTCCGCTCTACACGACCGAAGGCGGCTGGCTGCACATCGAGACCGAGGCGCTGGTCGAGGACGCGCTGGCCGCCAAGGCCAAGGGTTTTCGCGGCTCGAAGGTCAAGATCGGCAAGCCGCACAGCTCAGAGGATCTCGCCCGGCTGACCGCGGTGCGCCAGGCGGTCGGCTCATCCTACGAGATCATGACCGACTGCAACCAGGGCTTTTCGGTCGACGAGGCGATCCGCCGGACGGAGCGGCTGCGCGATCTCGACCTCGCCTGGATCGAGGAACCGCTGCCGGCCGACGACATAGACGGCCATGTGCGGCTGTCGAATGCGACGTCGACGCCGATCGCCATTGGCGAGTCGCTCTATTCGATCCGGCATTTCCGAGAATATATGCAAAAAGGCGGCTGCTCGATCGTGCAGGTCGATGTCGGCCGCATCGGCGGCATCACGCCGTGGCTGAAGGTCGCGCATGCGGCCGAGACGTTCGACATCCCGGTCTGCCCGCATTTCCTGATGGAACTGCATGTCAGCCTGACTTGCGCCATTCAGAATGGCCGATATGTCGAGTATATTCCCCAGCTTGACGAACTGACCGCCAAGAAAATGCGCATCGAGAACGGGCACGCATTGGCGCCGGACGAGCCCGGCATCGGCATCGACTGGGACTGGGACGCCGTCAAGGCGAAGAGCATCGCGGAATTCACGACCGATATAAAAAAATAGGGAGCCGGACATGCAGCGGATGGGAATGGTGCTCGGCCTCAAGCCGGAAAAGGTCACTGAATATGTGCGGCTTCACGCTGCCGTCTGGCCTGAAGTGCTTGCCATGATTTCCGCCTGCAACATCAAGAATTATTCGATCTATCTCAAGGAGCCGGAGCACCTTTTGTTCAGCACCTTCGAGTACCACGGCACCGACTATGCCGCCGACATGGCCAAGATGGCCGCCGATCCCAAGACGCAGGAATGGTGGGCGCTCTGCATGCCTTGCCAGGAGCCGCTGCCGACGCGCGGGGAAGGCGAGTGGTGGGCATCGATGGACGAAGTCTTCCATCATGACTGATGGCGTTTTCGATCCTGCCTCGCTCTCCCAGGCGTGGGCACAGCCGTCGAACCCCAGGCCGATTGTGATTTTCGGCGCCGGGTCGATCGTCGGCGATGCGCATTTCCCGGCCTATGGGAAAGCCGGCTTCCCGGTCGCCGGGCTTTTCGATCCCGATCAGGCCAAGGCGGAAAAGCTCGCGGCAAAATGGGGTGTCACCGCTTACCGGTCGGTCGATGAGGCCGCGGCGATCAAGAACGCCGTCTTCGACCTAGCGACGCCGCCGGCTCGTCATGCCGGCGTGCTCAGGGCGTTGCCCGACGGTGCAGTGGCGCTGGTCCAGAAACCGATGGGCAGCGACCTCACCGAGGCGACCGAGATCCTTGAAATCTGTCGCTCCAAAAAATTGAAGGCGGCGGTGAATTTCCAGCTCCGCTTCGCGCCGATGATGCTGGCGCTGAAGGATGCGATCGCCAAGGGCTGGCTGGGCGACGTGGTCGATTTCGACGCTTGGCTGGCGCTTGCCACTCCCTGGCAACTCTGGGAGTTCCTGCTGAAGGCGGCGCGCGTCGAGATCGCCATGCATTCGATCCATTATCTCGACCTGATCCGGCAATTGCTCGGCGATCCCGGAGGGGTTCACGCCAAGACGCTCGGCCATCCCAACCACAAGGTCGCGCAAACGCGCACCAGTGCGATCCTCGACTATGGCGACACCGTGCGCTGCGCGCTGTCGATCAATCACGATCATAAATTTGGCCGAAAACACCAGGCCTGCGAGTTCCGCATCTGCGGCACCGCGGGAGCCGCCTATCTCAAACTCGGGCTCAATCTCGACTATCCGCGCGGCGAGCCGGATATCCTTGAAATCTATCCGAAGGGCGGCTCAGACTGGGTTACAGTGCCGCTCGTCGGCGAATGGTTTCCGGACGCCTTTGTCGGCCGCATGGCCAATGTCCAGCGCTACGCGTTAGGCGAGGATGCCGAACTTGTCAGTTCCGTCGAGGACGCCTGGAGCACCATGGCACTGGTTGAAGCCGCCTACCAATCGAGCGCGGCGCCGGCAACACCGATCGGGGCGAGGCCCTGACATGGAGCAGACGATTTACTTTGAAGACTACCAGATCGGCTCGTCGCGCATGACCAGCGGGCGCACCATCACCGAAACCGATTTCGTCGTCCACGCCGGCCATACCGGCGATTTTTTTCCTCACCACATGGACGCCGAGTTCATGAAGACGACGCCGTTCGGCCAGCGTATCGCTCATGGCACGCTGGTCTTCTCGGTCGGCGTCGGGCTGACGGCAAACGTTATCAACCCGGTCGCCTTCTCCTATGGCTATGACAGGTTGCGCTTCATCAAGCCGGTGTTCATCGGCGATACGATCAAGACCCGCACCACCATCTCGGCCAGGGAAGACGACCCCAAGCGGCCGGATTCGGGCCGGGTCATCGAACGCTGCGAGGTGATCAACCAGCATGGCGATGTGGTCCTAGTGGCCGACCACATCTACATCGTCGAGCGCCGCGACAAGCCGAACAGCGCTTCGAACTCAGTTTGACAAAACGCGCTTTTTAGCCAGGCCTCAAGTTCCCGGAAGTGGCTGACGGTTAGGTCAACTCGTGCCGCCAGCCTTGATCTCGCGGGCCTGTGAAAGATGGCGCTGAACCCCGAGACAAAAAACCCGCCTTGGCGGCGGCCGTCACCTGTCAAGTTGAAACTACCTAGAGTTGCAATTCCATCACTTCAGGTTTGCGCTGTCCCCATTGCCTTCGGTCCAGCGAGGATTTCACGAACCGGAGGGGCGGCCGGACGGCGCTATTTTTGCGATCGCCACGAAAAAGCGGACCCGTAGTGACAGTCAATCGGCTGGGCAAGGGCTCCAGCGATCCGCTCCGCCGCGTTCATGGCCGCTCCCGGCGGACGGTTCATCAAAGGCGAAAGCGCGCCCGCGAGGGCCGCTTCGGTTACTTGCTCGTGGAGCCTCGCCTCGGCCGGCGGATGGCTCTCACCTTGCCGCTGTTTCCACCGCCGCAGAAGAACTGATCGCTACCATCGGACTCGAGCCCCGACACGCCTGTTCCAGGCGGCATCTCGAGCTTCTCCAGGACCTTTCCCGTTTCAGGATCTATCCGCCTGACGTCGCTCTCGTCACCTTCCCAGGTGCCGTGCCAGAGTTCGCCGTCGATCCAGGTGACCCCTGTGACGATACGGTTGGAATCGATTGTGCGAAGAACTGCCCCTGTTTGGGGATCGATCTGATGGATTTTGCGACCGCGATTCTGCCCAACCCAAAGTGTCCCTTCGGCCCAGGCGAGCCCGGAGTCGCCGCCGCCACCTGGCGCCGGGATCGTGGCCAGCACTTGGCCGGTCTTCGGGTCGATCTTCTGGATGCGATCTTCGGCGATCTGGAACAGGTGCTGACCGTCGAAGGCCGTTCCTGCGTGCGCGGCGACATCGATCGCGCGCACCACCTTCCCGCTCGCAGGATCCAAGGCGTTCAGCCTGTCTCCGGACGCAAACCAGACGTGCTGACCGTCGAACGTAACCCCAGCCACCTGGTCGACACCCGGAAAGGGTCCATATTCGCGGAGGACTTCGGCTGCAGATCGCTTCATGCTTCTATCCTAGTAGCCCGAGAGTGAACCGGGGAGTAACAAGATTGTCGGGAATCCCGGTACTGGTGGGGTCATCCAGCGACGCGCTCGCCCGCGACCGAACGACTGCACCTTGCCTGCTGCCGCAAGCTGCTCGAGCGATCGCTGCACGGTGCGCGAGCTGGCTCCGAGCGCAATTGCGAGCGCCGAGCTCGACCACGATTCGCCGTCGGCGAGGAAGGCGAGCACTGCTGCATGCTGCTCGTCGACGGGCGGCGCCAGCACCACGACATCGCGTGGGCGGCGCGGCTTAAGCGCAAAGCCTCGCTTGGTCGCGCTCACATCCGCCAGTGACCGCAGCTCTACGCGAAGCCGGCCGACTTCGACCCGCAAACGGGCGCGATGCGATTCATCGGCGTGCTTGCCGCCGAAGGCGCGGGCGACGAGCGTGCTCCTCGGCACGTCTGCGGGCCAGGCTTCACCCAGCGTGCGTGCAAGCGCGAACAAGACCGGGCGCGTCGCGAGCGAGACGATCATGCCGGCGTCACGCACGACATTGCGGCAGGCATCGACGACGAGCGCCCCCGACGCCAGCAGCGCTTCGACCTCCTCAAGCAGGAGCGGGCGCTCCTCACCACGGGCGATCAGGCGCGCCGCGGGTGTGTCCATCACGAGGGATGCGCCTTCAACCTCGGCCGTCAGCGCGGGAATGTCCGCCTGGCGCGCGGCGTGCTCGGCCCGCGCGAGCGCGACGCGCGCCGCCTTGGTCCGGAGGCGGCGAATCGCCAGCCCCGCAATCACCAACTCGTGGGCGGCCCTCGACGCGGCTGGGAGCGTTGTGGGGTCGAACCCGGCGAGCCTGCTCTCGGCCTCGTCGAGGCGTCCGATCAGGAGCAGGCGCCGAGCCTCGAGATTGCGCGCATGCGCGGCATTGACGTGGTCGCCGTGCTTTTCAAGCGTGGCCCGCGCGGCGTCGAGTGCCTTCGCCGGCCAACCCAGGTCGCGCGAGACGAGTGCGATCTCGGCTTCGGCGACGACGCACCTCGCGCGGGCCACGGCCTCCTTCGGACCGAAGGCGCGCGCAGCACTTTTGAGGAGAGCCTTTGCGCGAACGAGATCGCCGAGCTGCGCCATCGCAATGCCGCGCAGCGCAAGCGCAGGCGCATCGTCACGCAGGGCGACCCGCTTCAATGCGCCGAGGGGATCACCCGTTGCGAGAGCGCGCGCCGCAGCGGTGATCAGCGAGTCCATAGGAATCCCGTCACACTTGTAACTCTCACCATTCGAAATCCGGTCCTAATCTATCTCAGGACCAACAACCAGCGCGCCGTAAGAAAACGGTGCGAACGAGGCAGGACATAGAGGACAGAACATAGAGGAGAAGAACGATGCCGACACACAGGACCGGAACACGTGAGGAGTGGCTGGCAGCGCGGCTTGATCTGCTCAAGGCGGAGAAGGAGCTCACGCGACAAAGCGACGAGGTGGCGCGGCGGCGGCAGGAATTGCCTTGGGTTCGGATCGACAAGGATTACCGATTCGAGACCGACGAAGGCAGCGCTTCACTGGCAGACCTTTTCAGGGGACGCTCGCAGCTCCTCGTCTACCACTTCATGTTCGGGCCTGATTACACGGCCGGCTGTCCGGCCTGCTCAGCGATCGCGGATGGATTCGACGGCTTCGTCGTCCACCTGGCCAACCACGACGTCACGCTTTCGGCGGTATCGCGGGCACCGCTCGCGAAGCTGCAGGCGTACAAGCGGCGGATGGGATGGACGTTCCCCTGGGCCTCCTCACACGGCAGCGACTTCAACTTCGACTTCGACGTTTCGTTCACCGAGGAGCAGCAGCGCGAGGAAGGCATCGAATACAACTATGTCCGCGAGGCGCCTCTCGCCGAGATACCCTCGCGTACGACTGCCGACGGCTCCGAGACGTTCGCTGCAATGAGCGGAACGGACATGGCCACGTACACGCGCGAGAGGCCAGGCATGAGCGCATTCGTGCTCGAGGACGGCGTCGTCTACCACGCCTATTCCACCTATGCGCGCGGACTGGACGGCCTCTGGGGCATGTATCAGTGGCTCGACCGCGCGCCCCAAGGGCGTAACGAGACGGGCGTCTGGTGGCGCCGCCACGACGAGTACGGCCAGGGCTGACGTTCGATGACACTGCACTCCAACCACACGCAGAAGATGCCGCCGGCAGGCAGCGGATCTGCCGATTTCCCAAGCGACAATGTCGCTGCGCGCGGCGCGGCCGACTGGCTATCCCTGGCAGCCGCGCCAACCTTCGCAATGATGGCGCTGCTGACGGCCGTCACCGGTGATGCGGACATGATCTGCTCGGCGGCGCAAGATGCGTCGCCGCTGAGCGGAATGGTCGTAATGTACTTGCTGATGAGCGCCTTCCATTCGGCGCCTTGGCTGAAGCTGGTTGGCAGCCGACGAAGCGCTGTCCGCCGGTCGTGATCCGGCGCTCGCCGGATCAAACGGCAACCGCGACCTGGCGTAGCCCCGACATGGCGATGGCAGTCGATTTTGTGCGAATGTCATTCCCGGCGGAAGAGGGAATTCAGAGCGTAAATTACAGAGTTTCGCCGGACGTGCTGACCTCGCCTGCATGACGCATCATGCGGCGAAAACTCATCGAGATATGAGCTCGCCTTATGTGCCCGATGGACTCCCAGTCGCCGATCTCGGCGGCGGCAAGCACCTCTTCCATTTCGCGGCGGAACGCAGTGAACTCCTCGACAAGGCCCAACTGCGGCATCATCTTCAGGACGACGCGCGCGACCTGAAAATACAGGCGCTCGCTGATCTCGCGCAGCGGCTGGTTGCCGGTCATCGCGGTGAGCTCGTAGAAAAAATCCATGTTGAGGCGCAGGAAAGCGCGCTGGTCGGGATTGAGCACATCGGAATCGCAGCGCGCGATGAGTGCCCTTATCCGGTCGAGGTCGTCCGCCGTGCGCGGGATCGGCGAAAGCTTGCCGACGAGGAGCGCCAGCTCCAGGCGCAAGTGATAGACCTGTTGCAATTCCTCGATGTCGACATCGGTGACGATCGTGCCGACACCATGGACGGATTGAACCAGACCCTCGGATTCGAGGCGCGCCAGGACACGGCGAACCGGCGTGCGGCTGATCTGGAATTCCTGGGCAAGCTCTTCCTCGGAGAGATGGCTACCCGGCGCGTAGTCGAGCAGGCAGATGCGGTCGCGCAGTATCCGGTAGATACGCTCGAACCGCTCCCGCGCCGAAAGCGGACGCGGCGGCGCGGCGGTCACGGCTAGGGGCGTGGCATCCGTCTCAAGCGTCATCCAGCCTCCAGGACAGCGTGCAGGAACTGCCGTGTCCGCTCGTTCTTGGGGGCGCCGAACAACTCGCTTGGCGGCCCCTGCTCGCAGATCTTGCCGGCATGGAAAAAGCAGACGCGATCGGAGAATTCCTTGGCAAATCCCATCTGGTGGGTGACCATCAGCATGGTGAGGTCATGTTCCCTACCGAGTTTTCGGATGACTTCAAGCACTTCGCCGACGAGTTCGGGGTCGAGTGCCGAGGTCACTTCGTCGAACAGCATGATCTTGGGCCGCATGGCGCAAGCGCGGGCGATGGCGACACGCTGCTGCTGGCCGCCGGAGAGCTGCGAGGGATAGTGGTCCTTCTTCTCCGACAAGCCGACCATGTCGAGCAGTTCGGCCGCACGCGCCTCAGCATCGGCCCGCTTCATGCCGAGCACGGTTATCGGGGCCTCGATGCAGTTCTGCATCGCCGTCATGTGCGGGAACAGGTTGAACGACTGGAACACCATGCCGATCTTGGCGCGGATCTTGCGGATGTGTGCGAGATCGGCGGGAACAAGCTTGCCGTTCCTCTCCATGTGGGTGAGCGGCTGGCCTTCGACCCAGATGACGCCGTCATTGATCGTCTCCAGCGTCATCAGCATGCGCAGCACCGTCGTCTTGCCGGAGCCGGACGGGCCGATGATGGAGACCTTCTCGCCGCGTGCTATTTCCAGATTGAGCCCGTCGAGAACGGTCAGCGCGCCGTAGCGTTTCGAAACATTGTCGAAGCGGACCATCGGTTGTTCCGTCATCGCATGGTCCTCCGGTTGAGCAGGCCTTCGAGGGAGCGAATGAGCGCGGCAGAAACCAGGCTCATGGCAAGAAAGAACAGGCCGACCAGCGTCATCGGCTCAGTGTAGCGGAAGGTTTCGGAGCCGATGATCTTGGCCGTCTGCATCAGCTCCAGCACGGCGATTGCGGAAAGCAATGGCGTCTCCTTGAACAAGGCAACCAGATAGTTGCCGAGCGCCGGAACGATCGGCGGGATCGCCTGCGGAATGATGATGTCGCGGAACGTCGTCCAGGCTGACAGATTGAGTGCGACCGAGGCTTCCCACTGGCCACGATGGATGTTGTCGAAACCGGCGCGATAGACCTCGGAACAATAGGCTGCGTAGTGGATGCCGATGGCAAGCACCCCGGCGGTGAAGGCGTCGAGCACGACGCCAAATTTCGGAAAGACGAAATAGAGAAAGAATATCTGGATCAGCAGCGGGGTCGACCGGATCAGTTCGACCAGCACCGAAATCGTCCAGCCGGTCCACGGCACGGCGATGCGGACGACCGCCAGCACCAGGCCAAGCGAGGCGGCAAGCGCAAAGCCGATCAGCGTCGCCTCGATGGAAACGATGGCAGCGCGGGCGAGCACCGGCAGGATTTCAAAAGCAAATGCCCAGTCCCAGATCATGCTGCCTTCCCCCGCGCCAGTCCGAGCGAAGCCCGCCTTTCGAGAAGCCGCATGCCGATGGTCACAACCAGCGACATTGCCAGGTACATCAGCAGGACGAGGGTGAAGATCGGAATGGTCTTGAACGTGTTCTGGTTCATTTGCTGCGCCTTGAAGGCGAGGTCCGACAGCGTGATCAGCGAGACCAGCGCTGTCGATTTCAAAAGCTCGATGAACAGATTGCCCCAAGGCGGAATCATGGCGACGAAAGCCTGCGGCAGGATGATCCGGCGCAGCATCTGGGGGCGGCTCATGTTCAATGCAGTGCACGCCTCCCACTGTCCGCGGGCAACGGACTGGATCGCGCCGCGCACGACTTCCGATCCGTAAGCACCAACGTTCAGGCCGAGCGCCAGGACAGCAACCAGAAAGGCGTTGAGCGTGACACCGAATTGCGGCAGCACGAAAAACAGCCAAAACAATTGCACCAGCGCCGACGTGCCGCGGAAGATCTCGACATAGACCGTGGCCAGCCATCTGAGCGGCGCCGGGCCATACATCCTTGCCAGCGCCGCCAGCACGCCCATGACAATTGCCAGCAGGCTGCCGAGGATAGCGATCTCGATCGTCAGGACCGCGCCTTGCAGCAGTCCCGGCATAAACACTTTGTAAGATTCCTGTGTTGCCAAGGCACCGATCACGACAAGCGCGACGACCAGCATGGCAAGGAGCGTACGGATTCCCATGCGGATTCCCCCAGGAAAAAAGGGGCGGCGCTTTCGCGCCGCCAGCAGTTGGGAACCTATTTGCCCGCGCAAAGCTCCGCGGTGGTCTTGTTGGGGAGGTAGTCCTTGCCGAAGCCGAGCGGCTCGACCAGCGCGATGTGCTCCGGCGAACCGAGGAACGTCTTCAGCTCCGCGTTGAACGCCTCCTGCAGATCGGTATCTTCCTTGCGGAAGCCGAAGCCGCCATGGCCTTTCACCGACTTGCCGGCAACCTCGCCGAACGGCTTGGTCGATTCGACGCCGTCGGCCTTCTTGGCCATGTCGGCGATCGAAAGAGCGGTTAGTGCGGCAGCGTCCGCGCGGCCCGACTGGACGGCGGCGACCAGGCTGGACTGGTCGGGCAAGGCAACGATCTGCCCATCGGCGACGCCAGCGTCCTTGGCATAGCCGCCCCCGACGGCGCCGGCCATCACGGCGAGCTTGAGATCCGGGTTTTCCTTGATGCTGGAAAAGTCCTTCACGCCCTTCGGATTGCCTTTTGCCACCAGCATAGCCTGACCGATGCCGTAGGACGGCTCGGAGAAATTGATCTCGGCGCAGCGCTTCGGATTGATGAACATGCCGGCGGCGATAATATCGAAGCGGCCGGCCTTGAGACCCGGAATAAGCGAACCGAATTCGGTCAGCACGCCGTCAACCTGCGCGATACCCATCTTGGCGAGCACCGCCTTGGCAACTTCCGGCGCTTCGCCGGTCAGCTTGCCGTCAGGCGTGGCGTAACCGAACGGCGCCTCGTTGGCAAAGCCGACGCGGATGTAGCCGTCCTTCTTGGCCCGTTCGAGGGTCGTTTCCGCATAAGCGGGCAGCGCCGTGAGTGATGTCGCGGCAAGCGCGAGGCAGGCGGCGGCTTTCACGACCATCCGGCGCGATATCGATGATTTGAACATGCTTTTCTCCCATTGAACAACTGACTGATGATTCCCAGGGCGCGGCCTTCTTCGAGGTCGACACCTGCTTGTCAAGACGTATACAACTGCCCTAGACATTGTGCAAGCGAAGATATAAAAACCACAGAAAGTCGGTAATAATTCGCAGTCAAACCACAAATTATTGCCCTAGTTGTGCACAATTTAAGAAAAACAGCGTACCGGTAGGTGGGATTTCGGTGGCGAGCGCGAGCGGTTTCGGGACTTTCACGCAAGCGGAGTATGCGCAGCGCCTGGCCGGCGTGAAGTCACGCATGGAGAAGGCCGGCTTCGACCTCATCATCTGTCAGGATCCAGCCAATATGTGCTGGCTGACCGGCTATGACGGATGGTCGTTCTATGTTCCGCAATGCGTGCTCGTCCATCTGGAGGAAGACCGGCCGATCTGGTTCGGCAGGGCGCAGGACGCCAGGAGCGCACGCCTGACCACCGGCCTGCCGGAGAAGAACATCGTGCCGTTCTCGGAACGGCTGGTGCAGCAGCCCGTCGAACACCCCTATGACGAACTCGCCCAGCTGATCCGGTCGCGTGGCTGGGGAAACGCCCGCATCGGCGTCGAGATGGACGCGCACTATTACACCGCGCGCTGCCATGCCCATCTCGTCAGCGGGCTGCCTGAAGCGCACTTCGCCAACAACCACGATCTCGTCAACTGGGCGCGGCTGGTCAAATCCGAAGCCGAGCTGGTGCTGGTCCGCGAGGCCGGTGCGATCTGCACGCAGGCCATGAAACGCGCCATCGAAAAAATGCGGCCCGGCGTGCCGCAGAACCATGTCATTGCGGAAATCTATCACGCACAGATCATGGGCGTGCCTGGAGCGGGCGGCGACTATGCCGCGATCTGTCCGCTGATGCCCGTCGGCGAGGGCACCAGCACGCCGCATCTGACCTGGTCCGACACGCCGCTGCCGGACAGCGGCCTCGCCATTCTGGAGATCGCCGGGGTGCGGCGGCGCTATCATGCGGCGCTGACGCGGACCGTACATTTTGGCAAGCCGCCGCAAGCGATCCTCGACATGGCCAAGGCGATCGTCGAGGGCGTCGACGCCGGCCTTGAGAAGGCGCGCCCCGGCTACACCGCCGAAGAGGTGGAAGCCGCCTGGCAGGCAGTGTTGAGGAAGAACGGGCTGAAGAAGGAGAGCCGCGTCGGCTATCCGGTCGGGCTCGCCTACCCGCCCGATTGGGGCGAACGCACCGCAAGTCTTCGTCCCGGCGACACCACAGAGATGCAGTCCGGGATGTGCTTCCATTTCATGGCCGGCGTTTGGCTCGACGATTTCGGCATCGCCATCTCGGAATCCTTCGTCGTCACGGATCACGGCGGCGAACGCCTCTGCGACGTGGCGCGCGAACTCATCGTCATCGACTGACCATGACGGACGGGAAGCCGGTAACTGACGAAGATCATGCCGGTAACGAAACCGGTAACCAGCACGAGGACGCCTGATGGACCGTAATCCGTTTTCCGAGGCCGAAATCGTCGGCCGCCTTGTCAGGGTCCGCACGGCGCTGGCTGAGCGCGAGTTCGACGCGGCGGTCTTTGCTTCGCCGGAGAACGTCTTTTACCTCACCGGGCTCGATCACTGGGGATATTTTGCCCCACACCTGCTGATCGTGCCGCTCGAAGGGAAACCTGTTCTGGTCACCCGCTCGATGGAAAAGGTGACGATCGAGAAACAGGTGACGGCAGCGGAATTCCGCGGCCATTCCGACAGCGAAACGGCGGCCGACCTCGCCGCGCGGGTGCTTGCGGAACTCAGCCTGTCCGGCAAGCGGATCGGCCTCGAATACTGGACGGCCGGCCTCAGCCATGGGCTTGCCGTCGCACTCCAGACGCAGGCCGATGCCAGATGGAGCGATGTTTCCGAGCTGGTCGACAAGATGCGGCGGGTGAAGAGCGCCGAGGAACAGGCGCTGATGCGTCAGGCGGCACAAGTGACCGACGCCGCCGCCGGCGCCGCGATCGCCGCGATCTCGGACGGCGCTTCCGAACAGGAGGTCGCGGCCCAATGTGTTTCAGCAATGATCCGCGCCGGCGGTCATGCTCCGGGCTTCGGACCTTTCATCCGCCCGGCCAAGCGCCTGGGCGAGGAGCACACGACCTGGGGCAACGGGATCTACCGCAAGGGCGAGCCGGTCTTCGTCGAACTGTCCGGCTGCATCTCGCGTTATCACGCGCCGCTCGGCCGGCTCGTTCGCATCGGCTATATCAGCGACGAAGACGCCGCGATGGCGGAAGTGACCGCCAAGGCGTTCGATGCCGTCGTCGAGGCGCTGCGGCCCGGGGCCAAGGCGCGCGACGTCTACGCTGCCTGGCAGGCAGTCGCGGACGAGGCCGGTCTTTCCCACTATCGCCGCCATCACTGCGGCTACCTTGTCGGCGCCGGCCAGCCGCCATCATGGACCGGCGGCAATTCGGTAACCGGCTTGAGGCACGATTCCGACCTCGAGATCGAGACGGGGATGAGCTTCCACATCCTGTCGTGGCTGATGGGCACCGGTCGCGGCGATGACTTCGTCTCCAACACCGTACTTCTGACCGATGCGGGCGCCGAAGTGCTTACCCGCACGCCGGCCGGCCCGATCGTTCGCTAGGCCCGCACGCATGTCGCGCTACTCGGCATTTTCAATTTTCCGCAACACGCTGTCTGGTCAGAAGAACTGGCAGCGCGCCTGGCGGGCGGCGGAGCCAAAACCGGCCTACGACGTGATCGTCATCGGCGGCGGTGGACACGGCCTCGCTACCGCCTTCTACCTCGCCGAGAACCACGGCATCCGCAATGTCGCGGTGCTCGAAAAAGGCTATATCGGCGGCGGCAATGTCGGCCGCAACACCACCGTCATCCGCTCCAACTACCTGCTCGACGGCAACACCCAGTTCTACGAATTCTCGATGAAACTCTGGGAGAACATGTCGCGGGCGTTGAATTTCAACGTCATGTTCTCGCAGCGCGGCCAGCTCGTCACTGCGCATTCGGCCGATCAGCTCGATGGCTTCAGTCACCGCGCCAACATCATGCGGCTGAACGGCATCGATGCCGATATCCTCGACCGCGACGAGGTGCGCCGGCTGGTGCCCTATCTCGATTTTTCCGACACGGCCCGCTTTCCGATCCATGGCGCCATCTTCCAGGGCCGGGCGGGCACGGCGCGCCACGACGCCGTCGCCTGGGGCTACGCGCGCGCTGCCGACGGCCATGGCGTCGACATTATTCAGAACTGCGAGGTGACAGGCTTCCTCCGCGACGGCGACAGTATCGTCGGCGTCGAAACGACGAAAGGCCGGATCGGCGCCGGCAAGGTCGGCCTCGCTGTTGCCGGTCATACATCCGTGCTCGGCGCCAAGGCCGGCCTTGAACTGCCGATCGAAAGCCACGTCCTGCAGGCCTTCGTCACCGAACCGCTGAAGCCGTTGGTAGACCACGTCGTCGCCTACGGTGCTGACCATTTCTACGTCAGCCAGTCGGACAAGGGCGGGTTGGTCTTCGGCGGCAATCTCGACGGCTACAATTCCTACGCCCAGCGCGGCAATCTCGGCGTCGTGCGCGAAGTGGCGGAGGCGGCGATTGCGCTGATGCCATGCATTTCGCGCGTCCGTCTGCTGCGCCATTGGGGCGGCGTCATGGACATGACGCCCGATGCCAGCCCGATCATCTGCCCGACACCTATCGAGGGCCTCTTTCTCAACGGCGGCTGGTGCTACGGCGGCTTCAAGGCGACGCCGGCTTCCGGCTGGTGCTTCGCCCACACGATCGCCACCGGCAAGCCGCACCCCTTGATCGCAGCCTACGGGCTCGATCGTTTCCGCACCGGCCACACGCTCGACGAGGCCGGCGCCGGTCCTTGCGCCTGGCTGCAATAGGAGGCGGAAGGCAATGCTGCGCATCGAATGCCCCTGCTGCGGTCTGCGCGACCATGACGAGTTCCGCTACGGCGGAGACGCTTCCGTCACGCGCCCGGCCCACGACGATCCCGATCCGCAGGCCTGGTACGCTTATGTCTATCTCAGGACGAACCCGGCAGGCCCGCACCGCGAATTCTGGCAGCACGTGATCGGCTGCCGCCAATGGCTGGTGGTCGAACGCGACACGCGCAATCACGCCATCGCATCCGTTGACTTCGCCAGGAAATTACCCCCCAGGAAATCGCTGGCCAGGAAATCACCCGCATGAGTTCGAACCACAAGCGGCTGTCGATGGGTGGCCGCATCGACCGCGAGCAGCCGGTCGATTTTACCTTCGATGGCAGGACGCTGGCTGGATATCGCGGCGACACGCTCGCCTCCGCGCTGCTCGCCAACGGCGTCACCCTGGTCGGGCGCAGCTTCAAATATCATCGTCCACGCGGCATTTTTTCCGCCGGGCCCGAGGAGCCGAATGCGCTGGTCACGCTCGCAACCGCAGGCAGGCGCCAGCCGAACCTGCCGGCGACGACACTGGAACTTGCAGACGGCGTAGTCGCGGAAAGCCAGAACCGCTGGCCCTCGCTCGCCTTTGACGTGCAAAGCGCCAACGGCCTGTTGGCGCCGTTCCTTTCGGCCGGCTTCTACTACAAGACCTTCATGGGCCCGACGCGACGCGCCTGGATGTTCTACGAGCACTTTATCCGCAAGGCGGCCGGGCTGGGCAGGGCCGGCACCGACCCCGATCCCGACCGTTACGAGGTTCGTCATGCCTTTGCCGATGTCGCAATCGTCGGCGGCGGCCCGGCGGGATTGTCGGCGGCGCGTGCTGCCGCAGCGGCCGGCGCGCGGGTGGCGCTGATCGAACAGGATTTCCTGCTCGGCGGCCAGCTTCTGGCGGAGCCGTCCGACAGCGCAGCGGCCGCATGGTTGAGACAGGCCGAGGCCGAGCTCGAGGGCTCCGAAACCGTCACTCTGATGAAGCGGACAACCGCTTTCGGCATCTATGACGGCAATGTCATCGGACTGGTCGAGCAACGCGACCCAACCAATCCGCAGCCGGCCGGCGAAGCGCGGCAGACATTCACCATGCTTCGCGCCCGCTCGATCGTTTTCGCCACCGGCGCCATCGAGCGACCCATGGTGTTCTCCAACAACGACCGGCCTGGCGTCATGCTTGCCTCGGCTGCCCGGACCTACCTCAACCGCTTCGCCGTTCTACCGGGCAAGAAAACCATCGTCGCCACCAGCAATGACGGCGCCTGGCGCGCCGCCTTTGACCTTGCCGATGCCGGCGCGGAGGTAACGGTTGCCGATGTTCGCGCAGCGCCGCCCGAAGCACTTGTCGCAGAAGCCGCACGGTTCGGCGTGATGGTTCGGGCCAAAACGCATATCGTCGACGTGCGCGGCGGCCATGCCGTCAGGCGTGCAACGCTCAACGGACCGGACGGCCAATCGGAAACGGCCTGCGACCTGGTCTGCGTGTCCGGCGGCTGGTCGCCAACCGTGCATCTCACCTCGCATCTTGGCGTAAAACCTCAATATCGCGACGACATTGGCGGCTTCGTGCCGGGCGCGTTTCCGGCGGACCGGTTCGGCGCCGGCTCGATGATGGGAATTTATTCGACCGCCGATGCCATCGAGGACGGTCATCGCGCCGGCACCGAGGCGGCATGGTTCTGCGGCAAGTCGACGCCGGCGCACGCCCCGTCGAAACTCGATCTCGGCGAGACCGCCGCGGCCCCGCTTCACGAAATCCTGCCCGCTGGACGTGGAAAAGCCTTCGTCGATTTCCAGATGGACGTGACGACCGGGGATATCGAGATCGCCCATCGCGAGGGCTATCAGTCGGTGGAGCACCTGAAGCGCTACACCACGCTTGGCATGGGCACCGACCAGGGCAAGACCAGCAATTTTGCGGCGCTTGCCGCAATGGCGGCCTTACGCAACGCAACGATCCCCGAGACCGGCGCCACGACCTTTCGACCGCCCTATACGCCGGTCGCCATCGGTGCGCTTGCCGGACGCGCCATCGGCCATCATTTCAAGCCGATCCGCCGTACGCCGATGCACGACTGGCACATGGCGAACGGCGCCAAGATGCTGGAGGTCGGGCTCTGGATGCGGCCCTATTTCTACAGGCAATCCGGGCTCGACGTGAACGAAGCCTATGTCGCCGAAATGCGGAGTGTGCGCCAGGCCGCAGGCCTGATGGACATCTCCACCCTCGGCAAGATCGACGTCCAGGGCCCGGATGCCGCGATTTTCCTCGATCGCATCTACGCCAATGGCTTTGCCAAACTGCCGGTTGGCCGTGCGCGCTACGGCGTCATGCTGCGCGACGACGGCATCGTCTTCGACGACGGCACCACGACGCGGCTGGCCGAGAACCGGTTCTTCATGACCACCTCGACCGCCAAGGCCGCCGACGTGCTGTCGCGTCTTGAATTCCTGCTCGATACGGCCTGGCCGGATTTGCGCGTCGCAGTGACCTCGGTGAGCGATGAATGGGCGGCGATGTCGGTTGCCGGACCGAAAAGCCGCGCAATTCTGAGTGCCGCGTTTCCCGCTCTCGATGTTTCCGACGCGGCACTTGCGCATATGGGATTGCTCGAAAGCGAATGGCAGGGCCGTGCGCTCCGCATCCTGCGCCTCAGTTATTCCGGCGAGCGCGCCTACGAAATCTATGTCGGCGCAACTGCCGGTGAACAGCTTTGGAGCCGCCTGCTCAAAGCAGGCAGGCCGCTCGGCCTGAAACCTTACGGCGTCGAGGCGCTCGGCGCGCTGCGTGTCGAAAAGGGCCATGTCGCCGGACCTGAAATCGATGGGCGCACGACGCTCGACGATCTCGGCCTCGGCCGCATGGCGGGCAAGCGTACCGGCTTCGTCGGCGACGTGCTGCGACGGCGCCCCGCCTTCCAGGCGCCCGACCGCCAGCGCCTGGTCGGACTGGAATGCATCGAGGAGGGAAAACGCCTTCGCGGTGGCGCCATCCTGTTTCTGCCGGGCGAGAAACCTTACGGCCACGGGCGCGGCCGCGTGACTTCCGTCACCTTCAGCCCCGAACGCGGCCACTATGTCGGGCTGGCCTTGCTTGCCGGCGATGTCGCTAGCGAAGGAAGCGAGGTCGTGGCCGTCTATCCGATGAAAGCCGAAACGGTCCGTGCCCGAATCGTCTCGCCGGTATTCCTCGATCCGCAGGGGGAGCGACTGCATGGCTAGCCCGGATTTCAGCCTGTCCGTGGCCGATTGCCCGCTCATCGAGATCGAGGGCTGGGACGGCACGCTGGGGCAATTCGAAAAGAGCGTCACGGCGTCGCTCGGCACGAAACTTCCTGCCTCGGTCGGAGAGACGGTTCGCCAAAAAGGTCTCCTCGTGATCCGCGTCGCGCCTCGCCGTCTCTGGCTGGCTCTCGACGACGGTATTGAAGCGCCTTCGCTTGCCGTCGACCCAGATCTCGGTTGTTCGGTCTCTCTCGACGAAGGTCGCGTGCGTTTCAGAATGGCTGGGGCCGACGTCGCGCGGGTCCTCTCCAAATGTATCGCCGTAGACTGGCGCGCGCCGGCGGCCGCCCCGGGCCGCGCCGTGCTGACATCCTTGCACCATGTGCCCGTGCTTTTCCTGCGCACCGGCGATACCGCGTGCGAACTCATCGTGCCGCGAAGTTTTTCGCAAAGCCTCTCGGACTGGATTTCCGGACTGGGTTGCTGACGCCACGGGTAGGGAAAAGGACTAGGGCGCGAGCGCTCGTCTCAGGCGGCGCTCCACGGTCTTGCCCCTTGGATGATCTCTTGAGCACGTGCGGCAAAGCGACCGGCGAGAGGCCACTTGCCGGCGGCATCGGCCGACGCCGCGCTGCCTGCCCGCGCCCGGTCGGCGATGCCGACGAAGATCACCGCGAAACGGAACAGCGAAAAAACCAGGTGGAAGCGTTCCAGGGGCGCGGTGGGCACGGCGTGCGCGAAATAATGGTCGAGGAATTCGCGCTGGCTGGGGATGCCGAGTGCGGCATGATCGAGGCCGAGGATGCCACCATATTCGTCCGGGGTCGAATGCCAGGTCATTGAACAAAAGCCGAGATCGGCGAGCGGATGGCCGATCGTCGACAGCTCCCAATCGAGAATGCCGATCACCTCCGGCTTGCCGGGATGGAACAGCAGATTTCCGAGGCGGAAGTCGCCATGGGCGATCGACACGCGTCCATCATCCGCGGGCATATGCTGCGGCAGCCAGTCGGCGACCGCTTCGAGTGCCGGAATTCTGTCGCTCGGCGATTCCCTGAGCTGCCTGGTCCAGCGGCCAATCTGGCGCTCGAAATAGTTGCCGGGCCGGCCGTAGTCGCCGAGACCGACCTCGTCGGGACGGACAGCATGCAATTTGGCCATCGCTTCGGCCATGCCGAAATAGACGCCGCGTCGCTCCGCGGGGACAAGGCCAGGCAGCGAACAGTCGTGGAAGACGCGACCATCCAGCCGCTCCATCAGGTAGAAGGGCGTGCCGAGCGGCTCGACACCGTCGTGATAGAGCACCGGCGCGGGCACCGGGACATTGGTCGGTGCGAGCGCTTCAAGCACGCGGAATTCGCGATCGACGGCATGCGCCCCACGCAGGATCGGCCCGGCCGGCTTCTTGCGCAGCACCATGCGATGCGCACCATAGTCGACGAAGTAGGTGGGGTTGGACTGCCCGCCGCCGATCCGCTCGAACGTCATTGCGGCATCGCCGAAGCGGTTCGCGAGAAAGCCCTTCAATGCCGCAGGATCGAAATCCGCATTCAACGGCATCTTTTCCTCCTGAGATGCCACCCCGCGTCGCTTATGCCTCGCCTTCGACAGTCCAGCGCCAGAAGCCCTTCTCTTCCTCGTTGAGGAAACGGTTCAGCACCATCTTGTGGACCTCATCGGCGCCATCGACCAGCCGCGCCTGGCGAGCATAGCGGTAGATCCATTCGAGCACCGTGTCCTTCGAATAGCCCCGCGCGCCATTGATCTGGATCGCCACATCGGCCGCGTCATGCAGCACATTGGCGACCTGGACCTTGGCCATCGACACTTCCTTGCGGGCAAAGCCGCCGCGGTCCAGTTCCCACGCAGCCTTCATCACCAGGATGCGGCCGATCTCGATGCGCATGGCGAGGTCGCCGAGCTTCAGCTGGACGCTTTCGCGGTCGGCGAGGCGCTGGCCAAAACCATGGCGCTCGGCAGCGTAGGCGCGCGCGATCTCGACGCAGCGCTTGGACAATCCGAGCCAGCGCATGCAGTGGGTAAGCCGCGCCGGGCCGAGCCGCACCTGCGTCACCTTCATGCCCCTGCCCTCGCCGGCAAGCATATCTTCGACAGGGATTTCGAGCCCATCGAATTCGAGCTCGCAATGCCCGCCATGCTCCTCCGGGCCCATGATCTCGATGCGGCGCATGATGCGCCAGCCCGGCTGGTCCTTGTGGAACATCAGGGCCGACAGACCATGGCGCGGGTCGTCCGAGGTTCGCGCGATCAGAATGAAATGGCTGGCCTCCTCCGCGCCGGTGATGAACCATTTGCGGCCGGTCACAACATATTTGTCGCCGCGCCGCTTCGCACGCGTCATGATCATCGAAGGGTCCGAACCGCCGCCGGGGTGCGGTTCGGTCATGGCAAAGGCCGAGCGCACCTTGCCCTCGACAATCGGCTTCAGCCATTTTTCCTTTTGCGCTGGCGTGCCGAGCGCCTCCAGAACCATCATGTTGCCATCGTCGGGCGCTGCCGAATTAAACACCACGGGTCCGAAGATCGACCGGTTCATCTCCTCGTAGCAGACCGCCATGTCCATCTTCCCGAGACCGGCGCCGCCGGATTCGGGCTTGAGTTGCAGGCACCACAGGCCCGCCATACGCGCCTTGGCGCGAAGCGTCTCCAGCAGCGGCAAGGCGATATTTCCATGTGCATCATAGGACGTCTTGTCGGCCTCGAGCGGCAGGATCTCACGCTCGACGAAGTCGGCAATGCGGACGCGGTAATCTTGGGTGCGGGCGGGAATGTCGAAATTCATGGACAAACTCCCAGCGATGAAACGAGGTGGCCACCATCGATGGACGAGATCGCCGAAAAGCATCGGGTCCATATCTGAAATCGAGCGAGCGCTCGTTTTCCTTATTCGCCTCTATCCTCTTTTGCAGCCGCCGTCATCCGGCGAAGCGTGGTTCCGCCACGCCCTTGATGCCAAGGCCGGTTATTGCGAACAGGCTGCCGCGCAGGACGCCATCGCCGGGGAAGCGCGGTAACGGCGGTTTTGCCATCGAGGTCACATAGAGGGTGTCGAGTTTCGGCCCGCCGAACATCACGCTGGTGACCTTCTTGACGGGCATGTCGATGATGCGATCGACGCTGCCGTCGGGCGTATAACGCACCAGCCGGCCGTCATAGACGAGGGCATTCCAGAGGAAGCCTTCGGCATCGACGGTCGACCCATCGGCAGCGCCACCCCGGCTGGTGTCGACACGGACGAAGGTGCGCCGGTTGCCGGCAGCGCCAGTCGCGATGTCATAGTCGTAGGCCCAGATCTCGCCGGTCCAGGTGTCGGCGAAATAAAAGGTGCGATCGTCGGGGCTCCAGCACGGGCCATTGGAACAGATGATGCCTGAATCGATCCTGGTGACGGAGAAATCCGGATCGAGCCGGTAAAGGCCGCCGGATGGCCCCTCCTCCATCGTGTCCATGGAGCCGGCGAAGAAACGTCCGCGCCGGTCGACCTTGCCGTCATTGAGCCGGTTCATCGGCTTGTCCGGTTCCGGATCGTGGATCAGCGTCACCTCGCCGGTGGCGAAATCGAGCAGATGGAAGCCGCGCTGAAGCGAGACCACCGCGCCGTTGCCGTCCTTGCGCAGAGCCATCGAGCCGATCTTCATCGGCACATCCCAGCAACGGATCTCGCGCCCATCGGCGGTCGCCCGAAACACGCGCCCGTCGAAACTGTCGATCCAGTAGAGGCGCTCCTGTTCGACGTCCCACAATGGTCCCTCGCCCAGCGTGGTCTTCACGTCCACCACGACTTCGATCTTCATGCCGTCCTCCTCTGTTGGCACCGTGCGGCGATTGGCGAGCCGCCTCAGAACGCGACCTTGTCGCCGCCCTTCAGTGACAGGATCTCGCGCGCCTCGTCGGGCGTCGCCACCTCCATGCCAAGCCCCTCGATGATCTTGCGGGCAAGTACAACCTGTTCGGCGTTCGACTTTGCCAGCCGGCCCTTGCCGGCCCACAGACTGTCCTCCAGGCCAACCCTGATGTTGCCGCCAAGCGCTGCCGACTGCGCCGCGATGCGCAACTGGCTGGCGCCGGCACCGAGCACCGACCAGCGGAACTGGTCGCCGAACAGCCGGTCGGCGGTGCGCTTCATATGAGCGACGTCTTCGGGATGGGTGCCTATGCCGCCAAGCAGCCCGAACACCGACTGCACGAAGAACGGCGGCTTCACCAGCCCGCGATCGGCGAAGTGCGAGAGGTTGTAGAGGTGGGCGATGTCGTAGCACTCGAACTCGAAGCGCGTGCCGTTGTCGTAGCAGGTCGCAAGAATGTACTCGATGTCTTTGAACGAGTTGCGGAACACCAGGTCGCGCGTCGCTTCCAGATGCGGCTTTTCCCAGTCGAACTTGAAAGTCTCGTATTTGCCCACGAGGTGATAGAGCCCGAAATTGATCGAGCCCATATTGAGCGAAGCGACCTCAGGCTTGAACTGGGCTGCCGGTCGCACGCGCTCCTCGACCTTCATATAGGGGCTGCCGCCAGTGGTGATGTTTATGGCGGCGTTGGTGGCCTGCTTGATGCGCGGAAGGAAGCGGGCGAAGGCCTCCGGCGTCTGGTCGGGCTTGCCGGTCTCGGGGTCGCGGGCATGCAGGTGCAGGATCGCCGCACCTGCCTCCGCCGCCGCGATCGCCTCTGAAGCGATCTGGTCCGGCGTGATCGGCAGATAGGGCGACATGGTCGGTGTATGGATCGCCCCCGTCACCGCACAGGTGATGATAATTTTGCTCCTGGTCTGCATAGCGCCGGGCTTGTGGCTTGTTTCCGTCATCGTCCGAACTCCTGATCCGATTTTCTCTTATGCGCCGCCAGCGCCATCAGCCGGCGGTCGCGCCACACCTGCCGTTCGCCGAGTTCTTCCCGCGGCAGCCGCTTGCGGCGATCCGCCTCGACGGTTGCCATGACCTCGCCGGCCCAGTCGACGCGGCGCAGCATTTGCGGAAAAATGTTCGAATAGATCGTCTGGTAGCGCTCGACATAGTCGCGTACACCGCCCGGCGCATTGAGGTCGATCGTCTCGAACGGACCCATGAAAGACCAGCGCAGCGCCAGCCCGTCGCGAATGCCGATATCGACGTCCTCGACGCTGGCATAGCCGTCGGCGACGAGCCGGAAAGCCTCCTCCAGCAGCGCGCCCTGCAGGCGGTTCATGATGAAGCCGTCGAGCTCGTGCTTCATCACCAGCGGCGCGTGGCCCGCATCGACCAGGAAGGCGCGGGTCCTTTCGACCGTTTCGGAAGAAGTCCATGGCGCCGGCACGACTTCCGCGGCCGGGATGAGATAGGGCGGATTGATCGGATGCACGACCAGGCAGCGGTGCCGCCCTTGCAGATGGTCGGTGAATTTCGATGGCAGCAACGCCGAGGTGGAACTGGCGATCACCGCCTGCGGACCGGCCATTGCGTCGATCAGGGAGAACACCTCGCGCTTCACGTCGAGGTTTTCGGGCGTGTTCTCCTGGATATGGACCGCATCGGCCAGCGCTTCTTCCAGCTCAGCAACGACGGCGATGCGACCAAGCACGGCGTCGATTGGCTGCCCCCGCAGCAGATCGTTCGCGGCGAGGTCGCCCAGCACGCCGGCGATGTAGTCGCGGGCACCTTCGCTCGCGGCCGGCGACTGGTCCCACATCCGCACATCATGGCCGGCGCGGGCGAAGCTGATCGCCCAGGCCCGTCCGATGAACCCGCTGCCGACAATTGCTACCTTCATCATGGTCCGTTCCTCAAAGCGTTTCGACATTGCCGTCGACGCCGAGCGACTGGCCGGAAATGTTGATGCCCGCATCAGACAACAGGAAGGCGACCATCGCGGCGACGTCATAGGGGCTGGTCATGCGGCGCAGCGAGATGTTCTGAAGATAGCGCTGCGTCATCTCCTCGTTCGAAACACCGAGCTGCCTGGCCCGGTCGGCGATGACCTTGTCGATGCGTGGTCCCTCGATAATGCCGGGCAGGATGGCGTTGACCCTTATGCCGTGCCGCCCGAGTTCCTTGGCGAGGCTCTGCGTGAAACCGATGACGCCGAACTTGGCCGCCGAATAGGGGGTGCGGAAAGCGTAGCCGTGGCGGCCGGCGGCGGACGACATCGAGACGATCGAGCCGCCGCCCGCCGCCTTGATCAGCGGCACGGCACGCCGGGCGCAGAGGAACTGGCCGGTCAGGCAGATGTCGATGCAGCGCCGCCAGTCCGCCGGATCGATTTCATCGACGCCGCCGGTCGGCCCGGCGATGCCGGCATTGTTGATCAGCGCGTCGAGCCCGCCGAGCTTTTCCTTCACCGTCTCGAACAGCCGGTCGACGTCGTCTTCGCGCGAGACATCGGCCTTGACCGCGGCGACGAGGGCGATCTTGTCCGGAGCAGCAGCCAGCGCCTCGTCGGAAACGTCGCAGACGACGATGCGCGCGGCGAGCCGCGACAGCGTTTCGGCGATGGCCAAGCCGATGCCGCCGGCGCCCGCCGTCACCAGCACGCGCTGCCCCTTCAGCCCGGTCAGAAAATCGTCCGCCGATGACGGCGCCCCTTTGCTCATCGCCACTTTGCTCATCGCCCCTTTGCTCATCGCCTTGGCGCTCATCGTCCCGTCCTTCTCATTGCAGCCGCCGTTCGCGCAGCGCCATGACGGCGCCCAGAACGACCAGCCCGTACAGAATTGCCCTTGTGGCATAGGGAAGCGTGGTGCCGGCCAGCAGCATCTGCAGCGCCGTGAGCAACAGCACCCCGCCGAGCATGCCGAGATAATGGCCGCGTCCGCCGGTGATCAGCGCGCCTCCGACCACAACCACCGCGATCGACGGCAAAAGATAGTCGTCGCCCATGCCCAGGCTCGCCTGGCCCGAAAAGCCGGTGAGCATGATGCCGACGATCGCCGCGCAGACCGCCGAAAGCATATAGACCAGGATCAGCGTGCGCCCGACCGCGATGCCGGACAGTTGGGCCGCGCGCAGGCTGTTGCCGATGCCGTAGACGCGGCGGCCGAAAGCGGTGCGGCCGAGCAGCAGAACGGCAAAGACGACAAACGCGACCATGAACAGCACCACCGGCGTCAAGGCGAATATCTTGCCTGTCATGAACCAGCGCAGCATCGGCGAGGAGAAGCCGGCCGGGGTGCCCTGCGAATAGAGAAGCGCAAACCCTTGCAGAATGCCGTTGGTGGCCAGCGTCATCACGATCGGCGAGATGCCGAGCAAGACGATGCCGATGCCGTTCGCCAGCCCGACGAGGCAGGCGATGACCAGGACGGCCGGCAGCGCATAGGCAAGTGCTGCGTCCGATCCGTTGACGATGCCGGCGAGCAGGATGCCCGAGAGGCCGATCGTCCACGGCACCGACAGGTCGAGCCCGCCGGTGAGGATCACGCTGCCTTGCCCCAGTGCGAGGATGGCGAGGAAGCTCGACAGCACGAACAGCGAATTCCAGTAGGTGACGTTGAAGATGGCGCGTCCGAGCCAGATCTGGGTGACGATCACGACAATGGCCAGGCAGACATAGGCCGGCGCCGCATAGCGCAGCGTCTCAGCGTTGCGGACGTGGAAGGGCGGTCGCACCACCGGCTGGTCGCCGGTGCTGTCGCGGGCGATCCTCAGCCGCCGGTCGATGCGATCGATCTGCGACGGCAGCATTCCGGCGCGCCACGCGGCCAGCCGCGCCCGCGCGGCGCGGAACTGGCGAGCCAGGACGGAGCCATGCGACAGCGAGCCGGCAAGCACCGCAAGGATCAGGATCGTGCCCTCGGCGATAGTCGAATAATAGGCCGAGACGTTGAGCACGAGCAGGATGTTGACGACCATCATCAGGATATAGGCGCCGAACACGGTGCCGACCGGCCCACCCTGCCCGCCGCCCAGCCTCGTGCCGCCGACGACGACCGCCGCAAACATCGACAACAGCAGCGGATTGCCGACGAGCGGATCGCCGCTGCCGGTTTGGGCGCTGATGAAGACGCCCGCAAGTCCGTAGCAGCCGCCGGCAATGACATAGACGAGGAAGCGGACGAGAACGACGCGCACACCGACGGAGGCAGCCGCATCCGGATCGCTGCCGACCGCATAGAGAGCCGTTCCGAAGCGCGTCCCCTTCAGCCAGAACCAGGCGAGCAGGACGACGCCGATAACCACCAGCGGCATCGGCAGCCAGCCCTCGACGGCATCGCCGAGATAGAAGGCGCCAAGATCGGGCGAGACGAAGCCGCCCGGCTTGTCCATGACCAGCAATGTGATGCCTTGCAGGATGAACATGGTCGACAGCGTGACGACGATGGGCTGCATGCGCAGGACGGCGATGAAAAAGCCGTTGAAAGCGCCGACCAACATGCCGACGCCAATTCCCACCAGCGTCCACAGGACAACGCTCAAACCGGTCGCCATCGGATCCATGCCCGTCGCCAGGACGACGTTGACCAGCGAGATCACCGCGCCGGCGGACAGGTCGAAGCCGCCGGACAGGACGACCAGCGTCTGGCCGATTGCCGCCAGCGCCGAGGTAGCGCCGCCGCTCGAGAGGAACGAAATGTCGAAATAGGTTAGCCGCCCGGCGCTGACCAGATCGACGACGAGCAGAAGCGCTGCGAAGACGACTGCGGCGATGATCGCACCACTGTGCCGCGACAGCAGCCGCGACAAGGTTCCGGCTGGCGCGGCGGCGGGGGAACTGATCGCGCTCATTCAGCCGCCTGTCGAACCGCATCGCCATGGCCCAGCGCCGGCCTCATGATCGCGCCTTCAGAAATATCCTCGCCCGCAAGCTCCGCCACCAGCCGGCCGTCGTAGAGGACGAGCACCCGGTCGCATTGATGGACGAGCTCGGGAATCTCGGTCGAATGCAGCAGGATCGAGCCGCCGGCCGCCACATAGTCGCGCATCATCACATAGAGCTCGTGCTTGGTGCCGACGTCGATGCCGCGAGTGGGATCGAAGAGCAGCAGGATGCGACTTTCGGCGACCAGCCATTTCGCGATAGCGATCTTCTGCTGGTTGCCGCCCGAAAACGCGCCTGCCCTCGTCCACATGGCACGGCGGTCGACCTCGACTGTAGAGAAGGCAGATTGCACGGCGCGAGCTTCCTCGTCCTCCCTAATCAGGCCAAACCGCGTGAAGCGCCCGACGACCGGCAGCGATGCGTTCTGCCGGCCCGGGAGCTTCAGGAACAGACCCTCGGTCTTGCGGTCCTCCGGCACCAGCCCGATCGCCATATTGGGCTTGAGCGCATCGGCCGGCGAGCCGAGCCACACCTTGCGGCCGTCAACCACGACATGGCCACGTTCGATCTCGGCCATGCCGAAGCAAGCGAAGAACAGGTCAAGCTGCCCCATGCCCTGAAGCCCGGCAATGCCGAGGATTTCGCCCTTGCGCAGGTCGAAACTGACGCCGTCGAGCTTTCTTCCGGCTTTGAGATCGCGCACGCCGAGCACTGGGGGGCCGAAGACGGCCTCGCTTTCAGGTTTCGGCGGAAATGTCTGGGCAATGCTGCGGCCGATGATCTTTTCGATCACCTCGCCATCCGAGACATCGGCGACCGGCGCGGTGACGATATGACGGCCGTTTCTGAGGATGGTCAGCGTGTCGCAGAAGGCCCGCACCTCGCGCATGCGATGGGTAATGAACACGACCGTCGTACCGGCCGCCTTCAGCCGGGCGATGATGCCGCCCAACCATTCGACGTCGCCGCCCGACAAGGTCGAAGTCGGTTCGTCGAGCAGGAGGATGCGCGGCTTGCGGTAGACGGCGCGCGCGATCTCGATCTTCTGCCGGACGGCAAGATCGAGCGTCGCCAGCTCGGCGTCGAGATCGACCGAAAGCCCGAGATCGGAAATGTGTTTGCGAACCGCCTTACGCGCGGCTGACCGTCTGATCAGGCCGATCGGGCCGATCGGCGCGTAGGGCAGCAGCATATTGTCGAGAACGCTGAGATCGCGGACCAGGGTCATTTCTTGGAAGGCTGTCTGCAAGCCCTTGGCATGGGCGGCGCGCGGCGAGCCGAGCGGCGCCGGTTGGCCAAGGATAGTAATCTGCCCTTCGTCGGGCCGCACCAGTCCCGACAGCAGCTTGACCAGCGTGGACTTGCCGGCGCCGTTCTCGCCGAGCAGAGCATGCACGCTGCCCGATGCAATTTTGAAGGAAACGCCGTCGAGGGCGATTGTGGCGCCGAACGCCTTGCGGACGCCCTCTATGCCGACAGCAGTCAGATGCGCTGTTGAATTCATGATTCCAGCTTCCTGAACGCCCTTTGATGAGGGCGGCGCATGGAGCGATCGACATGCCCCACGCGCCGCTTCAGAGGGAGCTCACTCCTCGGGCTGGCCGACAAGTGCTGCGGCAAGGCCGATCTCGGGCGTCTGGTCGGAGAAGATCGACGCGAACCAGCCGGGATTGGAGACCAGCGACGGCTTGAAGGCGTTGCAGCCGGCCTTCATCTCGGCCCAGGTGCCCTCGTCGCAGAGCTTGATCGTCTCGTTGGTGACGACCGGCAGCGGCAGGATCGTTTTCTTAGGCACATCCTTGCCTTCAAGAGCCTCGACGGCGAGCTTGAGCGCGAGTGCGCCGGAATAAGGCGGTGACGCGTAGGAAATGCGCGGCGCGCCGAGCGGCGCATAGGGAGACGCCGCGCCCTCGACCTCGGTGCCCTCCGGCAGCATCTGGATGCGGCCGCCATTGGCGCCCTCGCCGGCACAGGGCAGGAGTTCGCTGGTCTTCTTGCCGGCCTCGAGTTGCATTGAATTGGCAGTGAAGCAGCCGACCTGCATCCATAGCCCATCGATATCGTCCCAACTGCGCGTCGCCAGGATCTTCGAAAGTTCGGTACGGGCCACCGCCTGGCTCCACATGCCGACCGCCTCGCCGACGATCTTGATGTCGGGGTGTTTGGCCAAGACCTCCTTGGCTGCCTTGGTGCGCAAATCGTCGACCGAGGTGCCGGGGACGCCGGTCACCGCGATGATGTTGCCCTTGCCATCGAGTTTCTTGACCAGCCATTCGGCCGTCACCCGGCCTGCCTCCTCCTGGTCGATATGGACGTTGTAGGCGCAAGGCTCGGTGATCTCGGCATCATAGGCGAAGACCTTGACGCCCTTGTTGCAGGCGTTCTTGACCACCTGATTGAGGGCCGTTGGCGAGATCGGAAAGATCACGATCGCTTCGGCGCCCGCCTGGACCATGGCGTTGACCTGCTGGATCTGGCGCTGCGCATTCGGCCCCGCCACCTGAACCTGAAGATCGACCTTATCGGCCATGCTTTTGTGCGAGGCCATAGCTTTGACCATGTTTGCCGCCTCGGCCTGCCAATCGTTGCCGATGAAGCTCATGCTCAGAAAGATCTTGTGCTTTTCGGCCGCCTCGGCGGCGGACACCCCACAAGCGCAGACAGCCATGCCAGCCAGCAGCGCGAGCCGCCGGGCTTTCGATCCGATACCCATTCGAAACTCCTCCCAATTCAGACGACCGAATGCCTCCCCGGGACCGCCAAACGCAATCCTTGTCATTCGACGCGACCGACCCTATCATGATTTGATCAAAGATCAATGATTGAATAGTTTAATATCAAAACCGGGATGCGCCGGCGCTTGACGTGGCAATCCGAACCTTGCATTCCGGGTACAGGCGCCGGACATAGCGGCAGCGTCGCTTGCGCGGGAAGGTTTAATGCAGATGGCTGGGGCAGCGTTCAGGAGGCCGGGTGTCGAGATCACTCCCCTGTCCAGGGATACCCTGCAAGAGCGGGTCTATCGCCATGTCACCGAGTTGATCCTCGACGGCAGCATCGTGCCAGGCGAGATGGTGACGGTGCAGAGCCTTGCCGACGCTTTCGGCGTCAGCCCGATGCCGGTCAGGGAGGCGCTGCGACGCCTGACCGCCGCCAATGCGCTGATGGTGGTTTCGGGCCGCTCGATCGGCATCCCGGCACTAAGCCGCGCGCGACTCATCGATCTCAGGAATGTCAGGTTCGAGATCGAGGCGATCGCGGCGGCATGGGCCGCGGAACGCATGGACGACAAAAGCATGGCGCTGCTGCGCCAGCATCTGGATGCGCTCGAACAGGCCAATGCCGCCGGCGACGTCAAATCCTACCTGCGCGCCAACTACGCCTTTCATTTCTCGATCTACCGGGCGGCGGGCTCCGAGAACATTCTCAACATCATCGAGAACCTGTGGCTGCAGATCAGCCCTTATTTCAACATGCTGCACGATTCCGGGAACTACTCGACCGCAAACGAACACCACCAGGAGATGTTTGCGGCCTTGCGCGACCGGGATGCGGAAGCGGTTCGGGCCGCGGTCCGCGCCGACATTGATGCTGCGTTCAAAGTGCTGGTCGAACTACTGAAATAGTGACGAAAGCACTGCAGAAGCAGTTCTAACCTGCTCGGGTACGCCCATACTCTCGAGTTTCAAGGTAAGCCGCCAAGGATTTGCATTGATCTCCACGACCAAGCCATAGCGCGGGCTTGCTCGCGCAGCCCTAAGGGCGCCTTGGGGGCTGCTCCTGCGGAAACTTGTTTTCGTCTATGATTGCCACGGCCTGCTCGATGCTGTCTCTCACCTCGAAACCGATCCAGTGTCCGTCCATCAGATGCGTTTGCCTGGCACAGGCGAGGAAATAGCTTTCGGCCTGCTGCGCAACAAAGTTGAGTTGCCTCCTCTCATTGATTTTGATTCCCTCTGGCGGATCGGTGTACACCCCCAGATCGCATCCTCAGCCGTCAACTTCACTGGCATCTCTGACTGAGCATAGACCCTGGTCACCATCAGGCTGTGCCGGAAAGACGAGGAGCCATTGATGAACTTGATCTTTACCGACCATTCTGCTGGCACGATGATCGTAAGATTGCCGCCCCAGTAGCCGTTGAAGTCGATGATGTCGGTGCGGATGTTATCCCTGCGGTACCGCTCGACTTGGTTCCAATCGGCAACAATCTCTATGGCCACTGACTTGGCTCTGGGATCGTTCTTGATCCAGCTCGGCACGAACGGCTCCCCAGCCAGTGCAATTCCAGGCAACAATCCCAAGGTGACGGCGAGAAGGGCAAGGTGAGCAAAGCGCGCCATCGCAATCAGAGGCTCCCTCCCGAGCAGAGCGGCTGGCGTGAGCGGCCCAATCGAGGTCGACCCGGGTTATCCTTTAAGGAAGAGAATACCCTCAAAATAAGATCCGCACCAGCAAACCCAGAATGCGCTATCGTCAGCAGCCAGAAACAACGCCATTGCTGCTATATCATCGGGTTGGATGCGCGTTGGAGTTGCCTGCAGTGCGTCAGTGCGAGGGCGACGGGCGATTCCGTAATGTGCAGTTTCTGCTTCAGCTGTTGCGAAGAGTGTGTTGCGCAATTCGCCAGGCCTGCTCCACATGCCGCCGGGCCGCGGCTTCGGCGTCATCGCCGTTGCGCGACTTGATCGCGTTCATGATGTCGGTCATTTCGGCAATTGCGGCATCGCGGCGGTCCACCGAAGCGATGGTCATGGAACGCAGCTGGTTGATGCGGACGTTCAGACCCTGGACGATCTCCCAGGCGATGCGCTTGTCGGCGGCATCGAAAAGCACCTCGTAGAATTTTGTCGTCGCCCGCATCACCTCGATCGGATTGGCTGAGGCCCACGCCTTGAGCAGCACATCTAATGCACGCTCAAGCGCAGCGATCTGGTCCTCCGTCGCCGTCAGCGCGCAGGCGCGCGCTGCGATGCCCTCCATCAGAGCGCGCAGTTCATAAATCTCGTCGGTGCGGCTGAGATCCGGCCTGGCCACGGCGGGTCCGTGGCCTGGTATCATCTGGACAAGGCCCTCAGTCTCCAACTGCCGCAGAACTTCGCGCACCACCGAGCGACTGACGCCGAGCTGGTCGCAAAGCGGCCGCTCGACCAACCGTTCGCCGGGCTGGAAGTGAAACCCCATGATCGCGTCGCGCATGCGCTCCAGCGCCAGCGTTCTCAGCGTCTTGGTGGATCGTTCGATCCTCAGTGTGTCGTCGGCCAATTCATCTACTCCCAGCATCCGCAAAGAAACAGATTCGATGATCCGTTGACAAGGGATTTGGTCTTCAATAGTATGGTATACCATAAGATTGTCGAGGCAAAAGGAACTTTTCCGGATGTCTCAGCCCGATCGACCACAGAGGATTCGATGAAGCCGGCCATCCGAAAGATCGTCACCTATGTTGAGAACACGCTGATTGAAGGCGGCAAGGTGGCCCCCCGGCCGCTGCGCCTGATCGGCGTGGCGGCAGTGCTCGACAATCCCTGGGCCGGGCGTGGTTTCACTGAAGATCTTTCTCCCGAGATCCGCGCCTATGCGCCGGTTTTGGGGGAGATGCTGACCCATGAAATTCTCGCAGTTGCGGGATCTGGCGAAGCTATCGAAGGCTACGGCAAGGCCGCAATCTGCGGCACGTCGGGCGAGATCGAGCATGCCTCCGCGCTCATCCACACGCTGCATTTCGGCAATCACTATCGGCGTGCCGTCGGCGCCAAGACCTATCTTGCCTTCACCAATCTCCGTGGCGGGCCGAACACGCCGATCATGATCCCGCTCATGGACAAGAATGATGAAGGCCGACGTTCGCACTATCTGACGGTGCACTTCCAGATCGGCGACGCGCCGGCGCCAGACGAGTTGGTGGTGGCGCTTGGCGCCTCGATCGGCGGGCGACCGCATCATCGCATCGGTGACCGCTACCAGGATCTCAAGGAGGTCGGCGACCTGCATGGCTGAACTGACGGCCCCTGGCTGGCATCGCGGAACGGCGCCTGACGGCACCGGCTTCATCCGTGCCGGATCCGGCGCGCCGGTCCTCCTCATCCACGGCGTCGGCATGAACGCGGCGATCTGGGGCCCCCAGATCGAGCTGATGAGGGACAGATGGGATGTGATCGCGATCGACATGCTGGGACACGGCCTGTCGCCGCTACCACCCGAGGACGCCAGCCTTGCCGACTATGCCGGACAGGCAATCCGGCTTCTTGATCACCTTGGCCTGGATGCCGTCTCGATCGTTGGCCATTCAATGGGGGCGCTGGTCGGGCAGGAAATCGCTCTCAACGCACCCGAACGGGTCCGCCGCATCATGTCGCTCAACACGGTCTTTCGCCGCCCGGCGGACCTTGCGCAGGCGGTGCGCGAGCGCGCCGCCGAGCTGAATGGCGCGGAAAACCCGTCAGGGACGGACGCAACGATCGCGCGTTGGTTCGGCAACCCCGTCCCCGACAGCCTGGCCGAGGCCGCAAGGACGACGCGCGCCGCACTGCAAAGCGTCAACTCCGAAGGCTATGCGCGCACATATCGACTTTTCGCCCATGCCGATGCGGCGCATGGCGATCGTCTTTCCGGTCTCGCGATGCCGGCCCTGTTCATGACCGGCTCCGAGGACAGAAATTCCTCGCCTGCGATGTCGGCGGCGATGGCACGCCTCACGCCGCGAGGTCGCTGCGTCGTTCTGGAGGGCGAACGACATATGATGGCCGTAGCCTCGCCTGACGTGGTCACACGGCGCATTGTCGATTTTCTCGAGAGCAACGACGGCGCAAGCACATCGGCGCGACCGGCGATGGACACAGCCTTCGACGCGGGCGAATTCAGGCGGGCGCTCGGTTCCTTCCTGACCGGCGTTACCATCGTCACCGCGATCGGGCCAGAAGGAGAGCCTCGAGGCTTCACCGCCAATTCGTTTACATCCGTTTCGCTCGATCCGCCGCTTGTGCTGGTCTGCATCGCCAAGAAAGCGCTGGGTCATCCTGTGTTTTCGACGTCGAAGTGCTTTGCCATCAACGTGCTCTCGGAGGAACAGAGAGCCGCGTCCGGCGTCTTTGCTTCGAAATCGCAGGACAAGTTCTCGGCTGTCGAATGGCGCTTCGGCCCGACCGGCAGCCCGCTGCTCGGTGGATCGGTGGCGACGTTCGACTGTGACATGGAGCAGTTGGTCGACGCCGGCGACCATTCGATCCTCATCGGCCGCGTTCGCGAATTCTCCCACAATTCACAGCAGCCCCTCGGCTATTGCCGTGGCGCCTATGTCTCGCCCGGTCTCAGCCAGGAAGCGCTGGCGGCGGCGCCGCCGGACATGGAGGTCGGCGCGATCCTCGAAGACGAAGGCCGCGTGCTGTTCTTCGAAACCGTCGACGGCTTTTTCGAACTGCCGGCGGGCCGAGGGCTTGGGACGCCCGGCGACACGCGAAGCCTCAAGGGACGCCTCGCTGCGAAAGCCATCGAGGCTCATCTCGGATTCCTGTTTGCGGTCTGGGACGACGCCGCAAATCCATCGCGAACGCATGTCTACTACCGCGGCACGGTAGCCGCGCCCCACTCCAGCGATCGCCAGGTCCGGCTCGTCGACATCGACAGGATTGCCGGACTGAACATCGCCGACGCTGCTGTGCGCTCGATGCTCGCCCGCTACATTCGCGAATGCCGAGAGGATGCGTTTGGAGTCTATGTCGGCAACGAGGTCGAAGGTGAAGTCCGTCCGCTCGCCAAGCCGGTATCCATGAAACCCTCCCTTTCCCGGGGTGAACAGATATGAAGTTCTCGCTCTTCGTCCATATGGAGCGCTCGGACCCGGCAAAGCCGCATGCCGAGCTCATCGACGAGCTCAAGGAACTGGTCCTGATGGCCGAGGCGGCAGGCTTCGAGACGGCCTGGATCGGCGAACACCACGGCATGGAGTTCACCATCTCGCCAAACCCGTTCATCAACATCGCCTATCTCGGCGCCATGACGAAGCGCATCCGGCTCGGCACAGGAACGGTCATCGCGCCGTTCTGGCATCCGGTCAAGCTCGCCGGCGAGGCAGCCATGACCGACGTCATCACGCGCGGCCGGCTCGACATCGGCATCGCGCGCGGCGCCTACAGCTATGAATACCAGCGCCTGTTCCCGGGGCTCGATGCCTGGGGCGCCGGCCAGCGCATGCGCGAGATCATCCCCGCTATCAAGGGCCTCTGGGAAGGCGACTTCGAGATGTCCGGCGAGTTCTGGTCGTTTCCCTCGACCACCTCGTCGCCCAAGCCGGTGCAAAAACCGCACCCGCCGATCTGGGTGGCGGCGCGCGATCCGAACTCGCACGACTTCGCCGTGTCCAACGGCTGCAACGTCCAGGTGACGCCGCTCGCCTCCGGCGATGACGAGGTAACCAACCTGATGGAGCGCTTCAACGCGGCGTGCGCGGCGCATCCGGCCATGGCCCGGCCCGACATCATGCTGCTGATGCATACGTTCGTTGCCGAGGACGCGGCCGATGCGGAGCAGCTGACGAAGGACCTGTCGCTGTTCTACTGCCAGTTCGGCGCGTGGTTCCAGAACAAGAAGCCTGTTCGCCATGGCATTTTGGAAGCTCTCACCGACGACGAGATCGCGGCCATGCCGCAATACGCGCCGGACAAGATCCGACAGAACCTGGTCATTGGCGAGGCCGAAGAGGTGATCAGCCGGCTGAAGGCATATGAGGCGCTCGGCTACGACCAATATTCGATCTGGATCGACAGCGGTCTACCGCACGAGCGCAAGAAGAAGTCCCTGCAGCTGTTTGTCGACAAGGTGATGCCAGCCTTCGGGCATGGGAGGCCGCAATGACCCTTGTGGCTTTCAGCAACTTCATAGATGGGGCGTTCGATACGCCGACGGCCACCTTCGAAAGCACCGATCCGTCCACCGGAGCGCCCTGGGCGACGATGCCCGCCGCAACCGAAGCCGACGTCGACCGCGCCGTCGAGGCGGCGCACCGGACGCTGCACTCGGCCGCGTGGGCCTCGCTGACAGCGACCGCCCGAGGCAAGCTGCTGGTGCGCCTCGGCGACCTGGTCGTCGCCAATGCCGGCCGCCTGGCCGAACTGGAAACGCGCGACACCGGCAAGATCATCCGAGAGACCCGCGCCCAGATCGCCTATGTCGGCGACTATTACCGCTACTATGGCGGGCTTGCCGACAAGCATGAAGGCTCGCATGTGCCTATCGACAAGGCCGATATGGACGTCACCATCAGGCGCGAGCCGATCGGCGTCGTCGCTGCCGTCGTGCCGTGGAATTCGCAGCTCTTCCTTTCGGCCGTCAAGCTCGGGCCGGCACTGGCGGCCGGCTGCACGGTCGTCTTGAAAGCCTCGGAAGACGGCCCAGCGCCGCTGCTGGCCTTCGCCGAACTCGTTCACGAGGCCGGATTTCCCGCCGGAAGCGTCAACATACTGACCGGGTTCGGGCACGATTGCGGCCGGCGCCTGACAAGTCATCCGCTGGTTTCACGCGTCGCCTTCACCGGCGGACCTTCGACCGCTCGCGCTATCGTCCGCAACACGGCGGAAAATCTCGCCTACACGACGCTGGAGCTGGGCGGGAAAAGCCCGGTTGTCGTTTTCGCCGACGCCGACCTGGAAAGTGCGGCAAACGCGGTCGTGGCCGGGATTTTCGCGGCGTCTGGACAAAGCTGCGTCGCCGGCTCGCGGCTGCTAGTCGAGCGTTCGATAAAAGGCGAGTTCCTCGACAGGCTGAAGCACAAGGCCGAGGCCATTAGGATAGGCGATCCGCAGTATCCGGCCACCGAAATGGGACCGCTTGCAACGCCACGCCAGCGGGAATGGATCGAGAAGATCGTTGCCGAGAGCCTCGCCAAGGGCGGGACGCTGGTCACCGGCGGAAAAAGGCCCGACGATCATTCGCGCGGCTTCTACTACGCACCGACCATCATCGACGCCGAGGATACAGCGCTGCCCTGCGTGCGGGAGGAATTGTTCGGTCCGGTGCTAAGCGTTCTCGCCTTCGACACGGAAGCTGAGGCGTTGGCGCTTGCCAACGACACGCCGTTCGGCCTGGCCTCGGGCGTGTTCACCACCAATCTCGCCAAGGCGCACCGCATGGCGCGCGACATCCATGCCGGCGTCGTCTGGGTCAACACATACCGCGCCGTTTCGCCGCTGGTGCCGTTCGGCGGTTACGGTCAGTCGGGGCTCGGCCGTGAGGGCGGGCTTGACGCAATCCGCGATTACACGCGCTCGAAATCCGTCTGGATACGAGTATCCGACGAGCCGATCCCGGATCCGTTCGTCATGCGATGAGGGCAGCGCCAATCGCGCAATTTTCTCAAAAACAAGAAACCAAAACAACCAACAGAGGAGAATGACATGAAACTGATTTTGACCGGCATCCTGGCCGGACTCTTGGCGGCCACTGCCGCGCACGCCGATGAAATGGTGTTCACCAGCTGGGGCGGAACCACCCAGGAGGCGCAGACCAAATCCTGGGCTGCTCCGTTCGAAGCGAGTTCCGGCATCAAGGTCCTGCAGGACGGTCCGACGGACTACGGCAAGCTGAAGGCCATGGTGGAAGGCGGCAGCGTCGCCTGGGATGTCGTCGATGTCGAAATGGATTTCGCCATCAAGGCGGCCAAGGACGGCCTGCTGGAGCCGATCGATTTCAACGTCGTGCCAAAAGCCGATCTCGATCCTCGCTTCACCACCGACCATGCGGTCGGCAGCTTCTACTACTCCTTCGTTCTTGCCTGGAACAAAGGGGCCGTGTCGGGCGAACCGGCGGGCTGGGCCGACATGTTCGACCTGACGAAATTTCCCGGCAAACGCACGTTCTATAAATGGTCAGCGCCAGGCGTCATCGAAATCGCACTGCTGGCCGACGGCGTGCCGGCAGACAAGCTCTATCCGCTCGACCTCGACCGGGCGTTCAAGAAGCTTGACACGATCAAATCGGAAATCGTCTGGTGGGACAGCGGCGCGCAGTCGCAACAGCTGATCGCCTCCGGTGAAGCAGCCTTCGGTCAGCTCTGGAACGGACGTGTCTTCGCCCTCGAGCAGGACGGCGCAGATGTCGGCGTATCCTGGAATCAGAACATGACCGCCGCCGACGTACTCGTCATCCCCAAGGGGTCGAAGAACAAGGCGAGCGCCATGAAATTCCTGGCCGCTGCGACAAGCCCGAAAAGCCAGGCAATGTTTGCTGAAGCAAGCGGCTACGCCCCCATCAACACGGCAGCCAAAGCCGAAATGCCGGGCGATGTCGTCAAGTCGCTGCCGGACGCCTATGTCGACGGGCAGATCAACCTCGACATGAACTACTGGGCTGAAAACCGCGATAAGATCGCGGAGCGCTGGTACGCGTGGCAGGCCAAATAGCCGCTGATTTCATGAACCGGCGGGACGCTGCAAGGCGTCTCGCCTGATCTGACGGGATCATCGCCATGTCGGGCAATTTGCTTCATCGACCGCCAATCCTCCGAAGGCCAGATGGCATCGGCGGTGCCTTGCCGGCGCTGATCCTCATCAGCCTGTTCTTCGTGGTGCCGGTCGTGGCGTTGCTGTTGCGCAGCGTAACCGAACCCGTACCGGGCCTGCAGAACTACGCCAACCTGTTTGGCGACGGCACCTATGCGCGGGTCTTCTTCAACACCTTTCTGGTCGCCACCGTCGTTACCACCGTCACAGTCATCGTGGCGTTTCCGGTCGCCTGGATGCTGGCGATCATGCCGCCCGCCCTCGGCTCGATTGTCTTCGGCATCATCATCCTGTCGATGTGGACCAATCTGCTCACCCGCACCTATGCCTGGATGGTGCTGCTTCAACGCACCGGCGTCATCAACCGGACGCTGATGGATATTGGCCTGATCAGCGAGCCGCTGCCGCTGATCAACAACCTGACCGGCGTCACCATCGGCATGGTCTATATCATGCTGCCCTTCATGATACTGCCACTGGTCGGAACCTTGCGCGCCATTGATCCGATGACGCTGCGCGCCGCCGCCCTGTGCGGTGCGAGCCCCTTCGACGCCTTCCGCCGCATCCTGCTGCCATTGTCGCTTCCCGGAATCGCTGCAGGCGGCCTGATGGTTTTCGTCATGTCGCTCGGCTATTTCGTGACGCCCACCCTGCTCGGCGGCACCTCCAACATGATGCTCGCCGCAATGATCGCCCAGATGATCCAGTCCCTGCTCAACTGGGGGCTCGGAAGCGCGGCGGCTTTCATCCTGCTTTCGGTGACCATGGCGCTCTATGCGCTGCAACTGCGTCTCGTCGGCGCCAAGCGCATGACAGGAGGCATCTGAGATGCTGCTCGACTACGACCGGCTGGGCTGGCTGCGCGCAGCACTTCTGGGCTTCACCGGCCTGGTTGCCGCGTTTCTGCTACTGCCGGTAGTCTTCATCGTGCTGCTGTCGTTCGGATCGTCGCGGTGGCTGGCTTTTCCGCCGCCCGGCTGGACGCTGAAATGGTATGAGGAGCTCTTCGCCGATCCGGCCTGGCTCGAAGCGGCGCTGACCAGCGCGCGCATTGCCACCATGGTCGCGATTCTTGCCGTCGCCGTCGGGCTCCTGGCTTCTTTCGCCCTGGTCAGGGGACAGTTTCGCGGGCGCAATACGCTTCGCGGCCTGCTGCTGACGCCAATGGTGCTGCCGGTCGTCGTCTTCGCCATCGCCATCTATGCATTCTTCCTGCGGATCGGGCTCGGCGGCACCACGGCAGGCTTCGTCATCGCACACACAGTGCTGGCACTCCCCTTCGCCATCATTCCCATCACCGCGGCACTCGAAGGTTTTGACAAATCCATCGAGGATGCGGCGATCGTCTGCGGCGCAAGCCCATTCCAAGCAAAACTCCGGGTTACCTTGCCGGCGATCAAAATCGGGATCTTCTCGGCGGCGATCTTCGCCTTTCTCGCCTCATGGGACGAGGTGGTGGTCGCGATCTTCATGGCCAGCCCCACCTTGCAGACCTTGCCGGTCAAGATCTGGGGCAGCCTGCGCCAAGATCTTAGCCCGGTCATCGCCGCGGCCTCCAGCCTTCTCGTTCTTCTGACGCTGAGCCTGATGATCGTAACCGCACTCATTCGGCGGAAATTGTCGAAATGACCGAACCCTTCCTCTCCATTCGCGACCTGCGCAAGACATTCGGCAGCTTCGTCGCCGTGCACGATGTCACGATCGATATACCCAAGGGCGAATTCCTGACCTTTCTCGGCCCTTCCGGCTCTGGCAAATCGACGACGCTCTACGCGGTCGCCGGCTTTCAGCATCCGACATCCGGCAACGTTCTTCTCGAAGGCAGGTCGCTGCTGTCGGTGCCGTCGCACAAGCGCAACATCGGCATGGTGTTCCAGCGCTACACGCTGTTCCAGCATCTCACCGTCGCCGAGAACGTTGCCTTTCCGTTGCGCGTGCGCCGCCTGCCGGATGCCGAGGTGAAACGAAAAGTCACCGAGATGCTGTCGCTGGTGCGGCTGGAGAGTTTCGGCGGCCGATATCCTGGCGCGCTTTCCGGCGGACAGCAGCAGCGCGTGGCGCTTGCCCGGGCACTGGCCTACGATCCGCCGATCCTTTTGATGGACGAGCCGCTTTCGGCGCTCGACAAGAAGCTGCGCGAGGAAATCCAGGCCGAGATACGGCGCATCCACCGCGAAACCGGCGTAACGATTCTTTACGTCACCCACGATCAGGACGAGGCGCTGCATCTTTCGGATCGCATCGCGCTGTTTCGGGACGGGCGCATCGAGCAGATCGGCACCGGTGAGGACCTCTATCTGAGACCTGCGAGCGAATTCGTGGCCAGCTTCATCGGAAATTCCAATTTCCTGCCGGCCGAGCATCTTGAAACCGTCAACGGCTCCGCCACGATCCGCTTGGCCGATGGCTCGGTCGTCTCGGGCGTCAGGATCGATCAGGACTTCAGCCAAGGCCAGAAGACCAGGCTGATGGTGCGGCCGGAAGCGTTTCGACTGAGACCCGGCCCGGCCACTGCCGGGCTTGCGGTCGAGTTCATCGACACCGCCTTCTTCGGCGAGCGGCGTCGCGTCATCGCGCGCACGGCCGCCGGCCAGGAGATCGACGTCAGGCCGACATCCGACATGGCGGAAGCACATGAAGGCATCGCCTCGAGCAGACAGATTTTTTTCGATCCCGCCGCCGCATTTCTGTTTCCAGCCTGACAGACAGTTCTGACTTCAGCGCGGCGGATCTCGCGCTAAAGCCTCACCAGGTCTGAGAAGTTCATCGCCGGCTAAGGAGCCCAACGCGGTGGCGGTCTGGAACGGCATCTCAGGCAGCCGGTGCCTCGATGGTGACTCCGTATTTGGCGGCGATGGCCACGAGCTTTCCCATTTCCGGCATGCCGGCAGCGGTCGCGGCATCAAATTCTGCAAACATCTGATCAAGGCCGCAACTCGGCGCGCAAAGGACGAGCACGCGAGCCGGCTTGTCGCCGACATTGCGGATGGCACGGCGCCGGCCACGTGCGCCGAAGAAGAAGCCGCCGGGCGCAACGCGATGGGGCGCAGAGTCGCCCTCGAATTCGATAACGAGTTCGCCGCTCAGCACATAGAAGGCTTCATCCTCACGACCATGGGTGTGCGGCGGTACTCCCGCGCCCGGCGGAACCCGGACTCCCAAAGCGAGAAGGACCCCGCGGTCTCGGCGCCGGTGGCTTTGTAGATATGGGTGATGCCCAGAATGTTGAGCGTCGACCCGACCGCCGGCTCGCGAACGAACGGCTCGGCTGCTTTAACTTTGGCATCCATCATCGATCTCCTTTGCGGTTCAGGTGGCTCACCAAGAGATTGGCCCGTTCTCGCCCGTCGATTAGCCGGAATTGTATGGACAAGCTGTCCGGATTTCAGGACAATCGAATTATGGACCCGCTCGACGGCATCGCGGCGTTCGCTCGCGTCGTGGACAGCGGCAGCTTCTCGGCTGCGGCAGATCGGCTCGGACTCTCCAAATCCGCCGTCAGCGCCCATGTGCAGCGGCTCGAAGAGCGCCTGGGGATTCGCCTCCTCAACCGGACCACGCGCCGACTCTCGATGACCGAAGCGGGCGCAGCCTACTACCGCCACTGTGCGCGGATTCTCGCCGAAGCTGAAGCGGCGGAACAAGAAGTGAGCGCGTTGCAGCGCGACCCGCGCGGCACGATTCGCATTTCAGCGCCCGACAGCTTCGGCTGGATGCATGTGGCGCCGGCCGTGCCGGAGTTCCTGAGGCGCTATCCGGAACTTTCCGTCGATATTGCTTTGAGCCCGGCGCATGTGAGTCTGGTCGATGAGGGGCTCGATCTGGCGATCCGCATCGGCGTGCTCCAGGATTCGCCGCTTGTCGTGCGCAAGCTCGCGCCATCCCGGCTCGTCGCCTGTGCTGCGCCCGCCTATCTCAACAAGCATGGAATGCCGCGCGAGCCGGGCGACCTTGCCAAGCACAACTGCCTCTGCACAAGCCTCCTGCCTTGGGGTGATGAATGGCGCCTTGCCGGCAAAATTGGCGAGGTGCGGGTGACCATCGGCGGCAGCTTCCGCAGCAACAATGCGGAGATGCTGCGCGTTGCGGCGCTCGACGGCATCGGCATTGCCCTATTGCCCACGTGGGCGGTAGCGGAGCCACTGCGCACCGGCGCGCTGCGACGCGTGCTTGATGGCTGGGAGCCTCCAGCCAGCCCGATTTATGCCGTCTATCCCAGTAACAGGCTCATGTCGATGAAGGTCCGTGCCTTCGTCGACCACCTTGCGCGATGCATCGGGCGCACGCCGTATTGGGACGAAGGCCTTTGAGAGGAGCGCCCCGTTTGGATCGTTTTTGAGCTACGGCAATCCATTGATCCAGCCTCGCAACTTTCTCTCTGAATGCGCTCAAGAACCGTCTCCCATCGGTCAGAAAACTTGCGATCTTGACTTCAACAGGGGATTTGGGCGGCTTGAAATTTCCTCTGTTTCGCCCACGTAGTGAGGTTACGTCGGCTGCAAGGCGAGTTTTTTGCTCAAAAGCGTCGCTTATGGGGCCGTCAAACCGGCAGCCGCGCAGCCCTCAGTAGCGAAGACCGCCGCGTTGCGCCGGCTCTCACTCGCGATAGCTGGAGCATCTGATGCCGACCCGCCCCTATGCCATCCTTGAAGCGCCGTCCTCGCTGGGTCTGGCGACCGACGGCGTTGAAGCCTTGCCCGGTCGGCTGCTGGAACTGGGCCTCGCCGAACGCATCCATGCGCGCCGCGCCGGGCGGCTGGCCGTCCCGCCGAAGGACCCGAAGCCCGACCCTGCCACCCTGACGCTGAATGCCAACGCGATCGCGGCCTGGTCGCCCAAGCTCGCCGACGCCGTGGGGGAGGTGCTGGATGCTGGGGAATTCCCGGTGGTGCTGGGCGGCGACTGTACGATCTTGCTGGGTCCGATGCTCGCGCTGCGCCGGCGCGGTCGCTACGGCCTGTGCTTTATCGACGGCCACGCCGACTTCTTCCAGCCCGAGGCCGAGCCCAACAGCGAAGGCGCGTCCATGGACCTGGCCTTCGTCACCGGCTACGGGCCGGCGCTGCTGACCGACCTGGAGGGCCGCCGTCCATTGGTGCGCTCCGAGGACGCTGTCGCCTTCGCGTTTCGCGACCACGAGGACCAGGCCGAATTCGGCAGCCAGCCTTTGCCAGCGGAACTCATGGCCTACGATCTCCACGCCATCCGCCGCCTGGGCGTCGAAGCCGCCGCCGGGGCGGCCGTTGGCCACCTGGCGCGGACGGAACTCGACGGCTTCTTCATCCATCTCGACGCCGATTGTCTCGACGATGCGATCATGCCGGCGGTCGATTTCCGCGTGCCGGGCGGATTGTCATGGGACGAACTTTCGGCGGCGCTGCGGATCATCCTGGCGAGCGGAAAGGCGGTCGGGCTCGAGGTCGCCATCTACAATCCGCGCCTCGACGAGGACGGCAGCGCCGGCCGTGGCCTTGCTGATGTCCTGGCCGCAGCCCTCGGCACAGCCGCGCCTGCTTAGTATTGAAATCAATAACAAAAAAATTGCTCACGGCGGGCAAATCCGACACCGTGACCCATTCACCTGGACCGGCCCTTTTCCCTGTTGATGAAATCAAGGATCAGGTGAGCTGCCGTTTCCGCACGGGTTTCGAGCAGGAGATGACCGGCGTCGAGGATATGGGCGTCCATCCGGGGAAGCGCCTCGATCCAACTCATGGTTTCGGCGAGTTCGAAGAAGGGGTCATGGCGACCCCACACCATCAGTGCAGGCGGCTGGTAGGTTTGCAGATAGCCCTGGATCTCTGCGAAGCGGCGCACATAGTTTCCATAGTCCGCCAGGAGGGCACGTTGTGCCTCGAGCCGTCCCGGTAGGCTCATCACGCGCCAGTCCTCATCCCAGTTTTCGGCAGCGATGGACTTTGCGATATCGGCGGGCAGGCCCCCGACATACTGATACCGTGTCCCTTCCCAGGTCAGATGAGCGGTGGCGGCGGCCTCATTCTCCGCGGTGGGCTTCGACCAATAGGCGATGGTGTCTGCCCATTGGCGGCCGAACCCGCTGGTATGAGCGTTGGCATTCTGGATGATCAGACCCGTCACCAGCGCGGGCGCATGCATGCACCTGCCAATATGTCCATCTGACGTCGCGCGAGCGTCAGTGCCTGCGCCTCGCCGCCGCCGGACTGACGGCCAAGCAAGTCGCGCGCGAGATTGGCCGCGCGGTGCCGACTGCAACGCTGCATCTCAACGCAGCGACACGCAAGCTTGGCGCGCGCAACCGCTTCCACGCCATCGCGCTGGCTGCCCACTACCGGCTGCTCGAGCCGGAGCATTGAGGCTCTCCGCCTGAGGGCCACCGGCCCCCGCCAGGGCAAACCTATAAATAGTGCTAGCTGTAAATGCGCCGGGCCACTTAGTACCGTCGGCCGCAAACAAGGCTTGGGAGGGTCCGTCACTTTGGTTCCTGCCGCGCCATGACGCGGAGCTTGGAACTGTGACGGCACATTCGACCACCGAAGGATTTAGCGACTACAGGGATTACCGCACCTGGTATCGCGTAATCGGAGATCTCAACTCGGGCAAGTTGCCTTTGGTCGTCGCTCACGGCGGGCCGGGTTGTACCCATGACTATGTTGATTCATTCAAGGAGCTTGCCGATACCGGGCGGGCCGTCATCCACTACGATCAGATCGGCAACGGCAAATCGACCCATCTCCCCGACAAGGGCGGCGACTTCTGGACCGTCGATTTCTTTCTGGGCGAACTCGATGCGCTGCTCGCCCATATCGGCATTGCCGAGCGGTACGCCCTGCTCGGCCAGTCCTGGGGCGGCATACTGTCCGCCGAACATGCCGTGCGACGCCCCGCCGGGCTCAAGGCATTGATCCTGGCCAATTCGCTGGCCTCGATGGCGCTATGGGTGGAAGGCGCGCTGCAATTGCGCGCCGGGCTGCCGGCCGATGTACAAAGTGCGCTCGACCGGCACGAGGCAGCCGGAACCACCGATCACCCGGACTATGTTGCGGCAACCAAAGCCTTCTACGACCGCCACGTCTGCCGTGTCCTTCCGACGCCGCCGGAAGTCGCCCGGACATTCGCGGCAATCGACGCGGATCCGACAGTTTATCACACCATGAACGGACCCAATGAATTCCACGTGATCGGCACCATGCGGAACTGGACCATTGTCGAGCGCCTGCATCTGATCGAGGCGCCAACCCTGGCGTTCCGCGGATTTTACGACGAAGCGACCGAGGCCTGCGTCCAGCCCTTTCTCGATCATATTCCCGACGTCGAAGGCATGGTCTTCCCGAATTCCAGCCATATGCCGCATGTCGAGGAGAAGGACGACTGCCTCGCCGCCGTCGGACGCTTTGTGGCCAAATACGATTGAAGCAGCTTGTCTTTGTGCAGGCCTGTCGGTGCAGGGCCGGCCATTGCATTCATCTTGATGCGTTCCGTCGTTCCTTGAGCACTCGGGCCAGGAAATCCTTGACCAGATCGAGAACCGCGTCGCGTTCGTGGGCTACCCCGGGCAGCAAATCAAAGCGCACGCGCACACCTGCTTCCTCGAACGATCGACACAACGTCCTGAGGCGTTCCGGCCGCGTTCGCCCGGCATCGTTAGCGCCCGGCATCCAATAGGTGCTGCCCTGGATATGCGTGATTTCCCAAGTCTCCAGGTCGGCATCGCCGACGATCATCTGGACAGGTACTTTTGCCAGCGCGGCGGCATCGAAGCTGATGCCGAACTTCTCCAGCAGGTCGCGAATGCCCACCCACCAATCACGCGTCGGATCGAGCAAGGTCACGGAGCCCGGCGCGCCGATCGACGCCGCCCATAGCCTGTCGGGATGGAGGATGGCGAAGCGGTGGGTGAAGTGCCCGCCGCCGGAAAATCCGAACATGGCGAAGCGGGTCCAGTCCTGACGGTATTTCGCCACGACTTCCTCGATTATGGCGAGCAGCACCTGATCGTAGCGGATGTCGCCCTCGATCATATATTTGTATCCGCTGCGGGCATCGTCGCCGAGAACGCCCATTGGAAACACCGGGCACAAGATGGCGCAGTCGTTCCAGCGTCCGAACTCGGCGAACGCGTCGCGGAAACCCAGGAACGAGGTGCGGCCAGTGCCGTGGACGGCCACCAGCAGGTCGACTTGGGCGCCTTCCCCAACCGCGGGCGGTACATACAGACAATAATGGAAGCGTGAGTCTGATTTGGAAGCAAAGATGGCGGTCGCGCCAAGATCGTATGTAGCGCGACCGCGATCCGCGACGGACCCCGTGGCAATGCTCGTCAAGTCTACACCTCCTCAGACAGCCTTGGCATTCATAGCTAGCGTATACTGGTCGGCCCGCGTCGTGAACTGGAAGGTCTCGCGCTTGCCATCGTCCAGCGTCCGCTTAGCCAGTTTGGCATTGAAATCGGGAATTGGAGTAGCGTCCCGAATTGGCGATACCCATACCCGCATCCGGGTTCTGCGTCGCGATCAGCGCTGTCATCGGGTTAGAGGTTTCGCCCGTGTTGACGCCCAGGAGTAGCCCGGGCCGCCCATCGTATTTCCGCCGCCCTTGGCTTTCGCTCGCCGGCTGCCAATGAGGTAGCGAGCTGAACCGGTGCCTAGCCTCACACGACCTCACCAGATTGCGACGAGGGGTGTATCTCCGGAACGGTGAAAACCGGCACCTCGCCCTTGAAGCCTTGGAGTTCAAAGGCGCCCGCCTGGACAACCGGCATCGATGCTCCTTGGGCAAATCCGGGACCAAGCACCAGGGGGATCCTCAGCTTTTTGGTCGTTGACTCGAGCCGTGCCGTGCGGTTCACCGGCGAGCCGATCGCGGTGTAATCGAAGCGCCGTTCGGAGCCGAAATTCCCTACCGAGCAGATGCCCGTCTCGATGGCGACGCCAATTTCGATAGGGGGGTGCCCGCGCGCGGTGAACGCGGCGTTTTCGCGCTTCACCCGTTCGATCAGGGCGAGCCCCGCTTCGAGCGCGCGCTCGCGATGATCTGGCTGATCAAGCGGCGCGTTCCAGAAAGCTAGCACGGCATCGCCCATGAACTTATCGATGGTCCCATCGCGCTTGAGTATCTCATCGGTCGCAACGCCGAGGAAGTGGTTTACCACCTTTCCGATTTCTTGGGCATCGAGTTGTTCGCTCATCGTCGTGAAGCCGCGTATATCACTCAGCAGGATTGTGATCTCGCGCTTCTCTCCGGACAGGATCGCTTCGGTATCCGAATTTGCGAGGCGTTGCACCACGGAGGGCGACAGAAATTGCGAAAACTGCCGGGTCAGGGTGGACCGGCGCTGCTCGGCGCGCCTGTAGAGGGCATAGCCTTCGAAGCCAGCTACGAGGATCGTTGCAATCGCCGGCTGCAGTGGGTCATAGAGCACACCCTGCAGGCTGTATTCGAGAGCGCCAAACACGAAGGGCGTGGCAGCCAGGAGCGCCAGAGCGAATGCGCCAAGCACGACCCGCTCGGCGAGCACTCCAGAAAGCCCGATGAAAACGATGCCACTGAGGACAAACCAGAGCCGCTCGAGCATTCGCGCTTGCGCAGGCTCTACAAGATAGCGCCCGGCAAGCATCTGGCCGATTGCATCTGCGTGGATGTCGACGCCTGGTCGCGCCGAACGCGTCGGGCTGGGCAAATACTGGGTCAATCCCACAGCCGACAGATCAATAATCGCGATGGCATTCCGCAGCAGAGGATCGCCGTGGCCCGAAAGGACATTGCCGGCAGATATGCGCGGCGTATTGGTGTCGGTTTCCCAGAGGCGGATGCTACCCTGCGGCTCGAGCGGCACAATGCTGCCGGACATCCTGAGTGCGTCAAACCCGGCGGCATTCATTCGGGCTACGAAGCTGTTCTCTCCGGCGTAGAGGCGTAGGAGTTCCACCGCGAAGGAAGGCCAGAGCTGCACGCCTTGATCCGTATTTCGAAGCCAGAGCAGCGGCACATGGCGCAATACGCCGTCGGGATCGGGCAAAGTGCGAATTACCCCAAGGCCTGCAGCGGCGCTCGAGAAATCCGCAAGCGAGCCCGTCAGACCGGTGAAGCCAGGAAGCGTCTCGGGTACTTGCCCTACGATCGACCAGCCGGCTTTGGGCTCTGCTTCTGAAACCGTTGCCTCATTGCCCAGGCTGACGGCGAGCATGGTTCGATGTTTCGCCAGTGCCCGGGCGAGGCGCTTGTCTCCAGCGATGCCATCAGGAGAGGTGTCAGCCTCGGGCAGCACCAGCGCAAGCCCGATCACGGCGGCACCAGACTCGGTGATACCATCGACCAGATCGGCCAAAAGGCCACGATTCCAAGGCCATCGCCCATATGCCTTAAGGCTCGCGTCGTCTATCGAGACAATCACAACAGGATTGCTCGTCGCGTGGCGCGGGGCGAGGGACTGGTAGAGGTCGTACGTGCGCTCGCGCAGGCGCGACAGCGGCCCGTCGAAAGCAAAATGGAAAGCGAGCAGCAAGAGTACGACCGCAAGACCAGGTATTTTCCGCCTGGCAGCCCGCCGCCAATCAAGCGAGGGGCTCATGCCGGTCGGCCGGCCTTACCGGCAGTCGGGAAAGCAGTCATCATCCTCATCCACCCCGCTGCCTACAGGGGGCGTTAGGCTGTCAGGGAACTCCATGACCAATCCTGGCAATGCGCCGTCGGCGGACTTGCAGGCTTTGAGCGAGCTGCCGAGTGCTGACGCACAAATCGCGCTTACGTTCAGCCCCGGACCCGGCTCGCCAGGAAGGCCGGTGCCGGCTATCCGATCGATGCTGTCCAATATCGGGAAGGCGTCGATACCACCATAGCCGGTCAGCAGTTTGCCATTGTTCGACGTGCAGGCGTGGCCCGGGTTTGTGATCACGAGCCTTTGGCCATTCATCATGCAGGTCATGCGGCCGGCGCGCAGTATGCCGACGGTCTGACCAGCCATCACAAGCACTTCGATGATGCCGCCTCTGGCCCCGAGCACCATGTGCGGCGTCGCAACCTGCATGTCGCCGCCTTTCGAAACCTGGCCGCCGTAGAAACGCGCCAGGCCGCTGTTCATCCCGATGCCGATCTTTCCTGACCGGGAGCCCGGATTGTAGACGAATTCATCGATCGTCAGGCTGGTGTTCGGACCAATCTTGGCGCTCGACTCGTCCTGGAACACGAGCATTCCGAGACCGGTGGTATTGCTGCGCAGTTGGTCGCCGAGTGCGACGCCAGCGCCGACGCTCATCGCCTCGCCGCCATTGCGGAAGATGTTGGTCTGATAGGCCGTCATGGACCCGACCGTTTCAGCGGCAGATGGTGCCGCAAAGGCAAGGCAGGCGATACAAGTGGCGATCTGACGATATAGGGTCCTCATCGCGACCTCCTTCAGTTGAGCGTCAACGTGTAGCTCACGAGCAATTCGAACGAATTTCGGTCGCGACCAGCGATATCGAAGTCGGTTTCGCGATAGGCGAGGTCGGCACTGATCTTCTGCCACTCCGTGAGCTGAAAATCGCTTTCTGAGGCAATGAGCCAGAAGTCGCTGTCTATGTTCGTGCCGATACCGATGGACAAGTCGGGCGTGTCGCTGTGACCGGCCGAGAAGGCGACCTGGTGAGACCATACGAGAAGGTCCGGTACTTCCATCACTATGCCGCCGTAGCGGACCTCTCCCATGTAGCCGCGGCCGATTTCGCCAACTCCGGAGGCGAAGTCATTCGAGCCGACTAGGCGCAGCCCGAGCGCCTGGCCATTGCGGAAGCGGTAGCTGCCGCCTGCCTCATAGAAAACCCCGCTATCGGCGAAGATGCCTTTCGAGGCGCTTAGATCGATGTAGCCGCCACCCGCGAAAAGCGTCGTCTCGACCGTGGGGCGCACGAGCAAGCGTCCACTGAGACCGACGCCGGTCTCGTGGATATCGCTGTCGAAGCGATCTGTGACGGCGAACGCGGAAAGCAGCAGCCGTAGCGAATCGATGCCACTGTTGGGCAGTCCCTTGTCCAAGGTAATCGCCGCGTTGCCGTGGATAAAAGTCTCCTCATCTCCGGGAACCGAGAGGTCTTCGGTGAAAAAGCGCTCTGTCGCCGCCAACGAGCCCGAGAGGACAAGCGCGTCAGCACTTGGCGTGCCGAGGTCCCACCGGACAAAGCCTTCCGCCCGCCCATAGGGCGAGACGAAAGTGCGGTCGTCTTCGGCCCCGCCCGGCTCAAAATCTGTGGATGCGCTGAACATGCCGCCAGTCAGAGCGATCTCCCAGGTGACGCCACGTAACGCCAGCTCGATGCGGGCGAGCAGGCGAACGGCTTCCTGCTGCTCATCTGCGGACAGGTCCCCGATCTCGACGCCGTACTGCACCTGCCGTCGGGCCAATTCATAGGAGCCGACATTGTAGTACAACCGGCCGGCCGCGAGGCGGGCGCGCGCATCGCGAGGATATCTGATGAGATACTGCTCGATCGACGAGATCGCCTGATCGTACTGCCCTGCGTTGACGGCAACTGTGACGAATTGAGCTAGCGCTCCGTTGTCGGTCGGATTGGCAATGCGGGCCGAAAACGCATCGTCATAGGCCGGATAGAGACCTTGTGCGCCGGCCGGCAATATGCCGGTACAAAGCAGCGCCGCGGCGAAGCCGAGGATCATTGAAAACGAGGAATGCATGCCGAGAACCCACCCAAACCCGACTAGTGCAGCGGATCTAGCACGCCTCCACGAAAAAAAGCGACAGAACTGTCACGAGACCTTCCGAGTCTTCCGCAGCTGTTGCAGCTGCGCAACAAACTATCGGGTTCATTCGCATTTCGGCTACGCTGGTTGGCCAAACATCTTCTCAGCGTTGCTTGACTTCGAGCAAGTATTCGCTACAAACGGCAACTAAGCCAAATCATAATCAGCCATGGATTGCGCAGCCGACAAGATCAATATTGTTTGCGCGATTCTGCGCGTATCTGGTCGCCGCTTGACGCATCAGGGTCACATGTAGCTCATCCGAAGGTCTTCCGTCGCGTTGCGCAAGCGGTCGGAGGGCCGGCGGGCGATGCTTCTCAGGACGCCCTGCGCAATGTGCGGCCTAGCCTTTGTTATCTTGTTGAACGCCGACGAGGTCAGCTTATAGGCCACAACGTCCTCGTCCGCGATCACGTCCGTCGAGCGTGCTCGCTCGGTCAGGAAACCCATCTCCCCCACTGTGCATCCAGCCCCGATGCTCGCCAGCCGGCGCCGCCCGCCAGGTGTACTTACCAGACGCTGATACAGCCGCGCGTCAGCATCCACAGCCGGTCCGCCGGATCGCCAGCACGGCACAGCACGGCGCCTTTGGGGAATTCGACGTGGTCGAGATACCTCATCAGCACCTTCAAATCTTCCGGCTGCATGGTCATGCCGAAATCGGTGCGCTCGAGTGGCACGTCTATTGCCGAGCGGGCTTCACTGTCGGTCTGCTCCACGATTTCTTCTTCGAAGCGCTCCAGCGCTGCCTCGAGGTCGGGGTGGATGTTCGGCGCGTCGCGTTGTGACGTAAACTCCTCCAGGGCGTGGGCATCCCTGAGATCGCTGAAGAACAATCGCTGGCCACGCCGCGCGCAGCGGGCGGAGATCTGCTGCAATGCCAACGCGCCCGAGGCGTCGATGTCGCTGACGGCGCGGAAATCGAGCATGATCGGCGGTGATCCCGCCAACGCCATCTTGATGTCGGCACGCGTCCGCGGACGCGACCTACAGCACGAGCATGGTGGCCAGTCCCAGCATCAGGCCCATGCCTACGATATCGGTCACGGTGGTTAGGAAGATGGCCGAAGCCACGGCCGGATCGGCGCCGACACGCCGCAGGCCCAACGGGATCAGCACGCCGGAGATTCCGGACATGAGGCACGATCCGGACATTGCGAGCAGGATCACAAGTGCCAGCATGGGCGCCTGGGATGCCGACTCCGGCTGCCGTGAAGCGTAGAACCACATGGCCGCAGCCGCCACCAGACCGACGAGCAAGCCGTTGGCGATCCCGAGCGCTCCCTCCCTCAGCACCAGATGCAGCTTCGGTCGTTTGTCCACATCCCCTAAGGCGAGGCCACGCAGCGTAATAGCCAGCGCCTGGCAGCCGGTGTTTCCGCTCTGTCCGGCCAACACCGGGAGGAACGCCGCCAACGCGACGATCTTCTCGATCGTGCCTGTGAATGAGCCGACCACGAAAGCGGCTATGAAGGCCGTCAGCAGGTTGAGCTGCAGCCACGGATGACGTTTCAAGAAGGCTGAAAACAGCGGAGTGAAAGAACGCTCCTCCTTCTGGACACCCACCATCTGGCCAGGCTGGGCAGAAATCTCGATGATTTGCTGCTCGAACAGCCGCCAGCCGCGAACCTGCCCGAGCAGCCGGTTCTCCGCGTCCACCACGGGATAGACAGGGTAGTGACGGCGTACCGCCGCCTTGCAGGCTTCGCTCAAAGGCATATCGACGTGAAGGGCGAACGGACTTGCCAGCATGATCTGATCCACCGTCGCGTCGGTCTCGCTCAGCATCAGATCGCGCAAGACCACCAGGCCAACCAGTCTATCGCCCTCGTCCGTGATGTAGAGGTAAGTCAACTCGGTCGGCACCTGCGCGCGCCTGACGGCCTCGACCGCGGCGGCTACCGTCGTCCCGACAGCAACGCTGGCGGGGATCGGGTCCATCACCTCGACGATGGCCTCGGGGATCGCGAGATCCTTGCCGTCGGTATGAGATTTGATGGGCCTCCCTTGCGATGGCAAATACTCCGCCACCTTCCGGGCGTGCCTATCCGGTAACAACTTTAGTGCGTCGCGGATGAACTCGGGAGACTCTCGGGCTAGCAAATCAGCCGCGTCGTCAGGTGCTCGAGCACGCAGCGTGCGCACCAACTTCTGAATGTCGTTCTCTTCCCTCATCTGTTCCCCCAACCTCTAATGTTGCGCCTCTGAGCTTATAGACGGGACCGGTTCGCTCTGCCCAGGCGCACGGTGGCTCAAGCGCCTCGATCCGGAAATCTTCGCCTTCTCAGGGCGCCGAGTAGACCGACCCAGACAAATCTAAGCCATTGCGTGGGTGCATACAGGCAGGCTGTAACGTCAGCGTGTCGCCAAGAGAATTGACGTGTTGCCGAACTTCACCGTCGATTCCTGGGCTCTGCGAGCACGTCGCAACCCATCAACGAAAATGACATAACAAATGAAGTATTTGATCGCGGTGTGAACGGCCGCGATTCAACCTGGGAAGATGGTGAAACCGCCATCGACGCGAATGACCTGCCCGTTGATGAACCGCGCGCGCGGACCGGCGAGGAAGGCGACCGCTTCAGCGATCTCTTCAGGCTCCGCATACCGGTTCAGCGATTTCTTGCTCGAATCCATGCGCTCCGGATCGACCACGCGGCTCGCCTGGAATCGTGCCGTCTTGGTGGCGCCGGGGCTCACCGCATTGATGCGTACGCCATCGTCGATCAATTCCTTGGCGAGGCAACGCGTATAATGAACGACGGCCGCTTTAAGCGTGGAGTAGACCACCTCCGGCGAGCATCCGATATGCGCTGCCGCCGAGGCAATGTTGATCACCGAGCCTGAGCCGCGCTTGACCATAGGCGGAATGAACGCCTGGCAGACCAGCATCGTGCCGATGAGATTGTTCTCAGTCAGAACCTTGATGTCTTCATAGTCGATGTTGAGCGCGTTGTTGGGGCTGGGCTTTACCCCCTTGGCGCCGATGTCTCCGCCGGCGCAGTTGACCAGAACGTGCACGTCGCCGAGCTCCGCCTCGATCTTCCTCTTCATTTCGGCGACGGCTTGCCTGTCGCCGATGTTGCCGGTGACCGCGGTCACCCGTGTCCCATGCTGTTCCAAACCCCTGGCGGATTCGCCGAGGTCTGCGAATTCGCCATATTGCGATGGCCGGGTCCAATCGAGATCGTGGATCGCGACGTTTGCGCCTAGTTCGGCCAGGCGCTCGGCCATCACCCGGCCGAGGCCGCGTCCCGAGCCAGTCACGAAGGCAGTCAGGCCGCTGAGTTCTCGGGCAGTCATGCTGATTTCTCCATTGCAATGAAATCGAACTTCTTCATGTTGGCGGCGCTGAGCCGAATCATGTCGAGCTCATACGAAACGAGTGCGCCGTCATCGTCGCGTTCCCATGGCGTCCGGTAGTCGGCGTCGTCCGCAAGGCGGTTTACGCGCGCAGCACTCAGGCAGGCCGCGAAGTCGCGCGCGGTCTTCGGCGCATATCCGTTCCACCAGTCGTCGGTGAGACAGCGAACGTGGCGGGCCTCCAGAGCGCCTGGCTCGAGCACGGCCGTCAGCGTGTCGTGGTGCTCGGCGAGGATGGCTGCCAGTTCGGCGAATGGCACGGCGCCGTCGCCGATCGCGCAGCGGACCAGACGATAGCCCTCATCCGTGAACTGCACGCGATAGTCCTTGAGGTGGACATGGCGGACATAGGGCGCGATCCGCCGCGTGAAGACAAGCGGTGCCTCGCCGACAGGGAACGTGTTGCCTGTATCATAGGTGATGCCGACACCAGGCCCGCCGAGTTCGCAGAGCGCGACCAGTTCGTCGCTGCCGAAGTCCTGATGGTTCTCGATGCCGAGCACCCGGCCCTCAGCCGCCGCACGCGGCCCCCATTCCGTCAGGGCAGCGCGGATCGTCGCGTTGAACTCGCTCCATTTCCCACCCCAGACGTTGCGGTCGCCGCATAAGACGGGGGTCAGTGCGATACGGATCGTTGTCGCCTCGAGCAGGCGCGCAGCCCGAAACGTGTTGTCCAATGGACCTGCCACGAGAAGTCCGCCGCTTACCACCGGGACGATGTCAAGCGCGGCCAGACGCCTGCGCAGGTCGACGACCTCGGCGTCCGGCAAGTCGGTCAGCCATGGTTCGTAGATCTCGAGCGTGCGTGCGCCCAGTTCCTGCGCAAGCGCTATGAAGCCTTCCAGCCCCGCCCCATCCGGATTGTGCCGCGGCGTGCCGCGGCCCTGCAGGCCGAGATGGTAGGTCAGTCCGTAAGGGTTGAGGCCGAGACGAAGCATCAGCTCGGCAGTTCCAATGAAGGGTGGGGAAGGGATCTCACTATCGCAGACCCGCATCGACGGTGATGGACTGTTTCGTGATCATGCGGCTGTCATCGGCGGCAAGGAAGAGCACGGTCCGTGCAATCTCTTCGCCCAGAAGGACGCGGCGGATCAATTGCCGCTGCACCGTGTGGTCGATCGCGTCCTGCGTCTTGAACCACAGCTCGCGCTGCCGTTCGGTGATGACGGCGCCGGGTTCGACGGCATTGACGCGGATGTTGTCGGATCCGAACGACCGCGCCAGTGCGCGCGTCAGCGCCACCACAGCCCCCTTGGCGGTGGCATAGGCCACCATCTGGTCCGCGCCGAAACGCCAGGCGATGGAAGAGAAGTTTATGATCGAGCCGAAGCCGAGTTCCTTCATATGCGGATGCACCGCTTGCGCGGCAAAGAAGTGATGCCGGAGATTGACGTCGAAGCTGCGGTCCCAATATTCGGCTGTCACGGCGTCAACGGGATGGCGCTGATCATCGGCAGCGTTGTTCACCAGGACGGCGACCGGACCAAGCCGCGCGCGTACGCCTTCAACCGACGCCTGCAGCGCAGCGACGTCGGTCACATCGCAATGGAGGTACAACGGGGCCCGCTTGGCGGCACCACCGAGCTCACGCACCAACGCCTCCGCGGGTTCATCCTGCACATCGAGAAAGCCCACGCGGGCGCCATTCGCCACGAAAGCGCGAACCATATCGGCCCCGATCCCGGAGGCGCCGCCGGAGATCAGCACGACGCGATCGGTCAAGCTCGGGTAAGTCGCGAATTGTATGGACATCAGATCACAGAAGCGCCTTGGTTGTTGGATCGAACAGACAGGCGCGCGACATGTCGATGCCGAGCGTTATCGTCTCGCCCATGACGGGAGCGTCATCCGGCTCGAATCGGCCGGTGATCTCCAGGTCGCCTAGCCTGAGGACGGCAAGCGTCTCGGCCCCGGTCGGCTCGACCAGTTCGACCGGCGCCTGCATGGACTCGACAGCAGGTTTGCGCGACTTCAGGTCCGCCGTGAAACGGTAGATATGTTCCGGCCGAACACCGAGCACCACGTCCTTTGGCGCACCGGCGGGCAAAGGCGCGGCAAGGGCAAGAGCAGCGTCGCTGCCGTCAGCGGCGCGTACCGAGATGCTGGTTGAGCCGGTAAGCCGGGCGGGGATGAAATTCATCGCCGGCGATCCCATGAAACCGGCCACGAACATGTTGGTCGGCCGGTCATAGATCCGCTTCGGCGTGTCGAACTGCTGCACCGAGCCCTGGTTCATCACCGCAATGCGGGACGCGAGCGTCATCGCCTCGACCTGATCGTGGGTGACGTACACCGTCGTCTTGCCGACGCGATGGTGAAGCTTCTTGATTTCGGTGCGCATGTCCACGCGCAGCTTGGCGTCGAGGTTGGACAGCGGCTCATCGAACAGAAACAGCTTCGGGTCGCGTACGAGGGCGCGCCCCATCGCAACGCGCTGCCGCTGGCCACCCGACAATTGCCCGGGCTTGCGGTTCAACAACTGCTCGATCTGCAGGAGTGCGGCAACCCGCTTTACGGCTTCCGCCTGCTCCGCTTTGGGCACGCCTCGGCTTTCCATGCCGAAGGTGATGTTCTGGCGCACCGTCATGGTGGGATAGAGGGCATATGACTGGAACACCATCGCGATGTCGCGGTCCTTGGGCTGCACGGAGTTCACCAGCCGGTCGCCGATCCAGATCTCGCCTGACGTGACGGTTTCCAGGCCGGCGATCATGGCGAGCAAGGTTGATTTGCCGCATCCGGAGGGGCCGACGAGGGCGACGAACTCCCCGGTCCGCGCCTCGAGATTGATGCCGGCCAGAATCTCGAGCCCGCCATAGCTCTTGTGAAGGTCACGGATCATCAGCGCGGACATGAGCGATGCCTCATTTGATGGCGCCTTGTGTCAGGCCGCGCACGAAGTATTTTCCACCGAACAGGTAGATCAGCAACGGCGGCAGCGCGCCGATCAGCACGGCTGCACTCATCACGTCGTAAGCGCGGGCGGTCGTGCCGCCGGCGGTGAGTGCGACCAACGCCGCCGTAATCGGCTGCTGCTGGCCCGATGTGAAGACGACGCCGAACAGATACTCGTTCCAGATGCCGGTGAATTGCCAGATGACGGTGACAATCAAAATCGGCGGCGACAGCGGCAAGATGATCTTGCGAAAAATCCGCCAGAAGCCGGCACCGTCGATGCGTGCCGCCTTGATAAGGTCGTCCGGTATGCTGACGTAGAAATTGCGGCAGAACAGGGTCGTGAACGAGATGCCCTGGACGACGTGAATCAAGACCAGCCCGTATGTCGAATTGGTTAGGCCGAGCTTGCCGAGCAGGAACGCCCACGGCATCAGCGAGATCTGGCCGGGCATGAAGACGCCGAGCAGCATCAGATTGAACAGAATTTCCGAGCCCTTGAAACGCCATTTCGATAGCACGTAGCCGTTCATGGCGCCGAGGAGCGTGGAGATGACCGTCGCGGGGATCGTCATCCAGAGCGAGTTGAAGAAATTGCGCTTCATGCCTTCGCAGGTGCCGCTGACGCAATAAGTACCCCAAGCCTGCGCCCACGCGTCGAGGCGGAAGCTGCGCGGCACGGAGATGAGGCCGTTGCGGGCAATCTCCGACTGCTCCCGCAACGAGTTGAAGACCACGACCAGCATCGGTGCCAGGTAGATGACAGCGAAAAGCGTCAGCACCGCGTAGATAAGAAAGCGGTTCCAGAAATATCGCCGCGTAGCCGCGGCCGCCTCGGGATCATGCCGGGCGTTGAGGGCAATTTCAGCCATTGCTGCCCTCCGCCCGCCTGCGCCAAACGATCCACAAGGAATAAGGCACCAGCACAACCGCGAGGGCCGCGAGCATCATCATCGCCGCGGCGGCACCCTCGCCGATCTGTCCGCGTTGGAACATCAGGTCGTAGACATAGATCGCCGGGAAGGTGGTGGACACACCTGGCCCGCCCCGCGTCAACGCCGCCACCAGGTCGAACGTCTTGATGGCGAACTGGATCTGAATGACCGCCACCGCCAGAAAAATCGGGGCGATCGTCGGCAGGATGACCTTCAGATAGGTTCGGGAAACCGACGCACCATCGATCTGTGCTGCTTTGACGAGATCCGGATCGACCGACCGCAGGCCAGCCAGGAAAAGCGCCATTGCGAAGCCGGACGACTGCCAGATACCGGTTATGATCACCGCATAGATTGCGGTGTTGCGATTGGCGGTCAGGGCGAAGCTGAAGTCGGTCCAGCCGACCCCCCGCACGAAGGCCTGGATGCCGTCGACGGGATTGTAGAGCCAGCTCCACACCGTACCGGTGACGATGAAGGACACCGCCAGCGGGTAGAGGAAGATCGTGCGCCAAACCGCCTCGCCGCGAACGCGCTGGTCGATCAGGATCGCGAGAAGCAGGCCGATGGCCATCGAGCCGACAATATAGAAGCCGCTGAACAGGAAGAGATTGGTATAGGCGATATTCCAGCGCCGGTTGGCCCAGAGCGAAGCATAATTGTCCAGACCGACGAACCCATAGGTCGGCATCAGCGACGAATTGGAGAGCGAGAGATAGAGCGTCCAGAGTGTGAAGACGAAAACGTAGATGAAACTCGCCGCAAGCGACGGCGCCAGCACCAGAATGGGCACCATCGTGCCCAGGCGCTGCCGCCACGGGGTTGCGGGAGCCACAACAGGTACAGTCACGTCACGCGTGGACATCGGCTGCTCCGGCGAAGTCAGGCCGGGCGCGCCGCGCCGGGCCAATCATCGGCAGCTTCTTCACATCTGCGCTTCGGCCGCATCGGCCATGGCACTAGCTGCGTCCTGCGCGGTCATGTCCGGCGTCGCCACGAATTCGGTGACGGTATCCATGATCGCGCCGCGCACCTTCTGCGGGATCGTCATGTTATGCGCCATCGAACGGACAAGCGTGCCGCCATCGATCGACGCCTGCAAATCCTTCTGCGAGAGCTGCTGGCAGGGATTGAAGCCCTTCGAAAGATCCACGTCGAGACGGGCCGGGATCGAGCCCTTGGTCTGATTGAAAATCGTCTGGAACTCGGGCGACAGGATCGTGCTGGCGAGCAGTTTCTGCCCCTCGACGTAGTCCGGATCCTTCCGCTGGAAGAACACGACCGAGTCGGAATTCAGGATGAAGCCCGGCTTGCCCCAGTCAGTCGGCGCCTGGGCGCAGACATAGTCAGTGCCCTCCTTGAAGCCGCCGGCCGTGAGCAGGCCGAGCGTCCAGTCGCCCATGATGTGGAAGGCGGCCTCGCCGCGGCCGACCAGATGCGACATGCTATCCCAGTCGCGCCCGTTCATGCCGGGGTCCATATATTTCGTCGTCATGGTGCGGAACTGTTCGAAGGCCTTGACCATGCCGTCGCTGCGCATCGCCTCGACGTCGCCCTGGACGAACGCCTTCTTGAAGAGATCGATATCCATTCCGTAGACCACGACCTCGAAGACCGTCGAATCGGTCCAGTCGGCGGTCGAGTGCGAGATGCAGATTTTGCCTGACGCCACGACCTTGTCGCAGGCGGCGTTGAAGTCCGCCCACGTCTTCGGCACCTCGGCGACGCCTGCCTCCTGCATGACCTTCGGCGATGCCCACAGCCAGTTGATGCGATGGATATTCATCGGCGCCGCGACCCAGCTGCCGGTCGGCTTCATCACCGGTAGCAATTCGGGAGCAACGACCTTCTCCCAATTTTCCGCAGTCGCCAGTTCGTCGAGATTGGCGGTCATGCCGGTCTCGTTCCATTCGGCGATCTCGGGTCCCTTGAGCTGCACCGCGGGGGGTGCATTGCCGGCGATCACGTCGGCGCGCAGTTTCGCCAGCGTGTTGGCCGTGTGGCCTGCGATAGAGGTCTGCTGCCAGGCGCCACCCTTGGCGGTAAACATCTCGCCGAGCTTGGCGATAGCCTGGGCGTCCGATCCGGTCGCCCATTGATGCAACAGGTTGGTCTTGGGCTCTGCGAGCGCGGCTCCCGCAACAAAGGTGTACGCCGTAGCGACCGCAAGGGCCGTCCTCAGGTATTCCATCGTTTCACTCCCATATGTGATGTACGGTTCGTATCGACCGCTTGTGGACGCAATTTGAGGTCGTCGCAGACGGAGATGCAGTATCTCCGTTCTTTCCAAGATGACATATTTGAGCTATCAGTCAACGTCCTTTGTGCTCATCATGAACAAACCTTCGCTTAGAAACTGGCTGATCGACAAGCCCTCCGCATCACCGGAGAGCCTGATCGTGCGATGCCTGCGTGAGCGCGGCGTGCTTTCTGCGTCGCAAATCGCGCACGTCACCGGTTTGGCGCGGTCGACAGTTTCAACCGCGCTCAATGGCTTGAGAAAGTCCGGAATGGTGATCGAATCCTCGGCCCACCATGACGGGGCCAGGGGCATTGGCAGGCCTGCCGCGACCTTGACGCTCAATCCCGCTGCGGGCACCTGTGTCGGAATCCACCTAGGCCTCGATGAGATGCGGTGCCTCGTCGCCGACGTCTCGCATTCTGTCATTGCCGAACAAACTATCGCCATGGGTCTGGACTACCAGCCACAACAGGCGGCGCGGCTCGCCAAGTCAGCAATTGCCCAATGCTACGAAGAGAACGGTCTGCCGATGGCGGGGCTCCTGGGGGTTGGGGTTTCCGTCTCGGGCCCTGTCAGCCGCGAAGGAGTGGTGCTGCGTGCGAGTATTGTTCCGACCTGGGCCGGGGTCAACATCCGCGATGTGTTCGGGCCGGTTCTCGAACAGCCGATTTTCGCCGATAACGAGAGCAACTGCTCCGCCATTGCCGAGCTGATGTGGGGCGCGGCCGTCGGCCAAGACGATTTCGTGCTGTTCAAGATCGATCTCGGCGTCGGCGGGGCCATTGTCCAGCATGGCAGGCTGGTGACGGGCATCGCCGGCGGCGCCGGCGAATTCGGGCATATCAGCATCGATCCAGGCGGCGATCTTTGCCGGTGCGGCAATCGCGGATGCCTGGAGCTCTATGCGAGTTTTGCCCGGCCGCTGGAGCAGATTTCGCGCATCGTGCGGCGGCCGGTCACGATGGACGAGGTGATCATGATGGCTGAACAGGGCGACGTCGGGGCGCTGCGGATGATCGAGGACACTGCCGAGTTCGCCGGCCGTGGGCTTGGCTTGATCGGCTCGGTGATCAATCCGCCGCTCATCATCATCGGTGGCCGCATGGCGTTGGCAGGCGACATTCTCCTGGCACCGCTGATCGCGTCATATGAACGCCACACGCTCATCAAGTCCCGCGACATCGCGCCTGCCCTGCGCACGCGGATAATCGTTGGCAAGCACACAGAGAACGACGCGTTGCTCGGCGCAGTCGGCCTGGTGCTGCGACACAACAGCCGACTGCAATGATTTGACTTTGCGCCGGGCCCCGCGGTTGAGATGAACCGCAATCGAATTGCGCTCCACGATTTGGGCCGCCAGGCCAGAAGCGGCCAGCCCAGCTCGAAGTTTCCGAACATGGGAGAGACATGGGGATGTCCGAGATCCTCAGCACCTGCGTAGTTGCGAATGTAGTCCACGCCTCCATTTTCGCATCTACCCGCACCCTCATGGCCGAGGATCGCCGGAAACAGGCCTTCGGGATCAGCGCCCGACAAAGTGAATTCGTCGGTGTGGCAGATGGCGGTCGCCTTGATGTCGACCAGCACCTCGCCGTCGCGCGGGCCGTCAAGGTCGACCTCCATAATCTCCAGCGGCTTTCCGGCGGCGACAGCAACAGCGGCGCACGTTTTCATCGGGCGGTTCTCCAGGATTGAGCGCAATTCAGCGAGATGGAAATATCGATCAGTGGCCAGCCACCGGCGAAGCCGCTAATCCTCGGGCGCAATTTCCACGCTGATGAGATTCAACCCCGCACTGAATGGAACCTGGCAGGAAAGCCGAGAGTTGGGACGACGGTGCGGTGACCCCTCGAGCAGTTCGTCCTCATCGGTGGACATCGGCGGCAGGGCCCCTGAAGCATCGGTATCGACGTAGACATGGCAGGTGGCGCAGGAGCAGCAACCGCCGCATATAGCGAGGATCTCGTCGATCCCGGACGAACGGATGTTTTCCATGACGGAAACACCGGCTTCGCCATCGAGGGAAACGTGCGTGCCGTCACGCTTGATGACCGTCAGTTTGGACATAGGGAAGGCTCCTGGTTGTACGGTGCGGGCGGCGCTGCGATGGCAGCGTGCTGGAGGGACTTCAACGTGATTGCCGTATCGGCCAGCATTTCCGGGGATGCGGAAACGCGCCCGGTAACGAGCCCCTTGCCCTCGACGTAGTCCTTGACCGCGTTGACGCAATCGAGCGCCTGCACCACGCCCTGCTTCAGATAGATGACCGAGAATTTCCGGGTCTTTGGATCGCCGCGAACGACCGCCTGATCGTGACCCGACGAGATCCCTACCGTCTGGAGCCGCAGATCGTATTGGTTCGACCAGAACCACGGGACCGTCTCGTAGTGCTCGGGGTGACCGGTGAGGACCTTGGCTACGGTCGCCGCCTGGTCAGACGCGTTCTGCACCGACTCAAGCCGGATGCGGACGTTGCCTGCGAACACATTCGCATGTCTTGCACAGTCGCCAATGGCAAAGACGTCCGGCAGGGCAGTCCGGCAGAATCCGTCGACATCAACGCCGTTTCCTCCGCTCGCTCCGGCTGCAAGAAGAGGCCCGACCGAGGGTTCGATGCCGATCCCGACGATCACCATGTCGGCCGCGACATGCTCCCCGCTGGACAGGCAAACAGCCTCTACCCGCCCGTCCCTGCCCTCAAGGCTTCGAACGGCAACACCAAGCCTGACATCGACGCCCATCGCCCGATGCTCGTCCTCATAGAACCTTGAGAGCGGTTCGCCGGCGACACGCGCGAGGACGCGATCCATCGCTTCGAGCACGGTGACCTGATGGCCTTGCTTTCTCAGCACGGCGGCTGCCTCAAGTCCGATATAGCCGCCTCCGATCACGATAATCCTCGCCGTCTCGGACAGCCTTTCCTGCATCGCGTCCACATCGGGGCGTGCTCGTACGCGATGAACGCCATCGAGTTGCCCACCGGGGCAGGCCAGTTTGCGGGCGGCGCCACCCGCTGCCCAGACAAGGCTGCCATATGTGAAGGCTGATCCGTCGGCGCATGTGAGCGAATGATTTCCGGCATCGACCTCTGTCACCCGGCGACCGAGCAACAGCGAAATCTCGCGCGTCTTCCAGAAGTCGATCGGCCGGATCAGGATCCGCGCGAACGGTTTTTCGCCCGCCAGATAGTCCTTCGACAGGGAAGGACGTTCGTAGGGCGGGTCGAACTCCTCTCCAAGCAGGCCAATCGATCCCTGAAAGTTTTGCTGTCGCAGCGAAATCGCGGTCTGGGCGCCGGCGTGGCCGGTTCCAACGATCAAGCAGTCGAAATGTTGGCTCATTTGCCTCCTCCGTTTGCGGGTGCCGGCACCGAGTTCCTCAAGCCGGGGTCGCGCAGTGTTTCTTTTTGGATGGGCGGCTAGGCGCGCCGCTCTGCGCCAATCAGCACGAAGGCCATGGTCGCGACCCTCGTGCCCCTGTTGCGCCATGCATGGCGGGTGCCACACTGGACCGCAACGTCGCCCTGACGCAGATGCGCCACCGCTCCATCATCGAGCTCAAGCCAGATCTCACCATCGAGCACGATGTCGTAGTCGACGGTATCGGTGGTGTGCATGCCGGGATTGTCCTGTTCGAACAGCTCGGCAAGGCCTGGAATGTGCGTGGCCTGTTCCTGGTCGGCCAGTGCCGGATCGAAGCCTGGGCCGGCAAAGACCGAGTCCGGCGGGAAGCGGACGATCATCAGTCGCGTTTCGCCGGGCGCGGGTGGAATGAACAGCAAAGGCGGTGCTGCCTCGACCTCTTGCGCCGGCAACTCGGGGGTGGCTGCGGTTGTCCAGCACACCGAGGTCATGAACTGCGGAATGCCTTCGTAGTGATGGACGTTGGGGACTGGCCCATCGCTGACAAAGACGGATTTGCCGTTTTGAATTCCGGTGACGACGCGCCGCGGAACGGTTTTCGAATCAGTCCTGGCTTGTTGCATCGACATATCTGAGCCCTTTCTCCTCCAGGCGGGGCCGCATATTGTTCATGTCGAGCCCCAGTTCTCCGGCCGCGTAGCGTCGACGCGTTTCGGCCTCGCGGACCTCCCGCGCACGCCCCTTCTCAAGGATTTCTGCCGCCTCGTTTCGGCGCACGACACAGACGCCATCGTCGTCGGCGACAATCACATCGCCAGGATGAACAAGGGCGCCCGCACACACGATCGGCACCTGAACATTGGCGACCGTCTCCTTGACGGTGCCTTGGGCGAATATCGATTTCGACCAGACCGGAAACCGCATTTCGGTCAGGCTTGCGATGTCGCGAACGCCTGCATCGATGATCAGGCCGCGCACACCGCGCGCCATCAAGGCGGTGGCAAGCAGATCGCCGAAATATCCGTCCTGCGACGGAGATGTCGGCGCCACGACCAGGATGTCGCCTGCCCGCGCCTGTTCGACGGCAACGTGGATCATCCAGTTGTCGCCCGGCGCGACCTCGCAGGTCAGCGCATTTCCAGCGACCCGCGCCGGCCTGTAGATTGGACTTACATATGAGGCCAGCAGCCCCATGCGTCCCTGGGCTTCGTGGATGGTGGCGACACCAAGCTCCTGTAGCCCGGCAATGATGTCGAGATCTGTCCGAGGAGTATTTCGCACGACAATTGGCACGCCTGATTTCCTCCCATGTCCGAATGCTACCTCCCGGCCCCCGGGTTGGCCCAAGTCCCGTGACAAATCAGGACCGAGTCGTTGACAACCGATTGGCATTCGGATACTAGATAGTATCTGAAGACGTTTTAGTATGTCAACTGACCATCATGCGTTCTTGAGTTGGTGGCCGGGATCCACGGGAGGAGATGTTTCGAATGCAGCTGGCGTTTCAGCAGTGCGAACGTGTGTGCAGTGACATGGGCAGGAGGGCGCTATGAGTGGATCCCTCGACGCCCTCACCGGCGAAAATCTGTTTCGCGACCCCTACCCGGTCTACGCAAGGCTACGCCGTGAGGCGCCGGTCAGCCTGTTTCAGGAAACCGGCGAGTGGTTCGTCACGCGCTGGTCGGATTGCCAGACGATCGGTGTCAAGGACGCGCTGTTCGGACCGTCGGACAGTTCAGGCCGGCCCGAAGCCCGCGTCATGGGCATGCCCAATGTCCTAAGCATGTCCGGACCCGAACACGCCTGCCTGCGCCAAGGCATCGACGAAAACCTCAGCGCCGAGAAGGTCAATGGCTATATCGAGCGTCTCGCCCGGCCGATCGTCAACCGGTTCATCAAATCGATCCGAGAACGGGGTGCTGCCGATCTGACCACCGAGCTGTTCGAGCCGATCAGCGTGCGCATCATCGGCGATTTCGTCGGCTTCACCGAGGTCGATGTCGATACGCTGACACGCTGGTTCCACTCCCTCAATGGCGGCCTGCAGCGGCCCAATGATCCAGATGCCTGGGCGGCCTGCGAGCGCGCACGCAACGAAATCGACGACGTCATGCGCCCGATCGTCGAGCGCGTGACTTCAAAACCCGACCATTCCCTGACCTCCCATGTCGTGCATGGCGGCATGGCGGAGGGGAAGGTGCGCGGCTTCGACGAGATCATGCCGACGATGCGCGTTATTGTTCTCGGCGGCCTGCAGGAGCCCGGTCATGGCGCTGCCAATGCGACCTTCGGGCTGCTCCAGGATCCGGCGCAGGCAGTCGCCTTGACTGTCGACCCCGCAGGGCTGGCGCAGCGGGCCTATGACGAAGGCCTGCGCTGGATCGCTCCCATCGGCGTCACCCCCCGGCTGGCGCGGGAAGAGTTCGAACTAGCCGGCACAGTCATTCCGAAAGGCGCCTCCGTGGCGATTGTGCTGGCGTCGGCTAACCGCGACGAGAGCCGTTTCGAGGACGCCGATCGATTCGTTCTCGACCGGCCGCGCAAGCAGCACGCCTCATTCGGCTACCGGCCGCATTTTTGTTCGGGCCATTATCTGAGCCGCTCGATTGGCAAGATCGCGCTTGAAGAAGCGTTTAGCTCGTTGCCGAACCTGCGCCTCGACCCGGACCGCGAAGTTGTCAGCAAGGGGTGGCGCTTCCGCGGCGTCATGAATTTGCCGGCCGTCTGGGACGCCTGAGCGGAGGCGGGTCGATCGTCATCTCGATTTCAACAACGGACGTTGCCTTTTCCGTTTCATCCGGTGCACAGCCATGATCATTGATTGCCACGGCCACTTCACCACGGAGCCTGCCGGACACCACGAGTTCCGGCAGAGCCAGGTCGCCTATGCCGAGGGTCGGGATGCGTCCAGGCCGCTCTATCCCAGCATATCGGATGACGAACTCCGTGACTCGATCGAGGCGAACCAGCTTCGTCTGCTGCGCGAGCGCGGCGCCGACATGACGATCTTCTCGCCGCGCGCCGCAGGCATGGGTCACCACATCGGCGACGAGGCGATCAGTGCCGAATGGGCGCGCTATTCGAACGACCTGATTGCGCGGATCGTATCGATGTTTCCCGACAATTTTGTCGGCGTGTGCCAACTCCCGCAGTCACCGGGAATTCCGATTGCCAATTCCATTCATGAGCTCGAACGCTGCGTCACCGAGCTTGGCTTCGTCGGCTGCAATCTCAATCCCGACCCGTCCGGCGGCCATTGGTCTTCACCACCTCTGACGGACAGATCCTGGTATCCGTTCTTTGAAAAGCTGGTCGAGCTCGACGTGCCGGCGATGGTCCACGTTTCCGGGTCGTGCAACGCCTGTTTCCACACAACCGGCGCCCACTACATCAATGCCGACACCACCGCCTTCATGCAGTTTCTGCAGGGCGACCTGTTTCGCGATTTCCCGGACCTGCGCATCGTCATTCCGCACGGCGGCGGCGCGGTCCCTTATCACTGGGGCCGTTACCGGGGACTGGCCGACATGCTGAAGAAGCCACCCCTCACCGAACATGTCATGAGGAACGTGTTCTTCGACACCTGCGTCTACCATCAGGCCGGCATCGATCTCCTGTTCCGGGTGATTTCGATCGACAACATCCTGTTCGGGTCCGAGATGATCGGCGCCGTCAGGGGCATCGACCCTGAAACCGGCCGTCCTTTCGATGACACCAAGCGCTACATCGAGGCGCTCGGACTGTCGGCGGGCGATCGCGCCAGGGTTTTTGAGCTGAACGCGCGCCGTGTGTACCCGCGGCTCGACTTGCGGCTGAAGCAAAGGCAGGCAGGCACCGAGCCCGCTTCCGACAGACCGGCCCTCGCGGAATGATCGCGATGGGCCAGTCTCCCCAGGGAGCCCTCCTCATCAGCGTCGCGCTGGTAGCAGCTGCGTCGTTCCTGATGGCCGGCATCTTGAAATGGCGCCACATCGGCTCGCCATGGAGCGAACTGCTGCTGCCGGCAATTTTCCTTGCGGCCTACTACCTCGTCTATAACAAGGTACCGGCCTTCCCGCCCGTCGGAGCAGTCAACAAGATTTTCTATGTCGCCGTGCTGGGAACGGTCGTCGGCGTCGCTGTCGATCTGCTCAAGCTGCCGAAATTGTCTCGCGCAATCGTGTTGCTGCAACCCGTCGCCGCTGCCTTCTACATCGGCTGGGTACGGCTGACCGACGGACCGATCGAGGTGATCGTTGCCGCCGCCGCTGGGCTGCTGGTCATGCTCTTGCTGTCACGTGACCAGAATGGTGAGGCCGGCGAAGCAAATCTCCGGCGGGCCATCGTGCTCGGGATCTTCTGCCTGGGATTCGCCCCTCTCGCGCTGTTCGGCGCGTCATCGTCCAGCTTCCAGCTTCTGATCATCTTCGCCGTGGCGATATTCGCCAGCCTTGTCTGGAACGTTGCCAATGCACAATATGCCTTCGCCACGACGGCAATGCTCGGCGGCGCGGGCAGCATCCTGGCGGTGGTGCTAGCCGTCACGCTGATCACGCGCAAGACCGATCTGGCAATCCTTTGCCTGTTTGGCGCCGTCTTCCTTGCGCCGCTGGCGAGCAGTCGGTTTGCGCGCGTATTCCCGGCAAAAGGGCAAGCCGCGCGCCTGGCGATCTTCACGGTCCTTTGCCTTGTTCCCGCGGCATCCGCGGTCGCCGTGGCGATCATCCGCTATGGCGCGAGTTTTCCGGTTTAACAATGGAGGAGAAGGACAATGCCTAAAGTCATACATGCCTTACTAGCATCAACAGTCATGTCAGTAGCCCTATGCGCGGGCGCGGCAAAAGCCACCACATTCGACGTCGACATCGTTCATTCGCATATCGCTTTTTTTATCGACCATCTCGGTTTCTCGAAAGTCATTGGCACCGCCAACGACTTTTCCGGCAGCTTCGAGTTCGACGCCGCAAAGCCGGAATCAAGCACCCTCAACGTGACCGTGAAGGTCGCGGGCCTGTCGACGAACAGCAAGCAGCGCGACGATGATATCCAGGGCGCGGACTGGTTCAACGCCACCGAGTTTCCGGACATCACCTTCGTCGGCAAGGACTTCAAGAAGGTCGACGACAAGACCGGCACCATCGCTGGCGACCTGACAATCGCCGGTGTCACCAAACCCACGACACTGAATGTCACCTTCAACAAGGAAGGGCAGAACCCCTGGGACAAGAGCCATGTCGTTGGGTTCAGCGCACGCACCACTGTCAAGCGCAGCGATTTCGGCATGAAAGCCGCACAGGGCATGATCGGCGATGACGTCGACCTCTACATCGAAGTGGAAGGCCGGGGCCGCTAGGTCCTTTGCAACCCGGGGCCAGGCAGCACCGAGGTGTTGCCGGGTACCGGCGGCCTGCTCGGCGGGTGAGCCCTGCAACAGATTCGGGCTCAGGCCCGTTTGCCGTCGGCGGCCTTTCCGTAGGCGTCATACATGGACATGAGAGCAAGCCTGACGAGGTCGCCGACGGATGGCCCATCGGTAAAGCTCGACGCCGCTCCATAAGTAAGCTCGAAGACAATTCCACCGAGCGTCTCAGGATCGGCTGGCGCAGCGCCCTTCGGAAACAGCTTCAACAGGATTTCTCCAAGGCCGGTCCACTGCTTGCGGAACAGATGAGCGTGGCGATCACCAAATGTGGCGTCGTGCTTTGCGCGCCGGAAAAGGTCCAGCGCCAGCATGCCCCAGCTGGAATCCGAGGCGCGCATGACCGACCACTTGCTGATCGCATCGATCATCTCGCGCGGATCTTCGAGCTTTTCAAGGATTTTGGCGATTTCATCGACGTCCTGAACCGAGTGCGTTTCCAGCAGTTCCAGGAAGACCTCCTCCTTGCTGCTGAAGTTTGAATAGAACGCACCCTTGCTGAAGCCGGCCTCTTCCGCGATCCGATCGATCGAGGCGCCCTCATAGCCCTCTCGCGCCATGACGTCGTAGGCTGACGCCAGTATCTTCTCGCGCGTCAGCGCCCGACTCTCTTCGCGGGTCAATCGCTTCCGCACAATCTTGGTTTTCGCCGCAACCGCCATTCCAAGCTCCTGCTCCACACTGTCAGTATGGTTTGAAGGTTAGCAAAGTGTCGTCATAAAGAAGTCCGCATCAAAGTAGCTACGACTTTCCGCTTTCGCTATCCAGCCACAGACAGCGCGCATGCACAGGCCCAGAACACCATGAATTCCGGTCCTTGCTTCTGCCAGCGCCAGTTGAAACCGTTGATCTTGACGACAGCGTAACTCGCGCCGGCAAGCACCAGAACGGCTAGAGCCGCCGCTGCCTCTTGCCAGATGCCCGTTACCAGACCGGCGCCCGCGACAATCTCCGTCAGAATGGTCGCAACGACCAAGGCGCGCGGCGGGTAAAGTCCGGCCTTTGCGAATGTCCCCGATGCCGGACCGACGTTTCGTATCTTGCCGATGCAGTGCGGCAGGAACCACACGCCGCAGAGGATTCGCAATGCCACCAAGGGCTCGAATGAGGTCAGATCCATCGCAGCATGATCCTCACAGCCGGCCAGTGTTCTGGAGAAAGCTCATGTCGAGGGTCGAGCGCGCATCGTCTTCGGCGGTGGCGTCGAGGAGATCGGCCTTGACCATCAGTTCAATCGTCTTGCTGAAGGCGGCGTCAGGAATTTCCAGAGCCGGCGGAAACATCTGCTGCCGGCGCATGTAGTTGAGCGCCCTCAGCGAATAGGAGGCGTCGGAGCGGGTGATCTCCATCAGGATCGGCACGAGCACCGCATCCTTCGACTGGTCGTAGATGATTGCAGTCGCCTCGATCAGCCCCTTGAACAGCGCCCTGATCGCACCGTCGTTCTGCCCGAGCCAATCGGCGTCGCCAATCACCGCGGTGAAGACGATCTCGGGAATGGCGTCGGTGACCTCGCCAAGGTTTGAATAGCCGGCGTCGATGGCGACGAAATTCAACGGCACCGGTTGAACGGCGGCGTCGATCCGGCCTTCCTGCAACGCCTGCCAGCGCTCTGGATGCACCCCGACGACCGCGAACTCATAGTCTCCGGGATATATCAGGCCATGCATCGCGAGCATCTCGCGCGTATAGATGGACGTGCCTTCAGTCAGGGAAGACGTTCCCAGCACGCAGCCATTCAGGTCTTCGATGCGTTTGATGTCAGGTCTGGCGACCAGCGACATCGGCAACCGGTTGGCATTGCCGGCGATGATACGCAGCCGCCCGCCCGCAATCTTGTCGGCGATCGCACCTTCCGGCGGGGTGATCGCCAGGTTTGCTTCACCCGCACGCACGGCCGCGGTGGCCTTGTCGACACTGCCCATCCGCTTGAGCACGAGGTCGAGCCCATGCCGGGCGAAGATGCCCTGATGCTGGGCGACGAAGACCGGCAGCCAGTTGAACCCCAATGCCCCGCCGGCCAGCGTCACCGGCGCCGTCGAACTCTCGACGGCCGCATGTCCTGATTGCGATGTCATGATTTCCTCCTCCGTGACTCAGCCGATCTGCTCGAGGGACGACCTGCGGCAGTGCCTGGTTCATTTTTCTGAAATGACCGAATGGCCTATTGCGTTTTTAGATACTTGTTGGTATTTGAAAACCATATCGTATGTCAAGGCGTGTATCGAGGACCAAGCGCCACCGGGAGGAGAAGAATATGACGTTGTTTATGCGTGCCGCTCGCATGCACGAAGTCGGTCAGCCGATGCGGATCGATACGGTCGAGCGTCCAGTGGCCAAGGCGACTGACGTCGTCGTTCAGGTCAAGTCCTGCGGGATGGTTCCAAATCTCGGCAACGTCCTGGCCAACTGGCCGAAATGGTGCCCGCATCTGCCGCTGCCAAAACTCCCGGCCACGTTCGGACTGGATCCTGCCGGCATCGTGTCCGAGGTCGGCGAACAGGTCATCGGCATCAAGCCCGGCGATCGCGTCTATGTCAGCCCGGTCCGCTCGTGCGGCGCCTGCCCCGCCTGCCTGTCCGGCAAGCGGACGCAGTGCAACCACTTCACCTTCAACGGCTATTTCGGATTTCAGCCGCAGTCGCAGAAGCTTTTCGACATGTATCCTAATGGCGGCTTCTGCGAATATATGGCCGCGCCCCAATACGCCATCGTCAAGCTGCCGGACAACATCACCTTCCCCGAGGCAGCAAGGCTCGGATATCTGGGCACCGCTTTTTCGGCGATCAAGAAGGCGGGCCCGCTGGTCGGAAAGAGCATGGTCATCAACGGGGTGTCGGGAACCCTCGGCCTCGGCGCTACCTTGATCGCGCTGGCCATGGGTGTGTCGCGCATCTTCGGCACCGGACGGAACAAGGAACTCCTGAACCGCGTCAAGGCCCTGGCGCCCGGGCGCATCGAAGTCTTCTCGACCGATGACGGCGCGATCACCGACTGGGTCAAATCGCGCACCGATGGCCAGGGCGCCGACATCATGCTCGACACGCTGGGGGCCGTGGCCTCGCTGGCCATCTTCGATGACGCCATGCACGCCATCCGTCGCGGCGGCACGATCGTCAACATCGGCGGTACAACGGGCACTATTCCGATCGACCTCAAATGGCTGATGGACGAGCAGATGAGCTTGATCGGGTCCGTCTGGTTCACCACGGCCGAAGGCTACGAAATGGTCGACATGATCCGGGCCGGAGCCATCGACCTCTCCATTCTGGAACACGAGATCGCGTCACTCGACGACATCAACAAGGCGATCTCGGGAATCGGGAGCCGACATGGCGGGTTCAGCAACTACCTGATCGCGCCGTAAGCCGAGCAGGCTGCTGGACGGGGGAGCTCCAGCAGTCGGTGACACAGCCCGTGGGAGGCGGGAGTTTCATGCATCAGTCTGTCGATGCCGGGCGAAAGCCATTGTTGGACGTGCAGGGCGTTTCCGTACGCTTTGGCGGTGTGAAAGCGCTCGATAGCGTCAGCCTGGGCGTAAGCGCCGGCGAGATCTGCGGTCTGATCGGCCCGAACGGCGCCGGCAAGACCACGCTCTTCAACTGCATCACGCGCTTCTACGCGATCGAGAGCGGCTCGATACGGCTGTCTGGAGAGCGGATTGACGCGCTGCCTGTGCAGCGGGTGATTTCCAGCGGAATTGCGCGCACGTTCCAGAACCTCGGCATCTATCCGCGGCTGACCGTTCTGGAGAACGTCCTGCTCGGCGCCCGCCATCTCCACGGCGGCTCCATGCTGGGCTCATTGTTCCGGCCACGCCTCACATCGACAAGGGAACGCGAGGCCCGGCAGTGGTGTGGCTCGATCCTGCGCGACCTTCAGCTTGAGTCCGTTGCCGACCATCAAGCCGACGCCTTGCCCTATGGAACCTTGAAGCGCGTCGAGATCGCCCGCGCGATTGCGGCAAGGCCCAGCCTGCTGCTGCTCGATGAGCCGGCGGGCGGGCTGACGCATGGCGAGGTTTCCGAGTTTGGCGACCTCGTCAGGCGCGTGCGCGACCAGTATGGGGTCACGGTCCTCTTGGTCGAACACCATATGGGTCTGGTGATGTCGCTGTGCAGCCGCCTGGTGGTGCTGCATCTCGGCAGGAACCTCGCCGAAGGCACGCCCGCGGACATCAGGGCCAACCCTGAAGTTGTCAGCGCCTATCTGGGGCGGGCCTGACCATGCTGTCGGTGGAACATCTCGAGGCCGGCTACGGATCGCTGCAGGTGTTGCGCGGCATAGACTTCGCCATCGAGGAAGGCACCATCGTCGCCTTGCTCGGCTCGAATGGCGCCGGCAAGACAACCACGCTTCGCGCCGTCTCCGGCCTCATTCCGGCCCGCGGCCGCATCGAGTTCGCCGGGAAGTCGCTGATCGGTCTGAACCCGGCGCGGCGAGTTGAGCTTGGCCTCGCCCATATCCCGCAAGGTCGCGGCACATTCGCCAGCTTCAGCGTCGAGGAAAACCTTGCTCTCGGTGCCACAATTGTAAGCTCGCGCAAGCAGATCGCGGACGATCTGGAGCGCTGGTACGCGGTCTTTCCGCGTCTGCGCGAGAGACGGCGCCAGCAGGCCGGCACCCTCAGCGGCGGCGAACAGCAGATGCTGGCGATCGCGCGGGCATTGATGTCGCGCCCTCGCATCCTGATGTGCGACGAACCCTCGCTGGGGTTGGCGCCGGCAATCGTCGACGAGCTGTTCTCCATCATCGTGCGGCTCAACGCCGAACACGGCACCACGGTGCTGATTGTCGAGCAGAACGCCGACCGGACGCTGCGCATCGCCCACACCGCGTATGTGATGGAGGCCGGCGAGATCACGCTGCGGGGCAAGGCCGCCGACCTGTTGGCCGATGCCTCGGTCCAACGTTCCTATCTCGGAGTCTGACATGACCCTGCTCTTCCAGCTGGTATGGGACGGCCTCGCCGCGGGGGCAATCTATGGTGCCCTGGCGCTGGCGCTGGTGCTCATCTACCGGGCCACGCATATCGTCAACTTTGGCCAGGGCGAGATGGCGACGTTTTCCGCCTATGTCGCATGGCAGCTCGAACAATGGGGCTTGCCGACCGCCCTGGCCTTCACGACAGCGGCGATCTTCTCATTTCTCCTCGGCGCCGCGGTGTTCTGGGCAGTCGTCAAGCCGGTCTACCGCGCGCGGCCAGAAAGCATCGCGGTGCTCACGCTTGGCCTCTTTGTTGTCTTCGGCGCTGGCTGCCTGTGGATATGGGGAGCCGATCCGCGGGCGTTTGGCGACGTCTTTCCGCAAGGCGGCTGGACGATCGGCGGCGTCAGGATCACCGCAGCAGCACTTGGCCTGGTTGCCGTCCTAGGCGGCCTCGCGGTGGCTTTCGCCACGCTGTTTCGCGTCACGCGGCTGGGACTGCAAATGCGGGCGGCGGCTTCCGACAGCGAGAACAGCCTGCTGGTCGGAATACGCGTCGAGACCATGCTGACCCTCGGCTGGGGGCTTGCCGCCGTCGTCGGCTTCCTGGCGGCAGCGCTGGTCGCGCCACGCCTGTTTCTCAGCCCGGGCATGATGGCGCCGGTTCTCATCTACGCGCTGGCGGCCGCCACCCTCGGCGGCTGGGACAGCCCGATGGGCGCGATTGTCGGCGGCCTGCTGATTGGCGTCGTCGAAAGCGTCGGCGCGACCTTTATCTCCTTCATTGGCGCGGATCTGCGGCTGGCGGTCCCGATCGTGGTGACGCTCGTGGTGCTGCTGGTTCGCCCGACAGGCTTGTTCGGCACAGTAGCGGCGGTGCGGGTATGAGGACGACAATGCGTTCCCGGGAACAGGCAGCCCTCGTCGTTCTCGCCGTCGGCTTGCTCGCGGCGCTGCCCTTGCTGCTGTCGTCTTACCTGCTGTTCCAGGTGAGCCTTGCCCTCACCTTCGCAATGGCGATCCTCGGCCTCAATCTGCTCCTGGGCTATGGTGGCCAGGTGTGCATCGCACAGGGCGCGTTCTTTGCCTGCGGGGCATACACGACAGCCATCCTTGCCTCGACCTACGACATCAATCCGCTGCTCACCCTGCCCGCCGCGGCGCTGCTGACCAGTCTGGTCGGCGTGGCCATCGGCCTGCCGGCGCTGAGATTGCCTGGCCTTCAGCTGGCCGTCGTCACCTTCGGTATCGCCGCAGTCGTTCCACAACTGCTGTTGAAACTCGACTGGCTGACCGGCGGCGTCGCCGGCATCGGCATCGACCCGCTGGAGAAGCCTGTCTGGTTTTTTGGCAGCGAGGAGACATGGCTCTACTACCTATGCGCGGCCGGCGCCTGCCTTTGCGCGGCGGTCATGGCCAGGCTGGTCCATGGCGACAGCGGCCGCGCGTTGCGAGCGCTGCGCGACAATGCCAGCATCGCCGCCTCGCTCGGCATCGACCTGATCAAGACCCGCCTCACGGTGTTTGCCATCAGTTCGGCCTTTGCCGGCCTCGGCGGCGGCTTCTATGCCATTCTCAACGCCTATGTGAGCCCGCAGGCATTTCTGGCCACCCGCTCGATCGACATTCTGGTCGGCTCCATCCTTGGCGGTGTTTCGAGCGTGATCGGCGCCTTCATCGGCGCGGTCTTCGTCCTGTTCGTCCCCGACTGGGCGTCCGAGATCAACCCGGCACTGGGCGGGCTGATCTACGGTCTCTGCCTGATCGGCATGATCCTCATTGCGCGCGACGGGCTGGTGGGGCTCGTTGCGCGGACTGTCCGGCGACTTCTCACCGCACTTTCCAACAAAGAAACGCAACCGTTGCCGGTGCAACGCCCGGCGCAAGGAGGAGAACATTCATGACCATGCCAACACCATACCGCAGACTGCTGATGTCAGCCGCGCTTGCCGCCGGCTTGTCGGGATCGGCGGCCTGGGCCGAGGATGCAGCTCCCGGCATCACGGACACGTCGATCAAGATCGGCGTCAGCGGCGCCCTGACCGGCCCCGTCGCAGCGCTCGGCGCGGTCGACGAGGGTATCCGGACAAAGGTCGAAGCCGTCAACGCGGCTGGCGGCGTCAAGATGGGAGACGGAAAAACCCGCAAGATCGAACTCGTCATCGATGATGATGCCCTCGACCCGCAGCGCACGCTGACCAACGTGCGCAAGATGGTTGAAAGCGACCAGGTGTTCGCCCTGCTCGGTATCGCCGGCACCCCGAACAATGAAGCCATCGGACGCTATGTCGACAAGCACGGCGTGCCGAACCTGTTCATGTATTCGGGCATCCATGAGCTGAAGAGCGGCAAGAAGTGGATCATTGGCCTGGCGCCGTCCTTTACTACGGAAGCCGCCGTGTTCGCTGGTTATCTGAAGGCAACCAAGCCGGATGCGAAGGTTGGCCTGCTTTTCCTGAACACGGAAACCGGACTGACATTTCAGGCTGGACTGAAGGCCGAGCTTGAGAGCTCGACCGTGCAGCTCGTATCTGAACAGCCAGTCACCGCCACCGACCCGACGATCGACACCCAGCTGTCCAATCTGAAGGCCTCGGGCGCCGACACGCTGGTCGTCATCGCGCCGCCAAAACAGGGCGCGCAGGCCGTCAAATTTGCGGCCGAAAGCGGCTGGCATCCCGTGACAATGCTCTCCTACATAGCCTCGTCGGTGTATGCCCTCATGCCTGCCGGCCTGGACAACGCAAAGGGCGTGCTCACCAGCCAGTACATCAAGCCGATCGATCTTCCGGCCTACGCGGGCGACGCCGGCGTGAAGCGATATGTCGCCGACCATGACGCGGTGAAGCCGCGGTTTGAAACAGGTGACGCGCTGGGACAGATGGGCTACCTCACCGGCGAGGCTCTTGTGAAAGTGCTGGAGGTGATGAAGGAACCGTCGCGCGGCGCGATGATGGAAGCAGCGCGCCAACTGTCAAATGTGGAGCTTGATCTGCTGTTGCCCGGCATCACGCTGACCACGAAAGGGGCAGACGACATTTATCCCATCGAATCGCTGCAGCTGTTCCAGTTCGACGGGGCTAAGTACCAGCCGGTCGGCAACGTATTGTCTTACGAGGGAAAGACGCCGAAGAGCTGACCCGGATGCCCGTACAATCCAAACAACTAAGCCCGCGGTTGCTCAGCCATCGCGGGCTTGGTGGCCATGAGTTGGCTCCATCTTTTGACCGGGCGATTGAGCGAACGAGAGGCGATCACGCCGCATGTCGATGCGGTGTTGAAGGGGCTCGATGCGGACAAGGCATATCGCCGCCGCGTGAAGCAGAAACCAGCCAGAGGAACGTGATAAATGGCGTCAGTCGGATATACCTATGAAGTGTCTCTCAACCTCCTGCGCGACCGGGACGGACTACCGCCGCGCGAGCCCGCGGAACTAAGCTTCCTGCATGTGAACCATGACGACGTCATCGCCATCGTCGAACGGATCCGGGGCAGTTCCGGTCTTGGACCCGATCCCGCAGCGGCGGTAGCGGTGGGGTTGAAGCTGCTCAGCGAAGTGATGGTCCGGGAAAAGACCAATGCGCTGTTCGACCCGCTTCGGGGCGCGATGCGCGAGTTCATCATCAAGCTAAAGAATCTGCCCGCGCCGGGCGCGTAAAAAAACCAGGCGGGCATGACCGCGCTTGGCAGGACGCGAACGCGCAACGGCTTTGGCGCGCCCGCGCATCTCCAGTTCGCGCAGCTCGAATTTGGAAAAATTTGAGCCGGGAGCGCCGCCGCTCCGAAATCACAGGCTGCGCCCCATTTCGATCGGCTCTTCACACGCGAGTGCGAGGGCAGGTGCCAAAGAACTCGTCACCGACCGCGCATATCAGGCGTTTTCTCCGCAAGCTGAAGCTATGGTCGAGACCGGTCGACTTGATCGACGGAAGCTGCGCTACAGCTTCCGTGAAATAAGATGATAGTGACGCCCGTTATACATGTGCAGCGTTTCATGCGCAGCCCTTGCTTCCTCGCGCACCGGTGAGGCCATGGCTTCATCGATCGCCTCGAGAGAGGGATAGTCGATTTCCAGAACAAAGAAGATGCTTCGGGCATGTTCGTCGCGACGGACCGGACGAAAAGTGCGTATTTCCTCGGCATGAGGTAGCTGTCGCCAGATCGGCAACAGGCGCTGCTCGATCTCTTTGAAAAAAGTATCTTGGAACCCCGAATGGATTAGGCCTTCTAGGAAGGGGAACCTTCACTCTGCTGCAGCAGCGAAGCCGGAAGTGGCAGTTCAATGAGTGTGGGGAAAGGCGGTAGCGCTCTTCCGAATCGAATCCCGACACTTACAATGTCGGAGACGGCGATCCCAATACATCACCAGAAACTTCGAGGGGCGAGTGACGCCAACCGCCCTGTTTGCAGGTCGCAACCGCAATCTGCCGCTCAACTCAATTACCTCTCTTCCTTCTGTGACCACGGTGGTCTAGGCGAGGATCAGCCCGATTTCTGAAATCTGGGTGCCAGGCTTCCCAGGTGGGCACAGGCTCAGGTTTTACTGGCGCGGGTTATTTCCGCGCCCGGCATTGCGGGCGAGTACGTGAGAGGCGTTGACGAGGCCAACGCAACTTGGCCAAAGCATCCGCTCGTCCAGTGTCCTGAATTGCGGCTCCCAGATCGCGGTTGCAGCTTGCAACTCGGGGTCGGTCACGGCGTGTTTTCGTTTGAATTCGGCGACGCCCTCTCAATGGCCGCATTTCTGTTGACTTCGCTCCAGCTCCAGATGGCAAATTATGCCACTTTTGACCCATCTCGGTCGGCAACTTCGCGCCATGAGCCGACCTTGGATACCGTGATCCTCGACGATTTGTCTCACCTCGATAGCGGACGAGATCATTGTTGATTGCCGCGAGCCCGGATTACGACCGCGAAGCGGTCAAAAATCCAAATCCATATCGTGATGATGATGCTCGTGACCGGGAAGCTCCGGCGGCGGCGGGCCAGGCACTTCGGCCACCATGGCCTCCGTCATGATGAGGAGGCCTGCCACCGAGGCTGCGCCCTGGAGCGCCGTTCGCACCACCTTGACCGGGTCGATGATGCCCTTTGACACCAGATCCCCGTACACGCCCGATTGGGCATCGTAGCCATAGGCGTTGTCGTCGTTTTCGAGGATCCCGGCGATGACGACCGAGCCTTCCAGGCCGGCATTGATCGCGATTTGCCGAGCCGGCCAGGTGATCGCCTTCCTGACGATCGCGATGCCGACCTGCTGGTCCTCGTTGCTGCCCTTGAGCTTCTTGAGCGCCCTGCCGGCGCGCAGCAAGGCGACCCCACCGCCGGGGAGAATGCCCTCTGCAACCGCGGCTCTTGTCGCGTTCATCGCGTCATCGATGCGATCCTTCTTCTCCCTGACCTCGACTTCGGTTGCACCGCCGACCCGGATAACGGCGACGCCACCGGCGAGCCTGGCCAGCCGCTCCTGGAGCTTCTCGCGGTCGAAATCGGAGGTGGTTTCCGCAAGCTCGAGCTTGATCTCGGCGATGCGGGCCTCGATTCTTTCCCGCTCGCCGGCGCCGCCGACGATCGTGGTGTTTGCCTTGTCGATCATCACCTTCTTGGTCCGCCCGAGCATATCGAGGGAAGCATGTTCGAGCTTGATGCCCAAATCCTCCGAGATCACCGTTCCGCCGGTCATCAGCGCGAGATCCTGCAGCATCGCCTTGCGGCGGTTTCCGTAGGCCGGCGCCTTCACGGCTGCAACCTTGAGAGCGCCGCGCAACTTGTTGACCACCAGCGCCGCAATCACCTCACTCTCGACATCCTCGGCGATGATGAGCAGCGGCTTGCCGGCCTGCACCACCTTCTCCAGCAGCGGCAGTATTTCGTTCAGACTGGACAGTTTCTTCTCGCTGATGAGGACATAGGGATCCTGCATCTCGACCCGCATCTTTGCACGATTGGTGATGAAATGGGGCGAGATATAGCCGCGGTCGAACTGCATGCCCTCGACGAATTCGAGTTCGGTTTCGAGCGACGTCCCGTCCTCGACAGTGATCACGCCGTCATTGCCGACCCTCTTCATGGCGTCGGCGAGGCAGCGGCCGATCTCCCTGTCGCCGTTGGCCGAGATGGTGCCGACTTGCGCAATCTCGACGTTCGAGGTGACCTTCGTGGCGTTGTTTTTGAGTTCCGCGACGACGGCTTCGACCGCGAGATCGATGCCGCGCTTCAGGTCCATGGGATTCATGCCGGCGGCCACCGCCTTGGCGCCCTCCCGGGCGATCGCATGCGCGAGCACGACGGCGGTGGTCGTGCCGTCGCCGGCCTGATAGGAGGTTTTTGTTGCTATCTCGCGCACCATCTGGGCGCCCATGTTCTCGAACTTGTTGTCGAGTTCGATTTCCCTGGCGACGGTCACGCCGTCCTTTGTGACCCGCGGCGCGCCGTGCTCCCTGCCGATCGCGACGTTGCGTCCCCGCGGGCCAAGCGTGACGCTCACCGCATTCGCCAGGGTGTCAATGCCGCGCAGCATACTGTCGCGAGCCTCGAACGAAAACATGATCTCCTTGGCAGCCATTTCCTTGATCCTTAAGACCTAATCTTCGGGGAACGGCGAAGCTTCATTCGGCCGCTCAGGCGAGATTGTCCCGTGGCAGCCCGAGCCGATTCCAGACATCGAACAAAGCTGCCGCGAGCCGATCAATCATGATGTCCTCATGACAGGGTGTCGGCGTGATGCGCAGCCGCTCAGTTCCCTTCGCCACGGTCGGATAATTGATCGGCTGGATATAGATGCCGTGCTCGCTCAGCAGAAGGTCGCTCGCCGCTTTGCACTTCGCCGGATCGCCGACCGCCACGGGAACGATGTGGGTGTCGCTCAGCATGAGCGGCAGCGCCGTCGCACCCAGCACCGCCTTAACCCGTCGGGCGCGATCCTGCTGGCGCTTGCGCTCCTCCTCAGAGGTTTTCAGATGCCGGATCGCCGCCGTGGCGGCGGCGCAGATAGCCGGTGGCAACGCGGTGGTGAAGATGAAACCTGGAGCATAGGAACGGATCGCGTCGATCAGCACAGCGCTTCCCGTGATATAGCCGCCGAGGCAGCCGAAGGCCTTGGCGAGTGTGCCTTCGATCACGTCTATCCGGTTCATGGCGCCGTCGCGCGCGGCGATGCCGGCGCCGCGAGGGCCGTACATGCCCACGGCATGGACCTCGTCGAGATAGGTCATTGCGCCGTAACGATCGGCGATATCGCAGATGCGATTGATTGGCGCGACATCGCCGCCCATCGAATAGAGACTTTCGAAGACGATGAGTTTTGGACGATCCGGACCCGCCGTCTTCAACAATTCCTCAAGATGATCGACGTCGTTGTGGCGGAAGATGCATTTCTCCGTGCCGGACTGGCGGATGCCCTCGATCATCGAATTGTGGTTGAGGGCATCGGACAGGATCAGACAATCGGGGACCAGCTTGGCGATGGTCGAGATGCCGGTCTGGTTCGAAACATAGCCGGACGTGAAGACCAGCGCCGCCTCCTTGCCGTGGAGGTCAGCAAGCTCGCCCTCGAGTTCGACCAGCGGATGATTGGTGCCAGCGATGTTGCGCGTTCCGCCGGCCCCGGTCCCCATCCGGGTCGCCGCTTCGATCATGGCTGCGACGACCCTCGGGTGTTGTCCCATCCCGAGATAGTCGTTGGAGCACCAGATGACGACGTCCTTCGGTCCTTGCGGGGAGTGCCACACGGCGTGGGGGAATCGGCCTGCGATCCGCTCGAGGTCCACGAAGACCCGGTAGCGCCGCTCCTCCTGCAGCCGCGCGATGGCGTCGGCAAAGAACCCGTCATAACTCGTGACGCCGGCCTCCCGGGACTGCCATCGGCTATCGCTCATGCTCCCCCCAATTTCCGGTCGCCGCAGATCTCGATCTCTCCCATCGCGCCGACCTTTGGTTACACCTCACAATTTGCCTTATCTGCAACTCTAGCTAAGGCTTCCTTCATTCATCGGGCTGCGCCATGATTTTGCGCAGCGTGTCGGCAATGAGACTGGCCGGCGTGTCGAAGTCCAGGCCTCGGACGAATTTGGCCTGAGGATCCATAATATAGATGTAAGTACTATGGTCGACGACGTAGTCTTCGGCGCCCGCTTCAGTTTTGTGGCGCGCGCTATAGGCGCCATATCCCTGGGCAACCGCGGCGATCTGTTGCGGACTGCCGGTGAGTCCCACGATCCTTGGATCGATCGCCCCGGTGTATTTCCCCATCACTTCAGGCGTGTCGCGTTCAGGATCGACGGTGATAAAGATCGGTTGCAGTTTTGCGGCGTCGGGGCCGAGTTCCTCAATCGCCACGGCGATTTCGGACAGTGTCGCCGGACAGATGTCGGGACAAGAGGTATAGCCGAAGAAAACCAGCAGCCATTTGCCGCGATAAGTCTCATCGGTGACCGTCGTTCCGTCCGGCGCCGTGAGCGTGAATGAGCCACCGACCGTCACAGGCGTGTCAGCCCGCGCCAGCAGGGGGCAGATCGACAGGGCCGCTGCGAACATGATGGAGAAGAGGGTATGCGGACCGTAGGCCCTGGGGCGGAGGAGTCCATGCCGTCGCTTCATTAAGTACCTCCGGCACCTCGAGAATGACGTTCCAGGTTCCCGAGTACGACGTTTCGGTCGTAGCAACTTCGGCTGGCCGCACTATCTTATCTTATTTTGTTGCTGACTGACTAGGCTAGGCGTGGTAGCTTCCTCCGCCAAATAGTCCCTCATAGGTGGCCCCTCGCGAAGGAGGCGGCTTCGATGAAGATTGTTGAGCTGATCAGCGGGCTAGCGGCGATCACTTTCGTTGCGACGATGTCGGCGCCTGCGCAAGCTTACGAAGAAGGTCCGGTCACGGGAGGCGGAACGATCGAGGGTACGATCGTCTACCGCGGCGACGTGCCGACAACAAAGATCATCCCCACCAAGGATGTCGAGGTGTGCGGCCAGCCCCGCGAGGAGCCGCTGATCGAGGTCGGCAGCGATCAGGCCGTGCTGAACGCGGCGGTGTACCTGGTCGACGTGGCGAAGGGAAAGGCCTGGGCGGAGCCCGGCAAGCCGCCTGAGCTTAACAACCTCAAATGCCGCTTTGAGCCCGCGGTTCAGATGATACCGGCCGGTTCGCTGGAGGTCGTCAACAGCGACCCAATGCTCCACAACACCCACGGCTATTATGGCAAGCGCACCGCCTTCAACCTGGCGCTGCCCAATAAGGGCCAGCGCATACCCGTCGAACTGAAGCGTGCCGGCACGGTCCGCATCGATTGCGACGCGCATGGCTGGATGGAAGGCTGGGTCTATGTGGTGGACAATCCCTACTACGCGATCACCGGCGCCGATGGCAAGTTCAGCATCCCCGATGTACCGCCCGGCAACTACAAGCTCGTGGCGATCCACCCCTTCACCGGACCAGTCGAGCAGCCTGTAACAGTAGAGGAGAATAAGCCCACCAATCTGACGATTGAACTGAAAAAATAAGAAAATGGGCGACCCACTGACCCAACAGGGTCGCGTTCCTATGAAAAGACCGACGCTTTAAGAAACGGTCTGCACTGAGGAGGAACCCTGATGTCTGACGAGCTTGACCGCATTCGGCGCGAAATGCATGCGGTGCTGCAGCAGCCCGGCGTACGCCCCGACGACTCGCTGCAAATCACCCGTCGCACCTTCATTCACAGATCGCTGCTGTTCGGCGCCGCTTCCGTCGGCCAGACCTTCGCGTGGTGGCCGTTGCTCAACACTATCGACGTCGCTCACGCCGCCGAAGCGCCCTTCAAGTTTGCCTGGATTTCGGACACCCATCTCTACCAGAAATCCCTCAACACGCGCTTCGTCGACAAGGTGGTGCGCGCCGTGCAAGAGGTCCAGGCCATGGATCCGCCGGCCGACTTCCTGATCTTCGGCGGCGACCTGGCCCAGCTCGGAAAGATCGAGGAACTCGAGCTTGGCGTCGATCTCCTCAAGGATCTGACGATCAAGAAGTACTACATCCCGGGCGAGCACGACTGGTATCTGGATATGGGCAAGAAGTGGGGCGAGTTGTTCGGCCAGCCCAACTGGACCTTCGACCACAAGGGCGTGCGCTTCATCGGGCTCGATACGGTCAGCCGGGGACCGGACTACTGGACAGTGAAGAAGATGACACCAGAGGAGCGCATGGGCCATATGGCGACCCTCGACGGCACGGTTGCCGGCGCGTGGGCCGGCGTTGGCCGCGACCAGCTCGACTGGATGCAGAAGACACTCGCCGACTGGGATAAGTCCAAACCGATCGTCATCTTCAGCCATAATCCGCTCTACGAGTACTACCCGCCCTGGAACTTCTGGGTGCGCGACTGGCGCGAAGTGAATGAGGTGCTGAAGCCTTATACCAAGGTCACCAACATCCACGGTCACGTCCACCAGGTGCTCTACAACGAGATCGGCAGCATGCGCTCGATCGGCATGCTGGCGACCTCCTGGCCGTGGCCCTATGCCCCGGAAGGCGTGCCCAAGCTGACCAAGCTTATGATCCGGGCCGACCCCGGCGATCACTTCGATGGGGTCGGTTGGGAAACCGTGAACGTGAACGCCGAAGACAAGGTCGACGTCGAGTACATCATGTGGGGCCGCAAGGAGGTGTTCGTTCAGTCAGACCCGGATTCCTCGCTTAGTCAGCCCGAGAAGTTGCGACCGCGAATGGCCGACAATATGTGGCCATACTAAGGGAGGGCCATACTAAGGGAGGAATGGCTATGACAATCAGCGCGACAGTTCTCGGCACGTTGTGCCGTCCGTCCTTCATCGTAGCGATTGCGGCGGTCGCCGTCTTCGTCGGCCCGACCAGCGCCCACAAGGCACCGCACACACCGGAGCAGTTGAAACTATACGAAGAGGTGCTCATGGAAGAGGTCAGGAAGGGCGACCTCTTGTTCCATGGCGATGCGGCGACCGCCAAACAGATGAACGTCGTCCTCTCCAACACGGGAATGGCCTGCGCAATGTGCCATCCCATGGCCTCGGACACCCACCCGCAGTCCTACCCGAAGTTCCAGGTAGAAACGAGCAAATTCGCGACGCTGCGCGACATGATCAACTGGTGCATCGAGAAGCCCAATCAGGGCGAAAAGATCGAGATCGATTCGGAGGCGATGAAGGCCTTGGAAGCATACATCACCTGGTCGAACTCCGGCTCGGTGTTGGTCCCCGGCAAGCATTAGTTCTTTTCGGCTTGGAGCGGGCTGCATAGCGAAGATTTGCGCGGGAAGATATCTGAAATCGGCCGCCGGCATCGGGTGGTTCTCGATGCCGGCAAAGTTTGGAGTTGAGTCCTGAAGATGCGCGCGGTTCGAGTGCGCGTGATGGGAGAGGCGCGCCGTGGCAGAGACATTGCGTGGCAGATTCGCCGGCATCGACCTTGATGAGCTGGTCAACTGGCCGGTTGTGCGAACTTGGCTTTATTGGGGCATGTTCTGGCTCCTGGTCGCACCTTCGGTCGGCGTGGCGCTATCGGGCCTTTTCAATTATCCCGATTATCTAGGCACCACCCTGGAATTGACTTTCGGCAGGTTGCGGCCGGTCCACGTCAACGGCGTCATCTTTGGCGCCTTTTCCTCCCTCTTCATCGGCGAATGCTACTACTTGGTGCCGCGCCTCTGCGGTGTGCGGGTGCCCTGGCCGCAATGGGGCGTACCGCTGGCCTGGCTGTGGAATGTCTCCGTGGCGGCGGCGCTCATCTCGTTGCCGTTCGGCGAAAACCATGGCCTCGAAGCGGGCGAGTTCCCGCTGTTCGCGAAAATCCCGATCTTCCTCGTTGTCGCCGCGGCGACCGCACAGTTCCTGATCACCATCGCCCGACGTCTCGAGCCACCACTCTATGTCGCACTCTGGTATTTGATCGGGGCTTTCGTCTGGACGACGATGAATCTCGTACTGGGCATCATCCTGCCCTACACGATTTCTGGCATAAACAGCGCGGCCTTCCACGGCCTCTACCTCCACTACATCGTCGGATTGTGGATCACGCCGGCGGGTTACGTGCTGATCTACAACTTCTTGCCGCTCAGCGTGGGCAATCCGATCTATGGCCACAAGCTCTCGCTTGTCGGCTTCTGGTCCCTCGCCCTGTTCTACCCCTTTGTCGGCATCCATCATTATCTTTACAGCCCGATCGCAGATTGGGCCGAGACGATCGCGATCGTCACTTCCATGCTGTTGATCATTCCGGTTTGGACGGTGCTGGTGAACTTCTTCGGCACGGTGATGGGCCGCTGGGACGCCTTCGGCAAGAATCTCCCGGCGAAATTCCTCATCATGGGCTCGCTGATGTATCTGGTCGGGTGCTTTCAGGGCTCGACGGAAGCCTTGCGTTCGATCCAGCAGCCGACCCATTTCACCGATTTCGTCATCTCGCACTCGCACCTCACTGTGTTCGGGACGTTCGTGGTCTGGGCAATGGGCGGCCTGGTCTATGTCTGGCCGCGGGCCTGTGGGCGCGAGCTTTGGTCGTTCACGATGGGCAATTGGGCATTCTGGTTGATTACCGTCGGTATCTCCACCATGGGCTTGGTGCTGACCGCCGCTGGGCTGCAGCAAGGCTTCCAGTGGATGGCCGGCACCGAGTGGCTCGACACGGTGATCTCGATGCGGCCCTATTGGCTGGTGCGGACTGTTGCTGGCGTCAGCATGGATATCGGGATGACGCTTCTCGTCATCAATATGATGATGACGGCGCTGACCCGGCCCGCCGAAGCGGCGGAAGGTGCGGTATTCGGCGCGGCCCCGGTTCCGGCTGGTGGGGCGGGGCGATGAGTGCGCGATTCGTTACCCTGGTGGCCGGCATCTTTTGCTTCTTCGCCGCCCTCATCACCCAAGGCTTCCTACCATTTTTCGAACCCTCGGCGCGAACCAACCGGGTGACCGCCGTGGTCCGCACCGATTTCGGCCAGCTCAAATGGATGATGACCCAGGCCACCGATTACACGCCGCTGCAAAAGCTCGGTCGCGACGTGTATCTGCGCGAAGGTTGCTGGTATTGTCATTCCCAATACGTGCGCCCAGTAACCGGCGAGACGCGCCGCTGGGGTCCGGTGACTGAGTCAGGCGAATTCGCGTACGACGTGCCGCATCTGTTCGGCACGCGGCGCATCGGACCCGATCTGATGCGGGTCGGACTTAAGTTCAGCGACGAGTGGCATCTTGCCCATTTCTGGAATCCGCGCATGCTCTCCCCGGATTCGATCATGGCGCCGTATCGGGGGCTCTTCGACACGCCCGAGCAGCCGGTCAAGATCGTCGATGACGGAGCCGGCAATCGTACGCTGGAAAGGACGCCGGTTTCCGAGGGGCTGTTCGACTTCGCTAGCAAGGAGCAGATCAAGCTCACGCCCAATGCCGACGGGCTGCTGTTCGTGCCCATGCAGGCGCGCGGCAAGGCCCCAGTCATTGTGATACCGAACGAGGAGTACAAAGGCGACGCGGTCAAGATCGCCGCCGAGACGAAAGACCTGGAAGGCCTGATCGCTTATATCCAGAAGCTCGGCATGGACCGCGGCAAATGGCGCGATCTTTTTGAACCACAGCAGCTTGAAGTCACGGAAGTCACATTCCCGCGTTCGAGCGAATGGATCGCCCATGGCCGGGAGGTCTATGAGCGGCGATGCCTCGGTTGCCACGGCGTGAATGGAGACGGCAATGGGCCTGCTGCGACCTTCCTTTACAAGCAGCGCCCGCGAAGCTTCGCGGCTGCTGTGTTCAAGTTCCGGCTGACCAAGGAGCCGCTGCCGACCGACGGTGACCTCTTGCGCACGATCACCCGTGGGGTACGCGGCACGGCGATGCCCGCCTGGTATGAACTGCCTCTCACGGATCGGCTCGCCGTCATCCAGTACATTAAATACGAACTGGCAGTGGACCGCTCCGATCCGGCGGAGCCTTATGCATTCTTCATCGAGGAGCCACCTGGCCCTCCGCTCTACATCGGAAAGCCGCCCACCGTTTCCCAGGCAATCCTCGAGCGCGGCAAGGAAGTGTGGAAGATCGCGAAATGCTGGGAGTGCCATGGTCAAGGCGGAAAGGGCGATGGGCAGAAGGCTGCCGGGCTGAAGGACGATCTCGGTTTCTCCATCTTGCCTGCGGACCTCACCAGCGGCCAGTTCAAGTCAGGCTCGGCGGTAGAGGATATCTTCCGGACCATGACGACCGGGTTGAGCGGCACGCCTATGCCCTCCTATCGGGACTCGTTGCCCGAGGAGGACCGCTGGGCGCTCTCGTACTACGTCCTCGCACTTTCTGCCTATAAGGACCCGCTTGCGGGCGCACCGCTGGCGATCGCCGATAAGGATCGCGCGGCGCTCAACGAGCTCACTCTGGAGGCGGGTTCTCCGGACAAGGCCTATGTTCCGGGCGGGGTGCCGGCGCAGAACACTTCTGAACTCGGCGAAGGTAACGGCGGATCGGTGACCGAGAAACAAAATGCTGCCGAAGGAGGCTGAGTTATGCTCGGATTTGAGGTCACCGGACCCTACGTGAGCGCGTTGCTTATGAGCCTTGGTGCGCTCTGTGTCTTTATTTGGGGCGTGCTTTCAGGCGCCTTCCACGGCGCCGACGAAGCGGCCACCAGATTCTACGAAAGGGAAGCGGAGAATGACAACGCCAAGCACACCAACGCCAAGCACACCGCAGAGTGACGGTCCGTCTCACGGTTCGGACCCCGACCACGAGATGGAGGAGTACGCCGGTGGCACCGTCCAGTCGCGACACGGGTATATCCCGATATGGCTGCTGGTCGTCTACGCGGTTCTTTTCGTCTGGGGTCTCTACTACGCCTACCTTTATTGGGGCGGGGTCGGGCCGGGAAGGATTGGTTAGGGAGCACGGTCGCGCACGCCGACGAGTTGAGAGAAGGAGCAGGAGATGCTCATAGCTAAGATCGTAATGGGTTTGGCGATTCTGAATCTTTTCCTGCTGCTCTCCGCGCTCGCCATGAACGTTGCCCTTGTTTATTTCGGCTGACCAGGAGGAGGCGTATGCTTCCAGATACCGTTTTCTCGTTCGCAAATGCGAGTCCTTACCAAGCGATCGCCTTTATCGGCGGCGCGATAGCCACCGTCGCTTTTTTCGTCTGGGTCGCTTACCTCGTGCGTCACTAGCGGCGCGCGGCGTGAGCCGCCTCGTGAATGAGCGGCGGGTGGGTAGGACAATCTGCCGATGACCTATTATCTGGTGATCTTCGCTGCAGGCTTTGCAGGCAGCTTCCACTGCATCGGTATGTGCGGCGGTTTTGCGTGTGGGCTGGGACGCGATCAGCGCGGGGGAGGCGCAACAGTTGCGCGCCACCTGCTCTACAATACCGGCCGATTGACAACCTACTGCTTCCTCGGCGGGCTCGCGGGCGCGCTCGGTCAAGTCATCTGCACCACGCAAGGTTCGATGGCGACGCCGCTCCTGAACGGCTCCCTCGACATCGCCCAGCGAATTCTCGCGATTGTCGCTGGCCTGCTCATGATTGGCATGGCGTTGCAGTTCTTCGGCCTGCTGCAGGTCTTTCATCGGCTTGCGCTCGGATTCGGCGGCAGCACATTTGCAATGTCCCTGCGCAGTCTGCTCACGGCCCGCAGCAGCGCTGCGCCGCTCGCCTTTGGCGTATTCAACGGCTTCCTGCCATGTCCCCTGGTTTATGCCTTCGCCGCACAGGCGGCGAGCACCGCCGGAGCGGTTCCCGGCTTTCTCGTCATGGCGTCGTTCGGACTGGGAACCTTTCCCGCGATGTTGATGGTGGGCGGCGTCGGCCGGATACTCGGCCCAGCCTGGCGGCGGCGTGGCGTGCGGCTGGCCGGCGGCTTTATTCTTTTGCTCGGTCTCATCACGCTTGGCCGTGGTCTCCTGCCTTCCGACGCGCATATCGGCCATGCCTGGCTGGGAGGACTTCCCGCATGACAGCGCATGGCGATGTCCTCTGTAGCCATTGCTCGCTGCCCGTCGGCCTGCGCCCGATGGAGCGCAGGCTCAACGGTGAGGCTTGCGCGTTCTGCTGCTACGGCTGTTGCATCGCCTTTCAGGTGAAGATTGGCAGACACGAAGAGTGGGAGGCCGCCTGGCTTCTGATCCAACTCGGCGTGGGCGGCTTTCTCTCCATGAATATCATGATGTTCAGCCTCCTCCTCTATTCGGACGCATTCATCGGCGTCGATGCGGGCGTGCTGCCGTGGGTTCACCTTTTGCTCTGGATCTTCGCGACGCCAGCGGTGGTGATGCTCGGCGGGCCCTATCTGCGCGAAATGTGGCTCAATGGCATTCAGGGACGAGTGACGTCGTCGGCACTCATCGTGCTTGGCGTCGCTGCCGCTTATCTCTACTCGGCATTTGCCGTGTTCGAGGGCAGCACGCATGTCTATTTCGACACAGCCGTGATGGTGCTGATGCTATTCACCGTTGGCCGCTATCTCGAGGCTGTTGGCCGCGCCAGGGCGGCGCGCGACCTCGAACCTCTTCTGGCCGCAGAAAGCGAGGGCGCGACCGTGGTCGATGGCGCGGCAGAGATCCGCCGTCCGGTGCGGGAGGTATCGGCCGGCATGCTGGTGCGGGTCCGGCCAGGCGAGCGCATTCCGGTCGACGGCGTGGTTGTCGAGGGCGAATCGAACACCGATGAAGCCGTGATTACCGGAGAAAGCCGGCAAGTGACAAAGGGCGCCGGCTCCAAGGTGATTGCCGGCAGTATCAATATCGACGGCCCGCTCCTGATCCAAAGCAGCGGTGACGGAACTGCAACCCGCTGGGCGCGGATTTGCCGGTCGGTGCGCGAAGCGCTGGGCCGTCGCAGTCCAACCCAGCGCCTTGCCGATCGCGTCGTTGGCGTGTCCGTGCCGCTCGTCCTCGCCCTCGGCGGACTGACGATCGTTTACTGGGCGCAGTCATTGCCTTTCGATCGGGCGTTGCTGATTGGCCTCTCGGTACTGGTGGTTGCCTGTCCTTGTGCCGTCGGCCTCGCTGCGCCGATGGCGACATCACTCGGCATCGGCCGGCTGGCGCGGCACGGCTGCCTCGTCCGCGACCCCGGCGTGCTCGAGACCCTCGCGCGTGTCCGGTTGCTCGCCTTCGACAAGACTGGCACTCTGACGGCGGGCAAAGCACGTCTCGTCGGCGTCGACTGCGAGGAGGTCTGCATCGACGAAGTACTGGCGCGCGCCGCCGGTCTGGAGCGCCTTTCCGAGCATGGTCTGGGGTGGGCCATCGCGGCAGCCGCCGCTCAGCGGGGCATCACGCCACTCGTCACCCGCGATGTCCGGACGGTTCCCGGCCGTGGCATCCGCGGCAGCGCCGAAGGCCGGCCCGTGGCGGCAGGGAACGGCAGATTGATGAATGATCTGGGCTGGCCGCTTCCCCCGTCGTTGACCGAGCGTGCGCGGTCGCTGGAGGCGAGCGGTCATTCGGTGGTCTATGTCGGTTGGGGCGAGCAGGTTCACGCCTTGCTGTCGCTCGATGATTCACCGCTTCCCGAGGCGCAGGCCGCGATCGCGGACCTGCGTGAGCGCGGGCTCGACTCCACGCTGTTGACCGGCGACTTGGCGCAAGCGGCGGAGCGGATCGCGGCTCTGGTCGGGATCAAGGACGTCCAAGCGGGCCTTTCGCCGGAGGCCAAACGGCTGGCCCTGGATCGGCTCCGCCATGACTACGGTTCGGTGGCGATGGTCGGCGATGGACTGAATGACGGGCCGGTCCTGGCCGCCGCAGATGTCGGTATCGCCGTCGGCTCCGCCACCGATCTCGCTCGCGAGACTGCGGCGCTCGTGCTGCCTGCGGACGGATTATGGATGCTGCCCTGGATCGTCGACGTGGCCCGCGCGGTCCGCAGGACCATCTTGACCAACCTTATGTGGGCGTTCGGCTACAACCTCGTCGCCCTGACGTTCGCAGCATTCGGACTTCTGCAGCCAATCCTTGCGGCAGCGGTCATGGCCGGCTCGAGCATCCTCGTGGTGGTGAATTCGCTGCGGCTGGAGCGGCTGCCCGATCCTGTTCCAGCGCTGATCCCGGAGCAACGATCCGGCGCCGAGGTGGAGCGTGCCCGCCATACTGTCGGCGCTTCGGTCATGGCTGGCTCGGCCGTCGAGCGGAGCTGAGCCTCGCCTTCAACCAAACACGTCGCGTGAAGGCGTCGTACCAGCCTTCCGCCGCGCGCCGCCTGGCGGCGGACCCCGGAGCTTTCCTCGGCCTTGCCGTCGACAGCGGCTTCATGGCACGGACAATCGCTCAATCCAGCTATGCAGCGGCTGCCGGCTCTTGCTCGACGCAGATGGTGCGGCTGTCGGCTTCGGAAAGGGGTTCGTCGAGCAGGCCGCAATGGTGCGGCGTCCGGGACGATAGCCGGACGCGGACGCGAAAATGCCAGCATGAGAGACAGGCGCCGAACGCGCGGCCATTGTTGCGGGCGATTGAGTTCCTAAGGGTGCGCCTGAGTCCGTCAAGCAGCTTCGCCACATTGCCGTCGGTTGCCTGCTCGATGTCTGTGGCGACGATGCGCAGGGGATCGCGCGCCAGTGCATGTTCCGCCTTCGGAGTGAGTGCGAACTCGACCGAACGCCCGTCGCGCGCGCTTGGACCCCGCGACACATAGCCCTTGTACTCAAGTGAGGCCAGCGTCCGCGACACCGTGCCCCGCGTCGAAGCAAGATAGTCGGCAAGCGCCGCTGGCGTGCGCGAGAAACGGTTGGCGCGCGCGAGATACCTGAGCGCGTCCCACTGAGCGGGATTGAGCCGCCCGGACTGCTCGCCCGAGCGGGCGAGGCGCTCCAGCCGGTCGATCAGATGGGCGGCTTCGAGAGCCTCTGGCGAAACAGGCATGATTGCTCCTAATCAGTGTTGACCGGCTTGGATTCGCGCTGCAGTAATAGCTAGTAGCAATTATCTCGGCAAGCCCAAGGAGGACATTCCATGACGACCAGTTCCATTCCGGGTTACCGGCTCGGCGATACGACGCTGCCCAAGTCTCCGCTCACGAAAGACGATCTCGCGACGCTCAAGACAACGCTGCTCTTCGGAGACGCGGACGTCGCCGCGCTGCGCCAGGCGCACGGCGTCGTTGAGGATCAAGTCGAAGCCATCCTCGACGTCTGGTACGGGTTCGTCGGCAGCACGCCGCACCTCCTCGCCTATTTCAGCGACGCCAAGACGCATCAGCCGTTGGGCGCCTATCTCGATGCGGTGCGCAAGCGCTTCGGCCAATGGATCCTCGACACCTGCCGGGCTGACTACGACGAGGCATGGCTTGCCTGGCAGGACGAGATCGGCCGCCGCCATCACCGCTCCGGCAAGAACAGGACGGACGGGGTCTCGGCAGCGCCCCATATCCCCATGCGCTACGTGCTCGCACTCGCCGTTCCGATCTCGGTCACCATGAAGCCGTTCCTCGCCAAGAAGGGGCATGCGTCCGCCGAGGTCGAAGCGATGCACGCCGCCTGGAGCAAGGCCGTGTTGCTGCAGGCCATTCTGTGGTCGAGGCCCTATGCGAGGGAGGGAGACTTTTGATGGCGGAACTCCGTCCGGCGCCGGACTGGCAGATCGCCCATTGGCTCAATGCTCCCTCGCCGCTGGCAGAACTTCGCGGCAAGGTTGTGTTCGCGGTGGCGTTCCAGATACTGTGTCCCGGTTTGCGTTAGTCACGGCCTGCCGCAAGCTGTCCGGGCGCGCGACGCGTTCCCCGAGAACGATCTCGCCGTGATCGGCCTGTACACCGTGTTCGAGCATCACGAAGCGCAAGGAACGCGCGCTGCGCTCGCGGCCCTGCATGAGTGTCGCATCACCTTCCCCGTGGGCATCGATGCGCAGGATCCGGGCAGCGAGGGTCCACAGACCATGCGCGCCTATGGCATGCAGGGCACGCCGACAACGCTTCTAATCGACCGGCGCGGATACTTGCACATTCACAAGTTCGACCATCTTGATGACATGCGTCTCGGTGCTGCGATCGCGACACTCATCGGGATACGCTGACACCGAGGCGCGCGGGCGAAGCAAAACCGAATGCCGGATGTGATGACGAGGGATGCCGCATCGCTGGGCAGGCCCACGCATAACCTTACCCTTTCCGACAGGGCCGCGGTACGTCCGTCACGACACGAACAGCGGGACACGTTGCGGCGCGGGTTGAGCATGACTCGGTGTGGATTCCATCATCTTGTCCATGGCCCGCCTTGCCCCGTGTCGTCGTGCCTAGACCGCCTCGGCGGTTGGCCTCACTTGGCAACGGTGATCAACCAAACACGTCGTGCGTGAAGGCGTCATACCAGCCTTCCGCCGCGCGCGCAGCCTGCCGGCGGACCTCGGAGCTTTCTTCAACCTTGCTGACGAAGCTGATGACGCTCTTGAGCTTCCCGTCGACGGGTTTGAAGCTGATGGCGTTGCTGAACGCATCGTCGGGGGCGAGATAGGTGTAGCAGGTGTTGAACAAATGCGCCGGGAAACGCGCTGATCCGGTGAGATCGGCCGCGATGGCAAAGGCGCAGGCCTTGGCCTGGCTGTTGGCGCAGAAGGCGGATTTCGGCATATCCCCGCCGATGATCGCGTCGCCGACCAGATGGACACCGGGCTGCAGCGCCGATTCGAAGGTGACCGGATCGACCGGACACCAGCCCGACCGATTGGCGAGCCCTGCCTGCTGCGCCAGGCGTCCGGCCATTTGCGCCGGGATGACATTGGCCACCGCGGCCTTGAATGTTGCTCCCGCGGTGATCACCGACCGGGTCTTCGCGTCGATTGCCGTGACCCCGCCGGTGAACTGGGCCGGCAGCCATTCGATCATTCCCGGATAATGGCGGTTCCAAGCGTCCTGGAACAGGTCCTGCGCGTTGAAGCTGTCTTTCGCATCGAGGATCAGAATTTTGGCCTTGGGTTTGCGGCGCTGGAAATAGGATGCGACGAGCGAAGCGCGCTCGTAGGGGGCGGGCGGGCAGCGAAACGGATTCGGCGGAGCAACGAGCACGAACAGCCCGCCGTCCTCCATGCTTTCCAGTTGCTGGCGCAACAGCCTGGTTTGCTGCCCTGCATTCCAGGCGTGCGGCATGATCTCCATCGCCGCCTCATCATAGCCCTCAAGCGCCCCATCCCTGAATGCGATGCCCGGCGCAACAACGAGACGGTCGTAGCCGAGCGTCGAACCGTTGTTCAGCGTGACGGTCTTCGCCGCCGGGTCAATCGCTTCGGCGGACCCATGAACGACGGTGATGCCGTATTGTCTTGTCAGCGCTTCATAACCATGGGTGAGCTGTTCCAACGGGCGAAGCCCGGCGAGATGGAGATTGCTGAAGAAGCAGGTCGTGTAGACCTGCCGCGGCTCGACCAGGGTCACGTCGATGGTCGTGGCGCTGGCGGCAAGATATTTGGCGACCGTTGCGCCGCCGATGCCGCCGCCGATCACGACGACACGCGCCTTGGCCTGGCCTAGCGCCATCCGCGGACGCAGCGCCGTCAGCAACGCTGCTCCCGTTAAGCAACCGAACTCGCGACGCGTCCAGGATTTCATGGCGGGTTCCTTCCCTGCGCTGCGACATAGCGCGCGACGCTCGCGATCTCCTCGTCGCTGAGCGAGAGCGCGATAGCGTGCATGATGTAACTGGGGCTCTGGCTCGCCCGGTAGGCAAGCATGGCGCTGGTGAGCCTGTCCTCGCCGAGCCCGATGATGGGGGGAATGCCTTTGTCGTGGCCATCGAGGCGATGGCAGGACGCACAGGTCGCGGCGAGTTGAGCGCCTTGATCGGCGCCCGCCGCCGCTTCGGATTGGCTGACGAGCAGGACGAAGCCTGTGGCGATCGCAAATCCCACGACGAGGCGCATGCTGAACGCCCGTCTTTTTCGGAGTTTTGCGGTCACGCTCCCACCCAACTCGTCACACCACAATTTGCGCAGCTGAATTGCGCCGCCACCTCAACCGACCGTGAGCTGGTGCGACAACGCAAAGACGGCACCGCCATCTTCTTCCCAAACGAAATCGAGCCGGCCGCTCTCCGTCGCGCGCAGGGAAAATTCGAAGAACGGATTGGCCGAAATCGCCTCGTGGAGATCGACACTGAACACCACGGTTTCGTTGTAGCGGCAGACAAACTTATTGATGATCTTGCGCGGGATTACATTGCCTTGATCATCATGGCGTAGCCCTGTTTCCATCTGATGGCTGATGATGGTCTTGACCTGAAAAATCTCTCCCTTCGCCGCAGTGTTCGGCACGATCACGCGTGGTGTCGGGGTGGTCACTGTCTCTCTCCGATCTCAGGCACAGCCATCCGTGGCGACACGGACCCACGTCGTGGTCATCAGCAAGACGCCGTCATTCATTTCAGCGACAGCGACGACGTGTTGCGGTTTGGCAAGTCGGATGCGTGTCGACACGCGAGGTAGACTGCGTTGCGGGACGAAATGGAAACTGGCGACTTCGATAAGCGGGTTCCGCGGCGCGAACACGCGCATCTGCCTCACATGGTCGGCCTCGGTCATGGGGCTGTCGATGTCAAGACTCATGGGCACGGTGTAGCCGGTCGGGAAGTCCGCCGGCATAATCAGGCGAAGGCGATCTGATCTCGTGGCCGTCCGTCCGATGAGTTGCTCGACGAGATCCAACGCTTCATCGTTCGCACGCGCGCTCGGCGGCGAGAAGAGCGCGACTCCGGCAAATCCCGCACTCCCGGCGATCAACACATCGCGGCGCGTCAAGCTCATTGTCCCGGCCTCCAAACCCTGCCACCTCTTTAGGCCACTCTAAGAACACATCGGCGGCGGCAGGCGGCGCACTCGGACACATCAGTGCGGCAGCTTCTACCAAATTTAGCACCGACACCCGCTGGGAGCAATCTCGCGGAAGTGCCCATGGACGCCCTTGAAACCAATGCATTCTGTTCAACAACGATATTCAACTTGCACGATGGAGTTTGCGGCGGGCTGAAAACCAATAGAAGCGTTGCACCGACGGCGGCTCGCGTCTGCTCTGTGATCTCGAATTGTACCGGCCGCCCCGTCTTCCTTTGGACAATCACTGCTCGGTCGCGAAACTACGCCGGAAAGCGCAATGTCGCCGACCGTGATGGTGACTAGGTCGCAACCTCGAAGCTTGCTCGATGGCGAGATTGAAGAGGTGCCAGATCCCGTTCCGCGCCGGACATCTGCAGTCGTGTTCTAATGCTCCAAACCTCGCGCGGTTTGAGAGGAGGCTTCTGACCGACGATGTGGCCTCTGTTCCTGTTAGACATGGTCCTTCTCCATGCCACCTTCCGCAGCCGCAGCGCTCAACACGAGCAAGCGAATCTAACAATGGGCTGTGAGAGCGTCGCCGAGGATTTCAGCCTAGTGGGCTCCCGGTCGATCGAAGCCGCGAGCCGGCAATGGGCGCAGTCGCGCCATTTGTCGACTTTTGCCTTGGACACGTCGAAGGTCACGATCAGATCCCGTTCCGACCCTTATGGTCCTAGGCGCGACGAGCAGCTCTGGAGCGCTTCGCCTCGACCGTTGCTGAGCCAGCCCATGAAGCCAGGAGACCACTTCGCAACGAGGCCTTGTGCTCTGACGGGTCGATGGGCTGTAGCGCGTCTTTTGTTCCCATCGCGGCTGAGGAAGCGGGGCGTCAGTCAGGAAATGACCGATAGCATTGACAATGCACCAAACCCTCCTCGCCTTTGGTCCGTTGGACCGATGACGCTGCCGAGATTTCCCCATTTCTCGTCTGCGTTGTCGGTCTCTTTTTTGGCCGGGCGGGCGGCAACTCGTTCGGATTGCCCTTTAGTGGGGGAGCGTCACCTGCACCGATTAAGCGGTTCAGTGCCCTGCGTTCTGGCCCTTAGGAATGTGTCTCGTGCCGAATGCCGTTGTTGAACGGTAAAAAGGGGGCTGTTTGTGGAGGCGTTCAGTATTAGGCGCTGGGGCCATCTGGTCCCGTCATTGCGTGCCATTGCTCGATGTGCGGGCCCGTTTGAGCGCCAAGCGACACACACCATGGCCAGCAACGGTAAGACTGTGATACCATTGCATAAGCTGCGTCGCCGCCGGCAGACTGCCGTTTCCGCGAAGCCGGACAAGCGCAGTGCTCAGTATCGTAAGTCTCAACCCGATGAACAAGTAGCCGCGGATTATGGAACTTGTCGTCGCCCTTGGCCTGATCGCCTTCAAGGTCGCGTTGCTGATTGCGATCCTGCTGCTGCTGCCTTTGCCGCTGACCTGGGTGGAACGCAAGATCGCCGGGCACATCCAGCAGCGGATGGGGCCGATGCGCGTGGGGTGGCACGGGCTGCTGCAGCCGGTGGCGGACGGCATCAAGCTCTTGACCAAAGAGGACCACATCCCGGCCGAAGCCGACCGCTTCCTGTTCAAACTGGCGCCAATCCTGGCGCTCGCCCCGCCCTTTGTGGTGTTCGTCGCGATCCCCTTCGGCGAAAGCATCTCGGTCCTCGGTCACGAGATCACACTCTACGTCTCCAACATGAATGTGGCCCTCCTTTTCGTCTTCGCGGTGATCGGGATCGAGGTCTATGGCGTCATCTTCGGCGGCTGGGCCGCGAACAGCAAATACGCGGTCCTGGGCAGCCTCAGAACCTGCGCGCAGATGATCAGCTACGAGATCCCCATGGGGTTCGCGGTCATCGGCGTGGTCATGCTGGCGCAATCCATGAGCCTGCTCGATATCGTGCGGGCACAGGCCGATGTCTGGAACATCGTCTACCAACCGGTCGGGTTTTTCGTATTCTTCGTCGCCGGGCTGGCCGAAGCGCAGCGCATTCCATTCGACCTGGCGGAGGCGGAAGGCGATCTGGGGGCCGGGTTCCATACCGAATACAGCGGCATCCGCTTTGCGTTCTTCATGGTCAGCGAATACGCCGTCATGCTGCTGGTGTCGGTCCTGTCGGTCATCCTGTTCTTCGGCGGCTGGAACGGCGTGCTGATCCCGTTGCCGCCGCTCCTCTGGTTCGCGCTCAAGGTCGCGTTCTTTCTCTATGTGTTTATGTGGTTCCGCTTCACCTTCCCGCGCTATCGATACGACCAACTGATGGCGATCGGCTGGAAAGTCTTGCTTCCACTGTCACTGGCGAACATAATAGTAACAGGTGTTGCTTTCCTTTGAGGGCCACTCCAAGCGAGGCGGCGATGTCGCGCGCACTGCACATAAGTGGAACATGGATCGGCTGGGCATTCTTCGCCGATCTAGCGGGCGCCTTGGCGCTGACCTTCGGCTACATGTTCTCCCGATCCGTGACCATGCAGTATCCTGACAAGGAAAAATGGTTGCCCTATTCGCGTTACCGCGGGCATCACTTCCTGAAGCGCGACGAGGAGGGCGAAATCAAATGTGTGGCATGCGAACTCTGCGCGCGGATTTGTCCCTGCGACTGCATTGAAGTCGTCCCCTACGAGGACGAGAAGGGCAACCGGCGCCCGGCAAAATTCGAGATCGACATGGCCCGGTGCCTGTTCTGCGGGCTGTGCGAGGACGCTTGCCCGGCGGACGCGATCGCGCTTGGCCAACAGTACGAATTCTCGAGTTTTTCCTCGCGTGACCTGGTGGTCGGACGTGACGATCTGCTCGGCAAACCGGGCAAGGCGACGACCGGCGGCGGTGTGGTCGCGGCGCGCCTGAACACCGAACAGGACGTGCTGGTCGAGACGAGCGAGCCGCAGGGATACAACTGGTGGCGGAATATCCGCCGAACGTGAACGCGCGGCAGCCGTCAAGCCGGAGCACAGGAGGCTCAGATGCTTGTCCGCCAAATCTTGAAGACCAAATCTCCCGAGCTCATCTCGGTCACACCAGATCAGACGGTCGTAGAAGTCCTGCGGCTGTTTCGGGACAACAACATCGGATTCGTGGTCGTCAGCCGTTCGCCCGGGGAATGCCTGGGCACGCTGTCGGAGCGGGACTGCTGCTATGCGGTGGCTGAATACGGAATCGAGGCGCCCACAATGCGGGTCGCCGACATCATGAACCGCAGTGTGGTGACCTGTTCGACACAGGATTTGCTGCCCTTTGTGATGTCGCTCATGACCGACCGACGCACGCGCCATGTGTTGGTCATGGATGGCGACGCTTCTGTCGGCGTGGTGAGCATCGGCGACGTGGTCAAGCACCGGCTCGACGAATTGCTCCGTACCGAGCAAGCGTTGAGCGATTACATTGCCGGGACCCCTTATCACTGAGGATGCAAACCCGGGGGAGCCGATTAGGGTGAACTGCCCGGAAGCTCGGCAATGCCTTGGCCGCGATTTTCAGGGCGCGCCCCGACTCCGGTGGCGAAGGCAGCGTGCGCCTTTTGAACCTCCACCGGACAAGGGTATTCGCCCCGCCGCATAAGGCTGTTGAGACGCAGGTCTCTATAGTTTTCAGGCACGAACACGAGGCCCGGGGGAAAATGCCTGTTGACCTTGAGCTGCGCCCTCAGTTCGCCCTGGGCGGATCGCACGACCACCTGATCGCGATCCGAAAGGCAAAGCTGCGCGGCGTCCCACGCGCTCATCTCAACATATGGGTCATCCGCCACCGTATTCAGGATCTCCGAGCGTTCGGAAAGATATCCATTGTGGAACAGGCAGTTGCCGGTGACCAACATGAGCCGGTCGGCCGCATTCGGGTTAGGCGGAGGGGCGAAGAACTCGCCAGCCGGCGGCGTCGAGTTCGCCGTGGTGAATGCTCCGTCGGCGCCAAGCCCGTCCTGCGTCAGCCCTTGGTAGGCCGGAACCAGCCGGGCGATCTCGCCGAAGATTTCGCCTTGCATCGACGGTTGCAATGCCTGGTTGCGGAGCGCTGCGACGAAGTCGAAGATCGCCAGATTGCCTCGCGCCTCGAAGGCGGGCTCGCGGAACTTGCAGACCTTCTGGGTCCGGCCCTCATTGTTGGTGAATGTGCCGGATTCCTCGCCATAACCCGCCGCGGGCAGGACGACATCGGCCAGGCCCGCCGTATCCGTAAGGAACGTGTCCTGCACGATCAGGAGATCGGCGGCGCCAAGTGCCCGCTTCACGAATCCCCGGTCGGGACAGGCCATCAGGGGGTCGCTTCCGGCGATATAGAAGGCGCCCATCCGCCCCTCGTCACAGAGCTCCAGCATGGCGTCGAGATCCGCGCCCGGTTCAGGCGGAATTTCGGCGCCCCAGGCCCGTATGAGAGTTGCGCGCGCCGCATCGTCGGCGACCGGGCGCAGCCCCGGCAGCGCCGCCGGCAGACCCCCCATGTCCCAGGCGCCCAACTGGTTGGCACGGTCGAACAGGAACTGCATCGCCGGGCCCTTACCGAGTGCGCGGAGAACCTGCAAAAGGTTGTTGAGCTGCTGCAGCGTCACGCGCGCTTCGGGTGATCTCAGGAGGTCGGCGCTGACAAGCACGGTGACGCTCCGACCTTCCAGCAGCGCGGCGGCCAGACGGTCCGGCCCGTCACTGTCGGTGGTCGCTGCTGACCCGCCGGTTGTCGCGCTGATGTCCGCAAGACCATCGCCCGGCAAGGCCTGTCCGGCCGCCGCCAGCAGCCCGGCCACCACCGCGGCAAGGCTCGCCGCCTCGCCGCCCGGCCGAACGCGAACGACCACCCGGGCATCGGCGTCCAGACGGGATGGCCGCGCCGAGAGCATGAGCAACCCGGTCTGCTGCTGCCGCGCGCTGTCTCGCAGCAGGTATTCGGTGACCGGGTTTTCGTCGGTCACGTTGCCCCCGACGACAAGCACGCAGTCGTTGCCGATCACCTCCTCCAGCGGCGCGCGGGTGTAGAAGCCCGCCACCAACGGGCCGAGCGTATCGAAGGGCGTGGACCAGCGCGACGAGCAGTCGATGTTGTTGGTCCGGAATACCGTCCGCATCAGCTTCTGGAACTGATAAAGCACCTCGTTGGGCAGGCGCGGCGAGGCCAGCCCGCCCGCAGCCTTGCTCTCGACGGCCGACAGGCGCCGGCGCAGGTAGTCCCCGGCTTCGTCCCAGGAAACCGGAACCAGTGCGCCGTCACGACGGATCATCGGCCGCTTGATCCGGTCCCGGCTCCCGACGAAGTCAAGGCCGAAGCGCCCCCGAACGCAGAGCGTTTCGCGATTGACGCCATGCTCCCACTTCGAGCGGACCCGCATGAACTCGCCCTTGCGCGCGCCGACGGTGAGCTGGCAGCCGGTGCCGCAATGCGGGCAGACCGTGTCGGTCTCGACCAGATCCCAGGGCCGTGCCTTGTAGCGATAGGGGAAGCTCATCAGCGCGCCGACCGGGCAGACCTCGACGCAATTGCCGCATTGGTCGCAACTCGCGAGACTGCCCTCGAAGCCGGTGACGGCGGTATCCATGCCTTTTTCGATGGTGCCCAAGGCGACCGCGCCGACCACGTCCTCGCACATCCGGACGCAGCGCTGGCACTGGATGCAGCGGTTGACGTTCATGATGATCACGGGGCTGAGACGGATGTCCGCGGAGTGGAACACACGTTTGGCATCGCGGAATCGGCTTTCGCGGGGCCCGTACGCCATCACCTGGTCCTGAAGCTCACATTCGCCGCCCTTGTCACAGATCGGGCAGTCGAGGGGGTGGTTGGCGAGCAGCATGTCGAGCATGGAAGAGCGCGTTTCGTCGATCAGGGGCGTGTTCGTGCGCACCACCATGCCGTCGGTGACCGCGGTGGCGCAGGAAGGCTGCAGCCGCCGTTGCCCCTCGATCTCCACCAGGCACATGCGGCAGGAGGCCAGCGCCGGCAGCCGCTTCAGATAGCAGAAGGTCGGGATTTCGATGCCCAAACGCTCGGCGGCCTGCAGCACCGTAGAGCCTGCCTCCACTTCCAGCGTTTGTTCATCGATCGTGACGCTAACCATGACTTCTTGCGGCCTTCTCCCTGCGCGCTCCTCAGTGAAACGGGCACCTCTGCTCCTCGATATGGGCGACGAATTCATGTTCGAAATGCGCCAATGCCGCCTTGAGCCCCATAGCCGCGCCGTCGCCCAGTGCGCAGAACGAGTTGCCGAAAATGCCCTTGCAGAGCGCCTCCAACTGTTCCAGATCGCCCGGCGCGCCCTGCCCCGCCTCGACCCGGCGCAGCACTTTCACGACCCAATTCAGCCCTTCGCGGCACGGGGTGCACTTGCCGCAGGACTCGTGATGGAAGAACTCGATGATCCGGGTGGCGACCTTGACCATGCAGGTCGAGTCGTCGATCACGATCACCCCGGCCGAGCCGAGCATCGAGCCGGCGGCGGCCAGCGAGTCGAAGTCCATCCCAACGTCCAGCCCGCACTCCGGGATCAGGGGCGCCGAGACCCCGCCGGGAATCACCGCCTTGATCTTGCGCCCCGGTGGCGGCCCGCCGGCGTGGTCCTCGACCAGTTCGCGCAGCGGTATGCCCATTGGCAGCTCGTAAAGGCCCGGTTTCCGCACCTGCCCGCTGAGGCAATAGAGCTTCGGGCCGGGGCTCTTGTCCGGGCCGATGCCGCGGAACCAGTCCGGCCCGCGCGCCAGAATATGCGGCACGCAGGCCAGCGTCTCGACGTTGTTGATCGCGGTCGGGCTGGCGTAGAGCCCTTCGACCGCCGGAAACGGCGGTTTCAGACGCGGCTGCGCCCGCTTGCCTTCGAGCGAGTCGAGCATCGCGGTCTCCTCGCCGCAGATATAGGCGCCGGCGCCGCAATGGATATGCACGACGAAACTGAAATCCGAGCCCAGAATCCGCGTTCCCAGATAACCCTTCGCATGGGCCTCGGCGATCGCCTGCTCCAGCCGCCGTATCGCCAGCACGTATTCCCCGCGGATATAGACATAGGCGGTTTCGGCCCCGATCGCGTAGGCGCTGATCGCCATGCCCTCGATCAGCTGGTGCGGGTCACGCTCCATGATGATCCGGTCCTTGAAGGTGCCCGGCTCGCCCTCATCGGCGTTGCAGCACAGGTATTTCGGCTTACCGGCCCGCTTCGGCACGAAGCTCCATTTCATCCCGGTCGGGAACCCGGCCCCGCCGCGACCGCGCAGGTTTGATTGCTTGACGAGGTCGACGATCTCGTCGGGCGTGTGCTCGCGCAGCGCCTTCGCCAGTGCCTGGTAGCCGCCGCCGGCCTCGTAGGTCGCGAGCAGATGACCATCCGGCACGTCCATGTTCCTGAGAAGGACCGGTTCGAACATGGCGCTACTCTCCCGGCGGTGCTGCGGCGGCGAGATCGGCGGCGCCCGTAGCTTGCCCCGCCGTCGCGCGCAGCCTGTCCATGAGCGCGTCGATCCGCGCGATGTCGAGGTCGCCGTGATAGTCGTCGCCGACCTGCATCACCGGGGCCATCTCGCAAGCGCCGAGGCATTCGACGGTCGAAAGCGTGAACAGCCCGTCCGGGGTCGTGCCGCCCTTCTTGATTCCCAGCACCACCTCAAGATGCCTCAGCAGGTCCTCGGATCCGCGCAACATGCAGGAGACGTTGTCGCAGAGTTGCAGGTGGAACATCCCCACTGGCTCGGTATGGAAGAGGGTGTAAAAGGTTGCCAGCTCGTAAACCCAGATCCGCTCGACACCGAGGATATCGGCGACCTCTTCCAACACCGGGCCGGGCAGATGGCCATGGTCCTTTTGCGCGATCAGAAGCGCGGGCATGATCGCTGAGCGCTGGTCAGGATACCGCGCCGCAGCCGCCTCGATCTTTTCGCGCATGTTCATCGCGTCCAAATCCCCTGCTACTTGTCCACCTCCGCCATCACCGGGTCGAGGCTGCCCAGCACGGCGATCATGTCCGCCAGGTAGCGTGCATTGCTGACCCCGAACAGTGCCTGCAGATTGACGAACGACGGTGCCCGCACTTTCATCCGGAACGGTTTTTGCGACCCGTCGCTGATGATATAAAACCCGAGCTCGCCCTTTGGCGCCTCGATCGCCGAATAGACCTCGCCCTTCGGCACCTTGAAGCCATAGGCCGAGAGGTCGAAATGCTGGATCAGCGCCTCCATCGAGCAGTGCACCCTGTCCTTGTCCACCGGGAAAGCGATGGTCGGCATATCGACCTGGAACGGCCCCTCGGGCATCTGGTCAAGGCATTGCTCGATGATCCGGACGCTCTCGCGCATCTCCTCGACGCGGCATCGCCAGCGCGCGTAGCAATCACCCTCATCGCGGGTAATGACGTTGAAAGCGAGCCGGTCGTAGATCTCGTAAGGCTCGTCGCGGCGGATGTCCCAGTCGACGCCCGAGGCCCGCAGGTTCGGGCCGCTCAGGCCAAGATCGATGCCGTCCTCGGCGGAGATCACGCCGATCCCATGCGTGCGTTTCAGGAACACCCGGTTGTTCTCGACCAGCCGTTCATAGTCGCGAATCCGATTCGGGAAGATGTCGCAGAACTCCCTGATCTTGGGGAAGAACCCGTCGGGCAGATCCTCGCGCACACCGCCGACCCGGCAAAACGAGGTGTGCATCCGCGCCCCGCTGATCATCTCCATCAGGTCCATGATCATTTCGCGTTCGCGCATGGCGTAAAGCAACGCGGTCATGGCGCCCAAGTCCATCGGCAGCGCGCCGGTGATCATGAGATGACCGGAGATCCGCGCCAGTTCGGCCATCAGCACGCGGATATATTGCGCGCGGATCGGCGCTTGGATGCCCAGGAGCTTCTCCACCGCCAGCGCGAAGGCCAGATTGTTCGACGGCGGGCAGAGGTAGTCGAGCCGGTCGGTCAGCGGAAAAATCTGGGTGTAGGTGAAGCTCTCGGCCAGTTTTTCGGTGCCGCGGTGGAGGTAGCCGATATGCGGGTCCACGCGCGCGACATACTCGCCATCCAGCTCAAGGACGAGCCGCAGCACCCCATGCGTGCTGGGATGCTGCGGGCCGAGATTGAGAAGCACCTCCCTGGTGTCGGGCGCGTCGCCTTCGGGCCTGCTCAGTTCCGTGACTTCGGTCATCTCAGCTTCCTGTCGTGGAATGATCTCCCTTACGGTATGTTCCTGGTGGCGAGGTCAGGCTGCGTCGGCGGGGGCCCTTCGGCGCCAAACGGGTTCAGCTTGTCCCTGTAGCCCCGGAGCGGAAAGTCCTTGCGCTGCGGAAAGCCCTCGAAGCCTTCCCACATGTAGATCCGGCGCAGGTCGGGATGGCCCTCGAACCGGATGCCATACATGTCCCAGGCCTCGCGCTCGTGCCAGTTGGCGGTCCGCCAGACCCCCGTCACCGACGGGACCCGCGGCGGATCGCCGAGGCGGCATTTGATCCGAACGCGCCATTTGTTCGGCAGCGAATAGAGGTGGTACACCGCCTCGTAGCGCAGCGTTTCGGGATAATGGTCGACCCCGCAGATGTCGGACAGGAAATCGAACCGCAGCGTCGGATGGCGCTTCAGGAATTGGCAAAGCTCGACGATCATGTCAGGCGGTGAGGCGAAAGCGTGAACCCCATGCGAGAAGCCAAGCTCCTCGACTTCCCCCCCGAAACGTTCCGCGATCAGGGTGCGGATGAGGGACGTCTCCACGCTCATGAGGCTGCAACCCGATCCAGAGGCGTCCCGGCCAGCGCGCGGGACCTCTTGATCTTCTCTTGGAGCAGAAGGATGCCATGCATCAGTGCCTCGGGCCGCGGCGGGCAGCCGGGCACATGCACGTCCACCGGCACGAAAGTCTCCGCCCCCTGCACCACGGCGTAGGTGTTGTAGACCCCGCCCGAGATCGCGCAGGTGCCCATGGCGATGACCCAGCGTGGCTCCGGCATCTGGTCGAAGAGCCGGCGCACGACCGGAGCGAACTTCCGCGTCACCGTGCCGGCGATGATCATCACGTCGGACTGGCGCGGCGAAGGCCGGAACACCACACCGAACCGGTCGAGATCGTAGCGCGCACAACCCGCCGAGATCATCTCGATGGCGCAGCAGGCAATCCCGAAGGTCTCGGGCCAGAGCGCCGACCGCCGGCTCCAGCTGATGACGCTGTCGGCGGTGGTGAACAGCACGCTGTCGCGAATCGTTTCGCCTACTCCTCCCATTCCAGCGCTCCTTTCAGCCAGGCGTAGGCGAAGCCCACGATAAGCAGCAGCATGAAGACAAACATCTCGACATAGCCGACGAGCCCGATCTCCTTCAGCACGACCGCCCAGGGAAACAGGAACATCGCCTCGACGTCGAACACCACCAGCAGGATTGCGAGGATGAAGAACTGCACCCTGAAGCGGCCCCCGGCGGCTTCGCCCGCCGGGTCCATGCCGCATTCATAGGGCATGTTCTTCGCGGGATAGGGATTGGACGGGCGCAGTAGCGAGGAGACAAACAGCGTCGCCACCGCCACCAGAACAATTCCGGCGACCATGACAAGAACCGGCAGGAATTCCACTGCAGTCATGTCGCATTGCCCCGGTCAGCCACCGAGGGCTTTGCTCAGGCCGCCACCAGCCCATTCGGGACCGGTGTGCGGGCGCCTCGGGAAGCGACTTGGGCATTCCTTTCTTGCACTGCCAGAGTATTCCGTCGGCCGGATCATTGCAAATCCAATCGTTCAGCCGCCAAACGCGGAATGTTGGGCAAGCCTCAGAAACCACGCCGGAAATAGGCCGATGCCGATGGTTCCAGCGGCGGTGATGGCGAGCGTGGCGCGGACCGAGAGCGTCAGCGCCGGGTCAAACGCCCCCTCCGGCTCGCGCATGTAGATCACCATAACGATGCGGATGTAAAAGTAAGCGGCGACGGCGCTCAGCAACACTGCGATCAGCGCCAGCATGACGAAACCCCGCTCGACGAGCGCGACCAGTACGTAGAACTTGGCGAAGAACCCGGCCGTCGGCGGAATGCCGGCCAGCGAAAACAGATAGAGCAGCATCAGAAGCGCCAGCCCGGGATGCGACCTAGCGAAACCCGCGTAGTCCTCGATGACCTCGCCCGAGAAATCACCGTTCCGCATCATGATGACGATGCCGAAGATGCCGAGGTTCATGAACGCGTAGATCAACAGGTAGAGCATCACGCTGGCGATCCCGTCCGCACCGCCGGCCACCACGCCAAACAGGGCGAACCCGGCATGGGCGATGCTGGAATAGGCCAAGAGGCGCTTGAAATTGTCCTGCACCAGCGCCACGAAACTGCCGAGCGCCATCGTCACTACCGCAATGACCGCGACGATGATCCAGGCGTCCGAGGCTGCGACCAGTGGGTTGAGGAACACCCGCAGGATCACCGCGAACCCCGCTGCTTTGGGCCCCACCGACATGAAGGCGGTGATCGTCGTCGGCGCGCCTTCATAGACGTCCGGCACCCACATGTGGAACGGCACCGCGCCGACCTTGAATGCCAGCCCCGCGACGATAAAGACCACAGCCAGGAGCAATCCGGGATCGAGCGGATCACCGGTCACCGCCGCAGCCATCCCGTCCAACTGCGTCGTGCCGGTGAGCCCGTAGATCAGCGAAACGCCGTAAAGGAAAATCCCGGTCGAGACCCCGCTAAGGATCACGTATTTCAGCGCCGCTTCGTTCGACCGCCGCTCCTTCCTGAGGAAGCCGGTGAGCACATAGGTCGAGAGCGCCACCAGCTCGAGGCCGACATAGATCGACAGAAGATCGGTTGCCGAGGCCATGATCATCATGCCGGAAAGCGCAAAGAGCAGCAGGACATAGTATTCGCTCAACGCGATCTCCTCGATCTCGGCATATTTTCGCGACAGGAGGAACGTCAGGATGGTCGAAAGGTAGAACACCATCTTGAAGAAGACCGCGAAGCGGTCGGCGATAAACATGCCCGAATAGGCCGGCCGCACCTCGCCCGCCAGTAACAGTGTCGCCAGGGCCGCAACCAGCACGGTTGCAGCGGAAGCCCAGACGAGGAAATACCCCTGTCCCTTTGGCACAAGCTGTCCCAGAATCAGCAAGATGCAGGCCCCAGTGACCACCACGATCTCGGGCAGGCTCGCTAGGATCGACTGGAAAAGCGTGGCAGCGGTCATTGGCCGCCCCCGTTAGAATGCACCTGCGTGAGCAGATGCCTCACCGAAGGCCCGATGATGTTGAGAAAAGGTTTCGGATAGAGCCCGACCCAGAGCACGAAGACCGCCAGCGGCAGGATCGCCACCAGTTCGCGGGCGTTTACGTCGCGAATCTTGAACCGCACGCCGACGCTGGCCGGACCAAGCGCGACTTTCCTGTACATGCCAAGCAGATAGGCCGCGCCCAGCAAAGCCCCAAGAACGGCGGCGGCGCCGACAGCCAGGTTGGCTGCGAACGCGCCCGACAGCACGAGCAACTCGCCCACAAACGAATTCGTTCCCGGCAGCGCCATCGACGACAGGGCGAACAGCGCAAGAAACGTCGTATAGACCGGCGCTGCCTTCATCAGCCCGCCATAATCCGCGATGCTGCGGGTATGGGTCCGCTCGTAGATAAGGCCCACGAACAGGAACAACGCGCCCGTCGTTACGCCATGATTGAACATTTGCAGGATGCCGCCCTCGAGCCCGCGGAGGTTCAACGTGAAAATACCCAGCGTCACGAAACCCATGTGGCTGATGCTGGAATAGGCCACCAGCTTCTTGAGGTCGTCCTGCGCCAGCGCGAGTAACCCGCCATAGACGATTGCGAGCGCCGAAAGCGAAAGCATTAGCGTCGAATAATACAGCGACGCCTCCGGCAGCATCGGCAGCGAGAACCGCAGGAAGCCGTAGGCGCCCATCTTCAGGAGAACGCCGGCGAGGATGATGCTACCCGCCGTCGGCGCCTGCACATGGGCGTCCGGCAGCCAGGTATGGACCGGGACCATCGGCACCTTGACCGCAAACGCGATCAGGAAGGCGAAGAACAGCCAGGACTGGACCCGGAACGGCAAATCCTGCGCCATCAGGGCGCGGATGTCGAAGGTTTCGCCGCCGTGGAAATAGAGCACGATGACACCGATCAGGAACAGAAGGCTGCCCGCCAGCGTGTAGAGGAAGAATTTGAACGCCGCATAGACCCGGCCGTCGCCGCCCCATACGCCGATGATCACGTACATCGGGATCAGCATCGCCTCCCAGAAGACGTAGAACAGGAACAGGTCGAGCGCGCAGAAAACCCCCAGCATCAGCGCCTGCATGGCCAGCAGGCTGACCATGAACTCCTTCACCTTGCGGTCGATCGCGACCCAAGAGGCGAGCACGCAGATCCAGCCCAATAGCGCGGTCAGGAACACAAAGAGCGCGCTGATTCCGTCGATGCCAAGCGCGTAAGTGATCCCGAGCGCGGGCACCCAGGGGCGCGTCTCGGTGAACTGCATCTCGTGGGTAGTGGTGTCAAAGCCGGCCAGCATCGCGATGCAGAGAGCGAAGTCGAGGACGGTGACGCCCAGCGCCGTCCATCGCACCTGATCGTCGTTGCGGAGAAGCATCAGAACCGCTGCCCCGGCGGCGGGTATGAATACGATGAGGCTAAGCAGCGGGAACGCCATCGCACCCCTACCGCCACACCACGGCGAAGACGGCGATGGCTGCGATCACACCGACGATCATGGCCAGCGCGTAATGGGTCACGACGCCGGTCTGCATCTGTCGCAGCGCGCCGCCACCGCGCAGGATCGAGCGGGCGACGCCGTTGACGACCGCGTCCACACCGTTGAGATCGATCCGCAGTCCGGCCCGTGCGGTTCCGTGCAGGAAGGGCAGCACCGCGGTCTCGGAGATGTCGCTCACCGCCTTCTCGTAACGCGCCAGCGGTTTTTCGGCGAGCCACATGAAGTGCCGCGCGCCTTTGCGGTAGAACCAGTCGGTGTCGATGCTGATCGTGTTCTCGGGGTCGAGCGCCCTGAGGAACAGCACGAAGCCCAATGCGGTGAACATCAGTATGCCGAGGCTCTCGGTGATATGGACGCCGGTGTAGGGTTCGAAGTCGACCGGATGGGGCAGCAGCGCGTAAAGTGGCTGGGGGAACACCCCGATCGCGATGCACAGCACCGCAGCCATTCCCATCGCAACCAGCATGTTGCGGGGCGGTTCCCGCGCCTCCAGTTTCCGGTCCGTGCCGAAGAACATGTAATACGGGAGCTTGAGCCCAGTGTGCAGGAAGGTCCCCGACGACGCCATCGTCAGCGCCAGCACCACCAGCGCTCGGTGATCCTGCCCGGCGGCGGCCACCACCATCGATTTGGTCACGAAGCCCGAGAAGAACGGAAATGCCGAGATTGCGAAGGCGCCGACCATGTAGAGCGCCACGGTCAGCGGCATGGTCCTGTAGAGCCCGCCGAGCTCGGTGAGCTTGCGCCGCCCGGTGACGTAGATCACCGCCCCCGCACCCATGAACAGGAGCGCCTTGTAGAGGATATGCGCGAAGGCATGGCTGGAAGCCCCGTTCACTGCCATCTCGGTCCCGATGCCGACGCCCGCCACCATGTAGCCCACCTGGCTGACGATGTGATAGGCCAGGAGCCGCCGGCAGTCGTTCTCCAGCACCGCGTAGATGACGCCGTAAAGCGCCATGATGGTGCCGAGCCAGATCAGAAGTTCGGTCCCCGGAAACGCCCGCGCCAGCACGTAGACGGCGGTCTTGGTGGTGAAGGCGCTCATGAACACCGCCCCGGTGACGGTCGCCTCCGGGTAGGCGTCAGTCAGCCAGGCGTTGAGCGGCGGCACCGCGGCGTTGAGCATGAACCCGGCAAGGATCAGGTAGGCGGCGACGTCCATCCCCCCCTCGATCGGGCCGAAGAGCAAAGAGCCGGTGGCGAGCCCGTGGAGAATGACGCCGCCGAGCAGGGCGACGCCGCCAGTGATATGGACCATGAGGTAGCGGAACGCGGCGCGGATCGCCTGCTCGCCTCCCTGGGCGAAAACCAGATAGGCAGAGGCAAACGCCATGGCTTCCCAGAACAAGAACAGGGTCAGGTAGTCGCCAGCAAACACCACGCCGAGCGCGCTGCCAGCATAGACGAACGCCGCCACATGCTCTCCGGCGCCCGTCAGGTGCAGCGCATAGACCATGCCGATCAGCGCCATGATGGTGAAAACGGTGGCGAAGACGATGCTCAGCTTGTCGACCTTCGCAATCAGGATTTCCTGCCCGATGAACTCCGCCGCACCGTAGCTGCCCGGCTGCACGGTGAGCACGGCGAGGATCGCCAGCGCGGGAATCAGCATCAGATAGGCCTTGCGGATTGATCCTTTCAGGAAAGGGATCGGCAGGGCGCCAAGAATGAACAGCAGGGCGGGATGGACGAAGTCAATCATAATAGTCCTCGCGCCGCATCAACCCGCCCTGATGGCCGAGGAACTTGGAGACGAAGACCAGCAGGACGCAGGACAAGAAGCCATAGACGGCCGACCAGCCCGGCAAGCGGTCCCACAGGTATTCGGCGTGTTCGCGGGGGACCAGAAAATCGGCGATGACGATCAGAACGAGCGCCAGATAAAACAGCCGGCGGCGTTGCTCCGCGTATCTCGCCTCACCAAAGAAATCGACGACACGCCTGATCATCTGACCACTCCTTCCGCCAGGGTGAGAAAATAGCCGGGGAAAATACCCATCGACACCGACAGGATCGCGGTCGCGACCAGCGGGATCGTCACCATCGGAATTTCACGGACCGTCGCCGGACTTTCCTGTGTCTCCGTCCCGAAAAAAGCGACATAGCTGACCGGCAGGAAGTAGGCGGCGTTCAGGACCGAGCTCACCAAGAGCACGACCAGGAACGCAATCTCCCCCGCCTCCACCGAGCCCAGCGCCAGATACCACTTGCTGACGAAGCCCGCGGTCGGCGGCACCCCGATCATGCTGAGCGAGGCCACGAAGAACGCGCCCATCGTCCAGGGCAGCCTGCGGCCGATGCCGGCCATGTCGCTGATGTTCCGCTTGCCGGACGCGCAATAGATCGACCCGGCGCAGAAAAAGAGCGTGATCTTGGAGAACGCATGCGCCGCAATGTGGATGATCCCGCCGACCATCGCGACCGGCGACAGCAGGACCGCGCCCAGCACGATGTAGGAGAGCTGGCTGACCGTCGAATAGGCGAGCCGCGCCTTCAGGTCGTCCCGCGTCAGGGCGTAGATGGACGCCATCAGGATGGTGAACGAGACCAGATAGGCCGTTGCGATGCCGAGCCCCAGCCCGTCCACCAGCCCCGTGCCGAAGACATGGAACACCACCCGCAGCACGCAGAACACGCCCATCTTGACCACGGCCACCGCATGCAAGAGTGCGCTGACCGGTGTCGGCGCGACCATCGCGGCAGGCAGCCAGGCGTGCATCGGCATCACCGCGGCCTTGGCGAAGCCGAACAGATAGCAGAAGTAGACCACGGTCAGCAGCGCCGGCGAGGCATCGACCCCGGCCAGCAGCCCGCCTGGCACGAAGTCGAGCGACCCCGCCAGATGGTAGGTCAGCGCCAGCGCGGCGAGAAGCACGCTTTTCGACGCCCCCATCAAATAGACGAGGTACTTGCGGCTACCCGTCCATCCCTCTTCGTCCTCGTGGTGATAGACGAGCGGATAGGTAACGAGGCTGAGCACCTCGTAGAAGATCACCAGCGTGAACAGATTGGCGGCGAAGGCGCCCCCGACGGCCGCCGCGAGACTGGCGGCGAAGCAGGCGAAGAACCGGGTCTGCGCGTGCTCGTTCAAGTGGCGCATGTAGCCGATGGAATAGATCGCCGCCACGATCCACAAGAGCGACGAGACGGTGGCAAACACCATGCCGAGCGCATCGACCCGGAAAGCGAAGTCGATCCCCGGCAGAATCTCGAACAGGCGCAAATCGAACGTGCCGCCGGCCAGCACCGTGGGTGCCATCGAGGCGACAATTGCGAACATGGCGATCGCGGCCAAGGGCGAGACGAGATCGCGGAGTTTCTCGCGGTTGTTCAGAACGAGAACTGCAAGGGCCGCCAGTCCTGCGACGGCGACGGCAAGCAGCGGCCGGATCGATATCACCGGGTCCAAGCCGCTATCCTTTCATCATGGTCACGTCGTCGACCTTGAGGGTGGATTTGTTCCTCACGAGGGCGACCAGAATCCCGAGGGCGACCGCAACCTCCGCCGCGGTGATTGCGATGACGAAGATCGCGAAGATCTGCCCGCGGAAATCGTCGTAGTAACGCCCGAAAGCGATGAAATTGATGTTGACCGAGTTGAGCAGCAACTCCAGCGACATCAGCACGACCAGGATATTGCGCCTGAGCAGCACGCCCGCCGCTCCGATCACGAACAGGACCACTCCGAGCAAAATATACCACCAGAGCGGAACCATCACCCCTGCTCCTTCCGCGCCAGCACGATGGCGCCGACCAGGGCCGCCAGCAGGATCACGGAGGCGGCTTCAAACGGTAGGAGATAGTCGGCGAAAAGTGTCATGCTGAGCTGCCTGATCTGATCGCCGCCGCGCATCGCGACGGGCTCCGTGACCGAAAAGCGGTCGCTCCAGAGCACCAGTACAAGCATCTCGACCCCAAGCAGGACGAGCAGCACCAGAGCCGGCAGGTTGCTGCCCGGCAAGAACCGCTGCAACACCGCTTCGCGCACATCGATCATCATGATCACGAACAGGAACAGGACCATGATTGCGCCGACATAGACGAAGATCTGGATGACAGCGAGCAACGGTGCCTCGAGCAAGACGAAGATTGCCGAGATCTGCAGGAAACACGCCATCAGCGCCAATGCGCTGTGAACCGGATTCCGCGCCAGGACCACGGTCAGTGCCGTGATCACGGACGCCGCAGCGAACAGAAGAAAGAACGCCTGATCCATCGACGCCGACCCTCCGCCGCGATCTGTCACTCGGCGCAAGACGGCCGAGTTTGAGATAGCTGCGCACTTCAGATGCGTCTACAAATTGTGCCCTAGTATCGGATTTTTCTCAAGATTACATGGTTTGTCGCTACGTTATGCCCAAGTCTCAGTATCTGATACGGTGTGCGATCCCGCAGCCTGCTTATCCGTTATTCAGGCTGCCGAAGGAGGTTCGGCACGGGATCAGAAACCCTGAAAACCTGAAAAAAGGACGTCGCGGCCAGACGGCGGGCCTTTGGCGAGCTTACCCCGCCCAGATGTAGTGAATAATCTCTTCGGCCTCGTGCTCGACCTCCTCGATGCGCTTCTTCACCACGTCGCCGATCGAGACGATGCCGTCCAGTTGGCCGTTCTTCACCACGGGCAGGTGGCGGAAGCGGCCTGTGGTCATGATCTCCATGACCTGGTTGATCGTGTGGTTCTCGGTGCAGAGCTTGACCTTGGCGGTCATTGCGTGACGGACACTCTGCTCCAGCGCCGCAGCCCCATGCTTGTCCAAGGCGCAGACGACGTCGCGCTCGGACACGATGCCGACCACCTTGCGATCGCCATTGGTAACGACCAGTGCGCCGATCCTGTGCTCGGCGAGCCTGTTGATCGCCACGGCGAGCGCCTCGTTCGGGCCGATCGTCTCGACGGCTCGACCCTTGTCCTCGAGAATCGCTTTGACGTTCATGGCTTCCTCCAAGCGTTGCTACGCTCCAGCCGTCCGCCCCGTCTCCCTCTCGGTGCATTTCTGCCCATCGTGCGCCGCGCGCCTTCATATTTCAAGTCCGACTTGCGTGCTCAGGCGCCAGTGCTTCCTGGCGGTAGGCCTTCATGATTGGCTCACACAAACCGCCGCCTGCTACAGGGGTCGCCGTGCCGTCGCCGATGCTCATCGATCAGCCGAGAGCGCCGTCACGGATTCCGCGGAAGCCAATTCCGTCGGGCTCAGGGGCGCATGCCTGGTTCCCTCTAAACGCATGCCGCTCTCGTCTATTTCTTGCAGGCGTCCCTGAACCCCAGGCGGCGTGCAGGTGCCGTTCAGCGTCGCGTGCGGCGATTTTGGTAAGCGGCGCGAGGATCGAACTTTCGCTCTTCAGAGCGATATCACTCAGCGAGATGAGGCCCGTCGTCCGCTTCTACCGGTTGAGCACTGAAAGGTGATGAGCCTGGCGCTCTTGCATTTGTTCAAGCGCCTGCTCCAGGGGCTGGCCCTCGAAACAGAAGAATATGCCGGGCGACATCACAGCGTCGGACGCGAAACCTTCGTGGTAAACATCCGGGTCGATCGAGTGGACGGTGGAATCACTATGGCGGGCGTTACTGTGACAAGACGATCAGGATCGTCATTGATCATGTGCGGCAGATGAGCTTCCGCACCGCCGAAGATCCTACGCTAATCTACTCAAAAACAGCCGCTTCGCCGAATTTATTAGGTCTTTCCCGTCATTCCCACTCGATTGTTTCATCCCACGATAACCGACTGATTTTGAATGGCAATTTAGTTTTACTCAACACAGGTACCGGCAGAGGTGCCGTCAAAAATCTGGGCTTTTGATTTCATTGACGAATTTCCGCTTTTCGGGAAATCCATGCTTTCACGCACTATCGATAGGATCGGTCGAGATCTTTTTTCCGCAGACTGGAACAGATCCTTTGGCAGCGGTGCGAAAAATACCGTCATTCTTTGACCGATCTACGTCGGCAGCAAAAGGCATTCCGTTGCCATTTTGCGTTCCAATGCGCGGAAGCGCGTCCAGTGCCAGCCTCCCCTTGGCGCAGCGCTGTCGTTATGCAGGCTCAAATCGCAAACCTGGTTGGTCGAAGCCTCTTTCGGACAGATCGGGACCTCACCCGTCGTTCCGTGGTGAGCGTTGACGGGCAGCGTACGGCAGTTCACTTTTCGCTCGGCTTGCCCCATTCGAGCACCTTCACATCGGAATCCCATCGAATCCTATGCAAGACAAGACAACTCAGGCGACAACACAGGCAGCAAGGAACAACCGGGGCCAGGCCGTCAGTGCCGACCTGATCGCTGTTGTTATTGCCGTGACCAGCGGCGAACCACGCGTCTTGACCATCGAGCAGGCGGGAGCGTTGCCGTCCGGACCTTTTGAACTCGACCATCGTTCCTTGCAGTCGGGTCTGAGGGCATGGGTAGAGCGGCACACCGGTCACCCGTTGGGCTATATCGAACAGCTCTATACCTTCGCCGACCGAGACCGGATCGGCAATGAGCGCGTGCAGATCTCGATCAGTTATCTCGGCCTGACGCGGGAAGAGGAGACCGAAAGGTCTCCAACGCATGGCTGGCGAGGTTGGTACGACTATTTTCCGTGGGAAGATCACCGTGCGGACGTGCCTCCGATCCTGCCCGATATCCTCATACCCCGACTTTTGACCTGGGCCAGCGAAGCCGAAGACCCGAACATGCGTCACGATCGCCGGCAGCGCGTGGCATATGCCTTCGGTCTCGATGATCGCGACTGGAACGAAGAACTTGTCCTGCAGCGATACGAACTGCTCTATGAAGCCGCGCTGGTGGCGGAGGCCACACGCGGCCGGGACAACGGCAGTCCGCTGGCCATTCCCGGTCGTCCGATGATTGCCGATCACCGCCGCATTCTGGCGACGGGGATCGCCAGGCTTCGAACCAAGATCAAATACCGCCCCGTCGTGTTCGAGCTGATGCCGCCGGCATTCACGCTGCTGCAATTGCAGCGCACCGTTGAAGCGCTCGCCGGCAGGCTCGTGCACAAGCAGAACTTCCGGCGTCTTATCGAACAGCAGGACCTCGTCGAGGAGACAGGCGAGACGATGTCGGACACAGGCGGGCGCCCGGCGAAGCGCTTCCGTTTCCGCCAGACGGTACTGGCGGAACGCGCCGTCGCAGGGACGAAATTGCCGCTTTCACGCGCTTGACATTCCTTATGCTCAAGTTAAGCATATGCCTCAGTTATACTCAATAGGAGCATAAGAACCAGGCATGCTCAACGCCTCTACGCGCACGGCCGCGCTCTATGACCGCGTGCGGCGGGTCATCCCGCCCATCGAATGGCCGGCCTTCGCCAGCGATATCGATGCCATTCTCGATTTGAAGCAGCAGCGAAACGCGGTCATCCTGGCGCATAATTATCAGACGCCGGAGATCTTCCACTGCGTCGCCGATATCGTCGGCGACAGCCTGGCGCTTGCCCGCAAGGCGATGTCGACCGAGGCGGATGTCATTGTGCTGGCTGGCGTGCATTTCATGGCCGAGACGGCGAAGCTGCTCAATCCGCAAAAGACGGTGCTCATCCCCGACTTGCACGCAGGCTGTTCGTTGGCGGACTCCATTACCGCCGAGGACATCCGCTTGCTGAGGCAACGCTATCCGGGCGTGCCCGTTGTCAGCTATGTCAACACGTCGGCCGAAGTGAAAGCTGAGTCCGACATCTGCTGTACCTCCGGCAATGCGAAGGCCGTCGTCGAGTCGCTGGGCGTTCCCCGGGTGATCATGCTGCCGGACGAGTATCTGGCCCAGAACATCGCCGCGCAGACCGACGTTGAGATCATCGCCTGGAAAGGGCATTGCGAGGTGCATGAGCGCTTTACGCCAGCCGACATCCGTGAGTTGCGCGAAAGCCATCCAGGTGTGACTGTGCTCGCGCATCCCGAATGCCCGCCCGACGTGGTGGCCGAGGCCGATTTTTCTGGTTCGACCGCTGCCATGTCCGACTATGTCGAAAGGCAAAGACCGCCCCGTGTCGTGCTGATGACCGAGTGCTCGATGAGCGACAATGTCGCTCTCCAGCACCCCGAGGTCGAATTCATCCGGCCCTGCAATCTGTGCCCGCACATGAAGCGGATCACGCTCGCCAATATCCGCGCCGCGCTCGAGCAGAACCGCAATGTCGTAACCATCGAGCCCGGGATCGTCCGGCGCGCGCGGCTTGCCGTCGAGAGGATGCTTGCCGTATGAACGTGGACGTCCAATGTCTCGACGGCCTGCCGGTCATCATCGGCGGCGGCATAGCCGGCCTGATGACCGCGCTGCATCTGGCACCTGAGCCGGTGCTTCTCCTGTCCACGACGCCATTAGGTGCTGACGCCTCGAGCACGTGGGCACAAGGCGGTCTGGCCGCCAGTCTCGGCGACGACGACGATCCGGCACTGCACCTGGCCGACACGCTCGCCGCCGGCGATGGGCTCTGCGACAGGGACATGGCGAGTCGCATCCTCAACGCGGCGCCAGGCGCGATCGAGCGGCTTGCGGGCTTCGGGGTCCGCTTCGACCGCACGCTAAATGGGACATTGCGCCTCGGACTGGAGGCCGCGCACAGCCGACGGCGCATCGTTCATGCTGGCGGCGACGGCAGCGGGCGCGAGGTCATGCGTGCCCTGGTCGCGGCCGTACGCTCGACGCCCACAATAGAGGTCGTCGAGGGCTTCGAAGCGCGTCGGCTGGCTGTGGAGGACGGCACAATCGCCGGTGTTCTGGCGCGCGGTCCGACAGGCCCGGTGTTCTTTGCCACGGGATGCGTCGTCCTCGCCACCGGCGGGATTGGCGGGCTGTTCCACGACACGACAAACCCGCTCGCCAGTTGCGGTCAGGGCCTGGCGCTTGCGGCCCGGGCGGGAGCTGTGCTTGCCGATCTGGAATTCATCCAGTTCCACCCGACAGCGCTTGACGGGTCGAACCGCCCCATGACGCTCATCAGTGAGGCGGTTCGCGGCGAAGGCGCCATAATCGTCGACGAGACAGGCCGACGCTTCCTCGACGGCGGGCTGGGGGCGGAGCTTGCGCCGCGCGACATCGTCGCGCGCGCCGTATGGAGGCATCTTGCGAACGGCCATCTGGTTTTCCTCGACGTACGCGAAAAGCCGGGCGCGACATTCGCCCAGCAGTTCCCGACGATCGCATCGGCCTGCAGTAAGGCCGGCATTGATCCGGCACGTGATCTCATTCCCATCCGGCCGGCGCAGCACTACCACATTGGCGGTGTCGCCGTGGATCTGGCGGGGCGCACATCGATTCCTGGACTTTGGGCCTGCGGCGAAGTCGCCTCGACCGGGTTGCACGGCGCCAACCGGCTTGCCAGCAACTCGCTAACCGAGGCCGTCGTCTGCGCGCGCTGGGTTGCCGAGAGTGTGGCCGCCTCGCCTGGCGGCGGTGGAAAGCCAACGATGGCATCTGACCTGCCCGCGCCGGATCCAGGGCCGGTGCGTCCTCTCCTGTCGCGTGCCCTCGGCGTCACGCGGGATGGCGAAGGTTTGAAAGAGGCTGCGCGCGCTTTGCTGCGGCTTGCGCAGCGCCATGACGCGGCGTCCGATTCCGCCGCCGTCGGGTTGATGATCACCATTGCCGCTTTGCTGCGCCGCGAAAGCCGCGGCGCTCATTTCCGGACCGACTTTCCGAATCATGCGACCGTCGTCCGCCGCTCCCAAATCACGCTCGACGCGGCTATAGCCGCAGCGCGGGAACTCGCATCCTCCCCAACGCTGGAAAGCGTGCTGTGATGAACCTCTCGCCACTTCCCGCAATCATGCTCGAGCCGCTGGTACGGGCAGCACTTCTCGAAGACCTTGGCAGAGCCGGTGACATCACCACTGATGCCATCGTGGCAAAGGAACACCATGCGACGACCGTGCTTTCGGCACGCCAGCACGGGGTTGTCGCCGGGCTCGATCTGGCGATGCTCGCCTTCCGGCTGATCGACCAGACTGTCGAGATAAGGGTGGAGCGAGCGGACGGCAGCGAGGTCGAGCAAGGAGAGACCATTGCATCGGTGAGCGGCCCGGCGCGGGCGATTCTCACCGCGGAACGGACCGCGCTCAATTTTCTCTGCCATCTGAGCGGCATTGCCACGGCGACGGCGTCGATCGTCGATGCGATACGCGGGCACAAGGCAAAAATCGTCTGCACTCGCAAGACGACACCCGGCTTGCGGGCTGTCGAAAAATACGCCGTGCGCGCCGGTGGCGGCTCCAATCACCGCTTCGGCCTCGACGACGCGATCCTGATCAAGGACAACCACATCGCCATCGCCGGCGGAATTCGCCCCGCAATAGAGCGCGCGCGAGGCAGCGTCGGCCATCTGGTCAAGATCGAAGTCGAGGTCGATACGCTGGCCCAGCTGGAAGAGGCCCTGGCCCTCGCCCCCGACGCCGTGCTGCTCGACAACATGTCGATCGACGAGTTGCACCAGGCTGTAGCATTGGTTGCGGGCCGATCGGTCACCGAGGCGTCTGGCAGGATCACCGCCGCGATTGCGCCAGCCGTTGCCGCAACCGGTATCGATCTGATTTCCATCGGCTGGTTGACTCACAGCGCGCCGATCCTCGATATCGGCCTCGACTACCGTGAGCCTTGATCGTCGTACCCAGCTTCTCTCGACTGTGGTCCGCCATTTCAAAGGCGCCGCAACGCAAGGAACAGGATGGAAATGCGCGCAGCAATTTCGGAAAAAACCATGCCTGAAGCTCAATCCTTCGACCACCACCGGATGTGGACCCTGGAAGAAGCCCAGGCGCTCCACGACGTGCCTTTCAACGACCTGCTGTTTCAGGCGCAAACCGTTCACCGCCAGAATTTCGATCCCAACAAGGTCCAGCTCAGCCGGCTCCTCAGCATCAAGACCGGCGGATGCCCGGAGGATTGCGGCTATTGCAGCCAGTCGGCGCATCACGAAAGCGGGTTGAAGGCGTCAAAGCTGATGGAGGTCATGCGCGTCATCGCCGAAGCGGCTAAGGCGCGTGACGCCGGCGCCACCCGCTATTGCATGGGTGCTGCCTGGCGAAACCCCAAGGCGCGCGACATGGATGCGGTAGTGGCGATGGTCGAGGGTGTGAAGGCGCTGGGCATGGAGACCTGCATGACGCTCGGCATGCTTGATCTTGAGCAAGCCGCTCGGCTGAAGCAGGCTGGCCTTGACTACTACAACCACAACATCGATACGTCTGAACGCTACTATAGCGAGATCATCAGCACTCGCAGCTTTGCCGACCGGCTGGACACGCTCGCCAATGTCCGCGACAGCGGCATCAAGGTCTGCTGCGGCGGCATTGTCGGCATGGGTGAAGAGCCGGTGGACCGGATCGACATGCTGGTGACGCTGGCCAATCTGCCGGAGCATCCGGAAAGCGTTCCGATCAACATGCTGATCCCGATCGAGGGCACCCCGCTAGCCGAGGCCAGGCCGATCGAGCCGATTGAATTCGTGCGCGTGATCGCGCTGGCACGCATCATGATGCCGAAATCGCATGTCCGCCTTTCCGCCGGCCGCACCGCCATGACCGACGAGATGCAGGCGCTGTGCTTTTTTGCCGGCGCCAACTCGATCTTCGTCGGCGACACGCTGCTGACGGCGAACAATCCCGGCGAGGACAAGGATACGCTGCTATTCCGGCGTCTCGGCATCGAGCCGATGGAAATCGGCACGCAATGAACGAGGCACTTCTTGCCCGGTATGACGCATCCCTGCGTGGGCTGGCGCGCAAGGACCGGCTGCGGACTCTTGCGCCGCGCGCCGGGCTCGACTTCTCGTCGAACGACTATCTAGGACTTGCCACCTCCAAAAGACTTGGCGAAGCGGTTGCGGCGGCGATTGCGCGGGGAACGCCGGTCGGTGCTACCGGGTCGCGGCTGTTGCGGGGCAATGCACCGGAGCACGAGCAACTGGAGGCGGACGCGGCGACATTCTTCGGCGCCGAGCGCGCACTGTTCTTCGGCAACGGCTACATCGCCAACTTCGCTCTGCTGACCGCGCTGCCGCAGAAGGGCGACCTTTTGATCCTCGACCGGCTCGCCCATGCCAGCATGCATGAGGGTGCGCAGGCCGGACGCGCCGAGTTCGTGCTGGCCGCGCACAACGAAGTCGATGCTGTCGAGGACGCGATCAAGCGCTGGCGCGCCGAAGGCGGCGCGGGGCGCGTGTGGATCGTGGTCGAAAGCCTGTACAGCATGGATGGCGACCGCGCGCCGATGGAGAGCCTGGTCGCACTTGCCGATCGGCACGAGGCATTCCTCGTCGTCGACGAGGCGCACGCCACCGGCGTCTGGGGACTGGACGGCCGGGGGCTAGCCGCCGCTTTCGAGGGCCGCGACAACATCGTCGCGCTCCACACATGCGGCAAAGCGCTAGGCGCGTCCGGCGCACTCGTCACCGGCCCGCGAACACTGTGCGACTATCTCGTCAACCGTTGCCGGCCATTCATCTACGCCACCGCGCCATCGCCGCTGATGGCAGTCGCGGTGCGTGAAGCGCTCGCCATGCTGTCCGACGAGCCGATGCGCCGCGTTCAGCTGCAGGAACGCGTTGCCTTCGCGGGCCGCCAATTGGCCGAGCGCTGCGGCGTGATGCCGAGCGGCTCGCAGATCCAGCCATTTGTCATCGGCGATAACGGGCGCACCATGGCGGTGGCGGCAGGACTGCAGGCCCGCGGCTTCGACATACGCGGCATTCGTCCGCCGACCGTGCCCGAGGGCACATCGCGGCTGCGCATCTCACTGACGCTCAACGTCGACGAAGCTGACGTTTCCGCCATGGTCGAGGCGCTCGCCGAGGTGTTGGCCACGGCATGACCAAGCGCATCGTCGTCACCGGAACAGACACCGGAATTGGCAAGACAGTATTTTCGGCTGGGCTCGCCGGCCTGCTCGACGGCTTCTACTGGAAGCCGGTGCAATCGGGCCTCGACGACGAGACCGACAGCGAGGTGGTTGCGCGGCTCGCCAGCCTGCCGCCAGGGCGCGTGCTGCCGGAAGTCTACCGCTTGAGCAAGCCGCTGTCGCCGCATCGTTCGGCCGAGATCGACGGCGTCGCAATCGAGGCGGCAAGGCTCTCGCTTCCAGTCTTGCCGGGTCCGCTCGTCATCGAAGGCGCCGGCGGCCTGATGGTGCCGCTCAACCGGCAGACAAAGTTCATCGACATATTCGCGCAGTGGCGGCTGCCGGTCATTCTGTGCGCCCGCACCGCGCTCGGCACGATCAACCACACCCTGCTGTCGATCGAGGCCCTGCGGGCCCGCTCAATCCCGATCATCGGCCTCGCATTGGCGAGGAGGTGGCCGATACGCAAAGGACAATCGTGGAATTCAGCGGCGTGCCACAGCTCGGCAGGCTGCCGCTGCTCGATCCGCTGACGAACGAAACGCTGAGGGAAGCGATGGTTGCCGGCTTTGACCTTGCCTCGATTGCCGGAGGCGAATGATGTCGCAGTCTCAAGTCTGGCATCCGTTCACGCAGCACGCGCTTGAGCCGGCGATTCCAGAAATCGTGCTGACGGAGGGAGCCTATCTCCATAAAGCTGACGGCACGCGTATCCTGGACGCCATCTCTTCCTGGTGGGTCGTCACGCATGGCCACCGCCATCCCCGCATCATGAAGGCTATCGAGACGACCGCGTCGAGCCTCGACCAGATCATCTTTGCAGGCTTCACGCATGAACCGGCCGAAGGCCTGGCCAGGGCGCTTGTCGGCCTCGCACCGCCCGGCCTCAACCGGGTGTTCTATTCCGACAGCGGCTCGACCTCGGTCGAAGTCGCGCTGAAGATGGCGCTTGGCTATTTTCGCAACATCGACGCGCCGCGCTCGCGCATCGTCGTCATGGAGCACAGCTACCATGGCGACACGATCGGCACGATGAGCGTCGGCGCCCGCGGCGTGTTTAACGCCGCCTACGAGCCCTTGCTGTTCGAGGTCGACACCATCCCCTTCCCGGCCGCCGGGCGCGAGCAGGAGACGCTGGATCGGTTCGAGGCCGTCTCCCGCGACCGGCACGCGGCCGCGCTGATCGTCGAGCCGCTCGTGCTCGGCGCCGGCGGCATGCTGATGTATCCGGCCTGGGTTGTCACCGAATTGAAGAAGATCGCCGAGACCTCCGGCACGCTGCTGATCGCCGATGAGGTGATGACCGGCTGGGGACGCACCGGAACCATGTTCGCCTGCGAACAGGCATCGATCTCTCCTGATATCCTTTGCACCTCGAAAGGCTTGACCGGTGGCACCGTCCCGCTCGCGGCCACGCTCGCCACCGATGCCATCTTCCAGGCCCACTATTCCGACGATCGGAAGAAGACTTTTTTCCACTCGAGTTCCTACACCGCCAATCCGATTGCCTGTGCGGCAGCACTTGCCAATGTCGAGATCTGGCGCGACGAGCCGGTGACCGAGCGGATCGCGGCCTTGAGCGCGAAGCAGGCCGCCGGGCTTCAACGCTTTCGCCACAATCCCTACTTCACTGACAGCCGGACGACAGGCACCATCGCGGCCCTCGATCTGCGCACTGGCTCAGCCGGTTATCTGGCCGAGATCGGACCTAAACTGCGCGCATTCTTCCTCGAGCGCGGCCTGCTCGTGCGTCCGCTCGGCAATGTCCTGTATCTTCTGCCGCCCTATTGCATCACCAGCGACGAGTTGGACAGGCTCTATGACGCGATCGAGGAGGCCGGCGAACGCTTCGGTTCGAGGCCATGAGCAGATCGTCGCGCATTCTCGGGTTTGGCCATCATGCGCCGTCGCGCAAGGTCGAGAACCCGGAAATCGAAGATCGTCTCGGGCTTGAACCCGGCTGGATCGAGCGGCGGACCGGAATTCGTTCGCGCTTCTGGGCAGTGGACGAAGACACGCTGTCTGGTCTTGCCGCCTATGCCGGCGACATGGCGCTGGCGAACGCCGACGTCGACCGCAGGGACATCGGCCTGCTCCTGCTTGCCACCTCGACGCCCGACCACCTTCTGCCGCCAAGCGCGCCCCTGGTCGCACATCGGCTCGGACTGGGCCGCGCCGGTGCGATCGACCTGACCGGCGCCTGTGCCGGCTTCATCTATGCGCTTATGTTCGCGGACGGATTCACCCGGCTGCATGGCAAATCGGCCCTCGTCATTGCGCCAACATCCTCAGCCGTCGCATCAATCCGGCCGAACGCGCCAGCGCCGTACTTTTTGCCGATGCCGCCGGCGCGGTGGTGATTGGTCCCGGCGACGACCCGGATCGCGGCATTCTCGGTGCTTCGGTGGATTCCGACGGCTCGCGCTACGGGCTGATCCAAATACCCGCGGGCGGAAGCAACAAGCCGTTCCACGGCAACCTTGAGCTCGAGCAAACCCGGATGACGATCACCGACGGCCGTGAAGTGTTCAGCAAGGCCGTGGAGATGATGACTGCCTGCTCACAGGACGCACTCGCCGCAGCCCAAATGCGGCCACAGGACATCGATCGGTTTGTGCCGCATCAGGCCAATGCGCGCATTTTCGATGCGGTCGGGCGAAACCTCGGCATTGCGGATCACGCGATCGTCAAGATAATTGTCGAATACGGCAACTCTTCCGCCGCGACGATTCCCCTGTCGCTGTCACTCGCCCATCGGACGGAGCCATTCCGACGTGGCGAGAAAATCCTTCTGGCGGCAGCGGGGGCGGGTCTCAGCGGCGGTGCTCTCGTCGTCGGAATTTAGCGCGGCGGCCGGCCGCGCGCACAATGGTGGATAGGACAAAGGATCAATGCGAAAAATAGTGGCCGGCAAGCTGCACGGCATCCACGTCACCGAAGCGAACCTCAACTACCATGGTTCGATAACGCTGGATCCTGACCACTGCGAGGCAGCCGGGATCCTGCCATGGAATTCGTGGAGATATGGAACAAGAACTCCGGTGCGCGGATTTCGACCTATGTCATTCTCGGCGAGCGCGGCTCACGATGCTGCATCCTCAACGGGGCGGCCGCCCGCACCTGCCAGCCCGGCGACCAGATCATTGTCTGCAACTCCATCTACCTGGATGAAGCGCAGATTACCTCGCTGAAGCCGCGGATCGTCACTTTCGACCAGGATAACCACATACGTGACCGCCTGAGCTACTCGGTCGATCTCGACGCACATGGCCGATATACAGTTTCTCCATCCTTGACGAGGCGAATGCCGCTTTGGCCATTCCTGCCCTGGTCTCCGGCGCGTGATCCGACGTATGCGCGAGCTTTCTCGGCTTGATCGGCCGTCGATTACCGCCACGACCCGAATGCGCTTGACAAGATAGCGCCGGCCCGTTCAATTCCAAGCATTCACCAGGGGAGTCCCGGCAAGGGGCTGAGATACTGCTGGCTTTCGCGGCGCAGTGACCCGTTGAACCTGATCCAGTTCATACTGGCGTAGGGACGGTGCAAGCGCTTTGCGGGAGTTTACGCCCGAGGTCCTGTTTCGGCAGGTCGACCAGAGCGACTTTTCATCCTTCCGGCACAGAACTGGGTCTCCAATGCACGAGCAAAGGAGCCTCAAGATGAATGCCCTCACCCCCGCCGTTTCGACGGGACCACTGCCCGCCTCACGGAAGATCCACAAGCCCGGTGCCATCCACCCGCAGATCAGGGTGCCGATGCGCGAAATCTCCGTCCATCCGACAGCCGGCGAGCCGCCCGTCACCGTCTACGATCCGTCTGGCCCCTATACGGACCCGACTGTCGAAACCAGCATCGAAAAGGGCCTTGCCCGGCTTCGCCACGAATGGATCATGGCGCGGGGCGATGTCGAAGCCCATGATGGCCGCCACGTGCGGCCGGAGGACAACGGATTCGCGACGGGTGAGCGGCTGACGCCGGAATTCCCCATTCGCAACCGGCCTCTCAGGGCCAAGGCGGGCAAGGCGGTGACCCAGCTTGCCTATGCGCGCGCCGGCATCACCACGCCCGAAATGGAATTCGTCGCCATCCGCGAAAACCTTGGTCGCGAGATCCTGCGCGGCAAGCTTGAGCGCGACGGCGAAGCCTTCGGCGCGGCGATCCCAGACTTCGTCACGCCGGAATTCGTGCGCGACGAGGTGGCGCGCGGACGGGCGATCATTCCCGCCAACATCAATCATCCCGAGAGCGAGCCGATGATCATCGGCCGCAATTTCCTGGTCAAGATCAACGCCAATATCGGCAATTCGGCCGTCACCTCGTCCATGGCCGAAGAGGTCGAAAAAATGGTCTGGGCGATCCGCTGGGGCGCCGATACGGTGATGGACCTGTCGACCGGCCGCAACATCCACAACATCCGGGACTGGATCGTGCGCAACGCACCGGTGCCGATCGGCACGGTGCCGCTTTACCAGGCGCTCGAAAAGGTCGGCGGCATTGCCGAGGACCTATCCTGGGAGGTCTACCGCGACACGCTGATCGAACAGGCCGAACAGGGCGTCGACTATTTCACCATCCACGCCGGCGTGCGGCTGCACTACATCCCGCTGACGGTTGACCGGGTCACGGGTATCGTCTCGCGCGGTGGGTCGATCATGGCCAAATGGTGCCTCCACCATCACCGGGAAAGCTTCCTCTATGAGCATTTCGCGGAGATCTGCGACATCTGCCGCGCCTATGACGTATCCTTTTCGCTTGGAGACGGCCTTCGTCCTGGCTCGATCGCCGATGCCAACGACGCGGCGCAGTTCGCGGAGCTGGAAACGCTTGGCGAGCTAACGAAGATCGCCTGGGCCAGGGATTGCCAAGTCATGATCGAGGGGCCCGGCCATGTTCCCATGCACAAGATCAAGCAGAACATGGACAAGCAGCTCGCTGTCTGCGGCGAGGCGCCGTTCTATACGCTTGGGCCGCTGACGACGGACATCGCGCCGGGCTATGACCACATCACCTCCGGCATCGGTGCCGCCATGATCGGCTGGTTCGGCACCGCCATGCTCTGCTACGTCACGCCCAAGGAGCATCTCGGCCTTCCTGATCGCAACGATGTCAAGATTGGCGTGATCACCTACAAGATCGCCGCCCATGCCGCCGACCTGGCGAAGGGGCATCCGGCGGCGAAAGTCAGGGATGACGCCCTTTCCCGCGCGCGCTTCGAGTTCCGCTGGGAGGACCAGTTCAACCTGTCGCTCGATCCCGAAACGGCGCGCTCGTTCCACGACCAAACCTTGCCCAAGGAGGCGCACAAGCTGGCGCATTTCTGCTCGATGTGCGGGCCGAAATTCTGCTCCATGCGAATCTCTCACGACATCCGCGCCGAAGCGCAGAAGGAGGGCATGGCGGCAATGGCGGCGAAGTACCGCGAAGGCGGCGATCTCTACCTGCCGGTAGACGAGTCCGGCGTACCGCTCATGCCAGAGGCGCCTGAGCCATCATGAGAGTGCTGGTCAAAGGGGCCGGCGTCGCCGGCCTCACCGCCGCCTTCGAGCTCGCCACACGCGGCGCGGCGGTGACGGTTGCGGAGACAACGGATAGGCTTGGCGGCAATGCGTCGTGGTTCGCCGGCGGCATGCTGGCGCCATGGTGCGAGCGTGAAAGCGCCGAGCAGACGGTGCTCGATCTCGGACGCGATGCCGCCGACTGGTGGGATGCGGCAACGCCCGGCCTGGTGACGCGGGCCGGAACACTGGTCGTGGCCGCGCCGCGCGATGCGGGCGAGCTCGACCGGTTTGCCAGCCGCACATCGGGTCATCGGCGTGTCGATGAAGATGAAATCGCGTTGCTGGAGCCCGACCTCGCCGGCCACTTCCGCCGCGGACTGCTCTTCCCCGACGAGGCCCATCTCGACCCGCGCCAGGCGATGGCGGCACTTCATGACAGGCTCGCGGCCATGGGCGTCGACTTCCACTTCGGCGCCGACGCCCGGCTGGGCTCCGGTTTCGATCACCAGATCGACTGCACGGGCATGGCGGCGGTCGATGACCGGTTGCGCGGCGTTCGCGGCGAGATGTTGATCCTGCGCACGCCGGATGTCTTGCTGTCGCGCCCGGTCCGGCTGCTTCATCCGCGCTTTCCGCTCTACATAGTGCCGCGCAACGACCACCGTTTCATGGTTGGCGCGACGATGATCGAGAGCCAGTCCACAGGACCGGTCACAGCGCGCTCAATGACGGAGCTTTTGGGCGCGGCCTACGCTCTCCATCCGGCATTCGGCGAAGCAGGCATCATTGAGACAGGCGCCGGTGTTCGTCCAGCCTTTCCAGACAACCTGCCGCGTGTCGAAGCACTTGGAAGCACGGTCGCGATCAACGGGCTTTATCGCCACGGCTTTCTTCTGGCGCCCGCTATGGCGCGCCTAGCGGCCGAAATTGTCTTCAGTCACGACAAACCATTGGAGTTTGCCCATGAAACTGATCGTCAACGGCGAAGTGCATGAGGTTGCCGCCGCCACGCTGGCCGAACTGCTTGCCGCACTCGACTATGACGGCGATTGGCTGGCGACGGCCGTCAACAGCGACGTCGTGCACAAAGCCAGGCGGGCGGAGTTCCAGTTGAGCGACGGCGATCGGATCGAAATCCTCTCGCCCATGCAGGGAGGCTAGCATGTTCGAACTTTTCGGAACGTCGCTTCCGTCGCGGCTGCTTCTCGGCACCGCTCAATATCCTTCTCCAGCTATCCTTGCCGATGCGGTCAAGGCGTCCGGAACGTCGGTGGTGACCGTCTCCTTGCGGCGTGAAATGGCAGGCGGCAGGGCTGGCGAAAAATTCTGGTCGCTTATCCGCTCGCTCGGCATGAGAATCCTGCCCAACACTGCGGGCTGCCACTCCGTTAAGGAAGCGGTCACCACCGCAAAGATGGCGCGCGAAGTGTTTGGCACGAGCTGGATCAAGCTCGAAGTGATCGGCAACCACGACACGCTGCAACCGGACGTGTTCGGCCTGGTCGAAGCCGCCCGTATCCTGTGCGAGGACGGCTTTTCGGTATTCCCCTACACCACCGACGATCTCGTCGTCGCCGAGCGGTTGCTGGAAGCCGGATGCAGGGTGCTCATGCCCTGGTGCGCGCCGATCGGTTCCGCTCTCGGACCGGTCAACATGACGGCGCTGCGCTCTATGCGCGGACATTTCCCTGGCGTCCCGCTGATCGTGGATGCAGGCCTCGGGCGACCGTCGCACGCGGCAACGGTCCTGGAGCTAGGCTTTGATGCTGTGCTCCTGAACACGGCAGTCGCCAGGGCGGGCGATCCGGTCGGCATGGCGCGCGCATTCGGCAAGGCAGTCGATGCCGGCCGTGAAGCCTTCCTTTCCGGAATGCTCGAACCGCGCGACGTCGCCGTGCCATCGACGCCGACCATCGGCAGGGCAGTTTTTTCATGAAGCTTGATCCCTTCTACCTGATCGTCGACAGCGCCGCCTGGATCGAGCGATTGGCGCCGCTCGGCGTCAGGCTGGTGCAGCTTCGCGTCAAGAACCTGAACGAGGCTGCGCTGCGCGCCGAAATCCGGAAGGCAAAGGCCTTGTGCGCCGAGCACCAGTGCCAGCTCATCGTCAACGACCATTGGGGCCCGGCAATCGAGGAAGGCTGCGAGTTCGTTCATCTCGGCCAGGAGGATTTGCAGGCTGCCGACCTCGCACAGATACGGGCAGCCGGCTTGAGGCTGGGGGTTAGCACGCATGATCATCTGGAATTGGAGACGGGTTTGGCCGCCAAGCCCGACTACATCGCACTCGGGCCGGTCTATGCCACCATTCTGAAGAAGATGAAATGGGCGCCGCAAGGGCTCGAACGTATCAGCGAGTGGAAACACCGGGTGGCGCCGATCCCATTGGTCGCCATTGGCGGCCTCAATCCCGACCGGCTCGACGGTGTCTTTGCGGCTGGTGCGGACAGCGCGGCGGTGGTGACCGACATCACGCTCAACGACGACCCCGAAGCGCGCACGCGGGAATGGATCGAAAAGACTGACCAATGGCGCTGAAGCGAGAACCGCATGTGCTTGTCGTTGGCGGGTCGGACCCTAGCGGCGGCGCCGGAATTGCCCGCGACGTCGAGACGATCTCGTCCCTTGGCGTGCGTACCTGCCTTGCTGTTACAGCGCTAACGGTTCAGACGCACGAAACCGTCGTGGAAATCCATCCTTTGCAGCCCGATCTTGTGGTCGATCAGATGCGCGCTGCGCTGCAGGCAAACGAGGTGGCGGCCATCAAGATCGGCATGCTCGCAACGGCCGACATCATCATTGCCGTTGCCGCCGTGCTGCGCGAAAATCCTCAGGTGCCAACAGTGCTCGACCCGGTACTGGCCTCCACGTCAGGCCGGGCGCTGCTGGAAACAGGCGCCATCGCCGTCATGAAGCGTGCTCTGATGCCGCTTTGCCGTCTCGTCACACCCAATTTCATCGAACTGGCGCTCCTTGCCGGCTCAGAACTGACGGGGGATGAGGACGGCGCAGTATTGCAAGGCCAGGAATTGCTGGTCGCCGACGCACAGGCCCTGCTGATCAAGGGCGGCCACGCATCGGGACCTCGATCAACCGATATTCTGTTGCGCTCCGATCAAGAACCAATCCACTTCGACTCGCCACGCCTTGCCGCATCGATGCGCGGGACGGGTTGCATGCTGGCCAGCGCGATCGCGGCGCATCTGGCAAAGGCGAGCCCACTCGAAAACAGCGTGCGCAAAGGCAAGGTGTTTGTTTTCGAGAGGCTTCAGAAGCAAGCAGCCAATGACAGTGGCTTTTATGCCCAAGTTGAACTGCCCGTCTGAGAGGGCGCCCGACTTTCGACACCTCAACCTTTGAATGGCTGTCATGACGCGAAGCAGACCCGCCGATTTGCACGCGGAGGAAATGGCCGCCGGCATCTGACGTGCGCCAAAAACTGAAATCACAGGGGCTGCCGTTCTACGCTGCGGCCTCCCCTATTCCCACTCGATTGTTCGCATCGGGCCTAATGAGTTGATTTGTCGTCGCGAAAAATTTTTCCGCCTTGAAAACTCCCGTCGCCCGAACCGTCAGATGCGCATGGCTTTTGAATTCAAAGAGGAATTTGATCGCTCCAGAAAATCTCCGCTTTCAGCGACTATCAATATCGATCGGTCCACTTTTCTCGAATCCACTGGCAACGCCGCACCGCCGACATAGCCGAAGACTACCGTCAGCAGCGCTAAGGATCGACCGCGATGTCGCTCGGAGCGATCGCAGCTCGGCTTCCGACCGGATTACGGCAAGCGTCGCCGGCGACCTGCCGCGCGTCAGTCGCGCGATACGGACAGTCCCGCGAGAAGCGGCGCGTACGCGGCGAGCCTGCGGGATACGAACTCGGTGAAGAGCCGCACGCGCTTCGTCTTGCGTGTCTCCCCCTGTGTGAGAAGCCAGAGCGTTCCGTGCATGTGCAGGTCGGTGCCTGGCACCCTCACCAGCAGGGGGTCGGCATCTCCGACGAAGCACGGCAGTGTCGTCATCCCGAGCCCTTGCCGTACTGCAACGATCTGCGCCTCGCCGTCTGTGGTCCTGAACGGAACCCCTGTGGTACGAACCTCACCCTCGCGGACCCAGTCCGGGATGCCATGAATGCTTATGACGATCCACCGGATGGGATCCGGCGCACCCGCATGCCACGCGGCCAGTCGATCGCGAGACATGTAGACACCGCTGAACAGATCCGGTCCCTTCAGGCCGTGAAGATTGAGCGGCAGGGTTTTGCGGTCGTAAACGACGCGGATCGCGACATCGGCCTCTCGGTTGGTCAGATTTGCCAGCTCGCCGGACGACACGATCTCCATCTCGATGTCCGGATGCAGAAGCGCGAAATCGGCGAGGTCCGGCATGAGCAGGTGTGTCGCAAGGGTTGGAGCCAACGTCACCCGCAGAAGCCCGCGCACGCTCTGGTCGCGACCGAAGACGCGCGTCTCCAGCTGGTGCGACGACGCTTCCATCTGGTTCGCGAGCTCGAGAACCTCCTCGCCCGCAGCCGTCAGGCGGTAGCCCGAAGGCACCTTTTCGAACATCTGCGCCCCGAGGCGTTCCTCGAGCTGTGCGATGCGTCGCAGCACGGTCGAGTGATACACCCCGAGGCCCTCGGCGGCAGCCCGCACTGAGCCTCCGCGCGCCACGGCAAGAAAGTAGCGAATGTCATCCCAGTCGATCATGGTGCAATCTTGCACCGCGCGGTGCGCCTTCCAAAGCCCGTATCTAACGCATCGTACCGCAGTACGGGCGGTCATCATAGCTTATGTCGACGAGCGCGGCCCAATTCCGAACGGCGGACACCGATCGTCGCGGCTGGCGTCAGTCGTCCAGCCGGATCGATTTTGCACCACCGATGTGCGCGCTTCCGCACTCAACGCCTGACTCCGGCGGACCTATTTCGAGGGTGTCTCGGAGGCAGATGCTGTCCCGACAACACGAAAAGGAGAAGTCATGGGAAAGCTTGAGGGTAAGGTTGCAGTCATCACGGGTGGATCGAGCGGCATGGCGCTGGCGAGCGCCAAGCGGTTCGTTGAAGAAGGCGCCTATGTTTTCATCACGGGCCGGAGACAGGAGGCGCTGGACGAGGCCGTCAAGCTGATCGGCCGGAACGTGACCGGCGTGCGCGGCGACGCGGCCAATCTCGACGACCTCGACCGCCTGTTCGATACAGTCAAGCGGGAAAAGGGCAAGATCTCGTCCTGTACGCGAGCGCCGGCACGGGCGAAGCCGTCCCACTGGGCGAGATTACCGAGCAGCACTTCGATGCGGCCTTCGGCCTGAATGCGCGCGGCACGCTCTTTACGGTTCAGAAGGCGTTGCCGCTGTTCAGCGATGGCGGATCGATCTTCATGACCGGGTCAGTTGCTTCGATCAAAGGTTTTCCTGGTTACAGCGTTTATGCGGCGAGCAAGGCGACGTTGCACGCATTCGCACGCGGTTGGCTCAATGAGCTGAAGGGCAGGAATATCCGGGTGAACGTGCTGCACCCGGGGCCGATCGCCACACCGATGCAGGACCAAGTCCTCACCGAGGAGGCGAAGCAGATGTTCGAATCCCTGATCCCGCGGGGAAAGATGGGTCGTCCTGAGGAAATTGCAGCGGCCGCGCTGTTTCTTGCTTCAGACGATTCGAGCTTCGTGAATGGGGTGGAATTGTCTGTCGACGGCGGCTTCTCGGCCATCTGAAATCGGGCCGGATCGGGGAAGCGGCTGGCCGTCCGGCCGCGTGGAGGTCGTTCACGGCGGGACGCCTACGCGAACGTCGCCACGCAGCGAAACGGATACCCAGCGCCGATGAAGGCCGGGGAATCAATATCAACACGGATCGGAGAAATATTATGAGCTATGCGATTATAGGATTCGGTGCGGTAGGCCAGGCCCTCGCCCGCGCCTTCGCCCGTAAAGACATCGACGTGACCGTCGCGAGCCGCCGACCGCCCGAGGCGTTGGCGCCGCAGGCTCGGGCGATTGGACCCACGGTCGTCGCCAAGTCGCTGCGGGATGCAGTCGAGGCCGACACGATCATCCTGGCGGTCCCGTTCTGGGAGCACCGCGAGGTGGCGAAGGCCCTGCCGAGCTGGGAAGGCAAGACAGTCATCGACGCGACGAACACGTTTGGAGTTCTCCCTGAAGAGCTGGACGGCCTCCCGTCCTCCGCCTTCGTCGCCAAGGCGTTCACCGGCGCCAAGCTCGTGAAAGGTTTCAATCACCTGGTTGCGGCCACCCTGGCTGCCGATCCGATCGTCGAGGGCGGGCACCGGGTCGTCTTTCTGTCGAGCGACGACGAGGACGCGATCGCTCCCGTGGCGGCCTTGGCCAAACAACTTGGGTTCGCACCCGTCAATCTGGGAAAGCTCAACGAGGGTGGCGCGCTGGTGCACGCACGCGGCCGCACTTGGGGTCAGCTCATCTTCCAGGATTTGTTCAAGAAGGAGCAGTAATCGATCTACGACCGTGTGATCGACGCCGAGAACTGGTCGCGCGCGCTAACTTCTTCGAGCAGCGCGCGACCGAATATTTGAAGGCCACAAAGTCGCGAAGGTTGGGGTGGGCCTGACGGCGTATGGGCGCCGTTCGAAGAGCGGGGAGACGCCCGACAGAGCGGCAGATCTGCGGGTCGCCTAGAATCTATCGACTGCTATCGATGGCCAGGATTCGCTCGAGCGTCCTCTGCTATCCGGTACTACTCCACGGTACTCCCCTTCATTCCCACTCAATCATCAATTAGGTCTATATCTGTTTGTTTTAACTGATCAAATTTTATCATCTTGCCAAGTAATACCGTCAATAATACCGTCAGATTCTTACGCTGTTGAAAACACTGAAACAATGTGGTCGCCGTCGCGGTATGCACACTTTTGACTGCATCATTTACGCCATCCGTGGAGGTCAAAGCCGGAGTTCACAGACCATAACGCAAGGACGGTCTTGTTCATGCTCGACGGCCCTAGGATTGTCGTCGACCTACGCACTCGCAGTCGTGCTTTCTCGGCTCGATCCGGTCGCAGTTCTTCGCAGTGCCGATTTGGCCGAGTTCGAAGGCGTAATGGCACAGCTTCAAAGCCGCCATCAGGATCCGGGCTTGGCGCGCGATGGTCCAAAGCGCGGGGAGACGGTCCTGCCGATCAAATCCGTGATCGCGAACGCCATCTCCGGTGCCCGCCCCTCACGCGAAAGCATGATCCGAGACATGCGGAAGAGAATCGAAACCCTAAGCGCCGGGTTGAAGAGCCGCCTACCGCACGGCAGATCTGCGCGAGATCTTCTGCGCTCGACCGCGTCGACGGCGAGACGCTCGCGTGATCTCCAAGACCGGCTCGTGGGAGACGCGCCAGTCCGGCGGACAGGAGATTGACGTGCAGGGCATACTCCGCGTGCGGGAGAGCAGCGATGCGAATTCAAACCCGTGATGGAGAGTGGCTGGCCGCTCGGACCAGGCAAGAGATGTTCGAGTGAACATCGGCCTCCTTGCAGGCAACGGCGCCGCGACAATCACGAAACACCAGGCCGACCGGACAGTAGGTGGCGGAAAAAGGTTGCTTTACCCACACATCAGAAAAGTAGCCTGACCTCAAGGTTGATACCGGCCTCAGCACCGCTCTGCTGGTAGAGGGCGGCATCCACCGCACCCTTTCGGCATGGTACCCTAAGGAACATCGATTGGCTCAGGCGATCCTTTGCTCAGCTGTATGACGTTTGCATTGTTCCGCAGACCCGTCGCGACGACCGACACCCGGGCCACTGCGCTGTCGCCGCCGATCGCATCGAGCTTGTCGGTGGCCCGGGTGCGCCGGGCGAGCTGCTGCTGTAGCAACTCACCAAGATCGGCAAGCCGACGCTCGCCTTCCACCATCTCAATTGCGAGCCGGTCGAGATCGAGGCTTTCGAGCAACGACCGCGCGTGGATGATATCGTCCACCGCGAGCTCGCTCGAGAGTCGGTATTCAAGTTCGGTGACGGCGCTCTGCAAGCGATCTCGCTCGCGAAGCCGTTCATCGCGCTCCACGACTACGGCCAGAGTGTTCACCCAGTCGCCGAGCTGGACGAAAATCCGGAGGTTGGCTTTGGCGCGGCCGAGCAGCGCGGCGGCTTATGGATCGCTTGGAGCTGGGGCACGTGCCGCATGAGGCGCTGCGTGCCCGGTATCACGGAGTTCTTCCACGCCGTCCTCGGTCCGGAGGTGGCCGCGCGCGGCGCTTTCCGCGTCGAGGCGCGGCGCTGGCCGCAAATGGAATGGCGCTGCGCCGTTTCGGGCGGCTAGGCGCGACGCAACGCTGCCGCCTGCCGGGTTACGGCCGGAACGGCGAAGATTTTTTGCTCTACGACTGGACAAGAGAAAGCTGGAACCATGTGCCTTTTTCAAAAGCCGCCGGCGCTGAAGCCGCTGCCACCGACACCGACCATTGCCGACAAGGACGTGCAGGCGCGCGAAGCAGCGCTTCGGGCTGAACTCGAGCAGCGCCAGGGCACCGCCGGCACGGTTAAGACCGATCTGTCGCCGAGCGAGATCACAGGCCAGCGCCGCGTGTTGGTAGGGGGATGAGATAGGCGCGATGAAACACACGTTCAGGAACCGGGCGCTGGCCTGGTGGTATTGGCACCGGCATGCGAGGCAGGTGAAGCGGCGGGGTGTGGGCATAATCTCCCACCTTGAGGGCCCCTTGAGGGGGAGATTATCCCGAAGGCGACAGCGGGGGTCGGCACGTGTTGAAGCGGCTTATCGGGGACGGAGGATGCCCGCGCTTTACGCGAGACGACCCCTCTGCCCTGCCGAGCATCTCCCCTCAAGGGGTCATCAAGGGGGGAGACTACGCTCTCACCCCGGCTTGCGCGCGAACGCCCAGACCATCAGCGGATATTCCTCATCGTTGCTGAGGTCACGCCATAGGCCGTAGGCGCGCACTGGGCCGCCGATATGGGCTTTTGCGCAGACTTTGTTGCCCCAGCCGAACACTTCTATCCCGGACTCTGCGAAGCCGCCTTCGACCATCATCTGCTTCAGGCCGGCAGGGGTCCAGCGGTTGTAGTCGTGCGGCCTGGCATGCACCCTGAACAGGAACGGCGTCGCCACCATCGCCCAGCCGCCCGGCCGGGTCATGGCATGGATATTCTGTGCCGCGGCAAGCGGCCGCTGCACATGCTCCAGCACCTGATCGGCGATGACGACGGAATATTGCCGGTCGGTGCGGTCCTTGCAGATGTCGAATTCGGGGAAATCGTCCGAGGTATAGTTGGAGCACATCGTCTTCCAGTAGCGGTTCCAGCCGGGCGAAACCTCGATCACGTCAGATGATTCGCGGCCGTCCGCTTCAAGAAACGCGGTGAACGCCTCAATCTGTCTTATGCGCAGCCAGTTGCGGGAATCGTAGCCGATCAGCCGTTTTGCAACCTGCTTGCTTCGCCTCGTCAGGGCGCCGGGTAGGCTTTCCGTCATTATCAAATCGATCTCCCTGAAGCCCGCCGCGCTTCCTTGAATATCGCAAAAGCGAACGAAATTCGACCGGCCCCTCGAAAAGATCTGGGCCTCGAACAAGCTGATACCACCGAAGAAAGAATGCTATGATGATCGATTCCCGCGCCCACGATATCCTGTCGAGACAGGCGGAACTGGAGAGCGAGCGCCAGTATGAGGCTGCCTGGGAGGCGGTGTCCGCGACCCGGACGCGCTCGATGTCTGAAGTGGGCGCCGGGGCGTCGACTCGCAAGCCGAGCGGCAGGAGCGCCCGTGTCTACGCCAACACCATCAACTCGGCCGCCTCACATTCACCGATACGGATTTCACCTGGCGACATGCATTGGCAGTTTGTCGGTCAAGTACGCGGGACTCTACGTCCTTACGACACATCGGAGTATACTCTGATGTAGCAAGGTAGCCTAACGCCGACAACTATCGAGGTCGAGGATCCTTGTTAATCAAAATGCTGTCACAATCGACGACGCCGGAACATGGAATCGTTTTCGAGCCCGACGATTTACAACTCTATATTGAAGCACCGGGGTGAGTACCGGCACCGACCCAGCCAACTGGATGTCGGTCGACGACTTCCTAGCGAGACGGCCGATTGGCCGGCACACTTGGGAGCGCCCGACAATCTGGTTGCGCTGCTGCGTACGGCGCTCGCCTAGGACGAAGGCTCGCGAACAGCCCCGGAACAGGCGGATGACTAGGGTCGACGGATCAAGGATCTCAAGGAAGGACTAGTATATTAGCTACGGTGAATGAACTAAATCGTTGAATGACCATGATGAGCCGGACGAGGGTGAAGAGAAGCATTTCCGGATATGCCCTTGGTGCGGTCAGCGGATGGACATGCGGGATCTTGCGCAGACGATGCACGATGGACACCGGGTGATCGCCACTGCCGGCCGTGAGTTGATGGGCACCATTGCACTCCCATCGGATTACTCATCCGGTATCTGAACTCATCTGAACCGGCCTTTGCAGACGCGACTCAGCGGAGATTTTATACAACCGTCGTCGTTTTGTTTTATCGAACCGAGCCCGGCATCTTCTTCCTAACCGAGTTTACGTCGAACCCATTGCGCTCTTGGACGCCAGTGATCAACGCGTTTCCCATTCCCGCCTCACCGCAGCTCATCGGTACTTTAACGCTCTGCTCGATGCAGTGACTGATGACGGCGGCGATCAACATCGCTTCGGGCCCTCTTTAACTGCCACCTCAAGCGCCTGGCTTAGAGGCACCGCCTTGGAGAATAGGAAGCCCTGAGCAGTTCTGCAGCCGAGCTTGTACAGAATTTGCCGGTCCGCCTCTGTTTCGACGCCCTCGGCCATGACATCGATCCCGAGCGCCCGACCAAGATCGATCACGGTTTTGACAAGCAGCCGGTCCTCCCGAGACTTGGCCAAGCCGCGAATGAAGCCTTGATCTATTTTCACCTTGCGTATCCGGCTGTCCTTGAGCGATGCCAACGTGGAAAAGCCGGTGCCGAAGTCATCGAGCGCGATGGAAATGCCGGCATGTGAAAGCCGTCCGAGCTTTTCATCCAGTCTTTCCGGGTCCACTGGAGATTCTTCGGTAATCTCGATTTCGAACATCGTTGCAGGGAGGTCTTTTGCCGCCAGACCATTCAGAACCATGTCGTCGATATCGCCGGCTTCCAATTCGCGCGGTGAAACATTCATTGCCACACGAACATCTCGACGGTCAGCTTTCACCAGGCCGTCGATAAGAGCACAACAGTCGGAGAATACCCTTTGCGTTAACAGTTGAAGCATTCCGGTTTCGCGCGCGGCTGTCATGATTTCGGGTGGAGAGATGGAACCATGGATCGGATGGGACCATCTCAGCAAGGCTTCAAAACCGATCACGGCCTCGGTATCGAGTCTTACGATGGGCTGGAACCAAGGTGCCACCCTTCTCGCCTCTATCGCCGAATGAAGGTCGCGTTCGATGGACTGGCGACGTTGCAATTCCCTGTCGAGTTCGGCATCGAACAGGCGAAATTCGTTCCTGCCACGACGCTTGGCCGTGTAAAGAGCGACATCCGCCCGCAGCAACATTTCCGTCAGCCCCGGCCTTTCAGCCAAGTATATTCCGATCGATGCACCGATCCGGACGGACGCGACCTCACGATAGGGGCTGGCGACTTTGGCTATGATGTTGGATGCGAGGGTACTGGGAGAAAGCGAACTCCTGAGTGAGGGAAAAAACAGCACAAACTCGTCGCCGCCGATACGGGCGAGCGTTGAGCCTGCCGGCGCTTCCTGCTCTATGCGGCGGGCGATCATGGCGAGCAGTTCATCACCGGTCCTGTGACCGTAGGTATCGTTGATAGATTTGAAGCCGTCTAGATCAATCAGCATTGCAACGAACGGGCCGTCTGTATTCTCGAGCTGATTGATCGCGTGTTCGAGGCCCCGTCTGTTGAGAAGGGCCGTCAGGGGGTCCTCTCTGGAATTGCGCTCCATTTCCGCCGCAAGCCGCTCCGCCTCATGTCTCAGGCGGCTTGCTTCGCGGAAGCGGGTTTGCCCTACAAACGAGCTTCGAACCAAGCCGCCCATGAAAAGCAGAACGGCAAAGGCCAGAACGTAATCTTCAAAGTTGCCTTTCGCCGACAAGCACCCCACCGTGATCAGGAGTGGCGGTGTGATGAAGTTGGTCGCTACTGCCGCGTATGAACTGCCGTATGTAACCGCACCAGCTGAAATGCCCGCCAAAATGATCAGATGCAGCGGCGCTTGAGGTGTCGTGTAGCCAACAGTAAGGACGGCAAGAAAGGACCAGGCAAACCCTGCCAGAAGAGCAAGGACGCCAAACCAGCGAAGCTGCTGCGAAATCCCTGTTACCGTCTCCTTTAGCTGATAATGGGCGAGTGCAAGGCGGGCGGCATTTATCGCATTGACGACTAAGAACCAGATTGCGGCGGCAAAGCCGTTCCCGGAAAGGGCCTGCACGGTCAAAATCAGGCCGGATAGGACCATGCTTATCGGCATTGACACGAAGAGACCTGCCCTCAGATCACAAAGCTGATCCTGAAGGATTCTGGCCTCCAGCGCGTCTTCTTCTTTCAGGGTCGGGCGGGTCAGCTTGCATCTCCTGCTTGTACGCAGCACATGCCTATGCAAGCCTACTAAAGGAGGGGTTAACTACTCAGCGCGATATCAGCGTTTGGGCTGATAAAGCGCTGACACAATGCCTCTTCGGGCGACATTTAGCGCCTGCCGCGGGAAGCTGTCGCCTCTGCGTGCAGGGGCAGCGACTACTCCGGGGAATGTAGCCACTCTGTCCCAAGCGCCCCCAATACACGAGCAAAAGTCCAAAGCTGCTGGTACGGTTTCATCGCCTAAGCATGGCCGAAATGCCGTGCCGCACAAAGGGAACATGTTGGGCGAACCGAAGCCCCACATGTCTTGCAAGCCGCGCCGCCGGGTGCTCGCTTGAGTAGAGTCCGACGAGAATGTTCGTGCTATGGAAGAGCGGCGCCGCTGACAGGCGCAGCCACCTTTCGTATCCGTGCAGCATGTCGGAATCGGCAATCTCGCGACCGTCGCGACATGCTGTTAGGATTCCATTGGCGAGTTGCTTCTGGCTGCTGATACCGATGTTGAAACCATGCGCAGTCACTGGGTGCATGCCGATAGCAGCGTCGCCAATGAGTGCGGCGCTCGGAGCTCGGAATTTGTGCGCCCAAGTCGTGACCAGCGGGTAGGTATAGCGCTTGCTTGCCAAGGTCATTTTTCCAAGGCGCCCTCGACACCGGTTCGTCAATTCCCTCAGAAACAAATCGTCGCGGAAGGCAAGCAGTCTCTCGGCGTCGTTTGAGCGGAGAGTGAGCAGCAGCGACGACACGCCCTCCGCCAGGGGCAACATCGCTATCGTTTGATGGTGATCGAACCATTCGATTGCCACCTGGTGGTGGGCGTGCTCATGCCGCACCCGGCATATTAGCATCGAGTAGCCAAGCCGATTGATATCGGCGCCTATGCCGAGCAGATCACGAGTGGCGGACAGACGTGAATCGGCGGCAACGACAAGCCTAGCGTTCAACTGCATGCCATCAGACAGCGTTACGACTGCTCCTGTCTGGCTGGTTGTTGCATCTACGACCGAGTGGCCGCACAGGAGCCGCGCGTGTTTCTGCAAGTGGATGATCTTGAACAGCGCGTCGCGGATCCGGCAATTTGGGACCAAAACTCCGAGGGGTTCTCCAGACCCGCTGGGAGGATCGAAGCGCAGAGCGAAAGGGCTCGAACCGTTTAGCACGCGCGCGCCGTGAAGCGGTGATTTGTCCGAAGCGGGGATGGCGTCCCAGGCGCCGAGCTCGCGAAGGATTCTGATCGAGGCGTGGGTCAGCGCGATTTCGCGACCATCAAAAGGCGGATTGGCGAGACTATCGATTGAGTTCTGTTCGACAACTGCGACTTTGAGTTGGCTTTGAGCGAGTGATGCAGCGAAGGAAAGGCCGACCGGCCCGGCTCCGACGACAACAATATCGAATCTTTCATCAGGGCCGCCCATCAGCGTGACGCCGTCGCGGTGGCTATCCTCGTGAGACGCTGGTTGAGTTCAGCCTCCTGTTGTGCGCTGCGTTCCAATGCCCATCGCACAGCCTCAAGGCGCAGGGCGGGAGAATCCGCATAAATCAGCAACGAAGCAGGCAATCGCCTCAAACGCGTACGCGGGTGATCGGACCAGCGCTCGCGTCCGCGCAGCCAAGCACATAGCCAGCCACCAAGCGAGATTGTCACGTGGGCGGTTTTTGACCGACGCAGCGCCCATACCTGCCTGTATGCAGGGTCGGCTCCAATCAGGTCGTGGAACTCGTCAACCAGAGCACGGACCGGTGGACCACCCGCCAGACAAATGAAAATGTTATTTGAGGCTTCTGATGACTGCATGTTGTCGGCATTCATTGGTTGAGAAGTGGCCTCTCCATACGGCGACAGCGCTGAATTCAGCTTTCCAGCAGCCACACTTGCATGGAGCCTTTCGCCCGATTGTCCCAGAGATAATATGGCAGAGCGGTTAGCCGACAGCCTGAAACGATCGGGGGCGCATTCCTGTACAGGCTGTCTCCCCACCCTTGGTCTTCGACACGCTCCGCGGAGGCAGTCAGTGTGACCACGCCGTCGAAGAGATCGCCCCGTTCCACCGTTTCGATCCAGGCGTCTCGCGGCAGTTTGAGCTGCTGCACCGCCCCCCCGGGATTGTCGACCTCTTCAACGCAATAAACCAACGGCCCGCGCTTGAGCGCCACCCGGCCGATGTCCTGCTTGACCAACGGATGAGCATAGATGCGCTCGGGAGACATCGGTAGCTCGAGGGCGATGATGTCTCCGGCATTCCATAGCCGCGAGATCGAAAGATAGCCATTTCTGGTGCATGCCGTCACGTCGACTGCACATCCCCCAACCGAGGCTTCGGCTTCATGAGCCCAACCGGGAATGCGGAGGTTGATGGTGAACTCGGCCGGCGCGTGAGGGCTGACCTCGATCCTGATCGAGCCGAATAACGGATAGGCGCTGGTTTCCCGTAGGAACACATTGCCCGTAGCGAGCTGGATGTTCGTCGAAATGCCGCCGTAGAGATGGAACGCGATTGCGTTTTCACTGGCCGAGACGAAATAGCCTCCGACCGAAGCAATAAGACGAGACGTATTCATCGTGCAGCATGGGCACGGGTGCCAGGCCCATCTGCTGCGTCGCCCATCGCTCGCGAGCGGATTGGAGTAGAAATAGCGCTCGCCATCGCGCGAAAGGCCGGTCAGCGCTCCATTGAACAAGGCCTGTTCCAGAACGTCGGCGTATCGGCCGTCGAGTTCGAGATGCAGCATGCGATGTGCCCAGAAGATCAGGCCAACCGACGCGCAGGTCTCCGCATACGCCGTATCGTTCGGCAGGTCGTGGTCCTCAGTAAAGCCCTCATTCGCTGCAGCCGGACCCAAGCCGGACGTGATGTAGATTTTCGAGGAGATGACGTCGGCCCAGAGCACCTCGCATGCTTTCTTGAGGCTGTCGTCATTCAGTTCCGCCGCGAGGTCGGCCATGGCAGAAAGCATGTACATCGCTCGGACCGCGTGTCCGACCACCTTGGTTTGCTCGCGCACCGGCCTGTGCGATTGGTTGTACTCATATCTTTTCGCCCAGAGATCCCTGAGGTTCTCCCCGCGCGCGACCGCTTCCTGATCGAAGTAGTGCGGCTGGCGCCCGCGCTCATTAATGAAATAGGCCGCGAGATCGAGATGTATTCTCTCTCCCGTCAAGCGATAGAGCTTAACGAGAGCCAGCTCGATTTCCTGATGGCCGCAATAGCCGCGCTGCTGGCCGGAGTTCGGGCCGAAGGTCTTGCGCACATGGTCAACATAGCGCTCAAGGATGTCCAGGAGCCGGCGCCGGCCCGTCGCGAGGAAGTAGGCGATGCCGCCCTCGAGCAGATGTCCAAGATTGTAGAGTTCGTGATTGTCGCGCAGGTTGGTCCAGCGCTTGTCGGGCTCGCGCTGCAGGTACCAGCAGTTCAGATAACCGTCGGGGGCCTGCGCCTTTTCGAGATCATCGACGATCTTTTCGATCCGTGCCTCGATGTCGGGGTCACGCCTGTGTGACAGCGCGTAGGATGCTGCTTCTATCCACTTGCCGGCGTCGGAATCCCAGAACACCTGCCCGAAATCGTGCTGGTTGCCTGGGACGTTCAGTGGCAGCGACTGGTTCGGCAGTGTGAGGGATAGCAATACACCTTGCTTGCCAAGCTGGACGTGCTGGCTGGGGATGGTCCGTGTCAGCACCGTCTCCAGCCGCTCGCGCCAGAATTGCCCCTCCAGCGCGACATCAGCGAACCGAACTGGCTTGAACTCGCTCATTCGAACGCATCGGCTCCTGAAATGACGTGCACCGGCCCGCTCGCGGCTTCGACGGTGCCCGCGCCACCAGCGAACACGGCCAGCACCTGATGCCGCTCAGCTTCCGTCCGGCTAGGCATGCGTTTCCCCTTGAAAGACTGGTCGATTGAAATCAGGCCGACGAGGAGTCAGCACTGATCTGGGTCAGCCAGACACGACAAACCCGCGCCGCGGGTACACGATCGACCGGTCGATCCGCTCCGTTGCACTTGGAACACGTACATCGCCAAGCGCTCGTCCGGCCGTGCGAGGTACTTCGTGGCATCAGCCGCTTGCATCGCGGAATAGGCGACGCGGTCTTCGAGCGACAGAGGCATTTCACAAATCCGGCTTGGGAGGCTAGCTGTGGAGCCTCAGCGACGAGGCCGACGGGCTGACGACCCACGCCCGCACAGTCGTCTGCACGGCGGCTTGAATCAGCGTTCCGGCCTCTCCTCCCGGTCAATGAGGATACGCTCGGCGGCTCCATCGAGATCCTCGTATTGACCGCTCCTCAAGGCCCACAGGAAGCCGGACAGTCCCAACGCGCCGAGAAAAAGAGCGACAGGTATGAGATAGACAAGCGTCGTCATGAGGATCGTGCCAATGCGCCGATACTGGAACGTTTGCCGTGCGTACGAACCGTCTCGGGTGGGCTCGCTGCAAAGCCTTGCAGCCTCAGCGCATTGCCAATGACAAGCAATGAAGAAGCCGACATCGCGATTGCCGCGATCAGCGGCGTGACGTGTCCCAGGATAGCGATCGGCACGGCGATGGTGTTGTAGACGATTGCGATGGCGATGTTTTGCCGGATCAGCCGTCCGGCCTTTCGCGAGACGTCGAGGGCAAGGGGTACTACCGAAAGGCTTTCGCGCAGGAACACGAAATCCGCTGCTTTGCGGCCGACATCGGCCGCCGTCGCTGGAGCGATCGAGACGTGTGCCGCGCCCAGCGCAGGTGTGTCGTTGAGGCCATCGCCAACCATCAGCACCTTGTGGCCATCCTTCGCGAGCGTTTTGATACACTCGACCTTGCCCGACGGAAGCAGCGCCGGGACAAAGTGATGGATGCCCAACGTCGCCGCGACCTCGCCACAGGCAGCTACAGTATCGCCAGACAGCATTTCCACGGAAACCCGCGCGTTGTTTAATTGCTCGATAGCCGCTCTGGCGTCTGCACGCAGCACGTCCTCGAAGATAAAGGCCGCCACGATGATCCCGTCTTTGGTCAGAACCGTTCCGCCGTATCTGCTTTCCTCGCCGGCTCGGGCCTTCCACCCGGCCCAGCCGCGTCGGCCAAGCCGCCAGGTGCTGCCAGCGGCGGTGGCTTCTATCCCGAAACCAGGGTGCTCGCTGACGGACTCGAGCTTCGGCTCACCGCCATAGCCGGCACAGCCGGCTATGGCCCTTGAGAACGGGTGGCGGGAATGCGCCGCCATGTCGGCAGCGATTGCCAGCATGGCCGGATCGATCGATGACGCGTTGACGAGCCGGGGCTGTTCGAGCGTAAGCGTTCCTGTCTTGTCGAACACCGCCGTGTCGATCGCCGCCAGGCGCTCCATGGCCGAACCATCCTTGACCATGACGCCGCGTTCGAACAGACGCCGCGCGGCGACCACCTGCACGATTGGCACGGCGAGACCGAGCGCACATGGGCAGGTGATGATAAGAACGGCGATGGCGATCGTCATTGCCCGGTGCCAGTCGCCGGTGGCCACCATCCAGCCAAGGAACGTCACGAATGCGGTCAGATGGACCACTGGAGCATAGAGCGCTGAAACGCGATCGGCGATCCTGCGATAACGCGCGCGTCCGCCCTCGGCGGCTTCCATCAACCGGACCATTTCGGCCAGGAAAGAATCCTTCGCGGCGGCCGTCGCCTCGACGGTCAGCGGGCCTGTGAGATTGAGCGTGCCGGCCTGCACCGATTCCCCCGATGTCACGGTTCTGGGTGTGCTCTCGCCGGAAACCAGAGAACAGTCGAGATCGGAAGAGCCTCGAATGATCTTGCCGTCGACGGGGATCCTTTCGCCGGCGGTGATCAGCAGCTGCAAGCCAGGTTCGATCTCCTCAACCGGCAGGTAATCGCGCGAACCGTCCTCGCGCAGCACCATGGCGCCCCGCGCCGCCAGCCGTGACAGGCCGTTGACGGCGGTCCGGGCACGCTCGCGCATCACGTGATCCAGCGTGCGGCCGATCAACAGGAAGAACAGCAGCGACACCGACGCGTCGAAATAGGCGTGGTCGCCATGGTTGATGGTCTCGTAGAGGCTCATTGCGTAGGCGAGCGATACGCCAACCGCAATAGGCACGTCCATGTTCATGCGACCGTGACGCAACGCATTCCATGCCGAGCGGAAATAGATTCCGCCGGCGAAGGCGAGCGCCGGGATGGCGATCAGCGCCGAGACCCAATGGAACAGGTCACGCGTCGCCCCTTCAGCGCCTGACCAGACCGAGACGGAAAGCAGCATGATATTGCCCGCAGCAAAGCCGGCGACCGCGACGGCCCGGATCAGCTCCGAAAGCGTTTTATCCTTCTCGCCAACCTGCGGGTCGAACAGATGCGCCGCGTAGCCCAGCCGTCCAAGCGCGGCGGCGAATGGCGGAACCTCATTCCCACGCCACCGGATCGATACCCGTTTCGTCGACAGGTTGACCCGAACGCCCTCGATGCGATCGAGCTTTCCGAGAGCCGTCTCGATCGCCTGGATGCAGGCCGCGCAGTGAACCGTCGGCACCGACAGATCGGTCTGGCTAAGGTCATCGCCAAGCGAGCGGCTTGCTAGCCTGATCTCGTGGCTAGCTGGCAAGCTGGATGTCGCCCCGTCCAGATTCAGCGCCATTTCAGCGCCCGGCGCACAGCAGCTCATAGCAGTGCTCCCTGAGAAACCATGATCCGCCGGACGTCGCGATAGGGTTCCGTGAGCCCCGCATCGGCATCGACTTCTACGATCCAGACGCCGTCCCTTGGCGTATGCTGGGCGGCAAATTCCTGGCCCGAGGCGAGCGCGAGACTGACGGCTTTATCCTCGGCCTCGTAGGCGGGATGACGGAACAAGACCCTGACGCCGTGCAACTCGAGCGGTTTGCCGGCGGCATCGCTGAGGCTGTAGCGGACCTCGCCCCATGCGATGGTCAGTTTTCCGGTCCAGCCGAGTGCGGCCTGCGCGCGCCCTTCCTCGGCCTTTCGGTTGAACTGCTGGCTCGCGACATAAGTGTTTTCGACGATAAGGCCGGTCCAGCTCGTTGTGGCGAGTGTCGCCAAGGTTAGGTTCACACCAACGATCACGCCGAAAAAGCTAAGAATGATAAGCAACATATGCCTGCCGGTGAATTCGTGGGGCCTTCGCGCATTGACGCTCATCTAACGATCTCCGGTGCGTTGAAGGTGGCGGTGTATTCGTCCGTTTCGAAACTAGCCTTGTCCTCGACGCGGAATTTGAACGTTTGGGTTGCGCTTCCGACCTGGTCTGTCGGCTGGCGCACGAAAACCTTCAGCATCTTCAGGCGATCGGGTTCGACCGCGACGGCGAAGGACCGGTCTGCGGGAAGGTCGATGCCAACGACGCTCATCTCGGCGCCCCGCAGGCCCTGCATGGTGACAACGATCGTCCTTGGCTCGGGGATCATGTTGAGCAGCTTGACTGTGTAGCCGTTGCGAATCGAACCGTCGGACAGCGTGACGAACTGCGGGTTGCGCTCGTGCAGAACGTTGACCTCGAGCCGGTCGCGCGTCAGCAGCGAATAGAGCAGCGCAATGCCGACCGCCGACCATGCACCCATGTAGATGAAAGTGCGCGGCTGAAAGACCTTGCGGATATGGAAATCGGCCAATTTGTCGGAGAAAGCGCCGCCTGCAGTCGCCACCGCCATGTTGGCGTTGTAATCGGACAGCGTCGCATAGGAGATCAGTCCGCGCTCCTTGCCGAGTTTGTCCATGACGCTTTCGCAGGCATCGATGCACAGCGCGCAAGTGATGCATTCGAGCTGCTGGCCATCTCGAATGTCGATCCCCATCGGGCAGACGGCGACACAGGCATTGCAATCGACACAGTCTCCGACCGACTGCCCGGCGGCCTGGACCTTCTTGGCGTGCCGCGAGCGAGGTTCGCCGCGCCAGTCGTTGTAGGTCACGGTGAGCGAATTTTCGTCGAGCATGGCCGCCTGAATGCGCGGCCACGGGCACATATAGGTGCAGACCTGCTCGCGCATCAGCCCGCCGAATGTGTAGGTGGTTGCCGTCAGCACGCCGATGGTGATGTAGGCGACCGGCGCAGCGGTGCCAGCGAAGACCTTGCCAATCAGCGATGGCGCATCGGCGAAATAGAAGATCCAGGCGCCGCCGGTCGCTGCCGCTATGACCAGCCAGATGGCGTGTTTCGACACACGCAGCACAAACTTGCGTGCAGTCCACGGTCCGGCGTCGAGCTTCATGCGGGCATTGCGATCTCCCTCGATCGCGCGCTCTACAGCCAGAAACAGATCGACCCATACGGTCTGCGGACAGGTATAGCCGCACCAGGCTCTGCCAACTGTGGATGTGATCAGGAAAAGGCCGATGGCGGCCATAACGAGAAGGCCGGCCACATAGAAGAACTCCTGCGGCCAAATTTCGATGAACAAGAAATAGAAGCGGCGGTTGGCAAGATCAATCAGCACGGCCTGATCGGGAGCAAATGGACCTCGATCCCAGCGCAGCCAGGGCGTCAGGTAGTAAATGGCCAGCGTGATCGCCATCACCAGCCACTTGAAGCGACGGAAATTACCCGAGATTCGCTTAGGGAAAACCTTCTTGCGTGGGGCATAAAGCGGCTGACGGGTGTTGGGGAGGTCGATCGCTTGTGCTTCGGGCGGTTCTGTCTGCGTTTTATCACGCACGTAGCATCTCCAGTCCCGCAGCCGATGTCAGGGCCGCCCGTGGAACAGCCTCCCCGTAGGGCGGTCCGTGCCGCAGCCGGAATGGTGTCGAGGCCCGGCTCACGCCGGGCCCCGTCGCTTGGCAGGGGGAGGGCCGAGAATAGGCTTCCGTTCCTATTCTCCGCCGCCAAGCGAATGGATATAGACTGCAAGTTCCTTGATCTTGACCTCGCCGAGACGCCCACCCCAAGCCGGCATAACGCCATGCTTGGGGGCGCGGACCTGCGCGGCGATTGCCGTTTCGTTCGACCCGTAGAGCCAGATCGCATCAGTCAGGTTGGGTGCGCCAAGCTCCCTGTTTCCCTTTCCATCATCACCATGACAGGCGGCACAATTCTCGGCAAAAACATCGGCCCCGACCAACCTTTGATCGCCAACAGCGCCGGAAAGACTCGAGACATAAGTGCTGACCTGTCTAATCTGCTCGGGTGTAATGATGTCACCAAAGGCCGGCATTTCCGACAGGCGCGTATCGGGATCGGAGGCAAAGCGGATGCCATGCGTGATTGTCTCCTGGATCTGATCGGCCTTGCCGCCCCACAGCCAGTCGTCATCATTCAGGTTGGGAAAACCCTTCGAACCCTGGGCGCCGGAGCCATGGCACTGAACACAATTGACCTTGAACGCGGCGCCCCCCGCAGTGATGGCGAATTCACGCAGCGCATCGTCGGCCGCGATCTCCGAGACGGTTTTGGCCTGAAGGGCGGCAACATACTTGCCCTTGGCGACCTCGGTCACCGCAAGCTCGTTCTTGACATCGTTGCGGCTCGAATAGCCAAGCACGCCTCGGGTGGCGGATCTCAGCATAGGCCATGCGGGATAAGCGATCGTGTAGCCGATCGCCCAGACGATGGTGACGTAGAAGGTGATCACCCACCAGCGCGGGAGCGGATTGTTGAGCTCCTTGATCCCATCCCATTCATGGCCGGTGGTCGAGACGCCGGAGACTTCGTCAATGTACTCACCGCTCATGATCAGTCGTCCTTGAGAGGGATTTGAGCAGCTTCATCGGCTCGCGTCCTGCTGCCGGGACGGAGCGCAATGGTGATGCATCCGACGAAGAACAGCGCCATAGCGAGCAGGCCCCAAGTGTCGGCAAACGCCCGCATGAAGTTGTAGGTCATCACCATTTCTCCTCAGCGGTAACCGGCGGCTTCATCGTAGTTTTTGAAATCGACCAGAGTGCCAAGCATCTGGAGATAGGCGACCAGGGCGTCCATCTCGGTGACCTGTTGCGGATCCCCATCGAAGTCACCGAGCTTGGCCTTTGGATACCTCGCTTCAAGACCGGATGTGTCGACGTTAGGATTCGCCTGCGCCATGAGATCGGCATTCGCGTTGGCGATCATGTCATCGGAGTACGGCACGCCCACACGGCTGTTCGCGATCAGGTGCGTCGAGAAGTCCTTCACCTCGATCGGCCTTTCCTTCAAGAACGCGTAGCTCGGCATAATCGATTCCGGAACCACTGAGCGCGGATCCACAAGATGCTGAACGTGCCATCCGTTCGAGTAACGGTCGCCGACGCGGGCGAGGTCCGGTCCAGTCCGCTTCGATCCCCACTGGAAAGGGTGATCGTACATAGACTCAGCCGCCAGGCTGTAGTGTCCATAGCGCTCGACCTCGTCGCGAAATGGCCTGATCATCTGGCTGTGGCAGAGGTAGCAGCCCTCACGCACATAGATGTTGCGCCCGGCGAGTTCGAGCGGCGAATAGGGCCGCATGCCTTCGACCTTCTCGATCGTATTGTCGAGATAGAAGAGCGGTGCGATTTCGACAGTGCCGCCGATCGTCACCACCAGGAGGGAACCAACGAGAAGAAGCGTGGCGTTCTTCTCGATAAGCGCGTGTTTGTCCATCAGGCCCATTTTCAGGCTCCTGATCGCGCTGGTCGGACGGCGGCGATAGGACGCGGCATCGGTTCCTCCTCGCGTTGGTAGCCGAGGATTGTCATGGTGACATTCCATGCCATGATCAGGGCGCCGGACAGGTACATCGCGCCGCCGATGGCACGCATGATGTAGTAGGGATGCATGGCGGCCACAGTTTCGGCGAAGGAGAAGACCAGGAAGCCCTGCTCGTCGTATTCGCGCCACATCAGGCCCTGCATGACGCCAGAGACCCACATCGCCGCCGCGTAGACGACGATCCCCAGGGTCGCCAGCCAGAAGTGCCAGTTCACCAGCCGCAGCGAATAGAGCCGGTCGCGGTTCCACAACTTGGGCACCATAAAATAGATCGCGCCGAACGAGATCATGCCTACCCAACCGAGCGCGCCGGAGTGCACGTGCCCGATGGTCCAGTCGGTGTAGTGCGATAGCGAATTGACCGTCTTGATCGACATCATCGGGCCTTCAAACGTCGACATGCCATAGAAGGCTATGGCCATCACCATCATGCGGATGATCGGGTCCGTCCGCAGCTTGTCCCAGGCGCCGGAGAGCGTCATCAGACCGTTGATCATGCCACCCCAGGAGGGCATCCAAAGCATGATCGAGAACGCCATGCCGAGCGTCTGGGCCCAGTCGGGCAAGGCGGTATAGTGCAGGTGATGCGGGCCAGCCCAAATATATAGAAAGATCAGCGCCCAGAAGTGGATAATCGACAGGCGATAGGAATAGACAGGCCGGTTGGCCTGCTTGGGCACGAAATAATACATCATGCCGAGGAAGCCGGCGGTGAGAAAGAAGCCGACGGCATTGTGGCCGTACCACCACTGCGTCAAGGCATCCTGGACGCCGGAGAAGGCTGAATAGCTCTTCGAACCCACAAACGAGACGGGCATCGACAGATTGTTGATCACATGCAGCATCGCGATCGTCACGATGAAGGATAGGTAGAACCAGTTGGCGACGTAGATGTGCGGTTCCTTGCGCTTCAGGATGGTGCCGAGGAACAGGACCAGGTAGGCGACCCAGACGATGGTCAGCCACAGGTCTACATACCATTCGGGCTCGGCATATTCGCGGCTCTCGGTGATACCGAGCAGATAGCCCGTCGCAGCCATAACGATGAACAGCTGATAGCCCCAGAACACGAACCAGGCGAGATCGCCGCCGAACAGCCTGGCGCGGCAGGTGCGCTGAACTACGTAGAGCGACGTGCAAAGCAGCGCATTGCCGCCGAAAGCGAAAACCACGCCGGATGTATGCAGCGGCCGCAAGCGGCCGAAGTTGAACCAGGGCTCGATGTTGAGATCCGGGTAGGCAAGCTGCAGCGCGATGACGACGCCGACCAGCATTCCCACCACGCCCCAGAACATAGTGGCGATTGCACCGTAGCGGATCGGCCCATCCATATAGGCGGATGGGTCGATTGCAGCAGGCGCTGCGAAGCTCGTGTTCCGAAGAAGAATGGCGATAAAGCCAAGCAGCACGATGAGCAGCACCAACATATGCTGCCGAAAAGGTTCGTCCACCCCGAAGCCGGCAGCCACCAGGGCCGCAAAAGCAACCAGGCTTAGAAGGACGATCTCTGTGCCGAATTTCATCGCAGGTCCCGATCTCGAATCCGGTGAGCGCCAAATCCACTGTGCACTCATTGCGCAGCCGCCGCCTGTTCGCCCTGACCCATGTCAGGGCCGCAAGATTTTTCGGCAGCTAGGTTGACCTAATGTCGGCGTATGAAAGGCAGATGTCGGGAGGAACCGCGCCACGGCGCGTGTTTTCGCTCGCCTTGCTTTCCGCCTTGCTATGCTCGACTGCACTGGTTGGCGCGAGCGGAAATGCGGCCGCTTTCGAGATCTTCGGCATCAAGCTGTGGGGATCGTCGGAAGATGAAGATGCCGACATCGTCGATCCGCTGCGCTATGCGGTGACCATAGAGGCGCCCGACGCCGACGAGGATCTCGCCGAAAAACTCGAAAACGCCTCGGCGCTGAAGGACGACGAAGAACGTCCGGTCTCCGGTTCGCTCGGCCTGCTGGCCAAGGCGCGTGCCGACCGCGATCAGCTTGTCGCCGCACTTTACGCGGACGCCCGCTACGAGGGCGTCGTCACCATCACCATCGAAGGCAAGCCGCTCGACGATTTGCCGCCTGACGCCGAATTTTCGGGTCCGCAGCCGATCCCGGTGGTGATCAACATTGCGACCGGGCCGAAATTCACGCTTGGCGACATCAGGCTGGAGGGCGATGCGGCGGGGCTGGCGGGCGCCGATTTCGGCCTGATCGCCGGCGGCGATGCCGGTTCCGGTGCCGTGCTCAAGGCCGAGGCGTCGATCGTGCGGGCGCTCAAAGAGGAAGGCAGGCCGCTGGCCAAGGTGACGGACCGCGAGATCGTCGCCGACCACGCCACCTCGACGCTCGACGTAACGCTGACCGTGGCGGCCGGGCCGGTTGCCGGCTACGGCGACACCACGGTCGAGGGCACCGAAAAGGTCGACCGCGATTTCACCGAATATATGACCGGCCTGAAGCGCGGCCGCCAATATTCGCCGGAAGAGATCGACGAAGCGCGCGACCGTCTGCTCGGGCTGGAAGTCTTCAACAGCGTGACGCTGAAGGAGGCCGACGGTCTCGACGCCGACGGCAACATCCCGATCGGCGTCGAAGTAAGCGAGCGCAAGCCGCGCTATTTCGGCCTTGGCGGTACCTTCTCCAACACCGAGGGGCTCGGCCTCGAAGGCTATTGGGGTCACCGCAATCTGTTCGGCCGTGCCGAAAAACTGCGCATCGAGGGTGAAATCAGCGGCATCGGCAGCAACGAACTGACCGAGCTGAACTACAATGCCGGCATCATGTTCGAAAAGCCGGGCATGGTCGGGCCGGCGTCGAAATTCTTCGCCGGCGTCAGCACCGTATTAGAGCATCCCGACGCCTACGACAATTTCTCGGTCAAGGGCAACACCGGCCTGTCTTATGAACTCGACAAGCAGCAGACGGTTTCCGCCGAAGTCGCGCTCGACTATTCGAAGATCACCGATTCTTTCGGCAAGCACACCTATCTGATTGCCAGCGTTCCGCTGCGATATGTCTATGACAACCGCGACAACCGGCTGAACCCGACGACCGGATTCAGGGCGCTGGCCTATGCCGAGCCGAGCTACGACATTTTGAACGGTGCGGCCTTCGTCAAGCTAAGAGGCGAAGGATCGGCATATCAGTCGCTCTATGCGGCCTCGAAGTTCGTCTTGGCCGAACGTGTCGCCATCGGCTCGATCATCGGTGCCGGCCTTCAGGATGTTCTGGCCGACCGGCGCTTCTATTCCGGCGGCGGCGGCTCGGTGCGCGGTTATGCCTATCAGGGCATCGGTCCGAAGGACGCCCACGGAGAGCCGATCGGCGGGCTGTCCTTCTTCGAGACCTCGGTCGAGATGCGCATCGCCATCACCGACACGATCGGCGTCGTGCCGTTCGTCGATGCCGGCACGGTCTCGACCAAGCAGTTCCCGGATTTTTCCGACATTCAGGTCGGCGCCGGCGTCGGCCTGCGCTATATTACGCCGTTCGGACCGCTGCGCATCGATGCGGCGGTGCCGCTCAACCGGGGTCCCGATGACCCGCATTTCGGCATCTATGCCGGCATCGGCCAGGCGTTCTGATGACAATGGTCAAGCGCATCCTCCGCATTGTCCTTTTCACGCTGCTCATCGTGGTGGCGGCGGTGGTCGGTGCGCTCGTCGTGCTGACCAAGACCGAGCGCGGCCGCGCCAACCTCGCCGGCATCATCTCGACCGTGGCGTCGACCGATGACCGGAAGGTCACGGTCAGCGGCATCGACGGCATCTGGTCCGGCGCGCTGACGGTCGACCATGTGGTGCTGGAGGATCGCCAGGGCGCCTGGCTGGTGGCGCGCAAGGTGGCCGTCGATTGGTCGCCGCTGGCGCTGCTGTCCAAGAACTTCAGTGCTGATTGCCCGCGGCCGAGCGCATCGAACTCGCACCTCGGCCGGTGATCGGTACGCAGCCACCGGCGCCGAAGCCGCGCCGCTGACGGTCGAGACGGTGCTCAACGTCACCCGCCAACACGGCAAGCAAGGCAATGATGATGCGAACGTCCGTTTTTCGCCGGCGGACAGCAAGTTCGCATAATCTCAAGACGTCGGAGCCGGCCGGCGGCGTCATCGCGATCTGTTCGGTCAGCCGGATGCGCCTCCGCATCGTCGTTTCGGTCACCGGGTCGGGCGTAGAGGCGATCGCGGGCGATGTGGATGAGGCAACGTCTGCAGAGCGGCAATCTTGCCTCCACCGGCCGGTTACGCGTTGGCCACCCTAGCATGGTCATTGTGATCCGTTAGAAAGCGCGGAAGGCTGTTGCGATCGTGCTACGCGGCTCCATCGAAGGCTGGCGGCGACACGCATAGAACGCGAACATGTCCTGCCGCGGACCCGAATAAGCGACGTGGGCCTCGCGGGTTAGGGTTGCCGCGCGCCTAGGCCGCCACAGCGCTGCTCCAGCCGGCTCATGCTGTCCACCATCACATGGCGTGTGTTCTCGATCCGGATCACGCCGTCAGCCCGCAATCGCGTCAGCTGCCGGGTCACAGTCTCGTTCGTAATTCCGAGGAAATCAGAGATCTCGGCACGCGTCAGCGGCAGATCGAAGGACGCTGACCTGGCTGCCGGGTCAACACTGGAATCCATATTCCGAGCGATCATGAGGAGAAAACTCGCCACCTTTTCCGATGCGGTCTTGCGCCCCAACGTCACCATCCACTCGCGTGCTTCATCGAGTTCATTCAGCGTCTGCTTGAGCAGGCGATGCTCGAATTCCGGCGACTTCTTCATCATCCGTTCGACGGCTGCCCTTGGAAACGAGCACAGCGTGACAGCTGTCACCGCTTCCGCATTGATCGAGCTTTCCACCTTAAAAGGACGTCCCACAAAATCCGGTGCAAACTGGAGACCGACGATCTGCTGGCGCCCATCCGAAAGGCTCTTTGTCAGCTTCACCACGCCTGAAAGCACGTTCGAATAGCTGTCGACCGCCTGTGCGTCGCCGATCAGTTCCACTCCTGACTCGATCTGGCGCCGAGAGCAAGTCTTGGCGAGCCCAACCAAATTATCTGGATCGAGCGCACCGCAGACGCCGCGACGCCGTGCCTCGCATGAGAGGCAAAGAACGGGAATGCCGGAAGTATGAATGTCTTGCCGTACTGTCATGCGCTCGCTCCACCCGATCCCAATTGCCGGCAGGATACCAATCTAGGGTAGAGAAATCCTTGCGGCAGTTTGTCCTTGCTCGTGGTTTGATCGAAGTCAGGGATTTGGCTCACCAATGCGTCCAGAGTTCCAGCGATGCAAACACGGTGGACAAGGACATGCAATCGGCATTAGCTGCCAGGATTGGCGAGAACGTCCCGCGCTATACCAGTTATCCGACTGCGCCGCATTTTCACGCAGGTGTCGATGCCGCCGTTTATCGCGACTGGCTGGAGGCACTCGAAAGTGGCGGCGAGATCTCGCTTTATCTGCACATCCCCTATTGCGACAGACTGTGCTGGTTCTGTGCGTGTCATACCAAGCAGACGCGTCACTATGAGCCGGTGGCCGCCTATCTGCGGTCGCTAAAAGCGGAGATCGCGACGGTTGCGGGTCTCGTCAGCAGCAAGGGGCATGTCCGCGCAGTCCACTTCGGCGGCGGTTCGCCCACCATGCTGAAGCCCGGGGACATGGTGGCTCTTGGCACGTTTTTGCGCGACAGCTTCGATTTTGTCTCGGATACGAAAATCAGCGTCGAGATCGATCCAAACGAGATGGATGAGGCGCGTCTTGATGCGCTCGCCGGAATCGGCATGACCAGGGCGAGTCTCGGCGTCCAGGATTTCGATCCAAAAGTGCAAAAGGCAATCAACCGCGAGCAAAGCTTTTTGCAGACGAAGGCTGTCGTCGACGGAGTTCGCTCCCGCGGGGTCGGTTCTGTGAATCTGGACCTGCTCTACGGCTTGCCGCACCAGACCAGGGAGAGCGTCTGTTCCACCCTAGCGCAGGCGCTGACCCTGGAACCGGACAGGATGGCGTTGTTCGGCTACGCGCATGTGCCCTGGTTTAAGAAGCACCACACGATGATCGACGAAGTGTGGCTGCCGGGCCCTGCTGAGCGGTTCGTCCAATCGCAACTCGCTGCGCGAGCGATTATGGATAAGGGATATGAAACAATTGGGCTCGATCATTTTGCCAAGCCGGGCGGTGCCTTGGCGATAGCGTCCCGCGCAGGGGCTTTGCGTCGCAATTTTCAGGGCTACACCGAGGATCGCTGCGAGACTTTGATCGGACTTGGCCCCTCGTCCATCGGACGTTTTCGCCAGGGCTACGTACAGAACAAGACTACAACCGCCGAGTACGAAGGCATGGTTGCGCATGGCGGGCTGGCGACTGTCCGGGGTATCGCGCTTTCCGACGACGACCGCGTTCGCGGCTGGATCATCGAAAGGCTGATGTGTGATTTCGCCTTCTCGGCAGTGGATCTGGTGGAGCGCTTCGGCAAAGCCGGCCAGAAGCTCCTTCTTCAGTCAAGTACCATGGCCCTCCACGATCCCGTTCGATTGCTTGAACTCGATGGCGACAGTTTCGTCGTGCCGGCTGAAAGTCGCCCCTTCGTCCGAAGCATCGCGGCCAAGTTCGACAAACATTTCCAAAGCGGAACGGCCAGGCACTCGGTCGCGGTTTGAGCCAGATGGTGCGGTCGCGGTTTGAGTCGGTCGCGAACCGACTGCTCGACGTTTGACTAGCCATTGGCGACTTAGCAACAAGACGCGTTCAGAACCTGATGGGAAAGTCGTTCGCCATAGGCGACGCTATCGTCCGCGTACCTGAAGATACGAAAGTTAAGGTCTCTCTCTCGTTGGGGAAACGAACGACAAGGCACAGCCATTTCCAATCGAAGACGGGCAAAGTTAAACTGATGCGCAGCATCTACGTGCTGCCGATGATGACATCGACGCAGTGTTACTCCGCATCCTTGGTATACCCCGGTGCCTGGCTTCGGCACGACACGCTAGGCCGCGACAGCCAGACAGGATTCGTGTTCCTCTAGCGATAGAGTAGATGGACACCCGGCGATCGGGTGGCGAGCCATGGGTGGACTTACCAACTCTCTGCCTCGATTACTCGGAATCTGAGCCTCCCAGGCTTTGGGGCCTGTCCGGTATGTTGGCCGTCAAACCTTCTTTTCTGGCCTTGGCAAACGCTCGGTCGCCTTCCAGAAACCCCGCCAGCATAAATGGAATGAGTTCGGCCACCGTTTCCGACTCGCCGTAGGTCTCCCGGTAAAGCGCCGCATAGTCCTGGAGCGCTTGGCTCAGATCCGCGCTAACGGTGATAGTGATCTTGGAAGGCGTCCGGTCTGGAAGCTTTCCCAATTTCAGGTTGGCCATGACTACTCCTGTTCAACTCGGGTACTCCCGCAGCACGAGATCCTTGTGTACGACAACGCGCAGCGGCCAACCGGGGCGGACGGTGATGGTGGGTTGAATATTGAGGTTCTTTTCGGTGATGCGCTGGCCGGCCCGACTGACGTTCTGCTGGGCGGATTCGCGGATTGCCTTCACCAGATCGCTTTCGTCTTCCCCGAGGCTCAATTCCGTGCCGACGCCAAGCAATGTGGCTAATGCAACTCCCTTGATCAGCTGCCAGGTGTGGAAATCCACCTTGTCCTCAAGGCCAGCATAGCCGGCAGTGTCTGTCGCGGGCAGATTGTCGATTTCGATTGACGAGCCGTCGGGCAGCAAAATGCGTTGCCAGACCAGCAGCGCGCGTCTTTGCCCGAAGGCGACAACGCTGTCATAGGTGCCGATCAGGCGAGACCCCTGTGGGATAAGCAAGATACTGCCGGTGACCGTGTCGTGCACATTCTCGGTGACCTGTGCGACGACGAGGCCGGGCACGTCGGAATTGATGCCGGTGATCAGGCTTGCTGCGATCACGCTGCCGGCCATCAGCTGATACGGCGAAGCCGGCGTCTGCAAGGAATGCGGGTTGTAGATCCCGCTTGTGTTCCGCTGGCTGATAAAATCGAGCTTGCGCTGCTGATTGTTCTGGTCGCTCTCGGCCGGGGCAACGGAAGCCGACGCGCGTGCGGCATCGGATTGCCGAAGCGGCTCAATTGGCCTCTGCACATCCTGCCCACTGCCGGCGACGTCTATCTGCCGGGATCGATTCTCGACCGAAAAAAAGACTTGCGATTCACGTGCCTCAATCGCCTGATGAGCAAGGCGCTGTTCCTCGTCGGAAATCTCGTGCCCCGGCGCGATGCCGAGCTGGCGCTGGCGTTCGAGGATCGGCCGACCCAGATCGCCTGGTAATGGCGGGCCGAGCACAGGCGCGTTCGGCTTCATGCCGGAATAGTCTCTTGGAAGCGTTTCAAGTCCCTCGGCGGTTGGCTTGCGCTGGGTGTTGTAAAGCTCTTCCGCCTGCTCTTTGATGCGCAGTGCCGGTCCCTGCAACGCCAGGATAGTGACGCCGAATATGGCGCTGGATCCAAGTGCAGCGATCGCGATGATAACACCGCGCTTGAACCGCACCGCACGACGGGGTGAGGCCCGTAACTGCAGCTGTTCGGGATCGAGTTTCGGCGGAGCATTGGAGTGGGAAGTATCGGTCATGAGCGCTTCCCCCTCACCTGCCGGAACGCGCAAAAAGTGCTATCCGCCGGGGCGGTTGCCGGCCGTCAGTTCTGGTGATGCGGACCACCTGCTGCTGCTTGGCGCCGAGCCGCAGTTCGGCCGCGGCAAAGAGGCGATCGACGATGTAATAGTTGCCGCGCATGCGGTAATTGACGAGCTGGCTGTCTCCGTCAGCTCCGACGACGAAAAGCGGCGGCGCCTCGCCCTGATCGATGCGGCGCGGGAATTCGATATAGACCTTGCTGCCATCGTCGAAGGCACGCGTCGGCCTCCAAGGCGGCGAGTCGCCAGCGATCGAATAGCGGAAGCGGATATTCTCGAGCGCCAGATTCGACGCCACCGGCATGGCTGCCTCGGCTTGAGCGTTGCTCCGGCGAAGCGCGATGATCTGGTCCTCGCTGTAGGTCCAGGAAATCGCCGCCATAGCCGTCTTTTCCGTGCTTTGAAGCTGCAGGTGATAGGTCCGCCGGTTGGTGCTGATGACCAGATTGGTGCTGAGCCCCGATGCGAAGGGCTTCACCAGCACATGGGTTCGCTGGTTGTCGCCGGATCCACTGACGGTGTCGCCAATCACCCAGCGCACCGTGTCGCCGGCCGAGACGGATGAGAGTTTCTCGCCTGGTTGCAGCGCGATGTCGACGACGCGCTCGGGTGCGGCGTAGAGCTGGTAAAGTGCGCCTTCCGTGTAGGGATAGACCTGTACCGCGTTGACATAGCCATACTTGGTGGGCTGCTGCGTCGCCGCCTTGTTGGCATCTGCGACACGTTCTTCAGGGGAGCGCTTGTCTGCAACGATTTTGCCCGGTTCGGGCTGCAGTTGGCCGGGTAGCGGCAGGGGCTTTGGCACCTCGACGACCTTGACCGGCTTTTCCGGGGCCTTTTCAATTGCCGCCGGTTTGAACTCAGCAGCGTCATAAGAAATCTGAGGTGGCGGTACCGGCTTCGCTGCACAGGCGCAGAGGACCGCTGCCGACGCCGATAGAATCAGCGCGGCACGGACCGAGGACATTTTATTCTTCATTGGCGGACTCCTTCGGGGAAACGGGTGTCGGCGCGGCGCTGTCGAGTTCGCGCGACCAGTCGATGGCATTGATGAAGACGCCAAGGGGATTTCGGCGCAGCTGGTCTGCATTGCTTGGCGGGCGGATCACCACTGTAAGGATCGCGGTCCAGCGACTGGTGCTGGCAAGGCTGCCGCGCTCATAGACCTGTTCGGCCCACTTGACCTGGAAGGAGTTGTCGGAGGCTCTCACGACACTGGTGACCTGCACCGAAACACTGCGCGTACCGATCTTTCCGAACGGGTCGTTCGCCTTTGCGTATTCATTGAGGAAAAGAGCGGCACGGTCGGTGGCGAAATCGTAGGCCGAAAGCCAGTTCTGGCGCACCAGCACCGGATCGGTGGAGATGGCGCGGACATTCGAAACGAATCGGCCGAGGTGCCAGGCAATTTGTGCATCCGACGGCTCGTAGTTCTGGATCGCTGGTGCGACGGCGCGTGCTTCGCCGAACCGGTCGACCTCGACGACGTAGGGAACGTCGCGGCTTTGCATCGATTGCCACATCAGCCCGCCGGAAAGCCCGATCGCCAGTGCCAGGCTGCCGAAGGCCATGAGCCGCCAGTTCCTGGCTTGAACGCGGGCGGACCCGATACGCTCATCCCAGAGCTGGCCGGCCTTTTGATACGGTGTGACGGGTTCGGGTGTCTTCCCGTAACGCTGAACGGGTCGCTTGAAGAGCATCTAGTCGTCCTTATCGTTGAGGGAGGGATTGGCGCTGCCGCCCGGCCGATCGCCCTCACGGAGGGCTTGCATCGCGGTGTGACGATGGGCTCGCGCGGTCTGTTCGGCACGAAGGCGCCTCGCCCAGGTCGGCGCAGTGTCGGAGCTCGCAGCGGCAGGACTTCCGGTCATTGACGCGGTCGGCGTACCGCCGGTCGCAGTCCAGGCGACCTCACGGCCGGCATCGGCGCTGCGCCTGACAGGTTCGGCAGCTGATCGCGCTCTGCCTATCGCGGCGCCGGCGACGGCACTTGTGACGCCGTGCATTCCAGCAGCTACGCCGGAAAGGCCGGAGTCGGGCGAGGTTGCACGTCCGATCTGCCAAGCCGTGGAAGCAGCCGATCCCATGGTTGTGCCGGCGCGGACTGCGGCAAGACTGCCGCCGGTTGCCATGCGCGCGCCGGCAAACGCCGCACCTCCGGCAACGAGCGATGCACCAGCGGCGGCCGCCGTGGTTCCGAGCGCGGCGCCCGCGCCAAGCTGCGGTGCACCAGAGACAAGACCCGAGGCGATCCCCGGCCCGAAGACGCCAAGCCCAAGCAGGGCCAGCGCGCCAAGCACCTGTGCCATGGCGGCGGCCAGATCCGGCTCCTTGCCTTGCAGCGCGGAAGCGAACTCGCCGAAGAGCGTGGAGCCGATGCCGACGATGACGGCGAGCACCATGACCTTTATGCCCGATGAGATCACATTGCCGAGCACGCGCTCGGCCAGAAAGGCCGACCGATTCCAGAGTGCGAAAGGCACCAGAATGAAACCGGCCAGCGTCGTGAGCTTGAACTCCAGGATGGTAATGAAGAGCTGGATGGAAAGAATGAAGAAGGCGATGATGACCAGGAACCAGGCCACAAGCAGCACGAAGATGGTGAGCGCGTTGCCGAAGAACTCGGGGAAGCCAAGAAGCCGGCTTGCGTGATCGAGCAGCGGCCAGGCGCCCTCGAAGCCAGCGGCGGCAATGCGGCCGGGGCGCAGGAGATTGTCCGGGGAGAGAGTGCCTGATGAGGCGTTTATGCCGAGGCCGGCAAAGGAGCGGTAGATGAGGTCGGAGAGATTCTTGAAATTGTTCAGGATGAAGGCGAAGACGCCGACATAAAGCACCTTCCGGGTGAGCCGCCCGAGAACATTGGGTTCGCCGCCGAGCGCCCAGGCCAGGCCTGCCAGTGTGATGTCGATGCCGATCAGGATCGTAGTTAGGAAGGCGACGTCGCCCGAAAGCAGGCCGAACCCGCTATCAATATAGCGGATGAAGGTCTCCATGAAGCGATCAATGACGCCGAGGTCGTTCATGCCGCCGCCTTCCTCGTTCGAAGAGATGCTTGTCAGTTGCCGGGATAGGCTGTGCCGGAGCCAAGGAAGCGCCGCGTGGTCTCGCGGGCAGCTTCCTCGGACTGCGCCTTGCGCGCCGCATCCTCAGCCTCAGCCCGAAACTGCGTCGCGAGCAGCGTCTGGATCTGCATCTGCTGCTTGGTGGAGAGGGCGATGAGCTGGTTGGTGGCCTGGCTTGCCTGAAGCGAACCGGCCGCGCCTTGGCTGCGGTTGACGAGATCGGACAGCAGGTCGCCATCGGTACGGACGTTCTCGACAATCTGCGACTGGACGCCCATGGTCTGGCGGAATGCCTGCATCGCGCTCTGCCAGCGCTCGCGCGCGGCGCTCGCCACGTCGCTGACCTTGATCGCGGCGTCGTAGCTTTCCGGATATTGCTTGCGCCACTGGTCTTGAAGCTGGTCGAGATCAAAGCTCAGCCCGCTCGCCTGCTCCATCAACCCGTCGACGCGATGGAGCGCGCCGGTGAGTTGACCAACCGAGGAAAAGTCCAGACGCTGAAGGTTGCGCGCCATGTTCTGCAGCATGGTCGCCTGGTTTTGCAGCGACTGAATCTGGTTGTTGATCTGCTCCAGCGAGCGTGCCGCCGTCAGCACGTTCTGCGCATAGTTCGACGGATCGAACACGATCAGGGCGGAGGCCGGCTGGATGTAGTCGGCCATCGGTTTGGCGATCAGGGAAACGGTGATCAGGCTGGTGAGAAGGCGGCGCCGCATCATGACGATTGCTCCTTGTTTGGTTGATGGAATTGCCGGAGAAGCTCGGCGGCCCAATCGAGGCCGCGTGCGCTCAGGAAACGCGATGCAAAGCTGTCCTGCCCGTGCTCGGACAGGATGGTGTCGATCAGGCTCTGAGTGGCCGGATCGGAAGTGCCGCACAGCGCCAGAGCAATGGGGCCAAGCCCGAGTTCGAAGAGACGGTTGCCACGGCGCGACTGCAAATAGTAATGGCGCTTCGGCGTGGCGCGGGCGATCAGTTCGATCTGCCGCTCGTTCAGACCGAAGCGCTCGTAGGCCGCCCGCGCCTGCGGTTCCACGGCACGGTCATTGGGAAGAAAAATGCGCTGTGGACAGCTCTCGATGATCACCGGCGCGATCGAAGAGCCTGCAATGTCGGCAAGCGACTGCGTCGCGAAGACAACCGACACGTTCCGCTTTCGCAGCACCTTCAGCCACTCGCGGATGCGGGCGGCAAAGAGCTGGTTGTCGAGATACACCCACGCCTCATCGAGCATGAGCAGCGTCGGCCGACCGTCGAAGCGCTCCTCGAGCCGGTGGAACAGATAGGTGAGCACCGGCACAACGGCGCCTTCCTGATGCATCAACTCCTCGGTCTCGAAACACTGCACATCCGACAGAGCCAGCCGATCATCATCAGCATCGAGCAGCCGGCCGAAGGGGCCGTCCAGCGTGTAGGGCATCAATGCAGACTTCAGTTCATTGGACTGAAGCAGGATCGACAGGCCGGTCAGCGTACGTTCCTGCGCCGGCGCGGTGGCAAGGCTGGTCAGTGCCGACCAGATCGCCTCCTTCACCTCCGGCGTAACGGTGACGTTCTCATGGGCAATGAGGCCGGTGATCCATTCTGCTGCCCAGGTGCAGATAACCTGCTTGTCGATGTTACGCAGCGGCTGAAAGGCAGACGTGCTGTCGGCGCCTAGCGCGTGGTGCTCTCCACCCATGGCAAGCGTTGCGGCACGCGCGGAATTGCCCTTGTCGAAGACGTACACCTGCGCGCCGGCATAGCGTCGGAACTGCAGAGCAATCAGGCCAAGCAGAACCGACTTGCCGGCACCGGTCGGACCAACGACCAACATATGGCCGACATCGTCGACATTGGTGGAAAGCCGGAACGGTGTCGACCCGCTGGCCTGGGCAAACAGAAGCGGCGGGGCCTCCCGCTGGGTGATCTTGGCCAGATGCTCGTTCGCCGCCGGGCCGGCCCACACCGACGACAGCGGCATGAGATGGGCAAGGTTCAGCGTGTGAACGAGCGGCTGGCGAATGTTGGCATAGACATGACCGGGCAACGAGCCGAGCCACGCCTCGACCGCATTGGTGCTTTCACGGATTGTGGTGAAGCCGAGGCCGTTGACGATGCGTTCGACCGCGCGAAGTTTTTCCGCGGCGGCTTGGTGATCCTCGTCCCACACCGTCACCGTTGTCGTGAGGTAGCCGAAGCCGACGTGATCGCCGCCCAAAGCCTGAAGTGCTGCGTCGGCATCGAGTGCCTTGTTATCGGCATCGCTGTCGAGGAGCGGGACGGGTTCATTGCTCACGACCTCGCGCAGGATGGCCGCAATCGACTTGCGCTTGGCAAACCACTGCCGCCGCAAGCGCGTCAGTGTCTTTGTGGCTTGCGTCTTGCCGAGCGGAATGAAGCGCGTCATCCAGCGATAGGCGAATTCCTGATGATTGAGCGCATCGAGGATTCCGGGCCGCGCGACGTTTGGGAAACCGAGGATTGTGAGCGTGCGCAGGTGCTGGTCGCCCAGCATCGGCTCCAAGCCACCGGTAAGCGGCGCATCGACGAGGACGCCGTCGAGATACATCGTTGTTTCTGGCACGGCCACTGGATGGCGGCCGGTCGAGATTGTGCCGTGGAGATAAGTCAGCGTCTCTGCATCGTCGAGAACGCGCACTTCGGGCATGAAGCCCGACAGAAGATCCAGAACCCGGTCGGTCTCGTCACGGAACCGCGCCAACTCCTGATGCCAGTCTCTCGCGCCTTCGCAACGATGCGCATCGACCAGCGCGCTTTCGGCACGTGCCTGGCCATCCGGCGGCGGCATGAACAGCAAGGTCAGGTGATGACGGCTCTCGAAGTGCGCGACCTTGCCCTCGAACGCCGCGCGCCGTTCTTCGTCGACCAGCCATGACGCTGCGTCGGGAAAACGCGAGCTCGGATAGTCCAGCGCTTCGATGCGCTCGGCCTCAAAGAACAATGCCCAGCCGGAGCCGAGCCTTCTCAGCGCATTGTTCGCCCGCGCGCATATGCCGACAAGTTCCGCTTCCGTCGCGCTTTCGAGATCGGGCCCGCGGAACCGGAAGGTCCGCTGAAAGCTGCCGTCCTTGTTGAGCACGATGCCTGGCGCGACCAATGCGGCCCAGGGCAGATGGTCGGCAAGCCTTTCGGCTTTGCTGCGGTATTCTGAAAGCTTCAGCATCCAAACCAACCCTTCTGACGAAGATGACGGACAAGCACGCCCGCGAAGTCCGGATCGCGTCTTGCGGCAAAGACCGCGAGCGTGTGTCCCGCGATCCAAAGCGCCAGCCCGGCAATCCACTGCTGCAAGCCAAGGCCGATGGCGGCGGCCACTGTGCCATTGAGGATCGCCACGGCTCGCGGCGCACCGCCCAGCAGGATCGGTTCGGTCAGGGCCTGGTGAACGGGAACTTCAAAGCCCTCGATATGCTGCTGTCCGCTCGCCATCAGACGAGCGCTCCGCCGCCGAAGGAGAAGAAGGAGAGGAAAAAGCTCGATGCCGCGAAGGCGATCGACAGGCCGAAGACGATCTGGATCAGCCTGCGGAAGCCGCCTGCCGTGTCACCGAAGGCAAGCGTCAGGCCGGTGGTGATGATGATGATCACCGCGATGATCTTGGCGACCGGTCCCTGCACCGACTCCAGGATCTGCTGCAGCGGCTGTTCCCAAGGCATCCCGGAGCCAGCCGCATGAGCCTGGGCTGTGAGAAGAAACACGAGCGCGGCTGACGAACAAACGCGAAGCTTATTGCGCATGGAAGTGACCTTTCAAAATTGCTGAAGTTGCGGGAGCGTGAGTTGGGTGACGGCGTAATCGCCGCTGCCGTCGAGGCCACCGACCTCGGCGATAGCCTCAATGCGACGCGACGAGCCGCGCCCCGCGATGAACACGATCAGGTCGACGGCATCGGCGATGAGGCGGCGCGGAACGGTGACAACTGCTTCCTGTGCGAGCTGCTCGATACGGTAGAGGGCGGCGCGGGCCGAATTGGCGTGGACCGTGGCGATGCCGCCGGGGTGCCCGGTATTCCATGCCTTCAGCATGTCGAGTGCTTCCGCGCCCCGGACTTCGCCGACAATGATGCGGTCGGGTCGGAGCCGCAGCGTTGAGCGCACCAGATCGGCGAGTGTGACCGAACCCCGCCTCGTCCTCAAGGCAACGCAATCTCTCGCTGCGCATTGCAGTTCGCGCGTGTCCTCGAGCAGGATCACCCGCTCGTCACATTTTGCGACCTCCGCCAGCAGCGCATTGGCAAGCGTTGTCTTGCCCGAAGACGTGCCGCCGGCGACCAGGATGTTGCGCCGTTCGCGAACGGCCCTCTTGAGCGCATCGACCTGCAGCGGCAGCATGATTCGGTCCGCGACATAGTCGGCCAGCGTGTAGAGCTTTGCCGCTGGTTTACGGATGGCAAAACATGGGGCGAGCACGACCGGCGGCAGCAGGCCCTCGAAGCGCTCGCCCGACGGCAGTTCGGCACTGACAATCGGATTGTCCGCATGCGCCTCGACCCGCACATGGGAGGCGACCAGGCGGATGATGCGTTCCGCCTCGGAAGGGTGCATATGCACGCCCGTATTGACTCGACCCTCGCCCAGCCGGTCGAGCCGCAGTGCACCGTCGGGATTGACCATCACCTCGATGACGGATGGTTCGGCAAGGGCTTCGGTGATCGCCGGCCCCATGGCAGTGCGCAGCATGGCACGGCGGCGATGGTCGGCTTCCGGATGAGAACTCATTGTTCCCCTTCCCCGCTATTGTCGCTAACAAGCGACCGTTTCCCGGAAGCGATCTGGCGGCCGACCTGCTCGACGAATTTATCGAAGCGCTCTTGGGCAATCGCTTGCGTCGCCTTGTCCGGCACCGGGGTGTGAGCATGAAGCGTGATCGAAAAGCGGATGAAGAGCGCCAGGCTCTCCAAGATCATCTCGACATCGCGCCTGACATGTCCGACGTCCCGGGAAAGACGGTCGAGCCTCTTGCCGTAGCGCTGGTCGAGTTCATTCTCCCCACGCCGCTCGATAAGGGCCTCGACCGCCTTCGCCACGACCGCTGATTTGGTCGTCGAGGGATTGCGGCTGAGCTTCTCCAGCTTCTCGCTCAATTCGGGCTCAAGCAGAAACTGATGACGAATGCGGTGCGGCTTCATGCGGCTCATTCCAACTGGCCGGCGCTGCTGCGCCGGGTGCGGAAAGAGCATCGGCCAGACACTCGAAATCGCTTATGGCCGTTATCTACGCTGAAATGCGCCTATGCAGCGGAGCTCAGAAGCCGGGCACGATGTCCTTGTCGTCGCCCATTCCTTCATTGATGCCATAGACGCGCGCCGCGGTGGAAATCCGATCCATGACGCGCTTGTCGGCGACCACCTCGCTATCATCGTCGATGGGCTTGAACAGGTCGCCCTGATCAGGCGCTTGGGCAGTGACAGTTTGTTCTTCGGGGAGGCCTGGATGACGCTGCTGCTGGACACCGCCGTCGTCGTCGATCGCTGCGCCGGCGCTTTCATCGTCGGCACCAAGACGGAGGTCGACGCCGCGCACCTGTCCGCTCCAATCATCGGTGCGCGACATAGGCCGGTCCGCATAGGCACCGTTTCGCAGCACCGGCGAAGGCAACACCCGCTCCGTGAAATTCTGATCCTGATAGTAGCGCAGCTTCTTCGCGCGGATCGGCGGCAACCCCGAAACCAACACCAGTTCATCAGTTTGCGGCAGCTGCATCACCTCGCCTGGCGTCAGTAGTGGCCGGGCGGTCTCCTGGCGGCTTACCATGACGTGCGAGAGCCAGGGCGCCAACCGATGGCCGGCATAGTTGCGCATGGATCTGAGTTCCGTCGCCGTGCCAAGTGCGTCCGAGATGCGCTTGGCCGTGCGCTCGTCATTGGAGGAAAAGGCAATCCGCACATGGCAATTGTCGAGAATGGCGTTGTTTTCGCCATAAGCTTTCGAGATCTGATTCAAGGATTGCGCGATCAGATAGGCGCGGATGCCGTAACCGGCCATGAAGGCGAGCGCGGTCTCGAAGAAGTCAAGGCGACCGAGTGCCGGAAACTCGTCCAGCATCATGAGTAGTTGATGCCTCCGGCTCTTTTTTGGATCACCCTCCAGGCGCTCCGTCAGGCGCCTGCCGATCTGATTGAGCACCAGTCGCACCAGCGGCTTTGTGCGCGAGATGTCGGATGGCGGCACGACCAGATAGAGTGACGTCGGTCGCTCGGCATCGAGGAGGTCGGCAATGCGCCAGTCGCAGGCTGATGTCGCTGCCGCCACCGTGGGATCGCGATAGAGGCCGAGAAACGACATGGCGGTCGAAAGAACGCCTGAACGCTCGTTCTCCGACTTGTTCAATACCTCGCGAGCTGCCGAGGCCACGACAGGATGGACCTGGGGCTTATCCGCCGCACCGAGATGGTTGGTCGTCATCATCCGCCGCAGTGTCGCGGCAAACGAGCGTTGAGGGTCCGACAGGAAGGTGGCGACCCGAGCGAGCGTCTTTTCCTCTTCGGCGTAGAGCACATGCAAAATGGCGCCGACCAAGAGTGAGTGACTGGTTTTCTCCCAGTGGCTTCGCCGTTCCAGCGCGCCTTCCGGATCTACCAGAATGTCCGCGATATTCTGGACGTCGCGGACCTCGTCTGGACCTTTTCGTACCTCCAGCAGCGGGTTGTAGCGAGCCGACCTCGGATCGGTCGGATTGAACAGAAGACAGTAGGAGAACTTCGACCGCCAGCCGGACGTCAACTGCCAGTTCTCGCCTTTGATGTCGTGAATGACAGCCGAGCCGGTCCAGGACAGAAGCGTTGGAACAACCAGTCCCACGCCCTTGCCTGATCGTGTTGGGGCAAAGGCCATGACATGCTCGGGCCCGTCATGGCGCAGATAGCGATCCTTCAGCTTGCCTAGGAATACGCCAGCCGGCTGAAACAGCCCTGCCGTCTCAATCTCCTGCGTTGCGGCCCACCTTGACGACCCATAGGTGGTGACCGACCCGAGTTGTCGCGCGCGCCAGAGCGAGCCGGCGATCGCGGCGGCACAGCCCATGAACCCACTGGCGCCGGCAAGCGCACCGGCCTTATCAAAGACCTCGGGCGCATAGGCGTCAAACTGGAACCACCATTCGAACAGTTTCCACGGCTCGTAGATCGGCCAGCCAGCCGCGACTAACCATGGCGCGCCGAGTGGCGACTGATGGCCCAGCATGTGGGCGCACCACTGCGTGGCCGCCCATACGCCGAGTATGACGATTGCGAACACGACGGCGATCTGCCCAATCAGCAACTTCGTAGGCGTCATTGGCTTGCTCCGCTGTTCTGGATGTGTGGGGCAAGCATCGCGCGGCGCGGTATGAACTGAAATGCACACTACGCACGATCAGTTGCGATGAGGGAATGGGCAGGGACTGCTCAGACTGGAAACGCGAGAGGCCAGTGGTGCGCCGGCAAAGACTTGGGACAGCGCCGCTTCGGTTCGCCCCCGGGATACCCAGCCTGTAGCCGAGAGTCGCTCGGCTACAGCATGGCCGCAAGATGCGCTGGTAGCCAAACCGCCGCCGTCCGACGATTATGTCGCCGTTTTGTTCCCGAATAAGCGATTGCGGTAAGAGAACGCTTTAGAAACTCGACTTCGTCGATGTTTTCCTAGATCGCAAACACCGCTTCAATTTTTGCTTCGGTCTAATCAATCGCAGGCATCAACGTTCAGCGCCGCCAATGGTCCGTGCACGCTCACGCTCGCAGAAACACGCGCGTTCGGACGAGCCCACGTAGCACATGCTATGCGAACGGTCGCCGGCGAGTCACGCCCTTCGCTGAAAAAGACTTCGGATGGTCGCGCACAATGTCGATAGACCAATAAAGATATGGCCAGTGGCCGCGGACCTGATCTGGGTCTCGTCGACATCCAAGTGCCGGTGACGCGCACTTGGTCCGGTTGAAGTGTATTTCCGATGGACTGGCGCCATCTATGAGCGCGTCATAATCATTCGACGGTGACCGATTTCGCGAGATTGCGCGGCTGGTCGACATCTTTGCCCATGAAGACCGCCGTGTGGTAGGCGAGAAGCTGTATCGGAAGCGAGAAGATCATCGGCGCGATAATCTCGTCGACGGCCGGCAGTACGATCGTATGCATCGTGTCGAGTTTCGACGCAGCGGCCCCTTTTTCATCGGTTATGAGGATAATCCGCCCTCCACGGGCGGCCGCCTCCTCCATATTGGAGACGGTTTTGTTGAAAAAGCGATCATGTGGCGCGATGACGATCACTGGCATGTTCTCGTCTATCAATGCGATTGGACCATGCTTCAATTCACCAGCCGCGTAGCCTTCAGCATGGATGTAGGAAATCTCCTTGAGCTTCAGCGCACCTTCCATCGCCAGTGGGAAACTGGTGCCGCGGCCGAGATACAGGACGTCACGACACTTTGCCAGTTCGCGCGACAGGAGCTCGATATCTGGCTGGATGCTGTTCAGTACCCGGCCCATGATGCACGGCATTTCGGCAAGGCTCCCGACGAGCGCCTTCACCTCATCTTCGGTTACCGTTCCACGGGCCTTGGCAGCGCTAATGGCGAGTGTGGCAAGTACCGCAAGCTGGCAGGTGAAAGCCTTGGTGGAGGCGACGCCGATCTCCGGGCCGGCAAGGATCGGGAAGACCGCGTCGGCCTCCCGAGCGATGGTCGATTCGCGGGTATTAACGACAGCGCCGGTTTTCAGCCCACGCTCCTTGCAGTACCTTAGGGATGCGAGCGTATCGGCGGTTTCGCCGGACTGCGAAATGAAAAGAGCCGCCGATTGCGGCGGCAACGGGATCTCCCGGTACCGGAATTCGGACGCAACGTCGATTTCGACCGGCAGGCGCGCATAGCGCTCGAACCAGTATTTTGCGATCAGTCCGGCCAGATAGGCGGTGCCGCATGCCGAGATCGCCACGCTCGGGACGCTGGCGAAATCGATGCAAGAAGCCGTATCGACGGAATTCCCTTCGATGTTGATGTAGTGACCGAGCGCACGGGCGATGACCTCGGGCTGCTCGTAAATTTCCTTCTTCATGAAGTGGCGATGGTTGCGCTTATCGGCCAGGTATGCCCCGGCCATTGAAGTCTGGCGCGGACGCTCGACGGGATGGCCATCGAAATCGAAGATATCGGCGCCTGTCTTGCCGATAACGGCCCAGTCACCGTCGACGAGATAGGTGATTGCATTCGTGAAGGGAGCAAGCGCGATGGCGTCGGAGCCCAGGAACATTTCGCCATCGCCGTGACCGATCGCCAGCGGTGGTCCATTGCGCGCCGCCATTATGGTCGACGGATCATCCTCGAAGAGAATGGCAAGCGCGTAGGCGCCCCTGACGCGCTTCAGCATGGTATGCATTGCCTCACCTCGCCCCATGCCCTCCCTGCGGTGTCCTGCTAAGAGATGCACGACGACCTCGGTGTCGGTGTCGGTCTGGAACTTGGCGCCTGCCGCCGCCAGTTCGTCCTTCAATTCGGCGAAATTCTCGATAATCCCGTTATGAACGACGGCCACACCGTCCGTAAAGTGCGGGTGCGCGTTGCGCTCAGTTGGCGCCCCATGAGTTGCCCAGCGCGTGTGTGCGATGCCGATGGTGCCACTCAGCGGCTCTTCCTTCAATCTCGCCTCGAGGTTGAGGAGCTTGCCCTTGGCGCGCCGACAGTGCAACGAGCCCTCGGCGATGGTGGCAACGCCGGCTGAGTCATATCCTCGATATTCGAGACGCTTCAATGCGCCGACCAACCGCTCCGACACCGGCTGGTGCCCGACGATGCCAACAATTCCGCACATGCTCGTCTCCGAATTCTTCCCGGTTGCGTCAGTCGACCCGAAGGGCACCGCCCGGCACCGAGCCTCCTAATAGCAGGTGGTAAACTGGTAAAATCGATTGTTGGGATAGCTGCCATCCAGCCAGTGGATAGGCGAGGACGTGTTTGACCATCCGGCGACGCGGACTGCTCATCTCGGCCATCCGGGTTTCCTGACGCAAAGGTGAGTTTGCATCAACTTCATCTTCCCAGACAGTGAGGAACCAATCAAATTCGCCCGAATTGCCGCGACTTGCGGCTTGGTTCAATGCTTTTCGACCTGCCCAGCGGGACGATTATTCCCTGGCATGGCGTCGCCACTCTGCCGACTTGGGCCATGACGCTGTTCATCCAGCGCGCCGAGCATCGTGATACTCAGACTCTGCACGCCGGGTGGGGAAATTCACCCGCGGCGGTCAACATAGCCAGGCTGCCTACGCTGCCGCCGCAACCGGGCCCTGTCTATCTTGAGCAGGGCCGAATGCCAGGCCCTGCTGATGGCGTTAAGGATAAATTGCATTTCTACCTCGCTATGCAGCCCACGGCATTACCACTCTGCGTCAGGCGACTTGATCGTCCTTCCAAAGATCGCTCTCGATGCGAATCGGGTCGCTATCAGTTCGCTTTTTGGTTGGCTATGCAATGCATTTGAGCGCCGTCCTTCGCACGGCGGTCTTCCGCCCTGCAGCGAGGCGAAGCGGAAGCGGCGCGCAAGACCGCCGTGTCGTCAGCGCGAGTCTTACCGGCTGCAGGCAGCAACGTCACATCTCTCGGGCCGGCGCCATGCTTTGCGGAACTTACGCCGCTCGTTCGCCGGCCATTCCAGTTTTTCGGCGCTGTTCGGGTGGTCAGCCCTCTACGTCATGAGGTCGGGCCGCGGCAACTCGGGCTCCGCCGGCAACAGGCACGCTGCAGGCTCTTACTCACAGTGTTTGTGGCTGCACCGCCAGCGGAAAGTGGGACCCAAGGAAAAGGTGACCTCCGGCTTGCCCACTTGAAGGCCTTGCGTGTCCCGCCAGTGAAAGCAATCCTTCTGTTCGGAAAGCATGCACATGATCCCCAATGCGCTGTGTGTCGAATCATCTCGGCGCAGGCATCGTCGATGCTTCACCTGAAGGCATCGCTGTCAGATCGCCGGCGCCTCGACGAACAGGCTGGTCATTGGCGAGCCCCTCCTGTCCAGTGCAGGCTCGCCGACGATTGCGTCGTGGATGGCGTAATTCTCACCGCGGGGGTTTGGGTCCTGAGATGGGCGGTGCCCGGCAAGTCGGCCTGGGCGTCAGCCAGATACTCGGCGTGTGGAAAACGCACTGTGACCTTCCATCTGGATATTGCGAAGACAAAGCGTAGCGTCGAACAACGAGGGATTTAGACCTTTGTATCCATGGCATCGATGATTTTCATTCAAAGAATCGATTTTCCGATGTTGCCCAGCCCTACTACAAAAGCGCGAAATTCACCCGGTGTCCGGCGCGGGATCGCCGGCCTCGGCTAGATTCAGCCCGAATTGAAGTGGCGGCGATCGAGCAGACGGATCCGACCGATCGCCGAGCTTTTGATGAGCTCGGCTGTGAGAAGGAACTCCAGCAGGCCCGCAAGCTGGGATCGTGGAGAGGGGTCGGGCGGCGACCGAACGATGCCGTCGGGTATTCGAATATGGTGGGATTTGCTCGGCACGGCAGGAGCGTCGTTCCGTATCCCCGCTGCCGAGCGTGAGCTAAATAGCACCGTCCAGCAAGCTGGAAAGAAGACCTCCTCGGGCTCCGACGCCTCAAATGATATCGCGGCACCGGAGGGCTGACGCTAAAGCTAGGGCGGAGCATACGGTCTCGGAAAACTAGTTCCAGATCGCCGTATAAGCCATAGCTTATCTTTTTGGAGCGCTTCGTAGCGGTAGATCACATCTCGATGACCTGCATGGATACTGCTGACAAGTGCGGCGCTTCGACTGGACGTTATGATACAGGGCGGCAGGAGGAGCTTTCCGTGAGTATGAGAATTCCGATCCGGATCGAACTGGAAGCGCTCAACTCGCGTGTTATCGAGCTTTTCGAAAGGTCTCTCCGGAAGCATTCAGTAATCGAGGAATGCTACGCTGTTGCTGGCAACACCGATTACCTTCTGTTCGTCTCCGTAAAGGAAATCCAGGAGTTCGAGGCGATACACCGTAATGTTCTTTCGAAGCTTCCCGGTGTGAAGAAGATCAAAGCCGAGTTCCCCTTGCGGCGCGTGCTCCCGATTTGATGGAAATTGCTCCACGAGCCGGGCTGGTATACACCTTGGATATTCTCGGCCCAATTTTTTGAGGGCCGTCCGCTTCGCCGATTGCCAGGGCTGCCAGAATGTTGCCTCGGCCTCCAACATCACGCCGCGAGGAACGAAGCATCCGACTGCCTTCGGCATTACGACTCCGTCTTTCAAGGACACTGCGATTTCATATCGAGCGACGACGGCGGTCAGGACGTCCTGGTAGGAAGCCCGGCCTTGGGAGTGAAGCGACGGTTGCCGTGAGATCATGGGGATGCTGCCGCACCTGCGCATGGCTGCCACGCAAGTCATGAAACGCTGGGCCCACTCCTTTGCCGACCGATGTTCCAGGAGATACCCTCGCGCTGCACCATGCCAGAAACCTCTTTGCCGATATGCCGCTCGAGCACCGGCCGCCACGGGACCAGCACGAACTCGCGCGATTTCTCGATAATGGCGTATTTGCCGCTGGCGAGCTCAACTGAGCGGCGGAGCGTGCCCTCTACCCGGTCTCCGGCTCGCGCTTCAGCATAGGACAGACCGAGCTCTTCCGAAAGCTGACCGGCAACCCGGTTCAGCTCACGCTGGCGGAGGATCGAAATCATGTTGGCGCGATAGACGGTCCGGTCCTGCTCTTCAAACGCGAGTCCTTGAGCAATCAGCCACTGCCGCCTGCGGGCTTGCGCCTCCCGCACCTCACGGCCAAAGCCGGAGTTGCGCAGGGCCTCCGGTGTATCAGAAGCCATCTCCCGGTCGATCCATGTGGCACCGTCGAAACCGACCTGCTGCTCCAGCGGCATTGATGAGAGCTCGTCGACGACAACAGGCGCAGCCGCGGCTCGCTTGCGCTCGTAGTCGGCGACGTGGTCGAGATGGTTGGGCGCGATGGTCCATGTGCCGTCGGCTTCGCGCCTGACCGTGCCGGTCTCGCGGCGAATGGCTTCCAACCGTCGCACGTGGGTTTCGGCGAACGGTTCGCGGGCAGATGGATCATGCTTCAGGTGGATATCAACATTGTAGCGCCCGCCATGGACGGCGGCGATCTCGACGACGGTGCGGTCAACCTGCCTCGGCTCGGTGCTTCTCGGGGTGACACGGACGATGCAGCCCTCGGGCGTCGGTCCGGTGGCCTCCCCTTTGCCGACATCGATGTAGTGGCTTTTTCCGTCCACCCCATCCACGATGAGGTAGTGGCGGTCGTTGATCTCGTCGGCAAGGCCGCGCGCGACAACGCGGCCAACGACAGGTTGCGCGAACTGCCTGGATCGTTCGTGGATCACACAGTCGGCGGCACTTCGGAATAGTCCTTTGCCGGCAATTTCGCGGTGCATCGTCTTGATGATGTCACCGTGCTGGCCGATGCGCCGCAGTGTTGCTTCGAGTTCATCGTCGAGGCGCCAGCGGCCAGAGCTGATCTCCTCGGCCAGACCCATCCGCTCGAGTTTGCGCAGGCGACCCTGGTGCAGCGTCTGTCGAAAGGCGTCGCGACCGACCGGCGCAACCAGTCCGTCGTCGCCGCGCATGCTGATCAGCTGCCGGTCGATGCTGGTGAAGCGCTCCTGCTCCATTTCCTGGCGCAGGCGCTGCTCGATCTCGCGATCGGTTCGCGGACCGAGATCGAGGCTGACCAGCTCGGCCGCCCGTTCGCGCATTCCGCTCGAGATATATTCCCGCGCTATGACGAGGTTCTCGCCGCGATCGTCCTTGCCACGGATGATGATGTGGATGTGCGGGTGGCCGGTGTTGAAATGATCGACGGCAACCCAGTCGAGCTTCGTGCCGAGATCCTCCTCCATCTGCGCCATGAGCCGGCGCGCGAGTGGCTTCAGGTCATCATACTCGGTGCTGTCTTCGGGTGCGACGATGAAGCGGAACTGATGTCGATCGCCCTCGGCACGATCGAGGAAGGCCGTGCCGTCGACGCTGTCACTGTCAGCGCCGTATAGCTCGCCAGGCGCGCCCTCCCGGGTAACGCCGTCGCGCTGGATGTAGCGCAGATGCGCACGCGCCCCATCCTGGCCTTTGCCGGCCAGCTTGACGACGCGCGCCTTGACCACCACCCGCCGCTGCCGGAAGGCAGCATATCTGTCGCGTGATTTCAGCAGCGCGGCGGCCGCGCCGCCGCGCCCTGCCCGGCTGCCGTTAAAGCGGCCGCCGCGCGGGGGCCTGCCGCCGGCTCTGTTGATCGCCGCCCGGACCTGGCTGGCGAAGCGTTTGCCTGCCTTCGAGCCGCGCGAGCCTATTCTGCCTAGCTTCGGCCTGAATTCGTCATCCTGCACCGTGGCCTCCCGACAATTTCAAGCAGAGTCAGAGACTTGCGCGTTCCACCCTCCCGGCTCGGCCGGCAGCCTCCGCGAAAAACGATGTGCAGACAAAGACTTCGCCGGCTCCTGGAGGCGATGCCTTTATCTTGCCTTACGCCGACCTTCCGCACCCGCCCTTTCCCGCGCCGCAAAACCCCGCCCCGCTCGCCGAGTCACCCGCCATTCGGCTCTTTCGTCCGAGCGCGATCAGCGCCGAGCGGCACGAAGAGATCGCCTTTCGCTTCGCCGGTGGGAACGCCATCACGGGGGAAGAAGAGCGAGCGTCCGGAGGGGGCGTTCTGGCTGTTTGGCGCCTTGGACTCCCCTTCGAGTTCATCCATGTCGGTGGCTAAAGCCCCCTTTTCCCTGAGCTGTTTAAGGTAGGCAACCGTCTCCTTCGGCAGCGGCTTCCCACGCTTCAAATGCTCTTCGTAACGCTCGGGTCCTGCGTTGTAGGCGGCAAACAGGCCGGGGAATCCGAAGCGGTCATACATGGCGCTGAGATAGGCGGTTCCGGCCAGGATATTGTCACGCGGATCGTGCGGATCGGCTCCCAGACGGTATTCGGCACGCATGTCCTCATAAGTTTCGGGCATGACCTGCATCAGGCCCATTGCGCCCGCGCGTGATGTGATGGGGCGGCCGTCGAGCATGGTCCTGCCACCGCTTTCGGCATCCATGACGGCGTAAATCCAGGCTTCGGGAATACGGAAGCGTCTGCTTGCTTGCGCTGTGAACTCGTGCCACCTTTGAAGCTGCGGACTTTGGGAGATGGCGACCGGCTCAGCGCCGATCGAGGCGGAACAGACGCATGACGCAAAGGCGATCGTGCCGAACATCAGGAGAGTCATTCGGTCCATATCGGCACGAGCCTCCCGATGACATTTGGAGCTGGGACAGGCCCGAAATAGCGGCTGTCGAATGACCGGATATTGTCGTTCCCGAGCAGGAAGACTTCAGTGTCGGCGAGCGTGCGGCATCCGTTCCACCATGGCAGCGGGCGGCCTCTGGTGTCAGTTGGCAGCCGTCGCGCAACGATCTCGCCGGCGATGATGATGGCGTCATTGAAGGCGCAGACATGGTCGTCCGGCAGCGCGGCAAGACGTTTTACCAGCGGCACGTTGCGGGGCAGATAGCCGCGCTCGGCGGCGAGTTCGGCGACCGATTCTGGCGGACGGACGAGCACGAGATGACCCGTAGCCGGTGCTGCAAACCCGACGCGATAGAGGCCGACGGGCGCGCTAGCGGAGGCGTTCCAGACCAGCCAGGGCGTTGGTTTGACGAAGCCGGCGAAGCCGATCAGGGCCAGTCCAATCACGGCAGCGGCGATGGTTTTGCGTGCCCGGAAGCGCCGCAGACGGCTGCCGATCAGATGGATGGAAGGGTGCCGGCTCATGAGCGGCCTCCCTGACCGGTTTGGCCGGAACCGGCCTCACCACCCTCGGCAGTGGAGTGCTGCGGGTGTCCTTTCGACCAGCCGTCGAGTTCGTCGATGTGGTAGCGGACGTAGCGGCCGTGCTTGCGGAATTTCGGGCCGCCGCCCGTGAGCCGCATCTTTTCCAGCGTGCGCTGGGAGAGCCCGATATAGAAGGCGGCTTGGGCTGTGCTGAGAAAGGGACTGCCCTTTTTGGCGCGGGCCGCGCGTTCGTTTTCGTCGTCCATGATGGTCCTCGTTTCGCTTCGGACAAGTGAGGACGAGGATGGGCGAGCGAGATCGTCTCAGGGACGGGCGAACACTCGGGGGAGAGTTTTCGCCGCCCTTTCGGGCGGACGGGGTTTGAGTGGAGCTCTTGGGAATGAGCCCCGCGCCGGCTCGGCGCGAGGCTCAAGGTCGGCCGATCAGTCGGCCGGGTTCCAGATGATGGCGTAGGTGTCGTCATCGTCCTGGCCGGCGGCGCGGCCGAGATTGGCGTAGAGCTTGCGCGGTCCGAACTCCGGCGCTGCAATCGACAGGCTCACATAGTCCTTGCCGGAAGTTTCGCCGGTGCGGATCCAGCCGGCGCCAACTTCGACCCCTTGCGTCAGCACCCGGAAGTCGGGATGGTTGTCGGCGCACTTGGCCTGATTGGGGACGATGTCGATGTCGGCGCGGACGCTGAGCGTCTTGAGCTGGCCCTTGTAGCCGCCGTTTTCCTGCTTGTTGACGTAACCGATCGCGGTCATTTCGAAGTCTCCTTTTGCTGTCGCCGGGGACCATCCCCTGCGATGGCGGACCGTGATGGGCGCGTCCGGACCGCCTGAACCCGACAGGGCCGAAGCGCTAGCGGAGGACCCGAGCGGGCAGCTTTTTTGAAGCGAAGCGGCGCGAGGAAGCCGCCGCAGGCGGCGGGGAAAAAAGCTGATTGGCGAGGGTTTCGGGCGGCCGGATCCGCCCATAGGTCACAAGCCAGCCGCAGGGGATGGTCCTTTAAGAGAGCATGGAGATCGATCGTGGGAAGCGCGGTCGCTGCAGCCAGGCAGGAGGGCCGGAATAAGGCCTGCGGGCTGATGCGGTGCCCATGCCGATCGAGATCGTACCCACAGGTCGGGCGCCCGAGCGGGCATCCAGCGGGCTGATGGATCCACCGAACCAAGGAGTTTGCCGGCCGGATTTTGCTGCACAATGCAGGGCAAAGGATGCTCGAACATGCAGCTAGTGCGACCGTGGTACGGTGCCAGCGCGGCGGCTACCGCGAAGCCGCTATACGCAGACGAACGGCGCCGGACCCGTGTCCATTGATCGGCCGTGGGAAGCCGGCTCGATCAGTGCAGCTTTCGACCGGGAATTTCATCCAGCGCTGCAGCCAGGCCTCGACCTTCTGCCTGCCGTTTTTCGCCCGAAAGAAAGTCGCGGATGATCTTATTTTGCGTCTTCACCTTCTCGGCGACTTTGCCGTCCGCGACTTGCTTGCCGCCGACTTCGGCAAACAAGGTGGAGGCGGGCGATGACCTCGATCAACGAGGTTTCGAGGGCGGCGGCGTCGCCAGTCCATGATGGCGCAGGGCAAAGGATCGGGCCTCGCCGCGCTTGTCGGGGAGCGATTTCGCGGCGAAATAGCGTCGCCGTCCTGCACGATCTCTAAACTTCCGGCGAGCCGTTGGGCAGCACCAGAAGCGGCACGAGGACGCCGCGCGCGAACGGACGGGAGGATGTCGGCAATCGGCGGCGCGTTTTGCGTTGCGCATGTTGAGGGCGGACATGTTCAGTCGGTCAAGTGGAATATCGGCAGCTGCATGGTCTTTCTCCCTCGTTTGGGGTGCGGGTGTCCCGCCGGGAAGGCCGAAGGTCGATGCGGCGGGACGATTTTGCTCTAGCGGCGCTGTTCCGCAGCGTCGGGCGGAAGCTCGGAATGGGATTTGGCAAGTGCTTCCGCTGCCTGCCGCAGAAGCCGCTCGGCTTCGGTGATCTGGCCGGCGCTGCGCGCGGCCCTCGCATAGACGGACAGCGGAAAACGCGCTTTGAAATGAAGGTCGCGCTCGATGCCCAGTCCGAGCGGCCCCTTTACGGTTTCGAGTTCGGCAAGGCTGACGCTGCCGAGTTCAGGGAAGCCGAAGCCGAGGTCGCAAAGGCCGAACAGCGTGTCGCCGTCGGCATCGAGTTCGGTTAGAAGCCAGGTCGCAGGCCCAGTCGAATCGAACAATTTCACGACAGGTGCGTGGTCGGTTTCTGTGTCGGCAGCGCCATTGGCGAGAAGACGGGCGCGCAGTTCATCGGTGATCAGGATCATTGCGGAATTCCTTCAAAACGGTTCGGGCTGATTGAGGGCGGCTTTTTGAAACAGGCGGATACGAGCGGCTTCTGCGCCGCGCGGGGGCTATCGGCGCCCCCGTTAGAAGCGCGCAAGGCGGTCGCGCATGGCGATTGAGCGCGCTCATGCGGCGATATCGGCATGCGCCTCACCTTCGACGTCGGCATTGAGACCAAGCAGGAAATCGGCGGCTTTCGAGGCATGGCTGGCGGCGCGGAAAATGGCGCGATTGTCCTCGCGCAGAACCGTCAGCCATGAGCCGATGTAATCGGAATGGCGCACCGTCGGCTCAATGCCGAGACTGGAGCAGACGAAGGCGGCGGTGATTTCGGCGACCAGTTCCTCGCGCGCATAAGTCCTGGAGCCGAATGAGCCTGACAGGTCGCGCGCGAGTCGCGTCGGGTGGCCGGTCCAGTGGCCAAGCTCGTGAAAGCAGGTCCGGTAATAGTCGATCTGGTGGAAGAACGCCGGCTGGGGCGGCACGTGGATGGTGTCGCTGCCGGGCATGTAGAAAGCGCGATCGCCACCGATACGGAAATCCGCACCGCTTCTGAGAATAAGTTGCTCGGCCTGCGGAACGATTTCGCGCGCCGGCAGCGGCTCGGCGGCGGCGTGGAGATGGTCGGGCAGATTATCGCACTGCGCGACATTGAAGACGGTAAAGCGCTTCAAAAAAGGCACGGCCTGCGGTTCGTCGCCATCGGCCTTGGCGCGTTCCTTTTCGTCCTTGGGAACGAAGCGGTCAGCATGAACGATGGTCGTGCCGCGCTCGCCCTTCCTGACATTGCCGCCAAGGGCAAGCGCCTGCCGGAAGGTGAGCCAGTTCTGGCTGGGGTATGAGCGCTCGATGACGGCGCCCCACAGGATCAGGATATTGATGCCGGAATAGCGGCGCTGGGTGGCTGCATTCCTGGGCAGGCCAAGGTCTGCCTTTGCTGTGCCCCAGGGCTTGACCCACGGCACGGTGCCGCGCTCCAGTTCGGCAACGATGCGGTCTGTGATCTCCTGATAGAGGCTGGCGCCTGAGCACCCGCCCTTGCGTGCGCCAGCCGCTCGGCTGCCGGAACGCTTGTTGTTTGCACGCATTGTCTGGTCCTCCGTTCGCCAATCGCGCCCTCCCCCGGAAGCGGGGTGGGCGGCGAAAGCGACCGGAAAGGCCCGCCGTAGAAGGCGGACCGCATCCGTAGGACCGGAACGAAGAGGAGGACCCGGAGCCGCAGGCGGAGGGTTGCGGGATGCCGCGGCGGGCCTAGAAGGGAGTGCCGCCCACCCTGCGCCACCGGGGAAGGCCACCACAAAAATCGACGCCGGCCGACTGGCCGGCGACCGTCAGCAGCCGACAGGCTGCCCGCGTCAGGGGGCGAAGCCGGATGGCCGAGACCGCCTGAGCCTGTCGAAGAAAAGCGGGCTCGGTGCACGAGCACCCGGCGCGCGCCTTCAGGCGCGCGGGCGCTCAGGATTCTGGTCCTCGAGAGCAGTTGATGCGGTCAAAATACCGATTTTGCAGCTGTGGAAGACTGAATCTTAGCCTTTGCGCGCACATCAGCGATGCAGCGTTGCAGCCCGGCCATCTCGACCACCCCGGCTAGCACTTGGTCGCCGACCACCAACGCTGGCGTGCCGGTGATGTACAGAGCGTTGGCGAGCGCGCGATCTCGTGCGATGGCGTCGGTGATGGCCGGGTCTTGCATGTCCCGCTTGAGGCGCTCAACATCGAGGCCCACACGTGCCGCAACGGCTAGAGTGGTCCTTTGGTTGACCGGGCCGGGGAAAGCAAAAAGGGCGCGATTGAACGTTTCATATTTTCCCTGTTTGCGAGAGCGAGCGCCGCGCGCGCGGCGAATTGGGAAGGCGGTCCCAGGACCGGGAACTGTTTACGCACAATCCTCAGATTGGGATCATGCTCGACGGCTTGCTGGAGAATGAGGTCCATTCGCTCGCAGTGCGGACAGTTGTAGTCGAGGAATGAGACGATGGTAACGTCGCCTTGCGGATTGCCGGCGATCGGCGAGGCGGGGTCGTTGAGGAGGGCGTCGCGATGCTGCGGAATGAGTATCCGCCAGTCCGCCGCGAGCAGGCGACGGCCTTCCGGCAGTTGCAGGTTCCCGAGGGTATGTCGATTTTGCATTAGCGCCCCCAGCACGGACACGGCGAGGGCTAAGAGAGCGATCACGGCGGCATTTGGCTTCGGCATGGGTAGGGCTCCAATCAGCAGTGAACGGCAGGGCAGCAATGGCTGGCCCGTCGGCGAAAAAGTTGGTCGTTGCTTTGGACCGCTTGACCCGCAGTTCCGCCAGTATCGGCAGTCGCGGGGAGCAAATAAGTGTCGGTGCCGGCGCCATCTGGCGGTTCCTCCATGTCGCCTTCGCTCCGACGAGCCGACCCCAATCGCCGAGCGGCGTTCGCGTGAGTTGACCAGCAGCGGCCGCCGTTCGTCACGCCGGGCGACCTGAGCTTCCAACGCCAGAGCGCCGAAGGACTCGCTCGTGAGAGCCTCTGACAAACCTCCTTTATCCGGCTCGCTCTGTACCGTGCGGCAATGAGCGTTCCCACTGCGTTGCGGAGAAAGATCGCCAGCACACGGCACTCCGATATAAAGTGGTCGACGCGAAGAATAAGCGCCACGCCGGCACCCGGGACGGTCGGAACGACAAAGAGCATTGCAGCGAACGTGACGAGGCCTGCATCGGTGATGCGAATTGTTCTCTTCGAAGGGAGCAAGGCGACGAACAGCAGCAGGATCCGACCGCCGATCGACAGATGCGTGTGCGTCGCCTGGGCGATGAACAGGGCGGGCAACGTCATGTAGATATTGATGCCCTCTCGATTGAAAAAATGTCCGGCCGGGATGACCAGGCCCAGGACCGAACGCCTGGCGCCCGCCCCTTCAACAAGCGCGGCTTGCATCAGGATGCCGACCAGCTTGAACACCGGCGCGAGGAGCGCCTGAAGCAAGGAAAGCACAGGCTTGCCCGTGTCTCCGGCCATCGCCAGCGCGATGCCGAACAGAACCGAGAAGAACAGGACCTGCAGGATGTCGCCTTCGGCGAAGGCACCAATGATCGTTGACGGGATGATGTTCATCAGGAAGCCGGTCACCGACTGCTCGTGGGCCTTGGCGGCATAGCCCTGCACGGCCTGGCCATCGAGCGAGGCCGGATCGATGTCGAGGCCGGCCCCAGGCTGAACGACATTGCCGACAATGAGACCGACGATCACTGCGAGGCTCGAGAAGGTGAGGAAATAGATCATCGCCTTGCCGGCGACCCGGCCGACCTTCTTGAGATCGTTCATGCCGGCAATGCCGGTCGTGACGGTCAGAAAGATCACCGGCGCGATAATCATCTTCACCAGCTTGATGAAAGCATCGCCGAGCGGCTTCAGGGCCTCTCCGGTCCCCGGATAAAAATAGCCAACTGCGACGCCAAGCGCGATGGCGGCAAGCACCTGCACGTAAAACCGCGCAATATGGGGCTTACGAGGCCCGGCGTTTGCGCTGTGGACTTGTGGAGCTAACACCGTCGCTTTCCCTGACCGGATCTGGGCGGGCTCTTCCTCGCTTCAAGGCTTCTCCCGGGCGGCGCTCCGGTCGAACGCTGCTGCCTCTCGGGCGCAAGTGCCATGCCAAACAGCGGCGGCGCGACAACGTGCGGGACCTTTCACGCAGTGCTGCATCGCCGCAGGCGTGTGCCCGTCTTCGAAACAAGGGCAGACTGTTGGGGATTGGAGGACACGCAACCTGACAGCGGCCGAAAATCCGTCGAGGCAACCTGTTCCCTTGGGTGGCTGCGATCGGGATTTAGATGGTCGATATCTGGCTATGGCAATGTCCAAGGCCTCGCTCAGTCGGCTAGTATGTCGGATATCGAACAACTCGGTCGACAGGCGATCGCTACCACGACCGTCTAGTCTGCCGCCCCACAAGATGGAGTAAATCGACCGGCCGTGTTTATGACACAGGCCCTAAGCTGCCTCCTGGCGCGCGATCGTGCTGGTCGCACCACCCGCGAGCCACAATAAGTTTATCCCGTCTCTTACAATGATCCATCAAAGCGTTTACCTCGGCAATCACGAGGTCGGGCGTGATGTCGAACTTGCAGCGCACTTTGATCGGACAGCGCCGCACTTTGTCCAGACCACATCCGCGACATTCAATAACGCTCATAAGCATGCTGACCAGGGGACCTCGAAACCCCCAAATTTCCGGCAGGTGTGACGCGGTGAAAATGCCGACGGTAGGGCGGCCAAGCTGGGCAGCGACATGCCCAGCGCCTGAGTTGTTCGACACCACGAGCGCGGCCGATTTGATGAGATGATTGAATTCCAATTCTGACAAGTCGACAGCCGTTCGAATCTCCGCGGCTCCACGGTCGCGAGCTATCTTCGCAACCTCCTCAAGCGCTTCCCGGCTTTCGCCACGACCCACGAGAACCACCTCACCACGGGTAGAAAGAGCAGCGACAAGTTTGCCGAAATTTGCAAGCGGCCAATCTCGAAGGCCGGAATTCGAGAACGGGGCCACGACGATCGGGGCCTTGCTTTTCGTTGAACTCTGGCGGTGACCCGCTTGCCCTTCGCCGTCGAAACAGGCCGCTGCCTTCGCGACCAGAAAGAGGAGGATTTCCGACACATGCTGGAGACGTACCTGCTTGCGGTCAACGAACCAATCAAGCCATCTGCGAGGGAATTTGTCGGCGATCCTTATTTTTTGGGCCAGCTTGTAGAAGATGGTTCTGCGCAATTTGAGATTGAATGGCGCTATCGCAATATCGATCTGCTGCATGCTGTGACGATCAACTATCGCTGCACGATGCCTGGCTGGGACTTCCAGCAAAATCGGCCTTGTCTCATCCGGAACACGCATATCAATGGCAAGATCAAACTCTCCGGTCAGCAGCGGCCTTATGTCGGCCGCTTTTTTGCGCGTTTTGACCGTTGGGTCGCGATGAAAAAAATCAAAAGCAACGTAATCGTCGGCGAGGTCGAACTGTTTTGCAGTATCGATGTTCCAGCTTCCGACCACCAGCGTAATGTGGGCATGCGCAAAGCGCTGACGCAGGTCCTTCAGGGGCGCCAAAGACATCCAAAAGTCGCCGACATAATCAAGCTTGAGCACCAAAATTCTCATTTTTGCGCTTGACTGTTCCGGTTCTTCCCAGCTGCGGTATATAATTTTATTGGCGTCGTGCTTCGTAAAGTATCCCATTGCGATTCCGAAGATTATACGGGGTAACACTGCTAGCCCAGTGATGCCTGTGTAGGTTGTAGTGCTTCCTGTTTTATCCGCGTCAACAAGGCAACCGGCAATATTACTTAAACGATCTTGGAACGACTGGTCATTGCCGTATCTCGCCGCCGCGAGTGAGAGGAATTCCAGCGTCCAGACCCCGTCGGCTGGGAAAGCTTTTGCCGACGAGCGAGCAATGAGGGCGGAAAGATGGGTTGCCGAATTTCTTTGCGGGAAAGCGGCCTAGGCGGCGCTAGCCGTTCGAGCGTTCTGACAGGGGAACCTTGCACCTACCTGAACGAGAAGTCGCAGAGTTCGAAATCGTCGCCCTGCTGCAGCTCATTCCCAGGACAATTTCCAGCGCACGTCTGAGCTCATCAAAGATTTCCCCTTCAGGGTCCCTTTTTACGCGACAGAGGCAGCGGATGATCGCTGCGGGTCCGGTGCTGTCGTCAATGCGAGATTCCGGAAGATTGTTAAAATCGATAGTTTGGATGAAGCCCATCCACGCTATGGATAGTGGAAATGCCAGCCGCGATCAGCACCGCTTAACTGATGATGCCGGCTTTCGGCACTTCCGGACTGAGGCGCCCGCGCGCCCTTTCCTTTGGCGGGCGCGGGCGCCAAGCCTCGACGAAGTGTTCGTAACCCTTCTGGGCCTGCTCGGCGACACGCATCTCTTGGTTCCGCCGCCAGCCCCGGCATTGCCGAGCACCGCGGCAATAACCAGTCGGTCATCGGTCTCGATGATCTCGCGCACCAAGTCGTTCATCGCGTTTATATTGCGCCAGGATTCGTCGGCGGCGCTGTCGGCGCCCTCGATGATGCCGAGATGGATGCCGTTCGGCCAGCGATCCGCGTCACCCGCAGCACAAGAACCGGAAGCGAGCGTGCCTTGGCCCTCGTGATCGCCTTGCGCAAGGTATCGCAATCTTCCGACGACATCGCGCCGTTGTGGAAGCGGAATTCGAGAAGTCCGACGCCGTTCTCCTCCCGGTAACGGCAGGGTTCGGGTCCTTCGATGATGGGCAGATTGCTTGCTTTGGCACCGAGCAGCCGGAGCGCCGGCAGTTTCAGCGAGCGGGAATCCGGTCGCCGGAGATGGCCGATCCACAGCGCCCCCTCACGGAAGACCATGGCGAGAGCGTGCCGCGAACGGCCGATGAGCGCGCCGGCAGGCCCCGGAAATCCTTCCGCACGCTCAGCGTCAAACACCAGGAAAGTCTGTCCGGCGATCGTCATCGTAGCGCCGGGATCTCCGTCCGACGCCCGGATGATGCGTAGCGCTTCCTCGGCCGAGTGTCGGGTCGGGTCGAGGATACGGTCGGACCTCCGGCAGGCGGGTCGCACCCTCTGCCCCAGTTCGCCGGCAGCGCCGCCCCTTCCCTGCGCTCGATGCGGCCGATCGCTTCGAAGACGCAGGCTACGGCAACCTGGGTCACTTCATGTCAGTAGAGGCTCGACTTCCGAGCGGGGCGCATCGGAAATTCCGCCCAAGCCCAGACGGGCCCCGCATCCATTTCCTCCCGAGGCTCGATCAGTGTGACGCCCCAGGTCGCTTCGCCGTCGAGGATCGCCCAGCACGAGGGCGCTCGGGCCGCGATCGCCACGGATGCCCGGATGGACGATCAGGCAGAGCGTTCCGCGCCAGACATCGGCCGGGATCGGCCGCTTGAGGAAGGGCGCGATCACGAGGTCCGGCGAAAAGAGAACGACCGCCTCGCGAGTGAAGTCGTCATGGATGTCGAGATCGACCGTCACTTCGTGACCAGCCCGTCTCAGGTCGACATGCAGGCGCTGGGAGAGCGAGTTGAAATCGTGGCAGAGAAGCAGGATGCGCATCACCCTCTCTTAGCAGATCCGGGGCAGTTGTTCGCCCGACAGCCAGTCGACAATCCGGCCGCCGCCAAACGAGGTCGTCATCTGGACAAAGCAGTTGTCGTCGGCCACGACGTGGCCGACCAGTGCCGCCTCACTGCCAAGCGGATGCGCGCGCATCGTCGCGAGCACGGCGTTAGCGCCCTCCGGCGCCACGACTGCTACCAGTTTCCCTTCATTGGCGACATTGAGCGGATCGAGGCCGAGGAACTCGCAGGCTGCAGCCACTTCCGGTTTGAGCGGGATCTTGTCTTCGTCGATGCGGAAGCCGACCCGCGACTGGCTGGCGATCTCGTTCAGCGTCGCGGCGATGCCGCCGCGCGTCGGATCGCGCATTAGCCGGATATGCGCCCCGCCAGCCGCGATCATGTCTGCTACCAGCCCGTGCAAGGCCGCGCTGTCGGACGCAATGTCGGTGTCGAATTCCAGGTTCTCGTGTTTCGACATCACGGCGACGCCATGGTCTCCGATCGAGCCGGAAATGATCACCGCATCACCGGGCCGGGCGGCGTCCGACCGGAGATCGAGCCCGTCCGGAACCATGCCGACGCCGGCGGTCGAAATGAAGACACCGTCGGCCTTGCAGCGCTCGACGACCTTGGTGTCGCCGGTGATGATCGGCACGCCGGCCTCGCGCGAGGCGGCGCCCATGCTCTGGGCGATGCGCTCGAGATCGGCGAACGGAAAACCCTCCTCGATGATGAAGCTTGCCGACAGATAGAGCGGTACCGCGCCCGCCATGGCGATGTCGTTGATCGTGCCGTGCACGGCGAGGGTCCCGATATTGCCGCCGGGGAAGAAAAGCGGCGAAACGACGTAGGCGTCCGTGGTCATCACCATCCGCCCGCCAGGCACCGAAAAGGCCGACTGGTCGTTGCCGGCCCTCAGCCAGTCATTGTCGAAAGCCTTGTGGAAAATGCCCTCGATCAACTGGCCCATGGCGCGCCCGCCGGCCCCGTGCGAAAGGTCGACACGGCCGTTCGCGACATCGAGCTTGCGCCTGTAGGCCTTGATCATCATGTTCATGCGACCGCCCTCCCGACATCCACCTGCCGCGCCCTCTCGCGGAAGCGGCCATAGGTCCAGTGCGCGGCGCAGGCGCCCTCCGACGACACCATGCAGGAGCCCATCGGTGTATCGGGCGTGCAGACCGTGCCGAACAGCTTGCAGTCGGTCGGCCTCCTGACGCCGCGCAGGATCGCGCCGCATGCGCAGGCCGGGTTGTCCTTCGCGGCGGGCGTCACCATCGAAAAGCGCTTCTCGGCGTCGTAGGCCACATATTGCGGCCGAAGCCGCAGCGCGCCATAGGGCACTTCGCCGAGACCGCGCCATTCGAAGCTCTCGCGCAGCTCGAAGAAATTCGCCACCTCGGCCTGGGCCTTTTCGTTGCCGAGCGCGGTCACCGCGCGGATATACTGGTTTTCGACCTCGTGCCTGCCGTCATTGACCTGGCGCACGAGCATCAAGATCGCCTGGATGACGTCGAGCGGCTCGAAGCCCGCAACCACCACCGGCTTCTGGAATTCCCCGGCGAAGAATTCGTAAGGTTCGGTGCCGATGACGGTCGAGACGTGCGCAGGACCGACGAAACCGTCGATCTTGATCGTGCCGAGCTTGCGAACGTCAGGGCTTTCCAGGATGTTCTGGATCGCCGCCGGCGTCAGCACATGATTGCAGAAGATCGAGAAATTGCCGAGCCCCTTGGCTATCGCCGCCTTGAGCGCGAGCGCGGTCGGTGGCGTCGTGGTCTCGAAGCCGATGGCAAAGAACACCACTTCGCGTTCGAGCTCGGCCTCGGCGATCCTGAGCGCATCGAGCGTCGAATAAACCATGCGGATATCGGCGCCGGCCGCCTTGGCCTTCAAGAGGCTCGATCCGTTCGAGCCCGGCACGCGCATCAGGTCGCCATAGGTGCAGAGCGTGATCTCCGGCCGCATAGCGAGCGCGATTGCCGCATCGATACGGCCGATCGGCAGCACGCAGACGGGACAGCCCGGTCCGTGGATCATCCGCACATTGGCCGGCAGCAGGTCCTCGAGACCATAGCGGGAAATAGCATGCGTATGGCCGCCGCAGAACTCCATGAAGTGATAGGAACGCCCTGGATCGGCGAGAGCGGCGATCTGCCGGGCGATATCCTTGGCGAGCCTGCCGTCGCGATATTCGTCGATATATTTCATGCCGCATCTCCCATGGCAGCAGCTTCGCGGATGAGGGCGAGCGTCCTTTCCGCCTCCTCCGGATCGATCTTCGCGAGCGCATAGCCGACATGAAGGACGAGATAGTCGCCTGGCCGGACATCGTCGACCAGCGCGGTCGAAACGATCTTCGATACGCCGTCGAGCGTGACCTTGGCCATGTGGTCGGGCAGTACTTCCTTGACCTGGACCGGTATCGCTAGGCACATGTCCGGCTCTCCTCCGCTGATGCATTCTCGTTCATGATGACCTGCCGCGCATGAGCGGCCTGCCCGAGCGCGATGCCGCCGTCATTGGCCGGCGCAAGACGTGGCAAATAAGCTCTGAGACCGCGCTCCCGAAGCGCTTGCGCAAGTCCGGCCGCAAGGACCCGATTCATCAAGCATCCGCCGCCGAGCGCGACCTCCGGGATGCCGAGGAGTGTCGCTTCCCTCGCGGCCCATTCCGCAAGCCCCGCGATCAGCGTACCGTGAAAGAGATCGGCCGCGTCAGCGCCGCTCAGTCCTTCCCGCGCAAGATGCAGGATTAGCGGCCGGAAATCGAGCACCCCGTCCCGAATTGCATAGCCGTCGGAGAGACAGCGCGGCGCCCGGACCAGGGCCTCGAGCTCCATCGCCGCCTGCCCTTCGTAGCTCTGGACGAGACGAATGGCTGCTATCGCCGCGGCGGCATCGAAGAGCCTGCCGAGGCTGGTTGTCCGGGACGGCTGCATACCGCGTTCGAACATCGCCGTGAGCTGCGCAACACCCGGATGACCTGGCCAGAGCTGCGACGCGAAATCAAGGCATCCGGCCTCCTGCAGGGCTGCCACCCCCATGCGCCAAGGCTCACGCGCCGCGCGGTCGCCACCAGGCAGCGGCAGCGATGTAAGCGATCCCGCTCGGCGCCAATGACCCCCATCGGCGATGAGCATTTCGCCCCCCCAACTCGTGCCATCGGCGCCGAAACCGTGGCCATCGAGCGCAAGCCCGAGAACCGGGCCGGAAAGCCGATGCTCCGCCACCACGGCCGCGACATGGGCGACATGATGCTGGACTGCCACTACCGGCAGGCCCAGGCTCTCTGCCATCCGCACCGAACGGAAATCCGGATGCAGGTCCGAGGCCGCGAATTCCGGCTTCACGTCCAGGATCGAACAGAGATGGGTGATCGCCTCGCGCTGGAAACGGATCGCCTCGGCGTTATTGAGGCCGCCTATATGCTGCGAGAGAAAGGCCTCGCGCCCACGTGTGACGCAGATAGTGTTCTTGAGGTCGGCGCCGGTCGCGATCACCGCAGGTCCATCCTCGCCGAGATCGACGGGCTCGGGCACGAAGCCGCGGGCGCGACGGATGAACGCGGGGGCGCCATCGATGACCTGCATGACGGAGTCGTCGGCGCGGACGGTGATGTCGCGATCATGGGTGACGATCAGATCCGCAATCGCGGCAAGGCGGCGCGCGGCGTCGGCGTTGTCGGCCACAAGGGGCTCACCACCGGGATTGGCGCTGGTCGCGACCAGCGCTGCAGGTCGGTGCGGCGAATGGCAGGCGAGTTCGTCGAGCAGCACATGATGCAGTGGAGCATAGGCGAGCATCAGCCCAATCCGCGCGAGGCCGGGCGCGATGAGCTTAGAGAGCGCACCGGCATGTGCCTCGACCAACACGATCGGGCTCGCGGGCGAGGTCAGCAAGGCTTCTTCGGCATAGCTCAGTCGTGCGAACTGCCGCGCCGCCTCGATGCCGGCGACCATGACGGCAAACGGCTTCTGGTCACGAGCCTTGCGCAGCCGGAGGAGATCGATCGCTGTATCGTCGCGGGCGTTGCAGAGCAGGTGGAAACCGCCGATGCCCTTGAGCGCGACGATGGCGCCGCCTTCGAGCCGCGCCGCAATCTCCGCGATCGAATGGCTGAGACTCGGGCCGCAATCGGGGCAGGCGACCGGCTCGGCATGGAAGCGCCGGTTCTCCGGATCGATATAGTCCGAGGCACAGGCACGGCACATCGGAAACGATGCCATCGAGGTCTGCGTCCGGTCATAGGGCAGCGCGCGAGTGATGGTGAAGCGCGGGCCGCAATGGGTGCAGTTGACGAAGGGATAACCGAAGAAGCGGCTCGCGGGATCGGTCAGCTCACACCGGCATTCGGCGCAGGTCGCGGCATCCGCGCCGATCCGGGTCGCGCTCTTGCCGCCAAGGCTCTCGAGTATCTCGAACCGCTCGCCACCGGCTGGCGAGAGTTCGAGCACGTGGATCGAGTCGATGCGGGCGAGCGGCGGCGCCTGGGTCCGGATCGCGTCGGGAAAGCGGCCCGCATCCGGACCCTCGATCTCTATCAGCACGCCGGCACTGTCGTTCAGCACGAACCCAGAAAGCCGCATAGTCCGCGCGAGCCTGTAGGCGAAGGGCCGGAACCCGACACCCTGCACGGCGCCGCGCACCCGGAGCCTGAGCCGCCGGATCGGGTTTTCGATCGGTCGTGCGAGCGCCCTCGCCATGGTTCATGCCACCTTCGGTCACGCGGCCCGGTGGGCGGCGGATGCCTCGAGCCACGCATAGAAGGCTTCCATGCCCTCTCCCGTGCGGGCGGAGACCGTCAGCGTCTGGAGGCGCGGATTGACGCGCAGGGCGTTGGCGATGCAGAGGCCGACATTGAAATCGAGATGCGGCAGCAGGTCGGCCTTGTTGAGGATCATCAGTTCGGCGGCGGCGAACATGTTGGGATATTTGAGCGGCTTGTCCTCGCCTTCGGTGACTGACAGCACCACAACCTTGTGGGCCTCGCCGAGATCGAAGGCGGCGGGACAGACGAGGTTGCCGACATTCTCTATGAAGAGCGCAGAGCCTGGTTCGAGCGCGAGATCCTCAGCCGCGTGGCCCACCATGTGGGCGTCGAGGTGGCAGCCCTTGCCCGTGTTGATCTGGATGGCGCGGGCGCCGGTCTCGCGGATCCGGGCCGCGTCGTTCGAGGTCTGCTGGTCACCTTCGATAACCGAGATCGTGAGGCGGTCCTTTAGGTCATCGATCGTGCGGACCAGCAGGCTGGTCTTGCCCGAGCCGGGGCTGGAGACGAAGTTGAGCGCAAAGATGCCCTGGCGCTCAAAATATCGCCGGTTCTCTTCCGCATAGGCGTCGTTCTTGGAGAGGATGTCTCTCTCCACCTGGATGATCCGCTCCTGGCTCATGCCTGGTACATTGACGCCGGCGATCCCCTTGCCATAATGGTCGCTGCAGTCCGCGGCATGGTGATGATCATGCCCGCCATCGCCATGGTGGTGGTCGTCGTGGTCGTGATGATGGTCATGGCTGTGACCGTGCCCGCGCTCTTCGTGCTTTTCACCCTCGACGGAAGAAGTCCCGCAACCGCATACCGTGCACATCATCTCACCTCCATATCCCTGATCTTCAATTCGTCGCCTGCCGTCATCTGGACCCGATGCCGTCCGCAGTCCGGGCAGGCGCCGAACCGCTCCTCCAAGGCGACCGTCTTGCCGCAGTCAAAACACCAGCCCTCGCCGGCAATGCGGTTGATCTCGAGCGTCGCCTCGTCCGCAATCGTGCCGTGTCGCACGGCCTCATAACAGAACATCAGCGCAGCCGGTTCGACGTGGCTCAGCACGCCCACGTCGAGCCGGACCGACTTCACGCGTGTCGCGCAGTTCTGCCGCGCCGTGTCGCAGACGATCTCGATCACACTCTCCATCAGCGACATTTCATGCATGTGCGGCCTCGCGAACATTGACCTCAAAGGCCACGCAAGGATCGAACAGGACCGCGAGCCGCGACACCGATCTCACGGCGGCCTCATCGGTCCCGACGGGTGACGACAGCAGTGTCTCGACGAAGGGGCCGGCGGGATGAAAATTCCATTCGGTCGGGGCAAGGATGCGATAGGACGAAAGCCTGCCGTCACCGCCGATCTCGGCCTGATGATAGAGCCGGCCACGCGCGCATTCCACAGCACCATAGCCACCGGCGCCCGGCGTGGTCCCGCCGCAGGCGAGTGATGCTCCGTCGTGCTTGCCGGTTGCTGCGAGAGCCGTCAGTTGTTTGAGGCAGAGGCGCACGTCGTTGATGCGGGCTAGCAGTCGTTGGACCAGATGGGAAGCCTCCACGTCATCGGCGGCGAGCCGGGCATAAGCGCCCGTCTCCGCGACGCGGCCTAGGAGATGCGGCAGGCTTGCATAGCCGGGCTCAGCGCAAAGCCGGGCGATGACTTCCGGATCGTCATTAATGGTCAGTGGATCGGGCCGCCGGCGATTGAAGACCCGATCGTCGCCTATATCCTGCAACATCGCGGCGCAGGCTGATTCCGGCAAAGGTGTGTCGCCCTGGCTCGGGATGCCGAGCTTGCTGGCCGCCGCAGACAACCGCGCAGCGGCGGCCGCCAAATGCGCCCTGTCGATTTGCCCGGCCTTGGCCGCGGCGATGATTGCTTGCGAAGCGGCCAGCGCTTCGCGGAGATGTCTACCGGCGGTTGCGCCGAGCGATGCCGGCAGGGGGCATGGCCAATGGAGGATGAGTGCCCGCAAGGGTTCGAAAATCCGCTCGGCGAGCAATCCGGCGCCGGAGCCGATCCGTTCGTCCACCCTCATCGCCATATCCGCTGCATTCAGGACAGCGAGCCGCGCCGCTACGGATTGCGCAAAACCGCAGAGCGAAAAGACTTGACCGGCAAGAGGGGACGCCTCTTCGGGCCTGCGGCCGACGAACATGCGCGTCAGCCCCTGGGGGCGGTTCGCCTTCACCGCGACGGAACAGGCAAGCGCGCGCGACACGGTTACGTCGATCCTTATCGTGCCTGCCCCGAGAAGGAATGTCATTCCGACGCCTCCTCGCGCCTGCGGAAATGCCCGCCCAACAGGTCACGCCGGTTGACCGCCGCGGGCGGGGCGGGCGGCGGTTCGAGCGTGGCAGGATCAAAGAAGGCCCGGGCCGCTTCGTCCGCTGTTTCGAGGGCAGCCTCCATCGTCGCGAACTCGAAGACCGGAGAAAACAGCGAGCAGGAATCGACACGGTCAATCGCATCGAGTTCACCGGCAATGAACCCGACCTCACCCGCCGGCAGGCCGACACGGAGGGTCGTACCGGTGGCAGCTGGGGCGGAGGAAGGGCCCTGCGGCAGATCCGCTGCCACGAGATTCATGAACCATGGTGTAATCACGATGCCGAACGCACGACCGCCGTAAGTCCGAAAACCGGTCGAGGCAATGCCAAGCGCGGGATTGCAGATCGGCACATCGGCCATGGCGGTCGCGTAAATGTGCCGGTAGCAGGCCTCGAGCCGCCGGCCGAGCGCCTGCGCGGGATCGATCTCGGACATCTCTGCGACGTCAGCGTCCATCACCTAGCCTCATGAACTTTGATTGCAGCGCATCGCAATTTGGGCAGCGCCAGTCTTCCGGCAGGTCTGCAAACGACGTCCCCGGAGCAATCTGCCAGACCGGGTCACCCTCAGCGGGATCATAGACATGCCAGCAGATACCGCATTCCATCTGGTCGTCGTCCGACACGGTCTCGCGCTTGCCGAAATTCTCGAAGGCGCTCATTTGAAATAGGCCTCCTCGATCTCACGCAGTCTCGCCTCGGAGTCGCGGAAATCATCCTCGGCGGCGATCGCGACCGAGGGAATGTCGCAGATCTCCAACGTATCGAGGATGATCGTGTCCATGGCGTTGTAGAACTGAACCGACCAGACATTGCGCGCGCCGGTCACCACGATGCGGCAGGTGCCATAGCCGCGCGAGGTGAGCTGCACCGGCCCGGCACCCAGCGTTTCCTGCAGGAAGGCCATGTCCTCCGGGCTCATCGGGAAGAGCGAGAAGGTGATGATATGGCCCGGATCACCGTCGCTGTAACGGGCGATGCGATCACCGATCTCGGTCAGCACGGGCATGACGTTCATGGCGCCGGTCGGCGCCGGCCCGTGGCTGATCGACTCCGGCAGCGCCGAACACGCCTGTTTGACAGCGGCGGGAATGCTCGCGACCTCGACATAGTCGGCAATGAGCCGGCCCTCACCGTCGGTGAAACGGACGCGCCAGACGCCAGCCATCACCGCCTCCTGCATCTGGGCCGTGATGCCGTTCGCCAATGCCGCGATGCCGGCGACCTCGCCCTCGCCGAGAGTCTGGGCGATCAGTTCCTTGTCGTCGTCGGGGAAATCGGTGATGTCGAATAGCCGGCCCGGCCGGTCGGCCTTCTGAACGGCGAGCGCGTCAGCGAGTTCCGGCAGGAGCATCGCCGTCCGCCGACATCGGTGGATCATTTCCTCGGCGCTGCTGGTGGCGAGGAAATTGAGCTTGCGGGCACGCAGCGGCGCCTCGGCGCCGATCGGCATCACCGTCATCGCCGCATCCTCGCCCTCGGGGGCGACCCAGAGTCCGGCCTTCATCGCGCGATCTCCTTGCCGGCATGGGTGATCTCGACCTTCAGTCCGCCCGAGGGCACCATGACCGGCGCGTTGGGCGCGAGCCAGGCGCTGATCTTCTCGACATATTCGGACCAGTCGCGGATCTTGCCCAGCACGCCGACCGGTTGGTCTCGACGAGTCACGGCGAGGCTCGGCATCACAACGACGTTAAAGCGGGCCTTTAGCTTGTCTGCGGCCGTGCGGAGGACCACGGCGCCGCGCAAGCGGCCTTGGAAGGCCTTGAGGATATGCGGGAGGACGACGGCGACGTCATCGGCTTCCGGACGCTGCGACGGATCGCCGGTGAAGAACAGCACGGCATTGTCGGGTTCACCCGCCGCCGGAGCGAGGAAGGCATCGATGTTCGTCTCGTCGATGAGGGGCAGGCGCGCCCGCTCGCTCAGGGCGCGGACCAGGACAGATGGCATAGTCTCCTCCACAAATCACGATGCAAAGCATTCGAAGGAAATGAGAAGCAAGCGGCGTGCCAGACTTGGGAAAGTGAGCACCAAGATTCATGCAGCTGGCGATGCGCTCGGGCTACCGGTTCGCCTGATCGCCAGCCCCGGACAGCGCAACGATATCGCCTTTGCCCATGATCCCGTCGATGGCTTCGAGGCTGGTGCCACGATCGCCGACAAGGGCTATGACGCCGACCACCTGCACGAAAAGATCGCTGAAAGGGGAGCTGAAATCCGTCATCCCACCGAAGCGCAACCGCAAGGTCCAGCGTCCCTACGACACTCACCTCATCGAGCGCTTCTTTTGCACAAGCAGTTCCGCCGTGTCGCAACCCGCTACGACAAGCTGCTGGCAAACTTCATGGGCTTCGTTAAACTCGCAGCTATCGCTATCTGGCTCAGATGTTAAATCGTCACTACGGCCGAGGTGGAAAGTCCTTCCCCTTTGGAAATTTTTTTCTCACTCGCTACGCAGATGCGGCGGCAGTTCCGGCTCGCGCGAGGTGAGATCGGCAAAGAGGGCGTCGAAAGCCCTCCCCTCGACAGCTTCAGCAAGACCCGCGAGTGCGTTGTCGATGGCGCGGGCCTCGTCGGCGTCCAGCACCCGGATGGCGGAGGCGAGATGGGTGAGTAGGTAGGTTCCCGGCGGTTGTGGGCCGACCAGCATGAGGGAGATCGAGGATATCCGGCCATGTCGCTCGCAGTGCGCGACGAACTCATTGCCGGCGACGACCCGCATGGGAATGCCGATGCACATGATGCTCCTCCTCCGTCGTCCAGATCTTATGAAATCGGGAGCCGCGGTGTGCAGGGTCCCCACACGACTACCGACCGGCCTCAGCCCTGGGAGAAGTCCGGCCTCAGCCCTGGGAGAAGTTCAGCCGGCCAGCTGGACTGCACCGGCAAGGGCAATGGCCACGCCGGCGGTCCGCGCGGCAACTCGCTGGGCGTTGCCGAACCTCAACAAGGCCAGCCCGAAACCGGTGAGATGCAGGATGACCGTGGCAGCCATGAAGCCCGCCACATAGCCGCCCGCATGCGCCATCGCCGGAAGTTCGGTGCCATGGGCGTGGCCATGGAAGAGCGCGCATGTTCCAACCACCGTCGCCGCGACCGACGTTGAAACCTTCACTTCGAAAACAACCAGCAGACCGAGCAGCGCGACGGTCAGCGCGATCCCGGTTTCCACCATTGGAAAAGCGAGGCCATAAATACCCAGGCCGCCGCCCACCGCCATAACCGTCACGAAGGCCAAGGGAACGATCCATCGGGCTTTACCGCCCAGCGTCAAGGCCCAGAAGCCGACCGCGACCATCGCCAGGATATGATCGAGACCACTGAACGGATGGCTGAAGCCGGCAACCGCGCCGTCGGTGTGAAGGCCGGCATGCGCGTGGGCGATGTCCGGTAGCGCCATCACGACGAGCGTCGCCGCAACCCTACGGAAATTCATGATATCCTCCTCAATAGCGCAATGCGGCCGATTCGGCTCGGCGCTCGTAACGTTCGAAATCGATGTCGTTTTCAAGTAGTGGCGAAACCCCGGCCCCTTCCGGTCGCGCGGTGACGACGACGCCCCAGTCCCGCAGTATTCCTACTGCCGTTTCGATTGCGCGCGGTATGACTGCCTTGACAGGCGTCGTCAGCGGGCCGCCCCAGTCCTCGAGACCCAGCGGCTGGCACCCGATGAGAACCAGCCGATCGGGACAGTGCCCCATGAGGTCAGCGGCGCTCAGCACCTCCTGGAAGCCGGTCTGATGCAGGCTCATCTTCTTGGCGCCAGTAAATTTCGGCACCTCGTCGTCTTCCACGATCTTTATCGTGCCCGGCTCGAGGCCGTAGTCGATGGCGTCGAACACGATCAAACGATCGTGTTCATTGACGAACTGCACGAGATAGAGCCCCTGCGTGCCGCCATCGAGGACGGTGACGTTGTCGGGCACCCGATACGCCTTGTGGAAGGTTTCCACCGCGCGCACGCCGAAGCCTTCATCGGCCCAGAGGATATTGCCTATGCCAAGCACGAGAATCCGAGGGGAAGGCGAAGAGGCCAAGGGATTTGGGGCGACCATCTAGTCCTCACTGTCCTTGAAGAGCCGTTCGCCGGAAATCATCGACGAGATGATGCTCTGTCGGCTCATAATGTCCTCGCGGATCGCCACATAAATGTGAACCATGACGAAGACGAGGATTACCCACATGCCGAGATGGTGGAATGTGTGGATGTCCTGGCTGTTGGACCAGATCGAGAACACCCAGCCGAAAAGCGCATATTCCCAGCCGTCGCGGCCGGCACCCTCGCTATAGAGCCCAAAGCCGGTGATCACCATGAAGAAGAGCGGCACGGTGAACATCAGGAACATGGTGAACTGGGAAAGCGGGTTGTGGCCGACATACTTCGGCTGCCGGGCCAAGAACGTGTACCACCGCAACTCATGCAGCCATTCCTTCCAGAAGCGGCCGCTCCAGAAGGGCACATAGAAGATCTGGCGGGCATGGATATTGCCGACAAAGGCCCAGTAGACCCTGAGGATAAGGAACACGGCAAGGACCTGCCCCGCCGCGAAGTGGATGAAGCGGATATACCCCATCAGGAAATTGGCGATGGCCTCGCCCGGCACGGAAGGCAGCGGCGAGCTGATGAAATAGCCGGTTAGCGCGAGCGTCAGGATCGAGACGGCGTTGACCCAGTGCCAGATGCGCACCGGGGCTTCGTAAACATAGATGCTCTTGTGCTCGACGGCCTTTTCACCGTCGGCGTCGGCGGCTGCGAGAGTTTCATGGATATGACTTATCCTCCTCACCGGACCTGGACCTTGGCCATTTCCTGACCGTCCGGGCTCATGACATGCGTCGAGCATGCTAGGCACGGATCGAAGGAATGGATGGTCCTGAGGATTTCGAGAGGTTGGGTGGGGTCTGACATCGGCGTATCCATCAACGAAGCCTCGAAGGCGCCAATATTTCCTGCCGGATCGCGAGGGCTGCCGTTCCATGTGGTGGGCACGACGCACTGGTAGTTGTCGATCTTGCCGTCCTTGATTTTGATCCAGTGCGCGAGCGCGCCGCGCGGGGCCTCGGTAAAGCCGACGCCCCTGACCTCCTTGGGCCAGGTTTCCGGCTTCCACTTGTCGACATGGGCCGTAGAGAGGTCGCCGGCCCTAATATTGGCAATCAGCTTGTTCCGGAAATAGCGCATCTGGTGGCCGGCCCAGCTCGATTCGAGCGCACGGGCTGCCGTGCGGCCGAGTGTCGAGAAGAGGGCTGAAACTGGAAGGCCGAGATCCTTGAGCACCTTTTCGATCGGGTCCTTGAACTCCGCCTTGTTCTGGGCGTAGCCGACGACCCAGCGGGCGAGTGGCCCGACCTCCATCGCATGGCCGCGCCAGCGCGGCGCCTTGATCCAGGAATATTTAGCGGCCTCGTCGAGCTGCTCGATATTGGTCTTCGTCCCCTTGGCGTTGGGGCCGAGTTCGTAGTGTGGCTCGGTAACCCCGTCCCAGGGATGCAGGCCCTTTGTCTCGTCGGGATATTTGTACCAGGAATGGGTAACGAATTCCTGGATCTGTTCGGGATCCTCATGGTCGACCGGCAGCACTTCGACGAGATTGCCATTGATGATCGCGCCGCGCGGCAGCTTCAGGCTTGCCTCGGAGTAGTCGTTGACGTGCTCGGGTACGTCGCCATAGGCTAGCACGTTCTTGCCCGACAGACCGCCTCCATAGAGCCAGTCCTTGTAAAAGGAGCCGATGGCCATGATGTCGGGGACGTATACCTTGTCATTGAACTCGATAATCTGGTCGATGATCGAGGTGACCATGTTAAGCCGCTCCATGTTGATCGCGCCGACCGCACCAGTACCGTCGATATTGATCGGACAGGGTACCCCGCCAACCAGCCAGTTTGGATGCGGGTTCTTGCCGCCGAAGATCGTGTGGATCTTGACGATCTCCTTCTGGAAGTCGAGCGCCTCCAGATAATGCACCACCGCCATGAGATTGGCCTCAGGCGGCAGCTTGTAGGATGCATTGCCCCAATAGCCGTTCTTGAAGGGTCCGAGCTGGCCTGACTCGACGAATTTCCTGAGCCGAGTCTGGATGTCTTTGAAATAGCCTGGAGAGGAAAGCGGCCAGTCGGACACGGACTGCGCGAGCGCCGAGGTCGCCTTCGGATCGGCGGAGATCGCAGAGATCACGTCCACCCAGTCGAGCGCATGAAGATGGTAGAAGTGCACGACATGGTCATGCACCTGCAGCGCCAGCTGCATCAGGTTGCGGATCGAATTGGCATTGTCCGGGATGGTGATGCCGAGCGCATTCTCGACCGCGCGTACAGAGGTCAGCGCATGCGTGCCGGTGCAGACGCCGCAGATGCGCTCCGTGAATGCCCATGCGTCGCGGGGGTCGCGGTTCTTTAGGATGACTTCGATGCCGCGCCACATGGTGCCGGTCGAGACCGCATTCCGGATGATGTTGTTCTCATCGACATTGACCTCCACCCGCATATGTCCCTCGATGCGGGTGACGGGATCGACGACGATGCGCTTGCCCGAATTGTCCAGTGTGAAGCCGTTGGGTGTTTGAATTGTCACGATGCTGTTCCTCCCCGAGAGTGATTATGATGCGTCGGCTTTTTCGCGCTTGGTGGTCACGCGCTTGAAGGCGGTTACCGCGGCATGGGCGGCGATTACGCCACCCACGATGCCGGCGGCGGTCATGCCGACCTTGTCGGCGTTGGCCTCGACGCCGAACTGGTGGAGGTTCGTCAGACGGTCATAGAAGCTGCCGTTGTCCCAGAAGCCGTCTTCCGAGCAGCCGATGCAGCCGTGGCCTGACTGGATCGGGAAGGAAACGCCCCCGTTCCAGCGCACGGTAGAGCAGGCATTGTAGGTGGTCGGGCCCTTGCAGCCCATCTTGTACAGACAGGAGCCCTTGCGTGCGCCCTCATCGTCCCACTCCTCGACAAACTGGCCGGCATCGAAATGCGGTCGGCGGTAGCACTTGTCGTGGATGCGCTGCGAGTAGAACATCTTGGGCCGGCCCTGCCGGTCGAGTTCCGGCAGCTTGCCGAAGGTCGTGATGAAGGTGACGACCCCGGTCATCACCTCCGCGATCGGGGGACAGCCTGGTACCTTAATGATCGGCTTATCGAGGATGACCTTGTCGATCGGTGTCGCCTGGGTCGGGTTCGGATTGGCCGCCTGGACGCAGCCCCAAGAGGCGCAGGCGCCCCAGGCGATAATCGCCATGGCATCCTCGGCCATCCACTTCAGCTTCTCAACGAAGGGTTTGCCGCCGTCGATGCAGAACATGCCGTCCTCGTTGAGCGGCGGATTGCCCTCCACGGCGAGGATGTACTTGCCCTTGTACTTCTCCTTCGTCTCTTTGAGAATCGCCTCCGCTTGATGGCCGGCGGCCGCCATGATCGTATCGTCGTAGTCGAGCGAGATCATCGACAGCACGACGTCTTTGACGAGCGGATGGGCCGAGCGGATGAAGCTCTCCGAACAGCAGGTGCATTCGAGCCCATGCATCCAGATGACGGGAACACGTTCCTTGGTCTCGAGTGCTTCAGCCATCGCTGTCGCGGCACCCGGGCCGAAACCGAGGCTCGCGGCCGTCAGGCTGCAGAACTTGGTGAAACTGCGCCGGGTAATCCCCTGGCGACGAATGACGTCATATAAGGTTTCGGCAGCTGCCATGTTGCTACTCTATGCCCCATCGCATCGCCCGGATGGAGGCCGGGCTCTGTCAGAATGCTTGCAGCAAGAAGCGGACCAATTTTCATTATTTCGACCATTTTCTTGCTACAGATTTGAAATGTTTGGCGTTTTTTTAAACGGCCTCCGGTGGGCGGTCGGCATGGCGAAAGCGGGCCGGAAAGTCGGCTTTCACCGCTGAAAACTGTCTTACCGCCGCCGCGCGGCGCCAACTGCATCCCAATGCGCGGTGCAGTCATGCAGGGATCGAAGGAGCGGATCACATGCTGCAGCACCGCGGACTTCGAGCCCAGTCCACCGGTATCGAGCCCGGCAAGCGCCGCTTCGAGCGGCCTCTTCTTGGAAGGCCGCCTATAAATCGGGCAGCTGAACTTCTTCGGTGAGATCGCCCATCTGACGGAGCCCGCCGCCTTCAGTCGCCGGCTTGCCGAGGTCCTCCGCCGCCGCGAGTGCTGCGGCTGCCGCCGGTTCGCCAACGGGGTTCTGGCGCATGTCTGGACACCCGGCGGTCCAACAGGCTCTGCGCGACCACTACTTCGACGAGCTCGGTCTTCCTCGCCTCTATGTCTCCGCCCAAGCTTAATTCGGTCGAACCGTCGTGGTACGTGACCCGTATGCCCGGTGGTGGGCAGGGGCACCGCCGCGAGGCGGCTCCTATCCGACCAATGTCGGATTTCCGACGATGTCGGATTTCCAACAGGATGGCAAATCCGCTAGCGCATTGCGTGACGCTGTCACGTTGTCTGCGTATGAACGCGCTGAAGCGGTGTACGCTACTGTCAGCAGAGCGCAGTCACGGCCTTCCACTCCGCCATTGCGTTCAGACGGTGAAGATGGATCTGAAACGCGGAGTGTCTTGAGCGAGGTGGAACGAAGAGGTTGCGGAGGGGCGGAGAAGATCGAGACGAAGCGCTGAGGGATTTCCGGTGATCGGAAGCCCTGCATCGTTCGCTCCCGTTTTCGCAACGGCATATGGCCCCAGTGCATTATTGGGACATAGATTACGGTAGGGATGTCGGCGATCATGAGGCGCCAATCCTAAGCGGCAGGAACCCTTCACCATCGACCATGAGATGGTCTGACCAGACGTAATCGCCCGTGATGTTGATATGGTCCCAGCCCAACGGCGAGAGCTGGTGGATTATCCGCTTATCGAATGCCGTTCCGCGCCGGCGCAAGAACGTGCGCTCCATGTACGCTCATTGCGGAATTGCTCGCGGCGGATTCGCTTACAGAATGCGGATCGATCGTGATCGATCAGTACTTGGGCGCTTCATAGCATAGGCGAAACATTTTAGACTCTCATTTACGAGCATTTGCCAGAGGTCAGCCGGAGCGCGAGCCCGGCGTCGGCGGTGAGCCACTTGGACGGCAGCAACGTCTTCAAAAACCGTTGGAATGTGCGTGGGGCCGGTGGACGAAGGCGTGGGATCGGCCTAGACGACGTTCGCAACTCCCTGAATCCCTCCGAAAGTACCACTATGAGGCAGCAGCAGCGCCCCTTTGTCGTCGAGATCAAACAGAAGCGTGGGCTCGTGAAGCGGCCACAGTCCATCTGGGGCGGCGTCGACCTGGCCGCGATCGCGAACGATGTCGCGGAAACGAAGACGGACGGTGCGATCGCGGAAACGACGCCGCAGCCGATATTTCCCGATGAAGATGTTCGTTCTCAGCCCATACTCACCACCGGTGAAGTAGTATCCGACGCCAAGCACGTGACCATGCCCGACGCGTCGCTTCCCGAGCCGTCAATGGCTGAGGAAGCGAAGATTCCGGAGACATCGAACGCACCGGCTGGCGTCAGACGGACCCGCAGCAAGAAGCGGTAGCAGAAAGATGCGCCTTTGCCGTGTGGTGAACGATGGAAGGGACGCGGCGCCTGCCAGTGAGTGCTGCGGCAGAGCCGACATCACCGATAGGCGACGGCATCAGGATTGGAATCTGCCCTTGTCGAACTATCCGATGGCGGGAAAATTTCTTCTTTGGCGGCAGTACCGTGCTGACGTTGGCCCGCCGAATTTCCGTCCTGCCGGAACGCGCATCGTCACCAACATGATCGATACAGCCATCGCAGCTGCCGAAGAACACCGGCACGTCATGCTGGGCGGCGATTTCAATGTCGATTTCCAGACCGCGACAGTATTTGCCGGTCTGCGTATCTTGGCGATCAGCACGATATCGCTTTCATCGCCGTGCATCCAGCGCTTAGCGTCTTCGACCCATGAACAGGCGCGGAAAATCGTCATTCTCGCCGATCACACCAAATTCGGCTCGTTGGCGCGCTACCGGATCCTTCTCATTCCGCGAAACGTCACGCATCGGCACTCACGACGATCCGTATGCGCCCTGATGATAGATCAATGCCGGGCCCGGCTCTCCGCTCGCCACATATCGGACGCTGCCGAGGATCAGCGCGTGGCTGTGGCGGACGATCATGTCTTCGACCGCGCAGTCAACGGCGGCAAGCGCCCCGTCGAGTGCCAACGCGCCGGTTGCAAGTCTAAGCCAGCGGGCCCCCTCGTAACGTTCTACCCCCGCCAGGCCATCGCGTCCGGCGAAGCGGTCGGCAATCGCAACCTGGTCGGCACGCAGCACGTTCACGCAGAAATGCCTATGCCGCCTGATTGCTGCCCAGGTTGACGAGTTCAGGTTGATACTGACGACCATCACCTCCGGCTCGACGGACAGTGAGTGGGCGGTCGTAACGGTTGCGCCCGTCCTTCCGTCGCCAATACCTGCAGTAACCACGGACACGGCTCCAGCCAGGTGACGCATGGCAGATTTCAGGGGGATCCGGGTTTCAATCAGGGGAACGCGCTCGGTTAATGTCATCTGGACAGCCTCATTGTGTTTTGCAGCTTCACGACGCCTCACGACGCAAGGCCGTCTTGGTACCCAAGCCAATGGTGGATTTCGGCGGCGATGCGCTCGGCATGCGCGGTGACTTCGGGAATTCCCATCAGTTCGCCAACGCTGCCGCGCGCCAGCGGCCCACTGACGAAAATGCTGCCAAACGGCCGCCCGGATGTGCCGACCGCACGGCCTTGGCTGTCGGTCTCCAAGCCGAGTCCAATCGGGTCGAGCCGGGCCAATCCCATCCGCGCGAGCGCCGCAATCGCCGTTCTGGTCCGCAAGATATCGGCATGCGCCGGCCCGGTTGTCACGATCACGCTGTCAAAAGCCTCGGCAATGAGACGCCGTTGGCCACGCAGTTGCTGCCTGACGCGAATGCGTCCGTCGATCTGATCGGCGCCGACAATCGATGCGGCGCGATAGGCAAGCCTGCCCTCGGCAACCTGGCGATCGAGCACGTCCATGATCTGTGGCGCAACACGGAAGCGATGCACATCCCACAGCGCGCGAAGATGGCGCACCAGACGGCGCTGCTCAGCGAGCGGCAAAGCCTGCCAGATGACCTGTCCCTGCCGCCGGACGGCGTCGAGGACGGGATGCCAGTCTTCGCCAGCCCGAGCGGCTGTAGCAATCGCGGTGCGGATGCGCCTGAGCAGCACTGTGGCGCTGCGTGAAGGCAGGGTGGTAAAGTCGCCGGCCGGATCGACTGCTTTCAAAGCATGTCCGCGCGATCTGTAACCATGGCGCGAAAGTGCCGTGATGCGGCCGCGATGGCCCTTGCGGTGAAGCGTCGCGATCACGTCCGCCGATGTCAGTCCGGTGCCGACGATGAGAACATTGTCATTGCGGCCGACCGCTTCCAGCCTCTCCAGATCATAGGGATTGGCCACCAGCCCGGCCTTGCCAGCCACGGACTGCAGGGCCAACGGCAAGGCCGGGGGCGGATGCGTCGTCGCAATGACCAGAGCGTCTGCCACAAGCGCTGCGCCGTCAGCAAGGATCAGCCGGTAGCGCTCACCACTGCGTTCGACCGAAGCAACGGCGGATCTGACATGCCGGATCGTTTTGCTTTGGAGAAAGCGCTGGAGGTGGTCTTCCACGTAACGGCCGAAAATACGGCGCTGCGGGTAGAGCGCTCCATTGGCGGCAATAATCCCGGCATCGTCCGCAATGGCGCTGGTTCGCTCCAGCCAGTCGGCAAAGTGGCTGTCCTGGCCAGAGATCAGCGTCATCCGCGATGCCGGCACATTGGTGCGGTGTGAAGGATCACCGGTCGAATAGGCCAGACCATAGCCGAGCCCTTCGCGCGGTTCGATGACCACGATCTCGGATGCGCCCGCCGGCAGCAGCCGCGCCAGGTGAAACGCAGTCGCCGCGCCGGAGAATCCGCCCCCGACAATCGCTACGATCGGTTCGCCGGCGCTCAAGACTGGCTCGCGCGCAGCGCCGAGGGCCGATGATCGCCGGCCACTGTTTCACCGAAGGGCCCCATATTGACAGCCGTGGGGCGCGACGAGATTTCGTGATCAAGTGGCAACAGCGGCAACACCAGTTCGCCGAAGCGATAAGCCTCCTCCAGATGCGGATAACCGGAGAGGATGAAGGTATCGATTCCGATACGCCGGTATTCGTCGATCCGCTCCGCAACAGTCGCCGCGTCGCCGACCAGCGCGAGCGGATACCACCAGTTCAAATCCGGCGAGATGAAGCGCACCGATCAACGCGGCATGCGTGAGGTTACTTGGACTCCAACAACCTGTCCGCGGCCGGTTCCGCGGACGAGACTCATAGAGCCACCGCCATCTGCTACTTCCAGGCAAGGTCTGCAAAACTTCCCTGTGCCTGAATGCCCTTGGAGGAGCATTGCCCACCTTCGGTAGTCCAGATCCTACGCCTCCAGTAAGGCCAGCACGAATGATCCATCCCTTCTCGGTCCAGTTGAGGGGTTCCGACCTCGACAATCGGATTCGAAGCGTAAACCTCCGCTCGTTTTATTTCTCAGCCTCTACACCACTTCCGACTTTAGCTCTACGCCAGCGACGTCGATCGAATGGGAACATAATGTAATCGCGCACGGTGAGCGGCTCGGGCTGGTCTCGGAGGCCAACTTCCGGCCACTCGTTCTTTTTTGGCCAGTATGCCGTTAGAAAAATCGTGTCCCAGAGAGTTGTAAAGAACCCGTAGTTTCGGTGCCGGTGACGCGGCTCCAACGAGTGGTGAATGCGGTGGAACTTATTGTCGCCAAGGATATATCGAAGCGGCCCAAGATTGATGCGGGTGCTAGAGTGTGAAAGATGGGCCTGAAAAGTAATCAGCGTCATGGCAACAGCGGGCACTACGCCAGATTCGAAGTGGAACAGCGCGAGTGGTAGTGCCACAAGACCTGCGTAAACGAGTGGCTCGGAAACGTGATGATGGCAATTCCATGCCGTCAATTCGCGGATCGAGTGGTGAGTAGCGTGCATGCGCCAGAGGAATGGAACAGCATGCTGAGCGCGGTGCATCCAGTAGTAAAAGAAGTCGCCCGCAATCGCGACCAAAACGCCTGAAAGGACGGCCAATCCATTGCTAATGATTGCGTTGTCAGAGTGAAGCAACGTACCGAAATTGATCGTCACGAGCGGCTTTATCCCTAACCAGGCCAAGCCCACAGCGTAGAAGTGCCAGATAAAAGCACCGAATCCGAGGCGAATAATCCAATTTCGTACGCCGCGAACGTATGATGCAAAGCTGTATCGATAAGCCGGAAAGGTTAGCTCCAGCGCGGCGCAAAAGGTTGCGAACATTACAACCAGCCCAAACGATTTCACGAAGATCTGGGTCACGTGGTTAATATCGAGAACGTGCATTTGTTTGCTCCTGCGAATCCTTCAAAATGAGGGACTCTCATCAACGCAGTGTCTTCGTCACGAGGGCGAGACCAATGTTATAAATCTCCAGCGCAGCCCTAAACTCGAGCCGGCATCCGGACCGATATCCGCGCAGAAATCACGGCGCACCGCAGGATGTGCTATGCAGCATTTTCACAGATCGGTAAAATCAGTTGGTTGGATAGGACCCATCCATGTCCCAAATGGTTGGAGGAGCCCAATAGACAAGAGGTTTGCGCGAAATGACCAACTATGCGCCGGTGTGTCGAGGCGGTACAGCAGAGGTTGCCTAGCCAGCAGCGTTGCGAACGGAGATCGTGTCTCAGGAAGTTCTCTAATCGCCTTCGTCAATAGGCTCCTTCTCTCCTCGTTGGTGCAGCGCCTGCCGGGCTCAGGGTTCTCTCCGGGGTCGATCGCAAGGATCGCCGCATGTTTGCGTTGGAACGGGTGGGGTCGAAGTGGTGTTCGCGGTTCCGTAGGACCGCATGCATGGGAGCGACCTCATCCGCGCAGCGTCCCGGCAAGGACGCATCTCGGGAACTGGAGTTGATCGGGAAATCGAAAGCTCCTTGTCAGGCTGCAGCGACGGCGCGGCGGAACGGCTCATTCGTCTTCCATATGGCGTGGAGGATGACGGCAAGCTTGCGCGCCACCGCGACCTTCGCCTTCTTGGGATCAGAACAAGAGCAGTGCGAAAATCGATGGGATGGAAGGCTCCCGCTCCGCCGGTGCTAGATACGCATCGGTTAGGATTGACAAACCGGGAGCGTTCGAATGGAAGAGAATTCTACCGTTGACATCGACCTTGCGAAGTCAGTGTTCCAGATTCATGCGATTGATGCCCGCCGGCAATGTTATCGTCCGGCGACAGTTGCGTCTCAGCAGATGTTGAAGTTCTTCGAGCAGTTGGCGCCTTGCCCATTGGGATGGAGGCGTGCGGCACTGCCTACTACTGGGCGCGAATTAGGTATCGGTGACATGGGCATGGCCGAGGTAGTGTGCTGAGGGCAACGATTTGGCGGCCGACGGCATCGCGTGCCGGCACTGCTCGTCTTCGGTGCTTTCTCGCTCTCTTCACTTCATCAACATCTTCCAGCTGCTGATGAATTTCACTGGCGAGCGCGAGTAGCGACTGTCCGTTGTGGGCGAGGGCGAGGTAGCCGGAGAGATCCTCCGGCCACAATTAGTTGCGCAACACCCAACCACACCTTGAGTCCCCAAGAGCTTTTGCTTAGTCTGCCACAGCACCGGCCTTCAACAGCGGCCCGCGAGGACATGTGGCACAAGACAGCCAAACCCTTCATGGCGACGGCATCTCGGCTGTCATAATCGGGCAGGGTGCCGAACTTGTGTCGCTGCAGGATGCGCAAGGATTTGAGTTCCTGTGGCAGGCCGGGCCGGCCTGGCGGCGCCATTCTCCGGTGCTGTTTCCAATTGTCGGCCGGCTAAAGGGCGATCAACTGCGTCACCGCGGCCAGACCTACACGATGACGCAGCACGGCTTCGCGCGCGACAAGCCTTTTGTGTGGGCGGACAGGGGGCCTCGATCCTGCACGCTGGTTCTTACCGACGACGCCGACACCCGCGCGCACTACCCCTTCGCTTTTCGCCTGGCCGTGACTTACACGCTGGAACGCCAGCAACTCGGCGTGACCTTCGAGGTCACCAACACAGGCGACGAGCTGTTGCCGGCCTCCATCGGTGCGCACCCGGCGTTCAACTGGCCGTTGCTGTCGGAGTTGCCTAAGGAGGCCTACCGCCTGACCTTTGCCGATGATGAGCCGGCGCTGATTCCTCGCCTGAAGGATGGCCTCCTGCTCGCAGCACCGCGGCCGACGCCGATCGAAGGCAGGACGCTTGCACTATCCGAACGGCTGTTCGATGACGACGCCGTCATCCTGGATCGGCCCGCAAGCACCAGCGTGCGCTACGCGGCAGAGCGTGGTCCGGCGATCGAAGTGTCATGGCAGGGATTTCCAGAACTGGGCATCTGGTCAAAGCCGGGCGGCGCCCCGTTCCTGTGCATCGAACCCTGGCACGGCATAGCAAGCCCTGTGGACTTCGATGGCAACTTCATCGATAAGCCGGGCCTGATGCTGGTTGCACCGGGGGCGAAGCGGTCGCTTAATTACCGGATCAGGCTGGAGGGTTCGTTGCGCGTCCGAGACGCCGAAGGTCATGATGGCCACACGTGGCAATGATCATTCTCAGCATGTGGCAGACGTGGACCGCGCATTTGGCTGTTTGTGAGCAGCCATATCACGCGATGATGAGCGGCCGATTCGCCCAACCTGTTCATTGATTCAGGTGTTTGCGGCTGCGTCAAGAGCATGGGCGCGAGCTTGTGTTCGCATGCTTTCTCGGTGAGTCGAAGGCGGTAAGCGTTGTGAACGAGGATGATGACACTGGTGCGCTCGTAGAGCTTCGAGACGAGGTGGAAGAGCAACTGCCCGCCGCCCTGGGCGAGGGGGAGTTAGCCGACTCATCGACATCGCCAAGCGGGTCGGGCCGCATACGCTACGCAACAGCTTCGCCACCCACCTTCTTGAAGACGGCACCGACATTCGGGGCATCCAGGTCCTGCTTGGGCAGCCAAGCTCGACAACACCGCCTTCTACACCAACGCCGGACCCGCACGGTACGCTCCGTAACCAGTCCGCTCGACAAGCTTGGCCTGTTCAAGCAGGCACAGAGCTCGCCCGACGGCTGAGCGCCTCGATCGAGTCGCCGACATGTTCCGTGCTTCCTGGCCTGCCTACCGGGTCGCCCATGCAGGGCAGCTCAGCCTCGTCCACCTCAAGGTCATGTCGGCGATCGAGCATTGTCGCACCGCAGCACTTGGTGGACAGGTCGAGGCCTGCGAGGACTGTGGCCACTGACGCATCGCACAACAGCTGCCTTATGGGCAGATCCAGTAATGGGGAGCTGGAGTGCCGGCATCGGCATTTTTCGGTGAATTGTTGCGCTTTTTGTCTCCATAACAACGCGGTCCTGCGCCTCCGTCAGCTCGGCCACCGATGGCCGGTCACAAACGGAGACAAGCATGTTGGAGACTTACTTCTCGGCATCGAAGCTTCTGGGGCATCTGCGGAGCGGGCCAAGCGGACCATACCTTGACGGTTTCGCGGCCGCGCTCGAACGGCAAGGCTATAGTGCCGGCACGGCCGCGCGATATTTGCGGGCGGCAGCTCACCTCGGCCATGTCGTGGCTCGGCAAGGGGCAATGCCCAGCGACATTGATCTGGCGGTGTTCTGCGAGCACTTGCGCACTTGTCGATGTCCGCGCGCCATGGGCGGGCGTCGCAACCACCACACCATTTTCGGCGCCAGGCTCTTTCGCCAGCACCTTGTCGAAATCGGCGTTTGCCAGTCCGCCGCTGCCGCATTGCAGCATGCCGAGCCGTGCACCGCGGGGCGTCCGCTCCCACCATCAAGCTCTACGCCCGCGACGCCGCCCATGATGGCGGCACTCGGGGACGATCCGAAGGGCCTTTGCGCGCCGCTAGTCAAAGTCGCCGCCTGGCTGTCGCCAGCAACGCTGCACCTCAGCGTCAACGACCCAATGGCGCCGTCTCTCGCGTCGCAGATAGTCCTGCATCGCGGCGACGAGCGCCGCCCAAGAGCGATCGGCGAGATCGCTCCGGTGCCTCGGACACACTGTCGAGCCCTAAATCCCCATAGCCTCGCCCGCCATCCCGCGGTTCAGTTCAATCAGGCTTCAATGTAGTCGCGACCCGTGCGTGCCCGCCCAATCGCGCCCGCGACTACACAGAACCCTCCAGAATCCCTTAAATCGCGACACGCTTTTAAGTGGTCAACAAGGACTTACAGAACGCGGGAGTGAGCTTGCCGCGGTGGATTGCGACGCTTTCGTGGGTCGCAGCACGGGCCTCCTCCCACTGCCGATTGTGACCACGCTGTTGATTGGATTTGACATGGCAAGCGGCGAACTCGGCGGTGTCCAGCGTTGCCAACTGCCGCGCATATACCGGGCGTTTCGTATGAATGTGGACCCACATCGGACTCGGCTTTGTACCATTGTGCAGCGCCTTGGGCTGGAGCCTGATCTCGAACAGAGAGCCCGGCTCGTGATGCAACGTATACGGCTGACCCGGTGTGATCAGCTCCCCGGCCGTCCGCAATTGCTCAAGGTACTTCTGCGACGGAAGTGCGTAGGTCTTCATGCAATCGATCGCAATAGGTTGCTCGTTCAATGCCTTCGCCAGTCCCTGAGCCTGGCTCAACATGTTGTTTAGCTGTTCTTTGTCTTTGTGGAATTTAGGTATTTGCCCACTCGAGAGCAGGAGGAGCAAACGCGGCTCCTTAAACGCTGCCAGACAGGCCTCCATCTCGGCGGCTTGGGTCTGAAGACGATCGACCACAGTGTCGGCGATGTGTTCGGCGTCCTCGGGGCTCATCTTGCGCGCTTGCGAGATTTTGCTTTGCAGACCAGCCAGATCGAACTGCAGGAGTTCGGTCAACCTTGCGAGTAGTGGCGTCAGCATCTCCTCCTTGGCTGGGGGGGTGTGCCAGGTCTCCAAGCGTGCTGCCGCCTCCTCTGCACTCTTCTGCGCCTCCTCGGCACTCTTCTGCGCCTGCTCTGCACTCAAGAGCTTCTTCGTACCTAGATTCGTGCGTATGAGCACCTTGGCTGCCGGCGCCGGGTCTTTGACGCCCGCAGCGATTTGCGGCGACTGTTGGCCGACGGCCGAATTGCTAGCGCCGGCGACCGAGGTGCTAGCGCCAGCGGCCTGCTTGGACTTGCCTTTCCCCTTCCCCTTCCTAGGCGCTGCGGCCGGTATTCCAGCGCCCGTGTCCGCCGGCGGTGCAACGATGGCCGGCCAGTCCGGCTGCAGTGCCAGTAGGTGCCCAACATGGTCCGCAGTGATCGACGCGTCCTTCGCGATCTCGTCCAACAGTTCTAGTGGGAGGCCGCCACTTGTAGGCTGATCGCTCAGGTTAGCGTGCATGTCCAGTAGCGCCGCTTCAAATTCCGAAAGCCGCTTGACGACGCCTTCCAAAACGGCGCAATGATCTGCGTCGAGCGGGCGTCCCGTGTCGTCCCTAACAGCAGGTACTGCCGACGTGAATGCCGGAGCAACGTCGTCCACGAAGGTATCCAGCAGAGGCAGCCGCCCCTCTTTAAACATGAGGATTTCCCTCACTGCTGGTTCGAACGTGCCCTCCTGCGACTCAATTTTGACGTGCGCCGAATCGATCCGCGCCAATCCCAGCGCGAATCGAGCAAGCATCAGCTCGCCGGTCGTCCTGCGCATGAGGATCTGATTTTCCCGCCGTATGTCGGCCGTTGGATTTGGTAAGCTGGCTCTGGTGGCGGCGGCGTATCGCTGCCGTTCGCAGCCCGAAATCCTCTTTTCCCACCAGTTTATTTGGGCAACATGCGCCTTCGCCACGCTGAGGTACATTTTGGTCACCTGGTCCGGGCTAGCCCGGGATTTAAGCTCCCTGACCATTTCTAGCGATTGGGTTATGTACGCTTCCAACTTCGTGCGAGTCGGTTCTGTCAGTTTGCAGTGGTTCTCCACCGCAACAAGCATGACGTCGCAGCATTGACGCACTTTCCTGTCGGGCATAGTGCTCCGCGCCAAAGCTGGCGACGGGCTCAGGCTCGCGTAATGATCCAGAACTGCTAAGCCTGCAACTACGACCCGGTCCATCGGTTCTGGCTCGTCGGGGGTTTGCACCGCGGACTGACGGCAAGCGAGCAGTTCCCCAAAGAGCTCGTCCATTCGTCCCTGGGGTGACACGGAAATGGGGACCGCCACACCCGAAGGTGGCGGCTGGCTGGCGAGCGGCGCCAGGGTTTCGCCGTCAGACATTGAGTGAACACTGCGCCGCCGAAGACGAGCTGCACGTGACGGGCCGGCTGCATGCCGCGCAGTGTCCAGGGCTCGGTCTACGCCAACGGAGGAACCGGACTGCCTGTCGCGCAGGGTATCATCGGCACCGCGATTCATTGGAACGGAGGGCGTCCTTCTATCTATGGCAACAGAGCGCATCTGCTCCACGACGGCATCGAACGACTGGCCGCCTTCCCCAGGCGCAAGACTTGATTGCGAGCGCGAACTGCTCGCCTCCCCCGCCCTGCCGGCTCTGTTTTCAGTCCGCGATCTCCCAGATGTGCCAATGCCCGTCATATTCCGTCTCCGTTATAGGCGAGAATGTGTTTGTCTATTGATGTTGGGGCTGATGTCGCTGAGCGCTCGTGCATCCAGGCTTTCATGAGTGCAATGCGCCTCGTCAGCTTCGCCAATGCGCGTGTGGTGCGCATTGGACGGGCGACCGATTCACTATTCCAAGATTCTCACGCCGTCTTTCCGCGCCGCCAGGCCAGTTAGGCACGGCGCGTCTAGATAGATCGCTTGGCTGACGATTAGCTGACAAAGAGTTTTTTCTGGACGCGCGAAATCCGACCTGCCTCAAGCGTTTAACCATTGGTGGAAAACCCAGGCCTGCACCGGCCTCGCGAAGCGCCGGATCAGGTCGTCTGGGTTGCGAAGGGCGCTGTCACTTTGTCGAGGGATCACGTGAAGGGACAAAGACGCGGTAGCACACGCAGTGCTGGGTCACCGGTTTGCAACCGCGTTGAGGCGATGGGAATGTGTGGCATTCAGAGCTTTGGAGCAGACAGATCGGGACGAAGAGATTAGGCAGAACGATATGATCGACATGAAGCGTTTCCACCTCGCTTGCGGCCGCCGCGTTTTGCTAAAGCGTGTCGCGATTTAAGGGATTCAGGATTGATCGGGATAGGGGGACGCCTCGCGGCGCCGCCCCTCCCACACCACCGGGCATACGGATCACGTACCACGGCGGTTCGACCGGATTACGCTTAGACAGAGACATAGAGACGGGGGAGGCCGAGCGACTCGAAGTGATGGTTGCGCAGGGCCTGTTGGACCGCCGGGTGTCCTGACATGCGCCAGAATCCCGTCGGTGAACCGGCAGCAACCGCGGCCCGGAGCTTTGGCACGCCACGACGGCGCAGCTCCTTGTAGCGGTTGTGCCCGTTCCCCCATTGCCGCCAAAGATACATGCGTAGTCTTCGGCGGGTCCACGCTTCCAAGTTCGTAAGCACCCGCGGGGTCTGGCAGAAGCCGAAGTAGCCGCGCCATCCGATGAGGTATGGCTTCAGCTCCTTGACCAGCTGCGGCAGACTTATGCCCCGGGTCCGGCGTGTCATATCCCGGATCAGCGCCTTGAATTTGGCGAGGGCCTTCGGCGCGATGCGCCGCTCGCTCCCGTCATTCGCGATGCTGAATCCCAGGAACTTCCGCTCCTCCGGCCGCGCCACCGCGCTCTTCGCCTCGTTGACCTTCAGCCGCAGCTTCTTGGTCAGGAACCGGCTTACGGAAGCCATGACCCGTTCGCCGGCGCGGCGGCTGCGAACATAGATGTTGCAGTCGTCGGCGTAGCGGCAGAAGCGGAGACCACGTCGGGCCAGTTCCCTGTCGAGGTCGTCGAGCAGGAGGTTACTCAGGAGGGGCGAGAGCGGACCGCCTTGCGGGGTTCCCTCGTCCACCGGACGGACCAAGCCGTCCTCCATCACCCCGGCATTGAGGAATGCCCGAATGAGTTTGAGCACACGCTTGTCCGCCACCCTCGCGGCGACGCGCGCCATCAGACTGTCGTGATTGACTCGATCGAAAAATCTTTCGAGATCAAGATCGACCACGTAGCTGTAGCCCTCGGCAATGTAGCATTGCGCTTGGGCTACCGCCTGATGAGCGGAGCGTCCCGGACGGAAGCCGTAGCTGTGCTCGGAGAATGTCGGGTCCCACTGCTCCTGGAGAACCTGCTGTCGATACCGGATCAATACTCCCCAGAAGTGCCGTTTGAATCTTCCCCAGTTTAGCGTTGCCGCCGGTCTTCCGGGGCGCGCCCCGGAGGACCGGCGGCACGTCATCACCGATACTGCTCTCGATGGTCGAGAGGGGAATGGCGGTGATCAAACTCGGGGAGATAGTCATGATCTTGGATATGCACCGGCAGGGGCTGTCGGTGTCAGCGATCGCCAGGCAGACCGGTGTCGATCGAAAGACAATCCGCAAATACATCAAGCGTGGCCTTGAGGCCCCTGCCTACGGACCAAGGAAGCCGCGGGCGACGGTGATTGATCCATTCACCGCCTATCTGCGTGAACGGGTTGCTGCCTATCCCGGCCTTAGCGGTCGGCGGCTCCTGCGAGAACTGAAGGATCGTGGGTACGCCGGTGGCTACACTACCGTCACGGACTTTCTCAGAGACGTTCGTCCGACCTCAGAACCCGGCTTTGAAGTTCGGTTCGAAACAGCTCCCGGCGAACAGGCCCAGGTGGATTTCGCCCAATTCCATGTCGTCTTCACCGACGAGCCGGCAACCCCCAGGATCGTCTGGCTGTTTTCTATGGTGCTGGGCTATAGCCGTCTCATCTGGGCGCGCTTTGCTATGCATCAGGATCTGCCGACGGTGCTGCGATGCCACGCCGCGGCGTTCGATGCGATCGGCGGCGTTCCGCGCGAGATCCTTTACGACCGAATGAAGACTGCCGTCATCGGCGAAGGCGAAACGGGCGGCATTGTTTATAACCGCGCTCTGCTCGATCTCGCCCGCCATTTCGGCTTTCATCCAAAGGCCTGCAAACCATATCGGGCCAAGACGAAGGGAAAGGTCGAGCGACCATTCCGCTATATTCGTGAAGACTTCTTCCTGGCGCGCTCGTTTCGCAACCTTGATGATCTTAACACCCAACTGCGGCAATGGCTGGATGTCGTTGCCAACCCGCGCGTGCACGCCACAACGCAGCGCGTCGTCGTCGAGGCCTTCGCGGAAGAGCGCCTTCATCTGCGTCCCTTGCCACTGGCTCCGTTCCGATCGGTTCTGCGGCTTGAGCGCAGGATATCCCGAGAGGGCATGGTGAGCGTTGGTGGAAACGCCTACAGCGTGCCCGACGCCACCAGAAGGCGGCTCGTCGAGGTTCACACCTTGGCCAATGAGGTTCGAATCTTCGAAGACGGCGCGCTGATTGCTGTGCATCCGGTGTTGGAAGGTCGCCATCAGCGCCGCGTCGAACCAGGACACAGAACCCTTCGCTCACCGCCGCGATCGCGATCGCGCGTCAACAATGACGAGATCATTCTTCATGGATCCGGAGACCGGGTCACACAGCGGCCGCTCGCCTTCTACGACGCCGTTGCCAGAGCCATGGCCCAGGAGAACCGCCCATGAGCGCCGCTCTCGATGCCGTGCCGTCGATGATCGACCGCATTCGCCATGACCTTGTCGGCTTGAAGATGCCACGTGCCCTTGAAGCACTCGACCATATTGTCCGCCGCCTGGAGCATGGCGAGCTGTCGGCGCTCGAAGCGATCGACATTCTCCTTTCCGAAGAGCTGACCCTGCGCGAGAACAGCCGCATAAAAACGGCGTTGAGGATGGCTCGGCTGGCAACCATCAAAACGCTCGCCGGCTTCGATTTCTCTTTCCAGCCCTCCCTCGATCGCGATCGGATCTTCACGCTCGCGCAACTGGGTTTCGTCGAAAGGCACGAGGCCGCCCATTTCCTCGGGCCGCCAGGAACTGGCAAAAGCCATCTGGCTATCGCGCTCGGCGTCGAAGCTGTCAAAGCGGGCAAGAGCGTCTACTTCTGCACCTTGGCCGATCTCATTGCAGCGCTGTCCAGGGCCGAGCGCGAGGGACGGCTGCAAGAACGCATCCGCTTCTTCTGTAGGCCAAGTCTGCTGATCGTCGACGAGATCGGTTATCTCCCGGTCATCGCCGGCGGCGGCAATCTGTTCTTCCAGCTCGTCAACGCCCGCTACGAGAAAGGGGCAATGATCTTGACGTCCAATCGCGGCTTTGCAGAGTGGGGCGATGTTTTTGGAGACGCCGTGGTCGCTACCGCGCTTCTCGACAGGCTTTTGCATCATGCCGTCGTCGTTCAGATCGAAGGATCAAGCTACAGGCTGCGACAGCATGCCGAATTGATGCCTGAACACGTCCGTTCGAAAGCCCTGATTACTCCCCCGTCCTTCGCGCCACCATCACGGCCGCGCGGTCGGCCACCGAAAAATACCCAATTCTCAATGCCGTCCGAGACGGCATAATTGGGGAATTTTACTTCGGCACTTTTGGGGAAATTTCACCCGGTATTGACACCTGCAGCAGGGCTTGCTGGATCAGCCTGTCGACGACGCAAGGCACGCCGAGCTTTCTGACCCCGCCCTCCGGCTTGGGGATTTCGACCCGCTTGACCGGCTGCGGCTGGTAGGTTCCCTTGAGCAATCGATCCCGAATGCTTGGCCAGTGCTCACGCAGGTAGCCCTTGGCGTCGTCGATGGTCATCCCATCCACGCCTGGACCGCCCTTGTTGCTTCGAACGCGTTTCCACGCTGTTTCCAGATTCTCTCGGCTACATACCGTCTCCATTAGCTGTTCTGTCCAAGCCGGGCTTTCGGGTGCGGACTTCGCCACGAGTGGTCTAACCCGATCCTGCCCCTTAACCTGCGCCCAGGATTTGCTGGCCGGCGTCGCCATCGTCGAGCGCGCCGGGCCTGCGGTGCTCGAGATGCTTCACGCCCGTACGATAGGTGAAAACCGCACCCGCTTCGGCATTGTCGTTGACTATCTTCTTGCCCAAACCCGTTGCCGTCCGGTTCACAGCAGTTGTGGTTAATTTGAGACTCAGTGCTCGGTCATTCTCGCAATTAAGCGCAGCGTCCCGTCTAAACAGGCGCATTCTTACGTTTAAGTGCAGTGCGACACCATGGGCTCTCGCCCCTCTCCCTTAGCCACACGAGGCGCGCCAGCTCACGTGTCGTAGGTGCGCGCCACGGCAACCGCTTCATCTTGTCAACCAGCCGCTCCAGCGATCCTGCGTTCCAGGTCCGCAAAGAAATGATGCGGCGTGACGCTACCGAGACGGTGCATCTCGGCCAGGTTCCACACATACGGATAGGCGACCATGGAAATCGGATCGAGGCGAGGCCTTGGACGGTTCAGCCTTGGTCAGAATGCCGCCGCCCACGAGCCGATCAGCCTTCTCGATGATTTGACGCACCCTCGTTTTCGACAGGCTATGTTCCTGCGCCAGGTCGGCGAAACTCTTGCCCTTCAGAAAGCCTTCGACCAAGGCGACGTTCGTATCGACGGTCGGGCTAAATCCCCAGCAGGCCCGCAGTTTTTCCAGTATCATCAGTTCGTTCATCCGGTTGTTCACGCCCTGGCTCGCTTCACGAAAATGGGGCTGCTAAAAGCCTCAGCGTTCATTCGTTCCCCTCCACCTGCTCCATAGCCAATTTGCACGACCCGGGCCGCATCGACGCCCGCCGACCATTGCAGAAATGTGCTGTCAGGGCGATGACGATTCAAGAGGAAGAAGATGCGTGATCTGCATCCTCGGTAAGCAGTTCGGCTGCGCATCACCGCGAAGTCCGGCGAAGCCTGCTCAGGCATCTATCTTCCTTCCTGGCCTGATCTGAGGAGAACATACCCCCGGGTGCCGTCATTCTCTAACGGCGGATGAACCACACAAATTGAAAGGCTCCGATTAACTGCCGAGCCACAATATGACCGCCTGCGAAGTGAGGGCCCGCATGAACTGCCCGATGACCGCCGACGCAACCTCGCAGCTTCGTGAGATCTGACCGGCTGACAACTATTTGCCAAGACATTCCTGATGCGGCGGCTATGCACGGAACTGAGCATCTGTTCAGGGCCACGGATGTGCTATACGGCTTTGATGGCTATTGGTTCGATGTTGCGCCGGCGCTGGCTGCCGGAAAAGAGCTTTCCATCCTATGCGTATCTGCCGGGCAGGCAACCGCATCCCGTGCGCGATCCCGCGGGACATAGCTACAATAGCGAAGCCATGCCGTTGGCGGCAGAGGCGTCGCTGGACTCAGACATATTCCTTTGGGGTCTCGACCTCTTCAACCATGGTTATTACTGGGAAGCCCATGAGGCGTGGGAGGGTCTGTGGCAAGTTGCAGACCGAGGCGTTCCGCTTCGGACGCTCTTCAAGGGATTGATCCTGTTATCGGCGGCCGGCGTGAAGATCCGCGAGGGCAAGCAGGCGGCGGCGATGCGTCATGCCGGACGCGCCGCGGCGCTTCTACGTCGGCTGAACATGGCGGATCATACCTTGGAGTGTGCGCTCGGCATGTCACCCGCAGCGCTCGCCGAATACGCAGAAGCCGCGGCACGGATCCCGGCAGCCTTGCGGGCGACAGCGCTCGGTCAGCCCCAACCCGTGTTTGACTTCATTCTCGGACCAAGCTCCGGCGAAAGGCCGATCAGCTCGCAAAAAAACAAACAGTCATGACGAACGACGAATGCCAGGTTTCGTTCACTTGGCCGTATTTTCGTGTAGCGCGGAATTTCGTCACGTTTGTTTCGGAATTACAAAAGCTCAAGACGGCATGGCTGCATATCGGTTCCGGCGCCTGGCAGCCGAAACGATTTCCGGGGCGAACGCCTATTAGCAATCGCTTATGGCGATACTTATGCTGCCAAGACATTTATTGCCTTCAGCTACAATCATCACTATGTAGCAAGACTTCGCCTGCTGTCTTCAAGCCACCCGGAGAATTTCATGACAGAAGAAGCCGATCACAACCTCGACGCCCTCATCGAGCTTACCGCCGATGTCGTCTCAGCCTATGTCTCGAACAATCCGGTCCCAGTGGGCGATCTCCCCGCCCTGATCGGCCAAGTACATGCAGCACTGAAAGGAACGGCCGGCAGCGTTTCCGCAGAACAGCCGCAGGCTCTCAAGCCTGCTGTTGCGATCAAGAAGTCGGTGATGGCAGACTACATCGTCTGCCTTGACGATGGAAAGAAGTTCAAATCGCTAAAGCGCCATCTGTCGACCCACTATGGCCTCACGCCGGACGAATATCGCGCCAAATGGGGCCTGCCGGCGGACTATCCCATGGTCGCGCCGAATTACGCCGCTGCGCGCTCGGCCTTGGCCAAGACCATGGGTCTCGGCCGCAAACCGAAAGAGTCGGAAACGCCGGCGCCGGCGAAGCGGACCGGCAAGAAGGTCGCAGCTTGACTTTATCGTCGAGGGTCGTTCTGGAGCGCGTAGCTGCTATCGGCATGATCTGCGCAGAATAGGAAAAGGAGGGAGACCAAACCACGCCTTACCTCGCGTGCATTCGCTCTTGCCGGGACGCAGGAGAAAATTTCAGCCAGTCTTCGCATAACCCACGCATCTACAAGGATCGCATCGTTGGCGACTACGCAGTCAATAGCACGCCATCACCATATCAGTGGCGGATCGGCCGCAGCCCGGCATGAAGCTGCAAGCATGGCTAATCGGTTTCCGTCACCGCGTACTCCAGCTGAACATCGACATCATGTGCGCCAACAGCCCGCAGGCCAAGGGCTGCCTCGAACGCGCCAACCTGGCGCTGCCGTCTTGTGAAGAAGCTACGCCTGGCGACATCAGCACGATCGACGCGGCGAACGCCTACGCGGCCGAGTTCGCTATCCCTTCGCCTCCCTCAATCCGCGCCATCGCGTCCGCCGCATCTCAACCGAAGCCGCAATCGTCAGCGGCTTCTCGCGCGAAAGGCCCGAGGAGCGCATGTTCCGGCTTCTTGTTCGCGTCGGGCTTAGCTGCAGTGCGGCCGATCAACGCCGGCACGCTTTTTCGGGAGGCCAAAGGCAGCGCATCGGCCTGGCACGCGCGCTCATGCTGCAGCCGGATCTGCTTGTGTCGCCGACGACCGCCGGCGCTCGACGTATCGATCCAGGCGCAGATCTGCCCTCCTTGCGGCAACGCAAAGGAGAGCAAAATGACCAGCACCATTAACCTCTACAGCCGCCAGCTACGCGATCTGCTGGAATTCCTCTTCCAGATCCATGATCCGACGAATGTCATCACCATTCAACGGCGCTGCGGTGATGCCTACAGTGGCTGCGACCACGAAAGCGGCACCAGCAACAAAGGAGCCCGCAACTCGCACCGTGAATCACAAAGTCGGCCTGCCGCAACCGAAACGCGCTAAGGCGTCGAGTGGCGGATCTGGAAACGGAGCGGAGGCGACAGCGTACGTAGCGGCTATCGACGCGCGAATTAAAGGTGTCGAAGAAGATTTGAAACCTAGCGCTGAACGCCTCAAGCAGACGGTCTCTCAGAAAGTCGAAAAGCTCGACCAAGCATCACCCACGAAACGGCGGAACTATCTCGACATTTTCGCAACGACGGTCCCCGATCCAGTCGAACTTGGGCTGGAGGCCGTGGAAGCCCCAGCATAAAGAGCTACGAATTGCGGGCTTTATGCGAAATTCACACAGCGAAGTGTAGCGCTCAGAAGAAAAGTGCAATGCCAGCGTATCCATACGGCCGAATACGGCCGAGACCGCGTTGGCTATGGTCTCGGGCGATTTCCTCGGCAGGTCTTGGCGGACCGTGACCGGGTAGCCAACCGCCTTCAGAGAACATCTCGATCAAGCGATCGCGCAAGACTCTAACCATGAAGACTCTCGTCATCTGCCACGGCGGACTGGATTCCGTTTCGCTTGCTCAAAGGTGGCGGCGGAACGCAAAACCTCAAGGCGGGCGATTAATGCTCGAGATTATTCAGCTTCGCCCGTTCAGGCGCTTCCGCGATCCAAACGAGGTGGCTTCGGTCTCCAACCCGGTCAGCGACAAGCTGGTCAAGGACCTGCCCAACCCCCGGATCAACTCACGATAAGAACGCCTGAGCGCCGCTGCCCGACCGGCCATCGCCAAGCGTATAAGCAGTTCGGGCCAGGAGCTCCCCGTCCTTCAGCGCCTTGATACCGCCTGTGCGATCGGCAAACCCTTCTCGGTAGCGGCCGCCTCGCGTGCTGCCACGGTGACCAGAGTACGGTAGGCGATCGCCCGGACATCTCGCAGCTCAAGAGCGGCAATGATCTCGCGCGCATGTTCCCGGCATGTTTCTTCACGTCGCGCATAGCGGCTGAAAACGGCAGAGCTGATCGGCGACTACCGAGATAGTTGCCTGAGGACGGAGCTTCGTCCGCCCGCAGAGGCCGCCCCAAGTCCCGGACCAACGCAAGCTGGATCGCAAAGTCCAACCGGCTGTGCGAACGGCAATGCCCTTGGCGAACGCAATATCCTCGACCGAAAGCGCATAGCGCGCCAAGGCCTCTTCATACGCTTCGGGTGGCGCAAACAGTGTGGCATGCGACTGCGCATCGAGGGAGGACATTGATCATACCCGCCCTTAAAGCGAGGTTTCAGGCGCTTCTTTCTTCGGGCCCGGTCCATCCCATCCGCCTCAGTGTACCGATAAGCTTGGATCGCGGCACTTTGAAAGTCCGGCAAATAGACGCCTTGCTGGCGCCGCCTTCGAGGGCAGCAACAATCTGATCGACCTTTCGGCGTCGATCACCGGAGGCCTGCCGCCTTGCGACCCCGCCGGCGCGCCGCGCACCATCGCCGCGGGGTCAAAATTATCCCTCGCGGACACTACGCGAAAATCACCTGTTCCCGTCAATCACCTAAATTTCTTAGACGGGTATCGTTGTAGAGATTCCCACAATGCCCCTTGAATACCGGATCACGTCCTCCTATTCCGGCGAAAGACGCTGGAATAGGCCGCGCTAAGGGACACCTGGTGTCAGGTTTGTTGACTCTGCGACACAGTTGCATTCGTCCCGGCTTCCTGCACTCGCATTCAAGCCTTTGAATATATCTCAAATTGCGACCCGGGGGCACCTCCTGCGGCTGGCACGGTTCTTGCGCGCTCCCTCGTCGCAAGGCGGCAGGATCTGCCGGCCGACTACCATGCCGAGTTTGATATTGCTCGATGGAGCGAAAGATGGAGGTGACATGAAAGAGGCCGCGCCCACCATTGAAAGGACGGGTTAAGGGAAATGCCATGCTTCGATATCTCAGACGCTGGTCGCGGTGACGCTGATATGAGCAGCGCTCTGACCGGAATTTTGCCACTCGGGGAGGGACGCTCAGCGCTGGCAGCCCGGTCTCCAGGCTGGATCTATCGCGACCTCGGGGTCGAACCGATAATCAATTGCACCGGCGTTCGTACCAGCTATGGCGGTTGCAATCAGACGGCCGAAGTTCTGGCCGCAATGGTGGCAGCGAGTGAGGCCTTCGTTGACGTCGACGAACTGCAGGAGGCTATCGCGCGCCGTCTATCCCGACTGACGGGCGCAGAATGGGGAATCGTGACCGCAGGGAGTGTCGCAGCCTTGAGCCTAGCGGTGGCGGCTTGCGTGGCGGGGAACAATCCCGAGAAAATGCTATTGCTGCCACACGACTTTGGAAGGACCGTTTTGGTCGCGTATGATCAACGAATGCCCTACGAGCATGCAATCAGAGCCGTGGGTTGCTCAGTTACTCCAATCAAAACCCCGTTGGAGATTGGAAACTATTCTTCGGAAAAAGCCGCCGCAATATGCTTGGTCGGCCACGATATTGCCGTTTCAACACTTCCGTTCGAAGAAACCGCCAGTTTCGCAAAGCGACAGGGCATACCTCTCATCGTAGATGCGGCAGGGCTCGCCCCCAGATTCCCGAATGAGTGGCTCGCCGGCGGCGCGGATCTGATCGTCCACTCAGGCGGCAAATATATCCGCGGCCCCCAGTCGACCGGCTTTCTTATTGGAGACGAAGCGCTTTGCCGCGCCGCCTTTTTGAACGGGCCACCGCACCAATCATTCGGCCGATCCATGAAAGTCGGGAAGGACGAAATGGTCGCCGCCTATGTCGCTTTGGAGCGCTGGGTGCAAGACGACGAGTTGAGCAGGAGAATGTTGAGTTGGCGCGATTGTATCCATGCCATGTTGGAACAGTTTCGGCTGAGCCCATTGGTCGAGATCGAGATTCTTGAGCCGGATGGCGCTTTCTGCAATCCGAGGCTAGCTATCTCCTGGGCCGATCTGGACCATCTGCCTACGGCTCATCTGGTAGCCGACCGCCTATCGAAAGCTCGGCCGCGCATTATTCTACATGACTACTGGCTTCGGCCACGACGAATTATCGTCGATCCGACGAACCTCACAATCGACGAGGCGCGGATCGTCGCGGATTCTATTATCGCCAGTCTATCCAAACCCCCTGATGAGTTTAGTCGATCGGCAGAGGAGCCAGCGGCAAATGTCGACGGCACGTGGGATATAGCGATTTCATTCCTATTTGGAGCATCACAGCATCGGTGGTGCCTTAAGCAGCTAGGAAACCATGTTACTGGGCGCCACTTCGGCGATCTGTCGTCAGGCCCGGCACGCGGGCAGATCCACGGTGCTTCAGTATCGCTAATAAGCGAGGTCGCCGGCGACCCAATGACTAGGCATTTCGCATTCGAGGGCACCGTGTGCAGAAACACGATGTCGGGTTCCGTGTGCCTAGGTGCAGCCACGGCGAAACACGCAGGGTCGACATTCAAGCGACAGTTTGGTGCCGCGACTTGGTCCGCTGTCCGGAGATCACCAGAACAAGAGCGGGAGTAACTCCATGACCGATCATCACAAACAGACGTTCGGAAACTTCTCCCTCGTGGCGGATTCCTACACGAAGCGCCCACCTTTTTCGGGATTGTTGCTCGAGTGGCTTGTCGATCATGTGCGTCGATCGTCCGCGGAGCCAATTTTTGCCGACATCGGCGCCGGCACCGGTGCGATTGCATATGCGTTGGCGGAGTTGGGTCTAAGCGGGTACGCCATCGATCCAGACGCTAAGATGGTGGCGGTCGGAAGCCGCTCCAGTTCAAAGTATTCGGATGTTACCTGGATAAACGCGCCGGGCGAGAGCACTACCCTTTCGGACTCATCGCTCGACTGGGTTTGTTACAGTTCTTCATTTCATTGGACTCAAACCCAGGAGGCGGTCCGTGAAAGCCTCCGAATCCTCAAACCAAAAGGGCACTTCACGATTACCTGTCATCTGCTCGATCTAACCACAGATCCTTTCCACATCGAAATCGAAAACCGCATCCGCCAGATGGCTCCGGCTCTTAGGCGCGCTCGGCCGCCGATAATGGCACAGATGGATACCTACGAGTCTATGCTCGGCCAACACCCTAACTTCGGCAATTGCCTCGCAATGGGAATTACCGAAGCAATTCCGATGTCGAAGGAGCAGTACGTAAATTATTGGGCAGGCTCCCACGACATTCCCAGCCAGACTGATCCAGCTTTGTGGCAGGAGATTCTTGAGATGATCGGGAACCTCTTCGTCCATCGCAGCCCGTCCGAACTTAGGTTCAGGTCGACAGCCTGGCATGTGCAGAGGAGATGATCTGGAATGCGTTATGGTCATCGAGCAACCCCAATTGCCGCTTCATGAGGCCGCAGAGCAAGACGACCGTTACATCTCGTATCGACGAATACGAGCGCGCCCGTGCTGCCGGCCCTACGTGGGATTTAACATCAGGGCCGTGGCGTCTCCGGGTCGTCTACGATGGCGAGTTCATTTATGGCGATGTTCTTCTCCACGAGGCGAATGGTGCCATCAACGGATCCCATCGCTTCGGAAACGTAGACTGCTGTGTGTTCGGTACAGCGACGGCAGGAATGGTAGCCATCATTCTATGCGATGTGCCGCAATTTTCTCGCAAACCGTGCGAGCTCATTGGACTGCTCGCGGATAATTTGCTCGTCGGCCACGCTAAACTTGGCAGGATTGTGGACGATCGGGCATTTGAACCCGATGTATCCTGCCTCCCGTTTTGCTGGCAGGGGGAACGGATGGTCGTTTAGGAGCGAGGGATGTCTAGCCTCGGCAACGAACACTCCACCGGGAACTCGATGGCTGGCGCATTTGGCACGGACGGCGTATCCGTTACCCCTCCGACTGGAACGATCGTCTTCGTCCTTGGCGTAGTGCAAATCCTTAGCTACGGAACGCTATATTATAGCGTGGCGAGCGTGTCGGGCGCCGTGGCTGAAGACTTCGCCGTGCCCGCCTCTTGGGTCTATGGTGCGTTCTCTCTGGCGCTTTTCGTTTCCGCTCTCTTGCCGACGGCTGCCGGCAGGCTGATGGACACCTATGGCGCGGGGCGGTTAATGGGCGTCGCCTCCATCGCGTCGGCAATCAGCTTGGCAATCGTCGCGAGTTCGCCATCGGCCGCCCTTTTTTTGGTCGGCCTGGTTGGGATGCAGATTTCATCGGTGTTTCTATTCTATGAGGCGGCATTCATATATTTGGTTCAATTTCACTCTGCGACGGCGCGGAAACATATCACGCAACTAACGCTGATCGTTGGATTTTCTTCGACAATATTCTGGCCGCTAACCGAATTTTTAACGGACGTTATGTCTTGGCGATTCGTCATGGCCGCCTATGCGACAGTCAATCTGGGGGTATCGGCGCCTATTAATTTTTGGCTTAACCACCAATCGTGTGCGCATCGGAGTGGTCCCACACGCTCCCTGTCTCAACCCCTTGAACTTGCGACGCAGAGACTGAGACCTGACGTCAATCGCCTCGTGATGTTCCTGGTGACGCTGGGCTTTACACTCACTACGTTCATCTTTTCAGCAATCCTCGCTCAGATGGTTCCGATTCTCAGCGCGCTTGGATTGGGTCCAGCCGCGGTCTTAATATCGGCCGTCTTTGGGCCCGCTCAAGTGCTAGTACGCGTTCTGGCAATAGGTTCGATTGCAAAGTGGAACGCGCTGGTTCTTACGCTGATTTCCTGCGTACTTGTCTTCGCGGCGCTCGCAATGCTTGCTGCAAGTTTCCCGCTGGCTCTGGGAGCAATTGGATTTGCTTTCATATTCGGCTTCGCCTCTGGGCTAAACAGTATTTGCCGCGGAACCCTTCCACTCGCTCTATTCGGCGAGGTGGCGTATGGCGCTCGCGTTGGGCGTATCGCCACCGTTCGCCTGACCGTAGCCTCCCTGGCGCCATTCATTTTTGCGATCAGCCTAGAAAGATTGGGCGGTGTTGGCGCTATCTCCTTTCTGCTCGTGACAGCGGCGTTGAGTGTCGCCGCTTTTCTGACAGTTGGCTTTCTCATGTCATCAAAGAGGTTCGTTGCACAAAATTGAACGGTGTTATCTTGGGCCGGTCACCTACAATTCGCCTTCTGGCTCAATGCAGAACTCCACGCGGTCAGCGCACCACCGGGTTTCTGAGTAACCTAGAACGGTGCCATCAAGGGCAACGTCCGTCTTCTTGGTTACGAGGATCGGGCGGGATTTTGGTTGGTTCAAACGCCGCGCTTCATCATTCGTCGGGAGGCGTGACCTGATCTTGGTACCACCACGCTTATATTCATGCACTCCCGCCTGCGCGTAGATTGCAGATATGCTTTTCAACTCACGAAAAACCGATGCTGCCTGCGGCAATCGCTTCCTGCAGAAATACAGATCACTGTTGGCAATGATTACCTCTCCCGACAGAGAGTCGACATTTAGTCTGAAAACCGGTGCATCCTGTCCTATCCTGAGGAAGTTACTTACTTCCTCAGTCGCCTCACACTCTTCTACAGACCGCAAGGCATAACGAGGCTCACGACCAAGCCGCTGCAGATTCTCGGTGAAACGCGATCGCTCGGAGAGGCGATAGTGAAGGATCGAGTCGTGCACGAATGTGCCCCGTCCCTGCTCTATGCGTACTAGCCCGTTCGCTTCAAGCATCGCCATTGCTTGTCTCAGTGTGTGTCGTCCAACGCCGAATTGCGCGATCAATTCGGGCTCGGTGGGCAGCTTTGTCCCGGGCGGATAGCGGCCGCTCGTGAGCTCCCCTACTAGCCACTCTTCAATTTGCTTCCATACGACTGGCCCGGGACGGCGCCCACCCCGTGGAGCTTCGTTTGGAAAGAAAGGTGTTGGCTGGCCAAGAATACGATTACGCACAGATGTGACACCCGTTGTCATAATGCTGAAATGATCCGGATGTTTTATCCGCGAAACCTCGCGAAGCCCGGAGTCTTATGATGCAATCACTGAAGCGCAGCCCACATCCGTCCAAATCCAAATCTCGCCCCCTCCAGCGGGTATCATTTCGTTCTACACGAATATTTACCTTCATAGCAGTCCTCTGCGGCGGAATCGCAACCCTGGGGAGCACGGCGACGAGCGCAACTCTCCGCGTTGCACACGAACTTGGCTACGGTGGCCGCGAATCATTGGATCCAATATCGCCAACGCGTTTCTTCCCGGCAATCCAGATGATTTACGATCCCCTCATCCAAACCGACGGAGTTGGCCAGCCAAATCCAGCTCTGGCTTTGTCGTGGTCGCATTCAGATGATCTGAGGGTTTGGACATTCAAGCTCAGAGACGGCGTGCGGTTTCACAATGGCGCATCGTTCGAGGCGCGAGATGTCGTCTATTCTCTGAAACGAGCCCTTAGTGCAAAGCTGGCGAGCCCAGTGAAGTCAGTATTGGGTATAATCGACCGCGTCGAGGCAGTGGATCCGCTGACTGTGCGAGCTGTTCTGCAGCAGCCGCATGCCGATTTTCCACGTCTTCTCATGGACTACCGTGTCAAAATTGTCTGGGCTGGAAACCACCCGGAGGACACCGACTCGCCGAACAGCACCGGTGTTGGAACCGGGCCATTTAAGGTCGAGCAACTACAGCCCGGTGGAACGACCGTCCTGGCGGCCAATAGCGCTTACTGGGGCGGAGCCCCGGGGGTTGATCGCATTGAGCTCATTGGAATCGCCGACTCCGACACGCAGACTCAGGCATTGCTGGCAGGTCAGATCGATATGGCCACGGTCGCCGCCAAATCTGCCGCACTTTTCGCGGACCGGGCCGGTTTCGTGGTTCAACGCATCCCAACGGGCGCGTGGAATCCGATCGTCATGCGGACCGACACGAAACCTTTCACGGATGTCCGCGTTCGAAAAGCTTTGAAACTAATAGCTGACCGGCAAGCGATCATTGATACTGTCGCAGGCAGAGGAAACGGCGTTATTGCATGCGACAATCCGCTTTGGCCTGGCGATCCGTACTATGATCCCAGTATAAAGTGCCCTGCCGACGTTGACGGCGCAAAGCAACTTCTAAGCGAGGCCGGTTTCAAAGATGGTCTGACCTTAGATTTATACACCTCAGACGTGAACCCCACGATGGTGCAGGTGGCTCAAGTCTACCAGGCCCAAGCGGCAAAGGCCGGAGTCACCGTGAATATCAAGGTCGCGCCATCCAATGGCTATTGGACCACGGTTTGGCTGAAGCGGCCATTTCTGGTCGGGAATTGGGGGCAGCGACCAGCAGATCAGGTTCTAAATGAAGTGTTTCGATCTGGCGCAAAATGGAATGAGACTTTTTGGGCGACGCCGGAGTTCGACGCGCTGCTAGATAAGGCTCGCCGCACACCTGAGTTCGGTGAAAGACGAAAGCTATACCAGCAAGCTGCCCGTATGCTTACGGACGAAGGTGGTTCTATCATCCCCTTCTTCTTGGTCCAGGCGCGGATCGTCAGCGAAAAACTTGGTAACGTTCCCACAGTGCCGGACATCTCGTTCGAATGGAACCTCGTCACCAAGCGCGACTAGGGAGCGACTAAATGTTTGGCTCGTCGTTCCTCACGAGGGTGCTGTCAACCGTCGCCATCCTTGGTCTCTCCTTCATCGCTCTACAGCTGCTGCCGGGGGATGCCTGCACTGCCTTTCTCGGACAAGACGCTTTTGGCGACACCTTGGCGAAATGCCGCCTCGATCTTCAGTTGGACCGCCCGCTTCTTCTACGCTTCTTTGATTGGGTCTCCGATATGGCAGCGGGCCGCTTTGGGACATCGCTGACAACCGGCACCCCGGTTGCGGAGATCCTTGCGCCGCGTGTTCGCAATACATTTCTTCTTGGCGGAACAGCCGCATCAATCTCTGTCCCCCTATCGATAGGACTTGGTGTCCTCGCAGCCGTCTGGCGGGATTCAGTCTTCGATCTGCTGGTTTCATCGACTGTCCTCGTTGCGGTGGCTACGCCCGAATTCGTTATCGCGACCATTCTGATTTTCGTATTCGCCCTCGAACTCCAATGGCTCCCAGCCATCTCCGTTTTTCCGGCCGATGCTCCTATCACCGCCATGTTGCCGAGCCTTGTTCTGCCGGCAGTCGTGCTATCGTTTCACATGTCGGCTCATATCATGCGTGTCACTCGAACCCGTATGATCGAGGCGCTCTCCAGCGATTTCATCTTGGCAACTCGATTGCGTGGCATTCGTCGGCTGAGGCTTTGCGTCGTGCACGCACTCCCGAGCGCGTTACCGCCGGTCCTAAGCATTTCGGCATTGAGCATAGCATCCTCGCTCGGTGGCGTCGTCGTCATCGAGCGAGTGTTCAACTATCCCGGGATTGGAACCCTCACGCTCCAGGCCATCTATGACCGAGATATGCCGGTTTTGCAGGCAACTGTCCTTGTCTTCGTGTGCACATACGGGGCACTGACTTTTCTCGCTGACATCATTTCAAAGAGGATCGATCCTCGGATGGGAAAGTCGGCATGAGCTCGTCGACCCCAACACAACTCGCATTTAGCGGAACCACCTCTATTCTGGGACAGATCCTCTCGCGGCCATCGGGAATGGTTGGCGCCGGGCTGACGATCGTGCATCTGACCCTCGCAGTCTTCGGCGGGTTGCTTATTCCGCACGATCCGCTTGAACAACTGTCGAATACGATCCTGCTGCCGCCTTCGCTCGCGCACTTCCTCGGAACCGATGGTCTCGGACGAGATGTATTCTCACGTACGATCGTTGGTGGGCAATCGGCGCTGCTCGTTACCGGCGTCGCAACTTTGCTTGCCGTGACATGGGGCGCCATGGTGGGTGTTTTGTCCGCCTATAAGGGTGGGACGGTCGACGAAGTGATCCAGCGCCTCGTCGAGGTGATCGGGGCCTTTCCTTATCTCCTTGCCCTGCTCCTCCTCGCTGGAATAGCGAACTTTGGGGTGTTCGCGCTCATACCTGCGCTGGCGATATTCTACGGCAATGGCGCTGTTCTCGTTGCGCGATCGGCGACGAGAGCTGTAGCGACGGCTGATTTCGTTGCTGCCGCACGGGCCAGAGGCGAGACATCCATAAGGATTCTCCTCAGCGAGATCCTACCCAACATCGTCGATGTCATAGCGGTCGATGGAGCCATACGTTGGTCCTCGATGCTTCTGGGTTTCAGTTCATTATCATTTCTTGGCTTTGGCGTCGCGCCGCCATCACCCGATTGGGGGCTTATGATTTCCGACGCGCGCAACGTCCTGAGCGTCGCCCCATGGGCTATCTTAAGTCCTTGCGTCGCCCTAGCGAGTCTCATCGTTGGCTTGAATCTTCTCGCAGACGCTAGTGCCAAGGCGATCGGAGTCGATCGAGCTCTCCAAATCTCGTCGCAGGAGCAATAAATGAGCGGAAACGCACATCCACACTCGTCTCGGCGGCGAGTCTTGGAGGTTCGGGATCTGACGATCTCCTGCGCCGACGGTCGAGGGCGCCCGGTAGTGGACCGAACGGCATTACGTCTATTCCCAGGAGACGTACTAGGAATTGTCGGTGAGTCGGGTAGCGGCAAGAGCACGCTTGCGCTAGCCATGTGCGGCGCCATTAAAGCCGGACTTGTGGCTCGATCGGGGAGCGTACGGATCGACGAGCTTGACCTCCTGAGAGCCTCCGCGCGTCAGCTGAATGACGTTCGACGCCGGGAAATCTCTTACGTTCCGCAGAACGCAGGTCTTGCGCTAACGCCGACGCGCTCCATTGGCGCGCTGATCCGAGAAGTCTTGAGGTTCAGAATCCGGGGTGATGTTCGACGTCTAAACGCAATCGCACAATCCCTTCTCAACTCTCTCGGTCTTGATGGCGAAGCGGTAATTTCGCGGCACCCACACGAGCTCTCCGGCGGTCAGCAGCAGCGCAGCGCCCTTGCTCTCGCGCTCGCCGCAAAGCCGCGAATTCTAATTCTGGACGAGCCGACCGCTGGCGTCGACGCGAGCGCCCAAGAGGCGATTCTTCATCTCCTGCGGAACTTCGCGACGAAGGAAGGCGTAGCGATCGTCTGCATTACACATGATCTCCGCGTTGCCGCCAGCTTATGCACACGTCTCGCGGTGATGTACGCGGGACGTATTGTTGAAGACGGGCGATCCTCGTCGCTGCTTGCAAGTCCCAAGCATCCCTATACCCGAGCTCTTTTGGCGGCTCTCCCGCGGATGGACGAAAGAGTTCTCCCTGAGGTCATAGAGGGGCAGGCGCCTAGCACGAACGAGAGGATCTCTGGTTGCGCATTCGCAGAGCGCTGTGTGAGGGCAACCGCCGAGTGTCGCAACGCCGAGCCGGCACAAGCGACGTTCCTCGAAGGGTCGCTTCTTTGCCATCACCCTTGGGGGCGGCACCTTCAGAAACCGAAATCCGCGGCGCGAGCAGAGCAGAGAGTTGAGATCCCATGCTCTCCGCTCCTGACGATCTCACAGGTCTGCGTCGACATTCGCTCTGGCCGGCCAATTGGCGATCGCGCTTATCGAGCGAGCAAGCGAGGGTCTAAGCGGCTGCTGGATTCGGTCGATCTGTCGGTCAATCGCGGCGAGACCTTGGGCATTGTTGGAGAGTCGGGTTCAGGAAAATCCACGCTCCTCAAAGTTATGGCCGGTGTGATTGCGCCTTCGGTAGGCGAACTTCGGATCGATGACAGGCTTTGCCCTGACCGCGCACTCGAACTCCGCCGCCGGGTGCAGCTCGTGTGGCAGAACGCGGCAGCAGCATTGAACCCCCGCCAGACTGTGCTGCAGGCGATCAGCGCGCCGCTGAGACTATACTTTCGAATGAATGGCGAGCAGTGCCGGCGAAAGTCCATCGAACTTCTCGAGCTCGTTCGTTTGCCGTCGGATTATCTAGATCGGCTGCCGCTACATCTATCCGGCGGCGAAGCCCAACGAGTCGCCATTGCGCGAGCATGCGCTGCAGGCCCCGACCTACTACTTTGCGACGAAATCACGTCCGCGCTCGATGTCTCAGTTCAAGCAGCTGTCCTCAAGCTAATTGATGATGTCCGCTCTGAAACCGGTTGTGCCATCGTCTTCGTGTCGCACGATATGGCCGTTATACGCTCGATTGCGGATCGGGTTGCCGTCATCAAAGATGGTGTTATTTGCGAGATCGGTCGTTCGGAAGATTTGTTCGAGCGACCGCAGCATCCATACAGCAAAACGCTCATCCCAGTCGCCCGTCTGATGCCGTGGTCCGAAACCACCGATAATGGACGTGAGCGGTTATCTGCATCGTGAAAGAAGTCTTATGGCGAAAAAGAATAAAGTCATCTTTGTACTTATCGATGCCCTCGGCGCGAACTATTTTTTGGAACATAGAGAACGCATGCCCTATCTGGCGGCTCTTGCGGATAGCAATCTTTTTGCGGAGCGGGTTCAGCCCGCCACCCCCGGGACGTCCAGGCCAGGAAGAGCGACGATTCTTACCGGGGTGGATACTTCCATCCATGGAGTTTATGGCAACTCTATTCTGGATGGTGACTTTTTTCGTCCAGCAACCGAAAACGATGTTCAGGCTACGACCGTCGCTCAAGCGGCGCTCGAAGCCGGCCTTGATGTTGTGGGCCTCGGCTTCGGTCTGCTGAGACCTGAGGATACCACTGTACAGATCGACCCTTGGTGGGAACATCTGCAATACAAGGGGCCGTCGAACATCAAAATCCCGTCCCGCCGCGAAAATGCAAATGTGGCACCGGTGCGCCGAGACCCAAAACGGCGGCTTTCCCCATTCCTGAATGCTCCGCTCACCGCTGGGTCGAGCCAATCGGCGGATGTCAGGCTACATCCTCACATGATCGGCCTAGCGAGCGATCAGTTGATGCTTCGGCTCGCCGGCGACTTGGCCTGCGGTGATCAACCGCCAGATCTCATCCTAACCGAATTCTCAATCACAGACGTAATCCAACATCATCACGGCTTCGATTCTGCTGCGACAAACTGGGCATATCAGACCGCTGACATGGCGGTGGGACTCTTAATGCACCGCTTGTCGAAGGCTGGTCGATTGAATGACTACGTCGTGATTATTGCGAGCGATCACGGGCAGGCTCCGATTCACACGGCGATTTATCCCGAGCTTGTCGTGCCACACGATAGTTGGACGAGCGAGGGCGCTTCTCTCAATGTTGTTGTGACAGATGTCAACGAGGCGCTGATCATAGCCGATCGGCTGTCTCGCCTGGGTGTGGCTCCTCTCGATGGGATGCATTTGCCCGCCGCCGTCCGCGCCAAGGGGCTTATAACGTTCGTAGCCCCCACGGGCTACGCGTTCGAACGGCGCCCCGACAAATCGGCGATGACGGAGACGACCGGTTCGCCTTCGATTGTCTCCACACATGGTCTCAGTCCCGGACATCCGGGTGATGATGCAATCGCAATCGTGGCCGGCGCCGGAGCTCGCGGATGCATCGCCTCGGGAGACCTGACGCAGGTTGCTCCGACTATCGCACAGGCCCTCGGCCTCGATTTGCCCAGCGCGCACGGCCTGGCCTGGATATAAAAACAGAGAAAAGGTGATGTTTCCCATGCTTATGGAGAGGGTGCAACCAGCGGCAAGTCAGTCGAACCATTTGTACAATGCCCGAATCGTCTCGAACGGAGAAGTACTTACTGGATCTTGCTATGTCGAAAATGGTCTTATTGCCGCAGTAACAAACGACAATCAATCGTCTATCGGCGGTGTCGATCTTGGCGGCGATTACTTGCTGCCCGGATTCGTCGACCTTCATACGGACAATCTCGAGAATCATTTCTATCCACGGCCCAATGTACAATGGCCATCTGCGGTCGGAGCTGCGATGGCGCATGATTGGCAAATGATCGGCGCCGGGGTTACAACGGTCCTCGACGCGCTTTCTCTTGGTGACTATGACAGCGGTGGCTCGCGCAGCTCCATGCTGCGGTCGGCGATCGAAGCTTTGTCTGAAGCCAAGCAACGCGGGATATTGCGGGCCGACCATTTCTTCCATTTTCGGTGTGAAGTCTCAGACCGGACGTTGATGGAGATCGTGGAGCCTTATCTCGGTCATGAGAGTCTAAAGCTACTCAGCGTAATGGATCACACGCCCGGCCAGAGACAATGGCGCGATCTCGCTATTTATCGAGACTTCCGCCGGAAGAAGAAGGGGCTGGTCTGGACGGACGCCGAGTTCGAACTCCACATTTCTGAGAGCCGACAGGCGCAGGTGACATATGTTCCGTCGTTCCGCAGGCAGATCGCATCTGTCAGCGGCGAGCGGAAGATCCCGCTGGCGAGCCACGACGATACGACCACCGCGGATGTCGACGAGTCGTATGCTGAAGGGGTCACACTCTGTGAGTTCCCGACGACCGTCGCGGCGGCGCGACGAGCGCGCGGCCTCGGGATGCAGATCGTGATGGGATCTCCGAATATTGTGCTCGGCGGATCCCATTCCGGCAACGTCAGCGCGAAAGCCCTGCTCGCCGAAGGTTTGCTCGATATTCTAACTTCGGACTACGTACCCTCGAGCCTACTCCAATCGGTTTTCGCGCTGGCCGATCAAGGAGTGGCTTTATCGGACGCGGTTGCGATGGTCACGAACAACCCCGCTCGGGCGATCGGTCTAACCGATCGAGGACGCATCGAGCCGGGTCTACGTGCAGACCTCCTTCAAGTCGCGATTTTTGATGGAACACCGGCGATCCGGGGCATTTGGGTCGAAGGGATTCGGGTTCTATGAATACTGATCGAGCTTTTCCTGAGCGGAAAGAGCACATAGTCGAAACATCTTCGCGGGAGCGCCAACGCTGGATGGGAATCCTCGCATGCGCTTCGCGTGAGGCTCTTGAAGAGGCCGCCGAAAATATTGGCAATCGTCCGCCCATCGAATGGCTCCGAAGGCCGCACATAGGTCTTGTACTGGTCCGGGGGCGGTTAGGCGGCACTGGAAATCCGTTTAATCTGGGCGAAATGACTGTGACCCGGTGTGCACTTCGGCTTGCATGCGGCACAGTAGGGCTCGCCTACGTGCAAGGCCGTGACCGCCGGCACGCCGAGCTGGCCGCGATCATGGATGCGCTGCTCCAAAAGCCAGAAAAGTACGACGCGGTTATGTTGAGCGTTATTCAGCCGCTGCTGGCGAAGCAAATCGAGCGGCGCACTCTGGCTAGCCGCAAAGCGGCTTCCACCAGAGTGGACTTTTTCACCATGGTTCGCGGGGAGAATCCGGCATGATCATCACTCCAACGATGGTCGCCTTGCAACCCGGTTTTGATGATCCTGTCTTCGATAGTCAGGGAGTGTTTCGCAGTGTCATGTTTGCGACTGCCTACCCCGGGCGGATCCAAACCTTGGAGTCCCCATCCACAGCGCCAACGCCGCTTTCTCGCGCGGCGGCCGCACTGTGCTTGACCCTGGCGGATATCGACACACCGCTGTGGCTCGATGAGGCGACGGCCTCGAGTGAGGTGATCGCATACCTCCACTTCCATTGTGGCGCACGCATTCTTCGAGAACCGGGAGTTGCGGTCCGCTTTGCCGTTCTTTCGGATCTTGGAGCCATGCCTCCGCTATCCTTCTTTCATCCTGGTGACGACGCATATCCGGATCGCTCGACCACGTTGGTGGTCGAGGTGCAATCGCTCACCGAAGGACCGAAACGTCGCTGGACGGGGCCGGGAATTAGGGGAACGCTTGAAATAGGAATAGCCGGGATGCCGGAGAGCTTTTGGTCCGATTGGGATCTCAATCGAGAACTCTACCCCCGTGGTGTCGACGTCGTTTTCACATGTGACCGTTCGGTTCTCGGTCTCCCGCGCACGATCAAGGTGGAGAGCTGAATGACATATGTCGCTGTGAAAGGTGGCGAATTTGCCATCGTCAATTCGCACAAACTGATTGCCGAGGCGCGGCGCGGCGATCTGAAATTTGGCGAGCTCAGCCTGGGCCAAATTCGGGAGCAATTTGGCCTGGCAGTCGACCGAGTAATGGTGGAGGGATCCGTCTACGATCCTGACCTTGCGTCACTGGCGTTGAAGCAAGCCCAAGGCGACGCGCTTGAAGCAATTTTCCTTCTTCGAGCGTATCGCACGACATTGCCACGTATTGCGATCTCCGAGCCCTTGGAGACGGCAAATATCAGCTTGAGGCGACGGATTTCAGCAGCTTTCAAGGACCTCCCTGGCGGCCAAGTGCTAGGACCGACTTATGACTATACGCATCGCCTGCTGGACTTCAGACTTGCGGCCGATGGGGATGTCGAACGGCAACAAGCGGAGGTCGCAGACGTACCACTGGATACGGCAATGCCGCGGGTCCTCGATATTCTCGGCGACGAGGGTTTGATTGAGCCTGAATTGGCGAATCGCAATCCGACCGAGCCGGTGTTCGACCTCACCCGAGAGCCGACTGTCTTCCCGGCAGGACGTGATCAGCGCATGCAGAACCTCGCACGCGGCGACGAGGGTTTCCTTTTAGGCCTCGCGTACTCCACGACGCGAGGATACGGCGGCGCCCATCCGTTTGTCGGCGAGATCCGGATGGGTGAGGTCGCAGTTGTGATTGTTCCAGATGAGTTAGGCTTCGCGATTGAGATCGGAGAAATTACAGTTACGGAGTGCCAAATGATCAATCAGTTTCGGGGGTCCGAAACAGCGCCTCCGCAGTTTACACGTGGATACGGCCTTTCCTTTGGGGAATGCGAACGCAAGACCTTGGCGATGGCGCTCGTTGACCGCGCCTTGCGCAGCAGGGAGCTAGGCGAACCGGTCCGATATCCGGCCCAGGACGAGGAGTTCGTCCTTTCGCATTCTGATAGTATCGAAGCTGTTGGGCTCGTCTCTCACTACAAGTTGCCGCACTACGTCGATTTTCAAGCCGAACTTCAACTCGTGCGGCAGCTACGCGCTGAATACGAGGCCAGCCAACCAAATGAGGCGGCGGAATGACCGATCGTATCGAGTTAGATCCGGATGAGAGCGCCTACAACTTCGCGTATCTCGATGAGCAGACAAAACGCATGATCCGGCGCAGCCTACTCAAGGCTCTTTCGATCCCGGGGTATCAAGTGCCCTTCGGTGGACGCGAGATGCCACTTGCCTATGGGTGGGGAACTGGGGGAATTCAAGTTACCGCAAGCGTCATCGGGCCCGACGACCAGCTTAAGGTGATCGACCAAGGTGCGGACGACACCACCAATGCCGTCTCGATAAGGCGATTCTTCGAGATCGTTGGCGACATCCGAACGACGGAACGAACTGCAGATGCCACAGTGATTCAAACTCGCCATCGGATTCCCGAGGCGCCCCTCAAAGAGGGCCAAGTTCTTGTTTATCAGGTTCCGCAACCGGAGCCATTAAGAAACCTGGAACCCCGCGAGACCGAGACGCGAAAGATGCATGCATATTCCGAATACGGTCCCACGCAGGTAACACTCTACGAAGACATAGCTCGCTTCGGCCACATTGCGAAGACCTATGACTACCCCGTCATCGTTAATGGTCGACACCTAATGTCACCCAGCCCGATCCCGAAATTTGACAACCCGAAGATGCAGGACTGCCCGGCAATCCAACTTTTTGGAGCTGGTCGAGAGAAGCGCATATACGCAATCCCACCTTATACCTCGGTGCGCAGCCTGGATTTCGATGATCATCCGTTCGAAGTGCAGACCTGGAAAGGTTGCTGCGCGCTCTGCGGCTCAACCGCTAGCTATCTGGACGAGGTGATCACTGACGACAAGGGTAGCCGGATGTTCGTCTGCTCGGACACCGACTTCTGCAAAACCCGCCAGGCATCTGCCCCCCAGGGCTCCGGGCAACGGCGATAGGGAATGACGATGGGCGCGATCAACAAGCTTCTCCCAAAACCGCCTCTGCTGCATGTCTGCGGTCTTTCGAAATCCTATGGGGGTCAAGTCGGCTGCCTCGACATCTCCTTCGCAATCCGACCCGGCGAGGTGCTCGGCATCGTCGGTGAAAGCGGCTCAGGCAAATCGACGTTGCTGGCGTGTTTGTCGGGAAGGCTGGAACCGGATGCGGGCGCTATAGTCTACGACGTGCACAACCGCGGACCGATGGATATTCTTGCGTTCTCTGAGCCGGAGCGGCGCCGGCTCGCGCGCACGGATTGGGGCATTGTCCACCAGAACCCACGCGACGGCTTGCGAATGGACGTTAGCGCAGGTGGTAACGTAGGCGAGCGGCCGATGGCTATCGGAGCGCGGCACTACGGCAACATTCGAGCCGAAGCACAGGACTGGCTGAGGAAAGTCGAGATCGACATCGAGCGAACCGACGGTACGCCTAATACCTTTTCCGGTGGCATGCAGCAGCGCCTACAGATCGCTCGCAACCTTGTCACCAAGCCCCGCCTCGTCTTCATGGATGAACCGACCGGCGGGCTCGACGTTTCTGTGCAGGCCCGACTGCTCGATCTCATGCGCGGCCTCGTACGTGAACTTGGCGTGGCAGTCATCATCGTCACCCACGACCTTGCCGTAGTGCGGCTCCTCGCCGACCGGTTGATGGTCATGCAGCGCGGCCGCGTCATCGAGGAAGGCCTGACCGACCAGGTCCTCGACGATCCCCATCATCCCTATACTCAACTGCTAGTCTCCTCCGTCCTGCAGGTTTGAGGCGGCAAGGATATCATCATGACCATTCGCCTGCATGCAAAGGGTCTTACCAAGACCTTCACACTCCACACCCAGGGAGGCATTGTCCTCCCGGTCTTCAAAGACATCGACCTCGCGGTGAAAGCCCGCGAATGCGTGTGCCTGCACGGCCCGTCCGGCGCCGGCAAGTCGACGCTTCTGCGCTCGCTCTATGCCAATTACAAACCAGATGCCGGACAAATTCTCGTCGAACATCTCGGTGAGACAGTCAATCTGCTTTCTGCGGAACCCTGGGAAGTCGTGGAAATCCGCCGCCGCACGGTCGGTTACGTTAGTCAGTTCCTGCGTGTTATCCCTCGCGTAACCGCCCTCAATGTCGTTGCGGAGCCCGCGATCGCCAACGGTATGCCGGCAGACGAGGCCAAAGCGCTCGCAATGACCCTGCTCACTCGCCTGCGCATCCCCGAACGGCTGTGGTCGCTCGCACCTGCCACCTTCTCCGGCGGCGAACAGCAGCGCGTCAACATCGCCCGCGGTTTCATCGTCGACTACCCAATCCTGCTCCTAGATGAGCCGACTGCATCGCTCGATGCCGCCAATCGCGCAACCGTGGTAGACCTCATCAACGAAGCCAAGGCTCGCGGCGCCGCCATCGTCGGCATCTTCCACGATGGAGAGGTTCGAGATTTCGTCGCGGACCGCCTGTTTGAGGTCCGTGCGATAACGGCCGCGCGAAAGACTATCTCGAACATTGAGGGAGAGCCGGTCGGTCTCAGCATGCGTTCGCCAGACTCTATTCCGGTACAATGACATCTGGTGTTTGCTAAGCAAGGTGCTGTCCGCCGTCCAGGGCTATCATCTGACCCGTCATCGACGGAAGCGGTGCAGCTGAAGCCCACGAACATCGACAGCCAGAGAATGGTCATCCGCATCGAGCAGGGCAAAGGTCAGAAGGACCGCTATGTGATGCTGTCGCCCAAGCTGCTGGAGATTCTGCGCGACTATTGGAAGATGCGCCGGCCAGAGGCGTGGCTCTTCCCCGGCGATCGTGCCGGCCAGCCGATCACCAGCAGTGCGGTGGGACAAGCCTGCGCGAAAGCGCGCGACCTCTCCGGATTGTCCAAACCGGTCACGCCACATAGTTTGCGGCACGCCTTCGCCGTCCATCTGTTGGAGGCCGGCGCCGACGTGCGCACCATTCAACTGCTGCTCGGTCACCGCAGCCTCGCGACCACCGCCCATTACCTGCGGATCGCCACCAACAAAGTCTGCGCCACATCGAGCCCCTTCGAGCTCTTGCCGCGTCCGGCGCCCACCGTGCCGCCGCCCGCCAAGCCGCAATACTTCTGAGCGGCGCGGCAATGGCCCGCTCGGGGCCGGAAGTGGCGGATATCTTCCGTTGCTACGGCGAAGCCTATCGCGCACAGCATGACGCGTCGCTGTCGACCGCCCAACGCCGAGTCATGACGGCGATCGAACTGTGTCGGACCGCCGCGCTCGGCGGGCACATCGAAGCATGCGATCAATGCGGCCACCGGCGCATCGCCTTCAACAGCTGCCGCGACCGGCATTGTCCCCGCTGCCAATCACTGGCCCGCGCGCAATGGCTGGAGGATCGTCGCGCCGAGCTTCTCGATACACAATACTTTCACGTCGTCTTCACGCTGCCGGAGCCCATTGCCGCCATTGCCTATCAGAACAAGGCGCTCGTCTACAGCCTGCTCTTCCGCGCCGCCGCCCAGACCCTGCGCACCATCGCCGCCGATCCCAAGCACCTGGGCGCCGAGATCGGCTTCTTCGCCGTGCTGCACAGCTGGGGCCAGAACCTGCTTCATCATCCGCATCTGCACTGCGTCGTCGCCGGCGGCGGCCTGTCTGCCGACGGTCGTCGGTGGATCGCCTGCAAGCCCGGCTTCTTGCCGGTCCGGGTGCTCTCACGCGTGTTCCGACGATTGTTTCTGGAGCACCTGGAGAAAGCCTTCGACGCCGGCCAGTTGCAGTTTTTCTCTGGCCTGCAGCACCTGAGCGAGCGCGACGCCTTCCGGCGCTATTTGGCGCCGCTACGAAAGGCTGAGTGGGTCGTCTTGCCAAACCGCCCTTCGCGGGACCTGCCCAGGTCCTCGACTACGTCGGCCGCTATACCCATCGCGTCGCCATTTCCAACAATCGCCTCGTCGCCATCGAGGACGGCAAAGTCGCCTTTCGCTGGAAGGACTATCGGCACGGCAGTCAGCAAAAGGTCATGACCGTTGCCGCCGATGAGTTCATTCGCCGCTTCCTGTTGCACGTCCTGCCCGAGGGCTTCCATCGCATCCGCTACTACGGCTTTCTCGGCAATCGTTACCGCGCGCAAAAGCTCGCCCACTGCCGCGACCTGCTCGGCATGCCGGTTCCCGAGCCGTCGGATGGCTCATCCGAAAGGGATTATCGCGACCGCTATGAGGACCTCACCGGGCATTCCCTCAGGCAATGCCCCGCCTGTCGTCAAGGCCAGATGATCATCCTCGAAACCTTCGACGGCACCACTGGACCCCCGCCATACTGGGATACGTCATGAAAGAACCGCTCCGCTTTCGCCGTCACCCTATCGCACGAGCCGTTCGGCCGGAAAACCGAGCGGCCCCGCGAAGCTGCGCGCCGTCACCCCCGGCAGCCTCTGCCGGGCAAGGCGCGACGCCGGTCCTCACTTTGCCGAACCTATATCCGTGCCGCTTTCGGCGCACGCGACCCCTGCAATCCCTTCGTCCACAACCCATCCGCGCCCACGCCATGCCTGTTCATGGCCACGGCCTGATTGAACGCCCATAGCGGTCACCCGTGCCGGCGGCTTAGTCCAACACGTTTTTAGCTCACCGTCGCGATACACCTCAGCGCGCTCTCGCCACCCGCTTTTCTGCGCGACGCCAAGCTAAAAACGCTCTGCATTATGCCGCGCGCGGCATAAGCAGGTGTTGATCAGCGGGTTCTGTCGCAAACGGAATTGCAACCCATATCTGGCACGAAGGCCTCTCTTCTTTCGGGGAGTTCGCTTGCTATGTTCAAAGGCCGTCATTTCGACCGATCAGTGATCTTGCTGTGCGTGCGCTTGGTATCTGGCCTACAATCTCAGCCTGCGCGATCTGGAAGAGATGATGGCCCAACGCGGCCTGAACGTCGACCATTCGACGGTGCACCGCTGGGTCGTTCACTTCTCGCCCCAGCTTCTGGAGCGCTTCAACGGGCGCAAGCGCGCCGTCACCGGCAAGTGGCACATGAGACATACATCAAGATACGCGGCCAATGGATGTATCTCTATCGTGCCGTCGACGGCGTCGGCGACACGGTCGAGTTCATCTTCGGCGAACACTGCGACCTGCCGGCAGCCAAGCGCTTCTTCCGGAAGGCCCTGGAGCGCCACGGCAGCGGATCGCATCGTCATCGACGGCAGCCCGACCAATCATGAGGCGATCATTTCCTGCGACGCCGAACACCGTCTGCGGAATCGATCTCGACGAGCGCTGAAGCCGATCCGCATCTGCAAGAGCAAGTATCTCAACAATTGGATCGAGCAGGACCATCGGCGCATCAAGCGCCGCACTCGGTCAATGCTCGGCTTCAAGTCGATGGCGAGTGCCGATGCCGTCCTTTCCGGCATCGAGATGGTTCACATGATGCGCAAACGGCAGGCGAGGTTCGCCTATAATCCACGTCCCTCGATCGCCGAGCAGTTCGAAATCCTTGCAGCATGATCATCGGCGCGAAAGCGTGCCGTTGTAACAAAGCACGATTTGCGACAGAACCCTCCGCCGCGGGCATACGAAAAGTCACCGAGGACGCCCTGCGATCGGCAGGCTTGATGCACTAACGTCGCCGAAACAACACAACTTTCAGGACCACTTTATGGTCAGCAAAAATTCGATATCGGGCCATTCCTGTAGGTCTGGCATGACTTTCGTCCCGGTTCGGCAGGTGCCAGCAAGACATTTGTTGCCTTTTCCAGAATGTCTCGCCACGGATTCGGGCAGGCCAGGCTTGGTCGGACCATCCGGACGATTTCTTTCAAGACCGTTGGTGAACTGAGGGAAGCTCTTGGCGGGCGATTTGGACACGAAGCGTTGGAAGAGCTATGTCCGTGTGGAGCTGGGCGCGCGCGACAAAGGATCAATATCCCTTCGACCCGAGCGGCGGCCGAGTGTCTTCTCCGCAGCTGGCCGACGGAATGGGGTCCGCGCCACAAGCCGGGCCCGCGAGGCGTGTTCTGAAGGGCGAGCAGCCGCCCGAATTCGCGCGACAGGCTTTCGTCGAGGCGCCCGCGACGCCGGAATACTGGCCGGCTGACGCGTCTAAGGAAGCGTTCGCGAGGCAAACCGCCCGTCGATAGCGAGGGCCAAACGTCTCGGAACGCGCGCAAGGGTAGTGGTTGAGCTTGAAATATGCGAACTCGGTATAAGCGTTGCCGCATATCGGCCCGAGCTCCTATGGCTCGAAGAGCAGCATCGAAGGCCTCGACGCTATCTGCGGACGAATTTCGTGACGTGAGGCGCTCGCCGCGCCGGGCTGCATTTTGCGGACGCGGCGACGACCAATGGCTGCACGCCTTTCAGGCATAGTGCGATGCCGCCATTGGCCCCTTGAACGGTCAAGTCGGACACGCGTACCATCGCGCCATCTGAATTGAGTCTGCTTCATTCGTCCGGGCTAATGTCCCGGAGTGGTCTGGATATTTCCCTTGCGTATGGATGCAACCAGCGGCGCGGCGAAGCGCGGCAAATCGTTTGTCCATGTGGCGGAAGCCTTGTGGGGCAAAGGCCTCAGCACCCTGCTGCGTATCGTGCGAATGACGCTGCGCCATCCCTGGCAAGTCGCCATCACCATCGTTTCGACCTTCATTGCCGCGACGCTGCAGCTTTTCATTCCACGCTTGCTGGGACGCGCCATCGACCAGGCGCAGGGTGTCTTAACTGCCGGTGCTGGTCCTGCGGCAGAGCACGCGCTGTGGAACACGGCGCTCACGCTGCTCGTCGTCAGCATCCTGCGCGGCCTCTTCACTATGGCGCAGAACTACTATGGCGAGGCCGTCGGCCACCGGACCGGCTATGAACTGCGGCTGGCTTTCTATGAGAAGATCCAGCGCCTGAGCTTCTCCTTCCACGACCGGGTCCATACCGGCGATCTCATCACGCTCGGCCTGCTCGATCTCGACGGCGTGCGCATGTTCTTCTCCACCGGCATCCTGCGCGTCGTGCTGCTCGGCGTGCTGATCGGCGTCGGCGCTTATCTGCTGATCAGCACCGATCTCGTGCTCGGGCTGCTCAGCCTGAGCTTCGTGCCGTTCGTCGCCTGGCGGTCCTCGGTCACGCAACTGGCGCTGCGCAGCACTTGGCTGACGTTGCAAGAGCGGCTGTCGGTGCTGAGCCGGGTGATGGATGAGAACCTCGGTGGCATCCGTGTCGTGCGTGCTTTTGCGGCGCAGCGGCAAGAGCTGGAAAAGTTCGACCGCGCCAAGCAGGATGCGCTGGACCTCGCCAACCAGCGCGTCGGCATCCGCGTCAGCAACACCAGCGCCATGAACTTCTCGTTCCTCGCCGCCATGGGCTTGGTGCTTTGGTTCGGCGGCCAGAAGGTGATTGCGGGCCAGATCAGCGTCGGCACGCTGGCCCAGTTCCTCACCTTCATGACCATCTTGCAGATGCCAGTGCGCCAGCTCGGCCTGATGGTCAATTCATTCGCCCGCGCTTCGACCTGCGGCACACGTCTGTTCGAACTGCTGGACACCGAACTCGATATCGAGGACGCGCCCGACGCCAGGGATCTTGTCGTCACTGATGGTGTGCTGCGCTTCGACAATGTCGGCTTCCGCTACGCGGGCGCTGGCCGCCCGACGCTATCCGGGATATGCTTCGAGGCAAGATCCGGCCAAACCATCGGCATTGTCGGTCCGCCCGGCAGCGGCAAGTCGACCATCGCGCACCTGATCCCGCGCTTCTACGATGTGATGTCAGGTGCCATCACCATAGATGGCCAGGACATCAGCAAGGTCACGCTGCAATCGCTGCGCAAGGCGGTCGGCGTGGTGCAGCAGGACGCATTCCTGTTCACCACGTCGATCGAGAACAACATCGCCTACGGCAATCCATGGGCGCGCGAGACCCGCATCGGGCAAGCCGCCGAGTATGCCCAATTGCACAACTACATCATCGGGCTTCCCGCCGGCTACACCACAGTCGTTGGCGAACGCGGCGCGTCGCTTTCCGGCGGCCAGCGCCAGCGCCTGACCATCGCCCGCAGCCTGATGCTGCGGCCATCGGTGCTGGTCTTCGACGATTCAACTGCTGCCATCGACGCCGGCACCGAGCAGCGGATCCGGGCAGCGATGAAACGCTTCGCCAAGGACCGCGTGACGCTCATCATCTCGCACCGGCTGAGTTCACTGATGCATGCCGACCAGATCCTGTTCGTGGAGGGCGGCCGGATCGTCGAGCGCGGCACGCATGAGGAACTGCTGGCGCTCGGCGGACGCTACCGCGCCCTTTACGACCTGCAGCTGCGGCCGGACGATGACCGACCCGTTGTAACGGGAGCCGCGTGATGTCGACACATAGCGGCGACGAGAAGGAAGACACCAGCGGGCGGCCGACAAAGGCGGTCGTCGGCTCGCACCGGGACGAGGAAGAAGTCTTCGGCAAGGCCTATGATCCGCGCATCGTGCGGCGCATCTGGAGCTTCGTGAAACCGTATCGGGGCCGGATTTTCATCTCGGTCGCCGCGGTCCTGGTGTTCACGCTGACGCAGCTGGCGATCCCGCTGGTCATCCGCTACGCCATCGACCAAGGCATGGCGGCGGGCACGCTCGACCGGTCGGTGATGATCTGGGCGACGGGCGCCTTCGCGACGATCATCCTCATCAACTACGGCGCCAGCTATATGCAGGAGAGCGTCGTCGGCAAGGTGGCCGAAAACGTGCTCTCCGACCTGCGCCGCGCCATGTTTAGCCACCTGCAGCGGGTCTCGCTGAGCTTCATGGACAAGACCGAGGCCGGCCGGCTGATGTCGCGCCTGCAGGGCGACGTGAATTCGATGCAGGAATTCCTTGAAACGTCGGTGATGTCGGTGGGCGACATCGTGCTGTTGTTCGGCATCGTCAGCGTCCTGCTCTGGCTCGATTTCCGGCTCGGGCTGCTGACGCTGTCGACCATGCCGGTGCTGTTCATCGTGCGCCTTTTCTGGCTGCCGCGCGCCAAGGTCGCCTTCATGGCGGCGCATGAAACCAACTCGATCGCCAACGGTGCGCTGGCCGAAGGCATCCATGGCGTGCGCACGGTACAGAGCCTGGAACGCCAGCATGTCAATTTCGATCTATATGACGAGAAGGTGCTGGCCAATCTCAATGCCCATCTGAGGTCGGCCAGGTATGCGCAGGTGATGGTGCCGATCGTCGACACGCTGACCGGGTTCGCCATGGCGACAGTCATCGTCGTGGGCGGCTCGATGGTGCTGTCGCACAGCCTCGACGTCGGCGTAATGGTGGCGTTCCTGTTCTACATCCAGCGCTTCTTCGACCCGATCCGCTCGCTCACCATGCAGTACAGCGTGATGCAGCGCGCCATGGCTTCGGGCCAGCGCATCTCCGAAGTGCTCGACGTGCCGGTGGACGTCAGCGACAAGGACAATGCTGTTAAGCTGTCGCGCGACATGGACGGCTCGGTCGAGTTCAGGAACGTCACCTTCGGCTACCGGCAAAATCTGCCGGTGCTGAAGAACGTCTCCTTCCGCGTCAATCCGGGCGAGACCGTAGCACTTGTCGGCCCCACCGGATCGGGCAAGTCCAGTTCGATGGCGCTGGTGCACCGCTTCTACGATGTCTGGTCGGGTCAGGTCCTGGTCGGCGGGCACGATGTGCGCGACCTGACACAGGGTTCGCTCGGAGAGCAGGTGGCAATGGTGCTGCAGGAGCCGTTCCTGTTCTCAGGAACGGTGCTGGAGAACATCCGCTATCATAAAACCGGCGCCAGCCGCGAAGAGGTGGTCCGCGCCGCACTGGCCGTCGGCGCGCACGACTTCATCGAGAACTTGCCCGATGGCTACGACACCGAACTCGAGCAGCGTGGCGGCAATCTCTCGCTCGGCCAGCGCCAGCTGATCAGTTTTGCGCGGGCGCTGGTGGCCGACGCCAAGATCCTTGTACTCGACGAAGCCACGGCCAGCATCGATTCCTATACGGAGATGCTGATCCAGAAGGCGCTGATAAAACTGCTGGAAGGCCGGACAGGGCTGGTTATTGCCCATCGCCTGGCCACCATCCGCGGCGCCGACCGAATCATCGTGCTGCAGAACGGCGAGACTGTCGAAAGCGGCAACCACGAACAGCTGATGGCAAAAAAGGCCTCTACGCCCGTCTCTACAACATGAACTACGCTTCGTTCGACGACATATCCGAGGACGAGATGGGAATGGACGCGGCCGTCGGCAAAGCGACGTGAGCAGGACTCGCGGAGCCGGACAGATAGCCTCTGCCGCCTTCTGCTAAGTGGAAGTAACGACCGTGCACAGAGATTCTGACTGTCTAGCGTTGGCTTTGGGAGGCGACGTATTGTGATAGAAACCCCACCGCCGTAAATCGCCGTCCTGCACTTCGCCAGCATGAGCGGCGACGCCGAGCAGGATGCTTCGGACTTCCAAGTCCTTTCTTGCCCTGCCCGCATTCGACAAACACTTTCTGGCCCTCCACCAGCACGCTGAGTCCTGAGCGGTTCAACGCGGTAGCATGAATGAAGCGAAGCCTTTTTCGGGATTGTACCATTTGACCGTGCCATGGCTCTTCAGCTGCGCACCCGTATCAGCGGTGGACTCTCCAGCGCGGCGCGTATCTGCCGGCGTTTCGCGATCTGATCGCTGATCTCCAGCACTTGCACCACCTGATGACCTCTTGGACTTTCTTCAACCGAGACCTTGAGAGAACAGCCTTCCCATCAATTGATGAACATCGTAACAGCATCGTCGGTGAGCCCTGGCTGAGTTTGATGACATGCGCCACGATCAGAGCGTGTCGACGACTGGCATTGAAGTCGTTGGCCAGCCAGGCCGGCGTAGCATTGCCTTCACGGATCATCTGGTCCCAGCGGCCAGATGATATGCGGACCTGCAGTTTCGGATCGATCTCCAGCGTCCGCAGATAGGCGATACGGTCGGCGAGCCCGACCAAGTTCGATGCACCAGGTGCTTCTGGCGAGGATCGCAGCCAAGAAAGCGCGTCTGCCCGATGGTTTGGTCAACCTCCAGAAGACGGTCGAGGGATTGCAGCCTATCAGACGAAAGGCCTTCGATCAGCGTCTTTTCCGCACGCCGACGAGCTATAGCGCGACCCGCGATCCCCATCCGCTCGATAATGTTGGCCGCCGGGAGCAGCGAATTTCGATTGCGGAACTCCGCCACAATGGCGCCAGCTATCGAAGCACCGGCGTCTGTTGTTGAGCCCGTCTCGATAGCCGTCAGCAATGCGGCACGCCGATCTTCGGCAGTTGCGTTTCGCTTCCGTAGATAACCTAGGAGATGAGCAATGTGATTGCTGCGGGTCTCCTCACGACGGGCATACAACCTGAATGCGGTCGAGCTTGCACCTACTTGCCCAGCAACATAGTCAAGCATAGCTTTCCGCGGAACCCTCGTTGGCGAACAGTGGCCGGCCGGGATAGCGCATTAAGCAGAGTTGGATCGCGAAGCCGAGCTGATTGTGTTCGCGCCGCCGTAGCTGGATTTCCAACAAATCGGCCGGCGCAAGAGAATAGTGCCGGATCAGACTGTCTTCGTCGATCGGAATGGCGAGTAGCGTCTTTCGTTCGTGTTCTTTGAGTAGCGCACGTCGGGCCACTTTCCACTCCACTCTAGAACGGTAGTGGCCAAGCCTCTGTCCAAAGCAGCCTAGCAGTACAGGAGGCAAATGACGTATCCACAGCGAACATCCGGGTGTTCACTTTTCGTTCGGGCTTAGCGCAAATTCTGAACAGCTCTTGTTCCGGCCCCATTCCGTCGGACCTGATCGCGGCCGCACGGGTGATCCTCGATCGACCAGAGTAAATCGGCATCGGGGGATCAGCGCCGATCTGCAATCGGCGCCGCTTCGACTTGGAACATTGCGATCTGGATTGGCAGGTCAAGGCCGGCCTTGACGATCGATGGCACAGCGCCGAGATTGTCCGAAGCACCACTACCCCCAACGATCCCGTTGTAAAGGCAGATGGCGTCGCCGACGAGAATGGCTGGACAATCGTTGTGATACCTCCTCGCCGATCTACGAGCGATGCAGGCTACACAGCCATTGCGCGCGAGGCGCTCCGCGGGATTTGCCAACCTCCCCATTTTTTCATGCAGTCGGGCGTCGGCGGCGTGGCCGCTGCCTGGGCGGCCGCCTACGGCCCCTTTGCGCGACGGTCGCGAAGATCGAGGCGACCTATGCCTGGCTGGAGATTTCGTTGGATAGCGAGGAGCCGTTCCACGTCGGTCACATCGCTTTGGCGACGGTTCTCTTGGATAGAGTTTCGCCGCTCCCAGCGGGTCCGGCTTGAGTGGCTGTCCTCGCTGCGCTATATGATGCGTGATGATTGATGCGCACCAGGAGGTCGATATGAGAACGACACTAGCGATAGATGACGACGTCCTGCTCGCGGCCAAGGCCATGGCCCGGCAGCAGGATCGCAGCGTCGGTGAGATCATCACCGATCTCGCCCGGCGCTCACTGCGCCGCCCGCAGGCCGGCGGCGAGCGCAACGGGATTCCTCTGCTGTCGCCTCGGTCGGATACACCTCCTGTCACGCTTGAGACGGTCAATGCCTTGCGTGACAAGCTGCCGTGACCTTCCTGCTCGACGTCAATGTACTGATCGCGCTGATCGATCCTGGCCATGTCGGCCATGACGACGCGCATGGCTGGTTCGAAGCGACCGGTCACGCCGCATGGGCCACTTGTCCCATCACCGAAAACGGCGTCATCCGCATCATCGGCAATCCGAAATATCCCAATTCTCCCGGTTCGCCTGCTGTCGTCGCGCAGATCGTTACTAAGTTACGCGCCCTGCCCGGCCACAGCTTCTGGCCCGACGATGTGAGCCTCGTCGGCTCAGGCGACATTGATGCGGCAAAAGTCCTGACTTCAGCACAGGTTACCGACATCTATCTTCTTGCGCTCGCTAAGGCGCATAGTGGCCATCTGGCGAGCTTCGACCGCAAGCTGTCGACGGCGGCCGTGAGAGGCGGGAAATCCGCACTGCATCTGATCCCCGCAAGATAGATCGCCGGAGTGTCCTTACAAACTGGGCCCAAGGCAAGATGTCACCGAGTTGCGCCTCCGCCGTCTCCGGAGGGCATTGCCGCGATGTCCAACGTCGCAGCGTCATTTACGACGCCACAGCCCAGCAGACGGCGGCTCCACGACAGCAGGCGCCGGCCGGCGGCTCGGTCGCCCTATTGATCAAGGAAGCCATCAGGGTTCATGCCTTCGAACACGCCTATGCGAAGGCCAACCTCGATCATCGAGCGACCAAGCCAAAGCACCCATGGACATCACGTCTAGTCCTCCAGCAGATAACCCTTTCGATGCGGCAGAGGCTTGTTACCCGCGACCTTGGCAATGATCTGCTTGGCGGCCGGAGGCGATGGAGTCCGGCGATCGAAGGGCGCCGATCAGTCGCGGCTTTCGCGGCTGCCGAGCGCGACAGCTAGCAATCGACCTGAATCTATTCAAAGCCTTGCGTCCTCCCCGCCAACGCAAAAAGCAGTTCACGGCGATGGCCATTTATCTGCTGGAGGCGGAAGGCAAACCGAGCCTGGACGACCACCCTGGTGCTCTTCTTCTGTCCGGCGCAGACGGCGCCGATCACTTTGCGCGCCATGTTGCGGACATCCCGGCCGACGGCGACGACGTCGCCAGCAACGCGGCGGCCGTGCGTCGCCTTCTCGGGGATTCGGATCTTGCGGAGGCCTGGCGCCAGGGCAGATTGTCCCATCAACGAGCGCCTCCCGCTTTGCTCGAGCAGCCGCAGGCCAAGGCGACGACGGCGCTGCTGCACAATCCACTGCGACCGGAGGGCTCGGACCGGCTCCGAGTCCTCGCGCTGGTCGGCAGGGAGATCGGGCCTAGCTGACATTGGCGTGAAGATGTTGGCCAAGCATAAAGGACAACTATGCAAAGCATCTCCGTACCGCTGGGATTGAGATCGACCGCGATGGCAGGCAAGGCAAGATGAACAATTGTCAGATCGATGGTGACTACAAACGTCGGGAACGCCAGCACGGCGAGACCGAGCCAACTCCACTATGTAGAACCACGCTTCTCAATGCCAGGGGTCATAGTCACAGGACTAGGCGACCATGGTGTAGGTGAAGTAGCCAAGCCCACGACGACCACCACGTTTGCTAAAGGTCGCATTCATTCCGACATTGCTTTGCCATGTAAGAGACGCAACATCCGTGTGCCCATCAGAGGCCAGGCTTTGAAGCGTTGCGTCAACGAGCACTGAGCCGATCCCTCTGCTTCGGTGATCCGCAGACACCAGCACAAGGTCGATACTGGAGCTGTCTTCCGTTTCCCCTCGCTGCGTGGTGTGGATGAGCCCGATACGATCCCCGCTCTGGTCGATATAGAAGAAAGAGGCCCCCAACAGAGTGTCTATATCCTGTAGCTCTCCCAGAATAAACTCAGATGGAATCTCGCCGACTTTGAAAGCGGTAGGCACATCCGCATAGGAACGGCGGTACAGGCGCTTGCCATGGGTGCTCCGCCATAACCGAGCTGCGCGGTAGGTCAACTGCGCCAGGATTGAACCACGGGTGCCCAGAGCGGCCACAATATCCCGAGCGGTAGCTGAGCCGCTACGGTGTGTGCTCAAAAGCACCCAGCACCGCCGCAGGTACCCCGGCGGGCCCTCAAATATGGGCAACCCGTCCAGCCGAAGATCCGCAGGTCCAGTTCCCGCACAACGCAGGCGAGACTAGACGCCCCTCCTGTTACCCCAGAGCATAACGTGCAATTGCGGCAGCACGCGCGCTTCGAACCACTTGTCGCGTGTCACCTTTTCAACGAGCCACTCCATGCGTTTCATTATTCCTTCCAGATCGACAGGCGCGCCTTCATCGCCAGGGCGCGGTGGCGTGTGATTGCCGGGTTGCAGATAGACCGGAAGGCGTGGAAATCGCGCGGCGGTGCCTTTGGCGTAGTCGTAGTCACGCTCGTCGAAAACAACGAGCTTGAGCACGACCTGCGGCTTCTCCTGCGCCGCTTCTATGCACGCCTCGAATGCAGCCCAATCGGTGCTCATTTCGCTTGATGGCGGCTTTGGGCTGAGGACCAGCACGTCAAGATCCGCAAACCAGTCCCTGACCACCGAACCTTGGGTTTCCAGCGCAAATCGGTAACCTTCACCATGGCCCCGCTCGATGAGCGCATCGAGCGGCTGAATGGCCGGATTGCCGCCTGACAGCGACACCATCACTGGCCGACCACCGGAAAGCGCAACGACGCTTTGCCACACCGCATCGATTGTCATCATCTTCCATTGGTAGCGGAATTGATTGTCCACCGCATGGAGGCTGTCGCACCAGGAACAGCGGTAGTCACACCCGCCGGTCCTTATGAAGACTGTAGGCAAACCGATTAGCACTCCCTCGCCCTGGACGGTGGGCCCAAATATCTCGCTCACACGGATTGCGGGGTGCATGTCCGTCACGGCCGGTATTCCGCCCAGGTTTTCGGGGTTTCGCTCACCCGCACGGCCGCGGTTTCCGGCAGACGTGCCTTGCACCATTCATAAAGATGTCTGGCCAGGTATTCCGCCGTGACTTGCTCATGTCCCAGCACGTCGTTGAGGTGCTGATGGTCGAGGCTCTCGTCGATATAGCGTTTGAGCGGCGCCAAATCGTGATAGTCGCGCACGAAGCCGTGTGCGTCCAGTTCTTTCGCCGAAAGCTCCACTTCGACAATGTAGTTATGCCCGTGCAGGCGCGCACACTGATGGTCCGAAGGCAAAGAGGTGAGCTGATGCGAGGCCGAGAAGTGGAATTCCTTGGTGATGCGGAACATCAGGCGCTCCTCCTCCGCAGCGCCTCGAGCCAGAAGTCGGCGTCTTCGTAGTAGGTTGGATCAGCGTGCCCCGCGAGATGAAACGCCTCGCGCCGCTCGACGCAGGTCCCACACCGTCCGCAGTGACGCTCGCCGCCCTTGTAACATGACCAGGTCTCCGCAAATGGCGTTCCGTGTCTTGCTCCATCCCCGACGATGTCCGCCTTCGTGAGGTTCACGAAAGGCGTATAAAGGCGAATCTCTGCGTAGCCGTCCAGCGCGCGGTCTTGCATCATCTGGAAAGCTTCGATGAAGGCCGGACGGCAATCTGGATAGATGAAATGGTCGCCGCCATGTACGGCCATCGCCACCGCTTCGGCCTTGTGTGCGGCGGCGAGACCGAAGGCGATTGCCAACATGATGGCGTTCCGGTTCGGCACCACCGTGATCTTCATAGTGTCTTCGGCATAGTGGCCGTCGGGCACGTCAACATTATCGGTCAGGGCTGAGCCGAAAAGGCCGCGGCCGACCTCGGAGATGTCGATGATCTGGTGCATAGTGTTCAGTCGCTCCGCGCAGAGAGCCGCGAAGCCCAATTCTTTCCTGTGCCGTTGGCCGTAATCGAAAGACAGGAGGCCGGCGAGCTCGTGCTCCGCTGCCACTCTGTGAGCAAGGGAAACGGAGTCCAATCCGCCGGAGCAGATGACGAGAGTCTTCATCGTGGTATCCTTGTTTTGACCGGGTAAGGCTGCGACCGGAGATTTCTCTGCGCTCCCCCTACCCCAGCGAGTCAACTTTGTGAACCCCGTGGAGTCTGCTGCGCTGACGTGCCGTGGTGCAGCAGGTCCCGACAGCGGGGCTAAGCCTCTTCAGTGGACGTTCAGACCCAAGCGTATGCTCAGCAGGACAAATGCGAAGCGACCTCACGACATGGCGACGAAATCTGCGTTCGAGTAGCGGATGCTCGCAGAGGCCAGGGTAGATTGGCGAAGCGAGGAAGGAATGGCGTCCACGGTCGTAGCGCAGAAGGCCAAGTTCAAGGACAGTGCGCGCGCCTCGCTTCAGGATCAGTCCTAACCGGAACTCGCAATCCATCGGTGGCCGAGCGGCAGCCCAACAAGGGATTGGTCGTGCGCCGACATCTGTGAACAAGCCGTGTGCGGCGTTGCAATCACCACTGTATTGCGCGCAATTGCCTAAATGGCGTTGGATGAACTGGATTTGGCGATTTTCCAAATGGCGGTCGAAAGCGTCCGCTCGCTCTCCCTAAGCTTCAACCAAAAAGCCGCGGAGATCGCCGCGAGGAGCCACGGTATCCTGGTTTTCGACGTGCGGGTCGACGGTGACTCGGAGGTCCAGAGGGTCGCAGCCATCCGATATCGAGGCGACCAGACTGGCGTGGTCGCGTTGGACAGACAGGGCCTTGTTATCCGCCATTGCATGGTCAATGGCACCTTCTCACATTTCATTGCGCCGTTGGAGAACTGGACTAGCATGCCCCTGTCAATGCAGGCCAAGATCGATGTCACCGTCGATGCCGGTCTCTTCCTAAGCGCCTTGCGAAATGCCGGTCATATGCTTGGCAGCTAGCATATGACCGGAATGCATCTGTGGATTTTTGCATCCTGGGCATTCGAGCGGCTGCCCACCGTGGTTCTGTAGCGCGCGGATGTGTCAGGGCCCGGGGAGAGCGCGACGATCTGTTGCTCGCGTTCGTGACATCCTCACGACATGAGCATTGCCTTCTCCTTCACGTTACACGATAAATACCGCCGGTGCTCCCTGTTCGCCGTCAGGTCGCGCTTCTATAGTTCATCGAGCAGGAAAAGCGCGCGATCGGCGCTTGCCCGAACGCTGCACCGAGACACGTCTCGCTAGTGTGCCGACGCGTTGAAGCGCCGCGTTGATTATGGGTCTTAGAGATCGAGCGCTCGGGCTGCTTCTCGAGATCAACACCGCCACCCCTTTCTGTGACTTTGCGCTGGAGCTGATTCGGGTACAGAAGCGCGACATATGTGGAACGGCTCCGTTGGCTGGCGGAAAAACAGCGTGACTGCGGACGACGCATGGTTCCAAGTTGGACCGCGGCAGCCGGTCTGACGCAATTCGGCCGGGCGCTCTATGAGCTCAACATTGACATCATCTGCGCCAACTCCCCCAGGCGAAGGGACGCGTTGAGCGCGCCAACCAGACGCTGCAGGGTAAGCGCTGTTCTCAGGCCGCGGCCCTGAGTTCGGGAGCCGGGATGTAGGCCCAGGGCAGCAGGTCGTCGATCTGGCTGTTCGGGTGGCCATTGACGATCCTGGTGAGGACATCGGCGAGATAGCCGAGGGGCTCGACGCCGTTGAGTTTGCAGGTTTATGCCGACCGCCGAACTATGCCGAGCGCCTCTTCCGAGCATGGCGGTATGAAGCGCTTTGCCCGCCATTTCGACCAAGAACCGGTCGTTGACACTCGGCATAGTTCTGATGCTCAAAGGGCGTTCAGGAACTCAAGAAGCCTGTCGTTTGGTCGAAATCGTTCGGCCTTTGCGCGTTCGTATGGCTTCAGCTTGGCAAGTGCGGATTCCTTCAGCTCAAGATGTGCGTGAAGATAGGTCAGCGTCGTTTCCATCGCCTCATGGCCCAGCCATAGGGCGATGACCGAACAATCGACGCCCGCCTGCAGCAGCTCCATGGCAGCGCTGTGCCTCAAAACATGGGGCGACACCCGCTTCGAGCGGAGGGGGACGCAGTGTTCGCGAGCCTTGGCAACATATTTGTTCAGCAGCGCCTGCACGCCGTCGGCGCTCAGCTTGCCGCCGTGCGTGTTCGGAAAGAGAGCCGTTGCGCCCCGCTTCCTGGGCTCGTTGAGCCAGCCCCGAAGGGCTTGCTGTGCAACCTTGGTGAGCGGCGTACTTCGCTCCTTGCGGCCCTTGCCAACGCATCGCACGTGGGCACCGTGCCCCAGCATCACCGAGTCCCGGTCGAGATCGATGATCTCCGAGACCCGCAACCCCGTTTGCGCGGCCAGCAACAGCAGAGTGTGATCACGCCGTCCCAGCCATGTGCTGCGATCCGGACAGGCCAGGATCGCTTCAATCTCGGGCCTGGTGAGAAACTGAAGCTGTCGCTTGTCGCATCGCTTGCTCGGGATCGCGAGCACGCGTTGAATCTGGGCGCTATGGGCCGGCTCCTCGAACGACGCATATCTGAAGAAAGACCGAATGGCCGTGAGGCGGAGGTTCCGGGTCCTCACTGAGGCGGATCGCAGGGTCTCGAGGTCCTTCAGGAATGCGCCGATGAAAGGCGCGTCCAAATCCCGCAGTGTCAACTGCGACGGAGACCTGCCAAGGCGTGTCTGCGCGAATGCAAACAGGAGCCGGAAGGTGTCGCGATAGGAGGCGATGGTGTTGGAGCTTACGCCTCGATGTCGCATGAGCCGATCGGTGAACCACCGCTCGATCAGCACGGCCAGATCGTTCGAGGCACTCATGAGCGAACCTCCCACCGCTCATCCAGCAGTCGCGCGGCATGGGTCATTAGCTCCGGCGCGGCGGATAGATACCAGTAGGTGTCGCGAACATTGGCGTGGCCGAGAAAGGTCGAGAGGACCGGCAGTTCCCGCTCGACATCTTCGCCCGCACGATACCAGTTGGTCAGGGCCTGGACGGCGAAACGGTGACGAAGATCGTGAATCCGCGGACCATTGCGCTGCCCCCGCTGCCGCAGACCGATCTGTCGCGACAGCTGCCAGAACACCCGGTGCACGTATTGGTGCAGCAATCTGCCGCCCTGCTCGGCGACCAAGAAATAGGGGCTACGAGGGGCGACGAGATGCGCGTCGCGTCGCGCGGCATAGTCCGACAGCACGGCGACCGTCGTGGCATGGAGCGGGACCAGCCGCGACTTGCCGAACTTCGTCTCCCGAATGGTGAGGATACCTTGGTCGAGATCGACGTCGTCTCGGCGCAGGTCGAGCGCTTCGGAATGGCGTAGCCCGGCGACCGCTATCAATCCGAACAGGCAATGATATGTCCAGCGACGCAGCGCGTTGGCCGGCGGCAGCGACAGTGCCGCCGCCAGAAGCGCCGTGATCTCAGCATCGGTATAGATGTAGGGCTTTGCACGCCGCGCCGGCGGCACAGCGTCTTGAGGTGGCACTTCCGTCATGGGGTCGAAATGAGCGAGGTGCTGAGCGAAGCAGCGCACATCGGTCAGGCGGATGGACCAACTCGGTTGTCGGCCGATCAACGTCACCCACTTCATCGCCAGCGCCGTGGTGACGGTCTCGGCGCCGCAAGCCTCCATAAAAGTGACGAAATCCGACAACCGTCGAGCGGGGCCATGATACTTGTATCCCAATCCCTGGCGCATGCCCACATAGCGCTCGAGCGCTGTTCGAAGACGGCTCATTGGACACCTCCCGGCCACGGCAGGCTCAGCTCGCGCAGCTTCTCGATGTCGAGCTTGGCATAGATCCTTGTGCTGTCGATGCTCCGGTGACGAAGCAACTGGCCGATCTCGGCAAAGCTGGCCCCCGACCGCAGCAGGTCGGTCGCAAGGCTGTGGCGGAAGAGATGCGCGCCGTGGTGCGCATAGCCGTGAATACCCGCCCGCTCGAGGGCCTCCTTCGCGATCATCGTAATGTCGCAGCCTGAGGCAAAGCCGACGTGCGGAGCAAGCATTCGCAGAAATAACCGGCGACACGGTGAAGCGGGTCGCCCATGCCGGATGTAGGCGACGATAGCTGCACCGACGTCGTGGCGTAGCGGCATCATCGCTTGCCGCCGCCCCTTGCCATGGACGAGGACACTGCCCGACTGCCAATCGATATCGTCAAGACTGAGCGCGGCAACCTCGCTGGCGCGCAAGCCCAGCTTGGCCAGCGCCATCAAAACCGCATAGTCGCGAAGCCCCATTGCCGTGGTCCGATCGCAGGCATCGAGAACCACCTGAACCTTCTGTGGTGGCAGGAAGGTTGGTAGGCCAGCAAGCCGCCAGCGACGGATCGACGGCACACAATTGGCCAAGGCCACCGAAATGAAGCCCTTCAGATGCAAATAGCGCAGGAAGGCGCGCACCACCCCGCACATTGCCTTGCCGCTGTCGGCGGAGCCATCGAGAGCATGTCGCTCGACATAACCGATGACGATCTCCGGGGTGAGCGCTGCAAACCCATCTGCGCCAGCCGGACAGACCTCCTGCAGAAATCGGCGCGAGAGCAGCTTGTGGCTTTCCACCGTCGAGCGGGCGAGCCCCCTCTCATTCGTGAGGTAAGCCGCGAACACATCAACAATCTGCTCGTACTCCGTGCGCTCAATCGGAAGGGCGGTTGGTATCAAACCTTCTTGCCGTAACGCGGCAAGCAAGCGCCGGAGCGCCGATCGGTCGCCCGAATCGATGCTCCAGTGCTTGGAACGGTGCTCAAGAAACCGCTCAACATGAACTTCGCTTAAATCCTGGAGATCGTGCCCGTTGCCGACATGCCAGTCTCTCAGCTCACGAAATAGGCTTAGCGATCGCCAGGTGCATTGCCGACCGAAGCCTTCGTCCGACAATCTGCCCGCATAAACGCGTGCAAACTCGCCAAATGGCCCGTGAATCAGCTTCCGATACAGTGTGCTGCGTTGCAGATAGTCACTTGCGTTCATATGTCCTCTCCTTCGCGTCTAATTGCGACGGAGAGAGCCTAAGCTATGCCGATCCAGCTACCGCTACGTTGAGGAAAGTGTTGGTAAAAACTTGCTCACTCGGCATAGTTCGGCGGTCGGCATAAACCGCCAAGATGAACCGGGTCGATCCGCACGCCTGGCTCACCCAGACCCTCGAGCGTATCGCCAATGGCTGGCCAAACAGCGATATCGAGGCGCTTATGCCTTGGAACTACCAGCGCTGAACGGCATCAGCTACCCGCTTACCCCGAACCGGCTGGAGGCAAGCCCGCAGCGTCCGCGGCGGCGCTGAACGGCCTCAGCTGCCCGCTTACGTCTGACGATTGCACTAACCGATTTTAGCGCTCGTCTGTGCTGGTTGGGTCGCCGACCCCTCCCTATTCAAGACCGCGAGTCATTGCCCTCCGATTCTTGTCGCACGCCGTTCGCCGCTAATGCCACTGCTTTGAGCGGCGACTTGTCTGCCGCCTGCAGGCGCAGCCTTTCGAGATCGTCGCGGCCAATGTCGAAGGTTTCGTCCAAGCGGCGAGTGCCGCATCGACATCCTCGGGCCGGAAGCCGACGCGCTCTACTGGCGGCCGGTCCGCGGTGCCGTGATTGTTTGTGGCGGCCACGTGGACATGCGGATAGTTGCGCCGTGACAGCGGAAAATAAAGCCGAGCGCCACCAGTACCGCCGAATTCAGCGCCACCGGCACGAAAGGGAACAGGAAGCCGGCGCTGACCACGGCCGGTCCGCCGAGCACGGGAGTCAACGCCGTCGCCCGGCGGATGCAGGCAGCGCGTGAAGACGTGGTGGCGATCGCCAGGGCCACAGCGAAGCCCGACGCGATCACTGGGTCGTGCACGAAATGCGCTACCGTCACGCCGACCAGTGCGAAGATCGAATTGCCGCCCATAATCGACCAGGGCTGCGCCACCGGGCTCGACGGCACGGCAAAGAGCAGCATGGCGGAGGCACCCATTGGGGCCACCAGCAGCGCCATAGGGGCCGCGCGGCGATTGGCCCGCAGCCAAGAGTGCTGCTTCATTGAGGCCGGACACATGGATTGCACCCGACCGTTCTGTTCAGATCGTCATTTACGGGGTCGATAGGCGCCCGGCGCCACGGATAGCCGTGACGGCTCCTCCCCCGCAAAGTTATCTTGTGCGTTCAGGGAGCCACGGCGCCTGGGTTGGTTGATGAACACCGTCCGTTCGCGCAGGTGGGGTCGAACTAGTTCGTGGCGAAGAGGAGGCAAACTCCTCACCCAGCAGTTGCCGGAGTTCCCCTGGCTCGAATGCCATCATTGGTGGGGAGGCAGGTTCATCGTCCAACAGCTGCCGGGGCTCCTGCTCGTGCGGCAAGCGCCGCCTCAGCCGCTCTTGCAGCGCCTGCCGGTCGGCGATGAGGTCGTCGAGGGGCAGCGGTCCGTGGTCCGGCCGCTGCCCGGCCATCAATTGTCCAACCAGCGCCCACGTGCCGTCCAACACAGACACGCCGCAGTCGTAATCATTCGGCTGTCGGGTCATGGGGGCTGGCTCCCAGGTGGCGTTCAGCACCCTGGCGAGCTGTGTTGCAGGCTCGTCGTTGTAGCCCCGTCGCTGGAGGGAGTCGTAATGATAGGCGACCCGCATTTCCGGGTTGCGGCGATCAACCAGCAGCAGCGACCAATGAGTGCCCGGGTTAGTCGGAGTGCCATTGTTCACTGGCACGAACAGGAAGTCGGCTGGGGCGACATTTTGATTATAGATGGCCTGCAATGTTGCTTGCGCGTCTTGCGGCGTCGCGTGACGCAGCAGATGGGATACCGACGGATCCACCAGCCGCGTCCGGGCGGCGAGCGTTGGATCGATCCCCCGCAGCTCCTCCGCCAGCAAATCGTAATCCCTCTGGATATGGGCGTCGCTCAGCCACTCGGTGGCGCCGAGCACCGATCCGTTGGGGACATTGGACAGGGCTCTCGGACCCGACGGCCCGATCTGAGCATCGGAGGAGGTGGGCGTGGACGCAGTCAAATCAACCACTGGAAGACCGCGGTACGTGTCTGGCGCCCTGGCGGTTACTGGCGAGGCAGGTTCGGAAGCCTTTGTCGGTTGTGCTGGCGCAGCTTCAGTCATCGGCGGAAGTCGACGGCGATTGACGAGATGAAAGTCACCGGGCCCTCCCGCCCCCGGGACGGCGGCGGACCCTGGCTCTTGCATCATGGGCTGCCACTCCGTCTCGCGGAGCATCCGCCGCACCAACTCCTCGCTTAGCCACGCCAAAGCCTCATCGTCCGATGACGCCGGCACGGGAGAAAGCTCCTGCAGCGAGCCGGGCTGTCGAACGCCCTGGTGATGAGCCGGTACTGGCCCGGTAAACAGCGGCTGAAAGTCAGGCGCTGCAACCCAAGCATTGAGCTCGAATGGTGTGGGCGGATTCTCATGGACCATTGCTTCCACCCCGCCGTCCTGCCGGCTCGGCAGGACGTTGCTCCCGGGCAACTCGTCCGCGGCCGACTGGTGGTCGTGGCGCCAGTTCAAAGGATGAACGGCTCCCGCGGAATCCGGCGGCTGATGATGGCTCGCGCTCGACCCGAGCGATGGCAGTGGGCCGGCCTTATCCACCTCCCCCCAAAGTAGATCCTGATCGTAATCTTCTATAGCGACGACGGATGGCAAAGCGATAGCTTCATGCGGGGCACTTTGCTGCGCAGTGGCGCCTCCGACGCCGCTAGTCTCCGCTTGCAGTGCGCCCATCTGGTAGGTGGAGGGCTGCATCGGGATGCGACCGCCTGAATTGCCGCTCTCGCCCAGTTGCTGCTGAATAGCGACGGTTGGCGGGGTATTCAGGGTCCTCTGCCGCTTCGCTGGCCTCAACAGCGTTGTGGAATGTTCTTTGTTGATGATGACCCACTCGGGCGAAACGGCGGGAATATGGCGCTCGCGCTCCATCGCTTTAACGCCGGCGTGGGATTTTCGGAGACTAGCCAGTGCGTAACCGATGGCCTGATAACCATCGGCGTTCTTCTTATAGCCCGTGACATCTCCATCCAACGCCTTACCGGAAAGCCGATCAGCAATGCCCTTCTTGTTGTTTTGACGCAGGTAGTCACTGAAGCTCCTAAGAACAGTTGCATTTCTCCTGCCGGTTTTTGTCGGTGCTTCCTTTCTGTAGCGTTCGATGAGAACCGCGTCCTGGGGACAAGGCTTCAACTCAGCGCGGCCCGCGATCGGCACGATTCCGCCCGTCGACTGCGAGGTCCGGAGATGGCCTATTGCCGCAAGCAGCCTCGAGGGATCACCCTCTCCGATGAACTCGCGCGCATCCTCGTTCAGCGACCCGTGGTCGAGCCGATCCTTGATGGGATCTTTGTTGTTTGCGAGGAGCCAGCGGCCAAAGCTGAGAAGAGTACTCAGGTGGTGCTTGGCGGTGCTCTCAGTGGCCCCGCCTTTGATGAGGGCGCCCTTAAGCCCCAAAATCAGCGGAGCATCCTCGCGATAAAGAGGCTGGTTCCGAAGCCGAACTGACTGACCCGGCCGCTGCGGCGAAGACGAAGGGCCGGCTTCGTCCATCAGCTCCAAACGTACATCCTGATCGTGGGCTGCCGCAGAAAGCTCCTTTGGCCAGCTGCCAGGTTCCTGCGACGGGCTGTGCTGCGCGATTGCCTCGCCGACCCGCCCCGGCTCCATCAGTGCTGCGCCTGCGGGATCACGAACGGGAGGAATATTTCGCTCGCGCTCCATCGCTTTAACGCCGGCGTGCGATTTTCGGAGATGAGCCAGTGCAGCACCGATGTTCCGCTGACCACCGGCGTCATTCTTATAGGCCTTGACATCTTCAGCCAACGCCTTCTCGGAAAGCCGACCAGCAATGCCCTTCTTGTTGTTTTGGCGCAGGTAGTCACTGAAGCTCCTAAGAGCAACTGCATTCGTACTGCCGGTATCTGTCGTTGCTTCCTTTCTGTACTCTTTGATCAGTGCCGCGTCCTCCGGATGCGGAGTCAACTCAGCGCGGCCCGCGATCAGCACGACGCCGCCCGTCGATTGCTCGGTCCGGAAATGACCTATTGCCGTAATCAGTCTCGTGGGATTGCCCTTTCCGACGAACTCGCGCGCATCCTCGATCAGTGACTCGGAGTTGAGCCGATTACTAATGGGATCTTTGTTGTTTGCGAGGAGCCAGCGGCCAAAGCGGCGAAGAATACGGACGTTATTCTTGACGGTGTCCTCGGCGGCATTACCCTTGTTGAGAGCCTTCTCAAGGCCTAAAATAAGGGAAGCATCCTGGGGATAGGAAAGCTGCTGGTTTCGAGGCTGCTGCTTCCTGCGAAACGGAGCTGACTGAGCCGGCCGCGGCGCCGAAGACGACGGGCCGGGTTCGTCCATCAGCTCCAAACGATCAGGAACGGGAGGAATATGGCGCTCGAGCTCCACCACTTTAAGGCCGGCTTGCGATTTTCGGAGACAAGCCAATGCGTGACCGATGTTCCGATGACCACCGGCGTCCTTATAGCCCTTGACATCTCCATCCAACGCCTTACCGGAAAGCCGATCAGCAATGCCCTTCTTGTTGCTTTGACGCAGGTAGTCACTGAAGCTCCTAAGAACAGTTGCATTCGTACTGCCGGTATTTGTCGCTGCTTCGTTTCTATACTCATCGATTAGAGTCGCGTCCTGAAGATACGGAGTCAACTTAGAGCGGCCTGCGATCGGCACGATTCCGCCCGTCGACCGCGAGGTCCGGAGATGACCTATTGCCGCAAACAGCCTCGAGGGATCACCGTTTCCGATAAACTTGCGCGCATCATCGGTCAGCGACTGCTTGTCGAGCCGACCCTCCATGGGATCCTTGTTGTTTGCAAAGAGCCAATGGCCAAAGTTCAGAAGAGTACTTACATTGTTCTCGGCGGTGGACTCCGCGGCGTTGCCCTTGACGAGGGCCTCCTCAAGGCTGAGGATAAAGTCTTCATCCCTGAAATGAACAGGGTGCTTGCTGAGCCTTCTCAAAAATTTAGTTGCCCGAGCCGGCTGCAGCGCCGAGCCGGCCGGCATTGCTCCACCACCTCCACCTGAATTGGCGATCTCGCTCAGTTGCCGCTCAAACGCCGCCGCACCTGCGGACGGAGCCGCACGTGAGCTATCTTGCAGGCCGGCTCTGTTCGATTGTCCGCACACCCGCTTGGTCGACGTGAAATCCATCCGTTCTCCCTTTCAGCAATATAAGCCCGCTTGAAGCTGGGCTTGGATCTGACATAGGCAAGCTGTCGATAACCTGACACGACAACGTGTGGCGGACGGCCCATTCGGTGAACCGAAGCTGTTCAGCGCCGCATCGCCGTCCAGCCCATGCAGTGCCAGCACGACAGCCCCGCCTCCAGCGCCCACAGTAAATGGGTCGAAACCGAGGTCTTGCCGATGTTCAGTGGCTCTGCCACCTCGCGCGGGAGTGCACCCCTGGAAAGAGACGGAGAAAATGAGCAGCTTCGGCCCCCAGACGTGCCAAACAAAAATCTCGCAGATCATTGACGCCGAATGGGTCGGGTGAAAGACCGTGGCCGTCGGTAACAGAGACCTGCATAGCCTTGGCGTGACCTGCACCTTGCCAGCCACTCACGCGCTCCGCGACAGTCGGTTGTCCTGTAAAATAACACAGCAGGGCGGCATCAGTCCTACGGGGCACCGCCTCCAAAGCTGAAATGCTCACGGGATCCACATCACCAGCCGCAACCCGGCTATCCGCTGGAACCGCGATCTGCTCAGGGCGGTGTTAGCGCTCGCGCCAGCTGCGGCCGAACCCTTGAAACGGCGTCAGCTCCCTGAAATCCTCATCGTCCATGACGAGGAAGTACTAGATCCGCGACAGGCCTCCATTGCAACCAAACACGGTGGCATTTTCTCGACAACCGCAGCACCTCAGCACGCCGGAGATTTTTGTTGAAGATCGGATTCCTTTCAGCCCACCAGGCGGCCCGTCCGACCAGCCGCCGAGCGTGCCACGGTCGAGATGGATGCCATACCCGAGAAGATCTGCAACTGACGATAGAGAGGAAGATGCCAGGCGAACTTGGAGACGACCACATGCGCCACCAGCGCCGTCGTTGCCATGCCCCCGTCCATCACTCGCGCTCGCGCCGACGCCTGGACGACATGGGCCTCGCAGGCCCGGCAGGCGTATTTGGGCCGGATCGTGCGGATCACGCGAAGCAGTGCCGGAACGATATCGAGGGCCTCACTGACATCCTCGCCGATGAGATGGAGGCAGTCCGCAACAGGAGCAGACTGTGCTCTCCGGCTCGATCATTTCCTCCCAGCGCGGCAGATGCTTCGGCAGGGCACCCATCGTGCGCGATGCCGACCGGTGCTTGCGCCGCGGACGATCCTTGTCTTCGGCGGCATCGTCATTGGTCGCGACCGGCACCTCGCAGAGGCAGCCGAGATCGAGCGCGATCTGCGTCGGATCGAGGCGGCCAGCTTCTCGGATTTTGCCCCGAAGATCATCTGCCGAAGCAGATCGGCACAGATGCGCAGCTCCGCGTTCTCGGCTTCAAGAGCCAGAGCGATTCTCTGCAGCTCGGCTCAAGGCTTCGATGAGCGCAGCCGCCCAGATCGCACGTGGCATGACGTCTCAGGACCCAAAGCTTCCTTTCGTCAACCGTCGCGGTCAGCTGGGAGCCACGACGGCCAAAGCGCCTCACTAGCGGCCCAAGATCAGCAGCTTCGTACGCGATCGCAACGCATGGTGGTTGTTTGGCACGCTCGCGTTTTGCCGGCACTGCTCTTCGTCCACTTGCGCCGAAGATCGGCTGCCGCCTTGAAACCCCTTCGGCGAGGTTCATCGGGAACGCCCCACAATCTTGGCTTCCTGATTTTTTGCCGCTGCCTCCAACTGATTTGCCTCGCCAGCTTCGCCATGGGCATGTAGTCAGCATCGGACGCGCCAATTCGCTATGCTAGAATTTGTACTGCTATCTTTCCGTTGGCTTCAGGTCGGCTAGCACGACAGGTGTAGATATACCGCTCGGCTGACGACTAGCTGACGGAAGGTTTCGTCCGACACACGACATCCGACATGGCTAAACATTTAACCATTGCTCAAAGCAGGGTTAGGCCTACACCGGCCCAGGAAGGCGCGGGTCAAGTCGTCTGGCTTGCGGACGCGCTGTCACTTCATTCAGGATTACCCGAAGTGACAAAACGCGTGATGCTCGTTTCCATCTTGAGACGGCGCGAGGTGAGGCGACGTATGTGGCATGCAGAGCTTTGGCGCGGACAGACGTCGCCCGTGCTGAGAGGGCTGCCTCTGCTGCCCTCCAAGCTCTGATCAGTTGAATTCATGCGCAATCCGCCAGCGGAACGGCGCCCTTGGATCGCGCCGGATTCGGCGGCGAGGCCGAGTTCTTATGTGGGACGAGAAGGAGGAGCGCCGCCTTGAGCCGACAGGTCGTTCCCGTTCGTCGTCGGAAAAGCGCGAATTTGGTAGTGTGACCTGGGGTGCGGTGATGCGCTCCCGCGTCCAGCTGCTAATGCAAAGTCACCGAGTGGTGTATGCTGACCAGATCATCACTGGCTTCAGCAGCATTTGCGTAAGCGCCAAGCTGACCCCATCTGGCGCGGTTTGAGGTGATGAGCGAGAGATAGTGACACTGAAGGAGCTGAGGAGCTTGCAGTGTCAATTTCTATGTCTGCGCCTATGCCTGATGATAGGAGCTTCCATGTCCTTGAGGCGGTTGCGAACCGGCTGGACGCAAGTCCGCAGCGTCCGCGGCGGCGCTGGTCGGCGGAAGCGAAGGCACGGCTGGTTGAAGAGTCTCTGAAGCCAGGGGCGAACGTGTCGGCGATCGCGCGCCAGGCTGGACTGGCGAGCTCGCAGCTGTTCGGCTGGCGGCGCAAGGCGATCAAGAGCGGTGCGGTCAGGCGGCAGCGAGATGCGGCTCGGCTCGGCTTTGTCGAGGTCACGCCGACAGCGTCTGCGTCGGTGGAGATCGAGCTGGGTGTGTGGTCATTCGCGCCGGTGCCGATATCAATGAGGAGCAGCTGGTGCGGATCATCCGGGCGGTTCGCCAGGCATGATCCCGGCCGGCGTGAAGGTGTTGGTCGCCAGTCATCCCGTCGATTTTAGAAAAGGTCCCGACGGCCTTCTGGCACTGGTGCGCGATGCCGGCTCGGATCCGTTCTTATGCGTCGGGCGAGATTATGTGGCGGAGCCGCCCTGACCCCTTTCGGGCCGGCCAAACCCAGCTTGCCTCCGCCACATAACATCAGATGGAGTTCAGCAGTTGCAGAACGGAGTCATTTGGCCGGAAACGCACGCCGTGATCGCCGGTGACGCCCGCCTTCTCGAGTCCATTGCGCATCATCTCGACATCCGCTGCGGCATAGCGGTGGGTCGTGGCGACCTGTGCGTGCCCGAGCCAGGCTTGGATCGTCAAAAGATCCACGCCGGACTGGAGAAGCTTCATGGCGAGGGAGTGCCGGAAGATGTGTGGCGATATGGGCTTGTCGGCCAAGGCCGGCCTGGTAGGCACGGCCTCAGTGGCACGCCGCACGATATGGGTCGCTCCGAAACGAGTCAGGCGCTCGTTGCGGGCGCCGACGAATATCGGTCGCGGCTCGTGATGGGCGATCCCGCGCTCGCTCAACAAGGATGTCAGCGCCCGCGCTAGGTCCTTAGCAATAGGGACGACGCGGTCTCTACGCCCTTTTCCGCGCAGCAGCACTTGTGGGTGCGGCCGCTCCAACTGAAGGTCGTTTGCGTTGACGCCGGTGGCTTCGGAGACCCGGGCGCCGGTCTGTGCCAGGAAGAGCAGAAAAGCTCGGTCGCGCCGACCACGGGGCGTCTTCGGATCGGGCGCCGCAATGAGGGTGTCCACTTCGGCCTTGGTGAGGTGGTGCGTTACCTCGATGTGCGCCCGTTTAATGGGAATCGACAGCACACGTTGGGCCACACCGAAGGACGCCGGGTCGGCGGCAGCGACGTGGTGGAAGAAAGATCGGATCGCGGCCAAGCGGGCGTTGCGCGTCGCGACGCAATTGTTCCGCTTCTCCTTGAGTTCGTCGAGAAAAGCGAAAACGAGGTCTCGATCGAGATCTTCGAGCGCCAACGCCGCCGGCTTCTTACGCAACCGGTCGGCGGCAAAGAGGATCAGCATGCGCAAGGCGTCGCGATAGCTGGCCACGGTCGCGGGAGTCGCATTGCGCTTGCTTCGTCAGGCGCCGGCGAAAGTAGGACTCCAGGAGCGGCGCAAGGAGCAGGTGTTCGCTCATGCTGCGCCTCCATCGAGGGCGGCACGCTCAGCCGCGATGGCCAGGAGCTCCGCCGAGCCCGTGAGGTAGTAGGCCGTGTCGGTGTAACTGGCGTGGCCGAGATATGTGGCCAGCAAAGGCAATAGCGCCTGAACGTCTGCGCGCTGTTGGTGCCAGAGGCTGAGGCGGGTCACGGCAAACCGGTGCCTGAGATCGTGCGGCCTTAACGGCTTACCGCCATTAAAGCCGGCGAGTTTACGGACCTCGGCAAAGCCGTTTTGCAGGCCGGTCGCCGAGAGGCGGTTGCCCCGGGAACTGAGGAAGAAGCCCTGATCCTTGGGTATGGGGAAAGCGGCGTCGCGCTCACGGGCATAGCAACCAAGGGCAGCCTGGGTTGTTGTGTGAACTGGAACGAGACGATCCTTGCGGAACTTTGTCTTCCGAACGAGGAGAACCCCGTTGGTGAGATCAACGTCGGAACGATCAAGCCCGACTACTTCGCCCGATCGCAGCCCTGAACTTGCCAACAATCCGATCAGCGTCGCCATCATCCGCCCTCGCAGAGGGATGCTAGGCGAAATGCGGGCGCATGCGTCAATGAGTGACGTCAACTCAGCCTCGTTGAGAATACGCGGAGGCGGAATCGCTCTGGATCTGGGGAAGGCTCTGCGCTCCAAGCGCTCGGTCCGGGCGTCGTAGACGGCGAGATACTCGTAAAACCGGCGGAGCACGCCATGGCGAATGGCGCGGCTGTTGGCGGCGCCGCTGAACGACAGGACGAAGTCCAGCGCCATCGTCCGGGTTGCGGGCGCATCGAGCTGAGCGCGCCCAACGTACCTCACGAAAGCCCGCAACGTGCCGGCTTGCTTGCTGAAGGCATAGCCGAGGGAGTGGCGTAGCTCGATGTAACACTCGGCCTTCTCGCCGAGGAATCGGGCAAAGGCGGTCATGCCACGCCTCCCGGAAAGGGGAGTGCGACCTCGGCAAGTTGCGAGGTCGCGACCTTTACGTACAGCGCCGTTGTGTTGATGCTGCGGTGTCCTAGGAGATCGGCGACCTCGTTGATCGGCCTTCGCTGCTTGACGAGCTGGGTGGCAAGGCTGTGGCGCAGGAGATGCGCGCCTGCTACCCGCCCGAGCTCAACCCCGCTATGTCGCAACCGCTTCCGCACGATCCTCGAAACAGGCGACGCGCATTTGAACGGTGCCACGGGCGGCGTGAAGGACAGGAACAGATACGGACTATCCACCTTCGGTCGAGCGCGCAGGACGTAGTCGGCGAGTGCGGCGCCAGTCTCCTCGAGCAGCGGCGCCACCCGATCCCGCTTGCCCTTGGTGCGCCGGACAGAAACCTCGCCAGCACGCCAGTCGATATCCTGCAGCTGAATGGCGCGTAGCTCACCGTTGCGAATGCCCGTGGTGGCCAGTAGCAGCAGGACGGCTCGATCGCGGATGTCGACCGGCGTCGTTGCGCCGATCGCATCGATCGCACGCAAAATGCGCCAAACGCCAATGAGGCGTCCTTGGGACGACGCGGTCGAGATCCTGGTCATGGTGGCCAGCCCAACATAAAAACTGAAGAAATGTTCGGATGTGAGAAGTCGCTGCCGTGCGGGTGCCGGTGGTCGCCGATAGCGACAGCCGATGCTCGACAGCAGCGAGGACGTGCTCAGCCGTCAACGCCTCGAGGTTTTGACCGGGATGGTGGTGGCGGAACCAATCCAGAAAGCGGCGGCCGCCCAGTAGAACGCCTTCGCGGGTCTTCGGCTCAAGTCCTCGCACCTTGCGCATCATCCGACCACAGCGCGTTGCGGCAAACTGGCTAAAGCGCGCGATCCGGCTCAGGTAAATCTTGGCGGACGCTCGCTGGTAACCAAGGGCGAAAAAATGCTCCGCGAGGCGATCCATCTCGCCACCGAGTGCACCGCTACGCAGGCGCTTGAGCACCCCACAATAGGAAAAATAGAACTCTAGCATTCTGCCCCTCCGGCGTTGTGGCACCAGGGAAATCCCGCGCCATGAGAGAGGCATGAAATATTATGTGGCGGAGGCAAGCTGGGTTTGGCCGGCCCGAAAGGGGTCAGGGCGGCTCCGCCACATAATCTCGCCCGACGCATAAGAACGGATCGGCGCCCATCGTCTCGCGCACAAGCGCCGCGAGGCCCTCCGCACCCTTGCGGAAGTCCACCGGCTTCGTCGCCACCATGACCTTGACCGCACCCGTCGGCCCGATCACGTCGTCGCCTTTAGCGCTCGGATTACAGCGGCCACCGTCCTGGTGTCGGCGCCACGGCCGACCCGCATAGCGACGCCGTCTATCTCCAGCTCGATCACACCGTCTCGGGCGGCTTTCTGCTTCCGCCGCCGCCTTGCCGCCGGTTCAGGCCTCGGCGCTGCAATCACCGCCGGAACAAACAACGATCCCGGTGCCGGCGCTTCCGCCAACGGCTGACGAGCGGCCCGACGCCAGGCGAACAGCTGCTGCGGGGACAAAGCGTATCGCCGCGCCACCGCGCTCACGGTCGCGCCGGCTTCGTAGCTTTCCGCCACGATCCGCGCCTTCTCCTCCGGCAGCCATTCGCGCCGCCGACCGGAGCCCGTGAACACCTCGAACCGGCGCGCGGGCTCGTGATCGCTGGATTTAAGCGTAAGCTCTGAAATCGTCATGTGTCGAAGCCCTCAAAAGCTCCGAACATCGTCCTTCACGCCGATCACCGAAAGGTGCCGTCGGGACATCGCTTACGCTGCAGGACCGGCTTGTGAAGGAGATGCGCGCTGCGGCATCAGCACGATGAGGCGGCCATGCCTATGCGGCTGAGTTCATGGCGGACTTCAAGGCGTGCCAAGAAGCGACGCAACCCGAAGGACATGCACCTTCCCTTCGCCGATCACGACAACCTGGACGGGGCCTGTGCCCCAAAGCAGGTCCGAGTTATATTTTGCGTTGAGGGAGCCACGGCGCCTGGGTTGGCTGATGAACACCGTCCGTTCGCGCATGTCGGGTCGAATTAATTCGTGGCGAAGAGGAGGCGGGCTCGTCCTCCAACAGTCGCCACAGTTCCCCTGGCTCGAATGCCATCATTGGTGGGGAGGCGGGTTCATCATCCAACAGCTGCCGGGGCTCTTCCTCGTGCGGCAAGCGCCTCCTCAGCCGGTCTTGCAGCGCCTGCCGATCGGCGACGAGGTTGTCGAGGGGCAGCGGCTCGCGGCCTGGCCGCTGCCCTTCCACCAATCGTCCAACCAGCGCCCACGTGCCGTCCAGCACAAAGACGCCGCAATCATAATCGTTCGGCTGTCGGGCCATGGGGGCTGGCGCCAAGGTGGCGTTCAGCAGTCCTGCGAGCTGTGTTGCAGGCACGTCGTTGTAACCCTCTCGCTGGCGGGAGTCGTAGTGATAGGCGACCGGTCTTTCCCGGTTGCGGCGATCAACGAGCAGCAGCGACCAATGGGTGCCGGGCCTATCGAGAGTGCCATTGTTCACGGGCAGGAACAGGAAGTCGGCCGGGGCGGTGTTTTGATTATAGATGGACTGCAATGTGTGTTGCGCGGTGTTCGACCCCACATGACGCAGGAGATGGGATACCGACGGATCCACCAGCCGTGTCCGGGCGGCGAGCTCCGGATTGCCCCCCTGCAGTTGCCCCTCCAGCAAATGGTAATCCCTCTGAATATGGGCGTCGCTCAGCCACTCGGTGGTGCCGAGCACCGACCCGTTGGCGACCTTGGACGAGGCTGTCGGATCGAACGCCCCGATCTGAGCATCGGAGGAACTGGTCGTCAGCGTCGTCACATCAACCACTGGAAGACCGCGGTAGGGGCCTGGCAGCCTGGCGGTGACTGGCGAGGCGGGTTGAGGAGCTCTTGGCGGTGCCGCTGGCGCAACTTCACCCATGGGCCGAGGTCGAGGGTGATGGATGAGCTGAACCTCATTGGGCTCTCCCGCCCCCGGAACGGCGGCGGACCCTGTCGCTTGCATCATCTGCTGCCACTCCGTATCGCGGAGCATCTGCCGCTGCGGACGCACCGGTCCAGAATGAGCATCGTCGCGCAAGTCGGACGGCGTGGGCGCATTCAGATCAACAAAAGACTGAAGACCGCCATAGGTGTCTGAGCGAGCCCTGATGGATTGCGCGGGCGCAAAGTGAGCATCGTCGCGCAGGTCGGACGGTGTGGGCGCATTCAGTTCAACAAAGGAATCAAGGCCGCCGAAAGTGTCTGAGCGCGCCCTGACGGAGTGCTCTGGCGCAAAGTGAGCATCGTCGCGCAAGTCGGACGGTGTGGGGGCATTCAGATCGACAAAAGACTGAAGACCGCCATAGGTGTCCGAGCGCGCCCTGACGGAGTGCTCTGGCGCAAAGTGAGCATCGTCGCGCAAAACAGGGGAAATATGGCCTTCAGATCCCAACTCTCCGGCGCCCGATTTCCGCAGATGTCCCAGCGCGACTTGGATCGTTGGGCAATCACCGGGATAGAGCTTGACATCATCATCCAGCGTCTTGTGGTTAAGCCGAGCGGCAATGCCCATCTTACCATTTTTCTGTAGGTAATCACTAAAACTTCTAAGAGCAGTTGTGTACCTCAGTGCCTTACCTTTGGCGTCTTTCACATACGGAGTTGCATTGTACAGTATGATGAGGGCTTCGTCCTGGGGATAGGGATTGCGGACAGGGCGACCTGCGATTGGCAGGGGGCCGCCGGCCGCCGCAATCTTGAGATGACGCATGGGCAAATCGAGGGAGGGACCACCCGATCCCAGATACTTCTTCAAATCCTGGTTCAGCGACGGCTCGTCCAGGCGAGTAGCAAAGCCCTGCTTTCCGTTGGCAACGAGCCAACGAGCGAAGTTCAAAAGTGGATTTACATTGAGCTTGATGGTGGTCTCCGGGACCTTACCCTTGCGGAGCGCTTCCTCGAGCACCCCGATAAGGGACGCATCTTTGGAATAAAGAGCATTCTTGTCGCCACCCACGGTAACCAGTGTTGCAGACGGCGTTGCATTGTTCAGTTTGACGAGGGGTTCGTCCCGGGAACGGGGATTCCGGATAGAGCGACCTAAAATTGGCACGCCGCCGGCCTCCGCAGTCTTGAGATGGAGCATCAGCGCTTCGAGGGACGGACCACCCGTTCGCGCGTACTTCTTCAAATCCTCGTTCAGCGACTTCTCGTCAAGGCGAGTAGCAAAGCACTGCTTTCCGTTGGCAACGAGCCAACGAGCGAAGCGCAAAAGAGGATTTACATTGGCGTTGAAGGTGATCTCCGTGACCTTGCCCTTGCGGAGCGCTTTCTCCAGCACCTCGATAAGGGACGCATCTTTGGAATAAAGAGCATTCTTGTCGCCACCCACGGTAACCAGTGTTGAATTTTGGGTCACATTGGTAGGACGCTTGAAGCCGTCAAGATCTGTCTTCGGCGCATCAGGGTTGTTGAGTCGACCCCGCCCGATCTGCGCTTCGTTGCTAGCGGGCCGCAGCCAGGTGGCGGCCTGCATCAGCACGCGAGCGCCTGAATTACCGCTTTCGCTCAGCCCCTGAACGGCGACCTCTTGCGGATTGTTTAGCGTCCTCTGCCTCTTGGCCGGTGCGCCATACTCATCGCCCCGATCCGCGGCACTATCGAAAGGCCGCTCCTCACCGAAACTTTGCACGGGCAAGTAGGCCGTCGGCTCTAACGGTGACCGCGAATTGCCGTTCCTTGTGCGCGAAGTTCTCACACCCATGCGCTCGCCTTGAGAGACATCAACGATCTGCCTAGGGCGGGCACCTGCGGCATTGACAAGTGGCACGTCGCGCAAGTGCTGCTCAAATGCTGCTTGCTCTTGCTTTGGCGGCTGTTGCTGCACGGAGGCGTTGTACGTAGCAGAATATCGCCTGGATGGGTCGACGTTGTTAAAACGGTCCATATGCCCCCCTGGTTGCAGCCGCTTCGCAACTCTGAGCAGGCAGCATTGTTCTCATCCTACTGGGGTTACCTTTCGAGAGGCTGACGCGGCTTGTAACTTTGCAGTGGGCGCGTTGAGCGGCAGTCTGGAGTGCTCTGCGCCAGAAGACGATGCAATGACGGGGGCGAGTCCGCTTTCGAACAAGTCTGAAATGCGGGGATTTCCTGATCGACCAACGGATTTTTGCCGTCGAGCGCCGTTTTCTGCTTTGGGAGGTGGCGGATCAGTGTGATGTCGTATTGCGCCGGCATTGCGAAGGCGAGCATCGCCAAGTCAAGCTTTGCGGAGGTTGGTGTGACGAGGCGATCAGGCGGCATGGTTCTCCGATGTGTGGCGATGGATGATCGAGCGAACCATGCTTGTTAATCGCAAATCACCGCCCGGAGAGCACGGCGACGCGAAGCTTAACGTTGACGACACATCCATACCGTGGATGGCATCATTCAAAAAATCACTTAGGCCAGCCGCTACCGAATGCGCTAACGGGCAGGTGCATGAGTTGCACAGACTTCCCGAAGGCGAGGATGAAAATTGGCCACGTTCACAGTAATCATCCCATTTTACCAGAAAGAAGCGGGAATTCTGCGTCGGGCGTTACAGAGCGTTTTCGGCCAGACTTACAAGGATTTCGACGTCCTGGTCATTGACGATGGGTCCCCTCTTTGGGCTGATGTCGAGCTGTAAGCGCTCGATAGCGATCAGAGATCGCGGATCACCGTCATAAGGCAGCCTAACGCCGGACCGGGTGGCGCTCGCAACACTGGACTTGAGAACGTTTCTTCTTCGACGCGTTTTGTCGCTTTTCTCGATTCAGACGCTGGCCGCCTGGATAGGAACAGTTTCGACACGCCGTCGCCCGAACAGCGCTCCAGCAAATCTCCTGAGGTCGAGCACATCCTCCATTCGCGCGACATACTCGGTCTCGACCTTCGGAATGCACCAACATGTCCGTCCGCCACGGCTTGAGATCGTTCTCGGCCGGGCGCTGACTCGCGCGACAGCTGGTCGCTCAGATGGCTTGACGAACGGTCCGCCAACAGCTCGTGCGGCGCGTCCCCGAAAAAGCAGGCTCCACCACGTCCCAGCGCAAGCACGGCGGGGCAATCGATCGCAACGACCGTAAGCTTCGTGACGGAGCCAGTCCGGCCAGCCTGTGCGACCGTCTGTGGCGCCCATTGGAACGCGAGCATTGGTCACGGCTGAGCTTCGTATGGCGCTATGCTGACAGGCCGAGAACCGGTCGCCACAATACCGGCCCGTTCAGACGTCCCCTCCAGCGGACACGCAAGAGGCTCGGGTGAGAAATCTCGAGAAAGCCGGCCACCGCCTCCGTTTTCCCGACGGGTCTTGGCTGTCCGATGCGCGACAATGGCCATGTTGCGAGGCGCAGGATCCGTTCCATGCGCGTATCAGTCACCGTCACGATCTCAGTAAGATTGTTGGCCAAGCCGAACTCGATCATGCCGGCGAAGAGCTCGTAGGTTGCTTGGGCCAGCCCGCCCGCCGCCTTCGGCGCTGATGGAGGGAGATCGAGTGCGAAACGACTGCTCTCCCAGATGCCGGCACTCGCGGGAGCCACAGTGTCATCCAGCAGCATCGGAAAGGTATCGCGCAACATTGTCGGTCCGGTACTCGGCAAAAGACGGACGCAGCCGCAAATTCGCCAATCGGATCCCTTCAGAAGCAGATAAACGGGGTTCAGTCTGTCAAATGCGTCTGTTTCCATTTCGCCTTCGGTCTGAACTTCCCAATTCAGCCTTTCCTTGAAGACCCGATGCCTGAGCGCGTGCATTTCTTTGAGTTCGCCTGGAAACTCGCCGTAGAGTTCAGGTGTTACCAGCTGCATCATTTGTCGCCTCCGTTCAGGACGTGTTCCCGCCATGGAAGAGCAAAGCCGACATTGATGCAGCCTGTAGACCTTTACAGCTATCCGACGAAAGGAGTCAGGATCTCGACTGACGGGAAGCAGCCAGTCGTGCTACGGCTTGGCTGATGGTTCGCACGCCAAGCTTTGCCTTGGCGTTTTCAAGATGGAAGGTCACGGTGCGTTTCGAGATGCCGAGAATTTGGCTGATATCCCAGGCCGACTTACCGCCGGCCGCCCACTTCAGGCATTCGAACTCCCGCGGGGTCACCGCTATGCCATCCACCACGCAATCTTCGGCGAGCCTGCGCCGGGCATGTATATGAAAGTTGATCGCGACCAGCTGCAAAGCTTTTTCGTAACGTGTCAGTGACCGCAAAAGAGGCGGATGGGACTGGCCGGAAGCGAAGGTCAGCGCCGCAAACCGGCCGCGACGGTCATGCATGGACATGGTCAATCCGGCGCGAATGCCAAACTGAGCTGCTTTCTCCAGAATTTGTTGCTGCGAGGCCGGCAGATACTGCCGAGGTCGATCCACGCCCCAATCAAAAGTATCCCAGCCTTGCAGCCCGCGCAGGATCACCGGGTCATGGCTGTGGTAGCGCAATTGCAGATAGTGCGATGTCCAGGATGAAGGATAATTTGAAATCAATCGCGGCGTCTGGCGGGAGACCGACGGGTAACTGAAATAGGCGAAGAGCGGGAAGTCGAAGCCGGCTGCGGCGGACGCCATTGCCTGATGGAGATCGACAGCATCGACGCTTGCAGAGAGTTGCTCGATGAAGTTTTCAAATACGCGATACATCTGCCCTTTTGCGCAACCTCCCCCAATGTTGCTCGATGCCAGGCGGAGACCTGGGTCAAACGATCGCGCATCGATACGACGCGTACGACTTGGTCGCCATCATCGCCGCTTTTGCTTTGCTGCTTCCGGTTGAAGGGAACGCCGCGAATCTGGCCACTTACCAACTGGGGATGTTGCGACGTTGTCGATGAGCCGAGTGTCGCCGAGCCAAGCCGCGACAAGCAAGCGTGCCGGTCGATCGAGCCTTGCTAAAGGCTGCAGGTCTGTTTCCCCGCGAAGTTCCAGGTACTCGACCTCGCGATAGCCTGCCGCCAGAATTGTTGCACGCGCTTCATCAAGCATGGGCAGGACAGGAGAGCCCCGTGCAAGCTGCTCAGCCGTGTCGAGCAAGACCGAAGCGAGCTTTGGGGCAATGGCGCGTTCTGCTGGAGAAAGCCGGATATTGCGCGACGACAGCGCAAGACCATCGGTTTCGCGGACTGTCGGACATGCGACCACGGTGATCGAAATATCCAGGTCCAGGACCATGCGCCTGACAAGCTGAAGCTGCTGGAAATCCTTTTCACCAAAAAAGGCGAAGTCAGCGCCGGTCTGCAGGAAGAGCTTGGCCACGACCGTCGCCACGCCATTGAAATGGCCGGGCCGGAAGGCGCCGCAGAGGCCCTCGCTGAGAGTGGACACCGAAACAGCGCTGGCAAAGCCCGCTGGATACATCTCCTCTGCATCCGGCACATAGAGCAGATGCGCGCCTGTCCGCACGAGCTTGGCAGCATCTTCGTTTTCCGTCCGGGGATACGCGGCAAGGTCGGCGGCACTGTTGAACTGCTTGGGGTTGACGAACAGCGTCACGATTACGCGCTCGGCCTTCTGAAGCGCGGCACGCACGAGGCTCAGATGACCTTCATGCAGTGCCCCCATCGTCGGCACAACGGCAATACTGGCGCCTAAGCGACGCCATCCCGTGGCAACGCCGCGGAGCTCGGCAACGGTTCGAACGATCGGCAAGCTCATGTGACGTTTCCGGCCTTCGTCTCGTTGGCGTAGAAATGCTCGGCCGCCGGAAAGCGCCGTTCCCTCACATCGGCGGCGTAAGCGGCAATCGCCGCATCGGCCTGGTTGCCTAGTTCGGCGTAGCGTTTGACAAATTTCGGCCGGAAAGAGCCGAAAAGCCCGAGCATATCGTCGCTGACCAAAATCTGGCCGTCGCAGGCGGGCGAGGCGCCGATGCCGATTGTGGGGACGGCGATCTCCGCAGTGATGCGCCGTGCGAGCGGCTCGGGCACTTTCTCCAGCACCACCGAGAAAGCGCCAGCTTCCGTGACGGCACCGGCGTCGCGCCTGATGCGCTCGGCATCGTCTCCCCGCCCCTGGACCCGGTAGCCGCCGAAAGTATTGACCGCCTGCGGCGTCAAGCCGACATGGGCCATGACAGGTACGCCGCGCGCCGCGAGGAAGCGGATCGTCTCGGCCATGGTCTGGCCGCCCTCGAGCTTCACCGCTGCACAACCGGTCTCCGCCATCAGGCGCGCAGCGTTGCGGAAGGCCTGCTCGGGGCTTTCTTCATAGGAACCGAATGGCATGTCTACGACCATCAACGCTCGCACCAGACCGCGGCGCACCGCCTGGCCGTGCATGATCATCATGTCGAGGCTGGCGCCCAGCGTCGACGAGAGGCCGTGCAGCACCATGCCGACGCTGTCGCCGACGAGAACGATGTCGCAGTGTCGATCGGCCAAACTGGCGATCGGCGTGGTATATGCCGTCAGGCAGACGAGTGGCGTCTGGCCTTTCCGCATCTGAATATCGGGTGGTGCAATTCCCTTTGGGTGACCAGCTGCGCTCAATCGACCCCTCCTTCCCTAGCGTTACTCGCCGCAGGTGTCGCGTTTGGCACATTTTTGTGCAAGTGCGAAGAGCTAAAAAATGGGGATGCAGCTGTGCGGTGTTGACGTGCGGGCAGCTACCCTTACACTAAATCGATTAAGCGTCCGAGCTCAGGTCAACCACTTTCAACGAACATGGACGATCAGGGAACAGGAACCAGGAAAGACAGAGCCGGCAGGGCAGACGAAGTCAAACTGGACCTGATCGCCGTTGTCGTGGCAGTGGACGAAAGTGAACCCTGTCTCCTCACCATCGGCCAGGCTGACACCCTGCCCTCCGGACCATTTGCGCTTGAGTACCGATCGCCGCAATCCGGTTTGAGGGGGTGGGTCGAGCAGCAGACCGGCCAGCCCCTGGGGTACATCGAGCAGCTCTACACTTTCGCCGATCGGGACCGAATCGGCGCCGAACGCCAGCAGCGCGTCATCTCCATCAGCTATCTCGCATTGACCAGCAAAGAAAAGGCAACGGGCTCATCCAAGTGCGGCTGGCGAAGCTGGTACGACTATTTTCCATGGGAGGACCACCGCTCCGGCCCCCCGCCGGTGGTGCTGGATGTTGTGCGACCGCGCCTGATCGTTTGGGCAGACGGAGCCAGCGATGCGGCCACGCGACGCGAACGCCGGCAGCGGGCGGCGATCGCGTTTGGCTTCGACGACCGCTATTGGAACGAGGAGCTCGTGCTTCAACGCTATGAGTTACTTTATGAAGCAGGCCTGGTCCAAGAGGCCGGAAGCGGACGGGAGGCGACTTCGCCTCCCCTGGTGCCTAGCAAATCCATGGTCGCCGATCATCGCCGTATCGTGGCAACCGGCATTGCGCGGCTGCGCTCAAAGATCAAATACCGGCCCGTCGTTTTCGAGCTTATGCGCCCGACTTTCACGCTACTCCAGCTGCAGCGAACCGTGGAGGCGCTCGCCGGCAGGCTCATCCACAAGCCGAACTTTCGCCGCCTGATCGAGCAACAGGAACTGGTCGAGGAGACCGGCGAGACCACTGCGGAGACCGGCGGTCGGCCGGCGAAGCTCTACCGCTTCCGCCACGCCGTTCTCGACGAAAGGGCTATCGCCGGCACAAAATTGCCGCTGGCGCGGGGTTGACATCCCTTATACTCACGGCAAGTATATGCCGGTTATTTTCAGCTTGAGTATAAGTGGGGGGGCATTAATGAGCGCCGTGCTGCCAACGGCCGCGTTCCTTTACGAGCGCGTCCGGCGCGTGATCCCGCCGATTGAATGGCCGGCTTTCGTAGAGGATATCGAAGCCATCCTCGCGCTCAAGCGCGAGCGCAACGCCATCATCCTGGCGCACAACTATCAGACGCCCGAGATCTACCATTGCGTCGCAGACATTGTCGGCGACAGCTTGGCGCTGGCCCGCAAGGCAGTGACAGTCGAGGCGCAAGTCATCGTCCTTGCCGGCGTACATTTCATGGCCGAGACCGCCAAGCTGCTTAATCCGAACAAGACCGTGCTCATCCCGGACATGGGCGCCGGCTGCTCGCTTGCCGACTCGATCACGGCACAAGACGTGCGGTTGATGCGAGAGAGTTATCCCGGCGTGCCCATCGTCACCTATGTCAACACCTCCGCCGCCGTGAAGGCCGAGTCTGACATCTGCTGCACCTCGGGCAATGCAAAGGCGGTGGTGGAATCGCTCGGCGCGCCGCGTGTGATCATGCTGCCCGATGAATATCTCGCTAAGAACGTCGCCGCCGAAACGAAGGTCGGGATCATCGCCTGGAAGGGTCGTTGCGAGGTGCATGAGCGCTTCACCCCGGCCGACATTCGCGAACTGCGCGCTGCACATCCAGGCGTCATCGTGCTGGCCCATCCCGAATGCCACCCGGAAGTTGTCACAGAGGCGGATTTTTCGGGTTCCACCGCCGCCATGTCGGATTATGTCGAGCGGGAGAAACCACCCCGCATAGTGTTGATGACGGAATGTTCGATGAGCGACAATGTCGCGGTCGCACATCCGGACGTCGAGTTCGTCCGCCCCTGCAATCTTTGCCCGCACATGAAGCGCATTACGCTTGCCAATATTCGCGCCGCGCTCGAGGAGAACCGGCACGAGATCCGGATCGATCCAGGGATAGCCGGCCCCGCCCGCCGCGCGGTCGAGCGTATGCTTTCAATATGAGTCTCGACGTTCACGACATCGCCGGGGCGCCAGTCATCATCGGCTCCGGTATCGCCGGTATGATGACGGCGCTTCGTCTGGCGCCCGAACCGGTTGTGCTTCTGTCCAATGCGCAGCTCGGAACCGGGTCCTGCAGCGAGCTCGCTCAGGGCGGTCTTGCGGCGAGTCTCGGCCGCGACGACGGCCCAGAACTTCATGTCGGCGACACACTCGCGGCCGGTGACGGGCTCTGCGAGGAGACGACTGTGCGGCGAACGGTCCGAGCTGCACCGGAAGCGATCAAGACTCTTGAGCGCTTCGGTGTCGCATTCGACCGCCGCGCTGACGGCGCGTTGCGGCTCGGGCTTGAGGCGGCGCACTCGCAACGGCGGATCGTGCATGCGGCGGGCGACGCCACGGGGCGCGAGCTGGTCAGCGCGCTCATCGCCGCGGTGCGGCGCACACCCTCGATCACTATCCTCGAAAATGTGGAGGCCCGGCGGCTGATCGTGGAAGGCGGGTCGATTGTCGCCGTCGTCGCGGCCGGGCACACGGGCGCGGTTGCTTTGCCCACGCGCCGCGCGGTGCTGGCGACGGGGGGCATCGGCGGCCTGTTTTGCTATTCGACAAATCCGCCTGGATCATGGGGACACGGGCTGGCGCTCGCCGCCTGGGCCGGGGCGGAGCTCGCCGACTTGGAATTCGTGCAGTTCCACCCGACTGCCCTCGACGGTCCGCGCCGGCCGATGCCGCTGGTGAGCGAAGCGGTGCGCGGCGAAGGCGCGGTGCTCATCGACGAGCGAGGAGAGCGTTTCCTCGCTGAAACGCCTGGCGGCGAGCTTGCACCTCGCGACGTGGTTGCGCGTGCGGTTTGGCGCCAGCTTGCTGCCGGACGCCGCGTGTTCCTGGACGCGCGGCAATGCCTCGGCCCGAGATTTGGCGAACGCTTCCCGGCCATAGCCGATTTGTGCCGCAAGGCAGGCGTCGATCCCGCGACTGACCCGATCCCCGTGCGCCCGGCCGCACACTACCACATGGGCGGCGTTGCTGTAGACGCGACCGGCCGCAGCTCCGTCGAGGGATTGTGGGCCTGCGGCGAGGTCGCACGTACCGGGCTGCACGGCGCCAACCGCCTCGCCAGCAATTCGCTCACAGAGTTGGTAGTAACAGCGAGTTGGGTTGCTGAGAGCGTCGCCGGCGCATCGTTGACCCGGCGGCGGCACATTTGCTCCACGTTCGTCCCTCCAAGGCCAGATCCTTCTGCCATCCGGGCCGTCGTCTCCGCCGCGCTCGGCATAATCCGCCACGGCGAGACGATGCACGAGGCGGTAACGACCCTGCTGCCGAGCGCAGCTCACGACAGCGCTGGCTCCGGGCCGGCCTTGGTCGCGCTGATGATCGCCATAGCGGCCCTGCGGCGCGAAGAGAGCCGCGGTGCGCACTGTCGGTCGGATTTCCCCTCGCGCGATGCAGACGCGCGCAGTTCGCGGCTGACACTGAGCAGCGCATTACAGGCCGCCGCCGCACTGAGTTGCCGGGCACCGGTTCGGAGCACCTGACATGAATTCATTCTCACCCCTTCCCTCGGCCCTAATCGAGCCGATCGTGCGCAGTGCCCTTCTGGAAGATCTGGGCAGATGCGGCGACCTGACCAGCGATGCGGTGATCCCGCATGATTGCACGGCCACGTTGGTGCTCAAATCGCGACAGTCAGGAATCGTTGCCGGGCTCGATATGGCGGCCTTCGCCTTCATGCTCGTCGAGCCTGCGATCGACATGCACATCTGGCGAGCTGACGGCAGCGATGTCGCGGCGGGCGAGACCATCGCCAAACTGTGCGGACCGGCGCGAGGCCTGCTCACGGCCGAGCGCACGGCACTCAATTTTCTGTGCCGCCTGAGCGGCATTGCCACTGCCACAGCGACGATGGTCGAGGCCGTGCGTGGCCATAAGGCGAGGATCGTGTGCACGCGAAAGACCACGCCCGGCCTGCGCGCGTTGGAGAAATACGCTGTGCGCGTCGGCGGCGGCGCCAATCACCGCTTTGGGCTCGACGACGCCGTGCTGATCAAGGACAACCACATCGCAATCGCCGGCGACATTCGCACGGCAATAAAGCGGGCACGGGCCGCCGCAGGCCACGTGGTGAAGATCGAGGTCGAGATTGACACGCTGGAGCAGCTCGATGCAGCACTCGAGCTGGGGGTCGACGCAGTGCTGCTCGACAATATGTCGGTTAACGATCTTGCCCGCGCCGTGGCACTGGTCGGTGGCCGCGCCATCACCGAGGCTTCCGGTCGCGTTACACCGAAAACGGCTCCGTCGATTGCTGCAACGGGGGTCGACCTCATCTCAGTCGGGTGGCTGACACACAGCGCGCCTATTCTCGACATCGGCTTGGATATGCCGGCGCATCGGCGCGCGCTTGAACTGATGGAGATGGAATGAAAAGCATTCCCACCTCCGCTGGTGCGCGCCGACGCAGGAGCTGCTCAATGCGAGCCTGCATCGTTGTGCGGCGCACCCTCCAACTAGTTCAGGCTCATCGGTCTGATCGACGGATCATCAGCGAACCCGAGGAGGTTTGACAGACGCCTGCACACGCTGTCGGACCAGCGACAAAAAGCTTTTGACGATGACGATTGGAATGAAGGGGATCAGATGTGAACCAGGAGATGAAACCGATCGAGGGGACACTATCCCGATGGAACCGCAAAGAGGCCGAGGCTATCCACGGCATGCCGTTCAATGACCTGCTCTTCCTGGCTCAGACAATCCACCGCCAGAACTTCGATCGCAACCGGGTGCAGCTATCGCGGCTGCTCAGCATCAAGACCGGGGGATGCCCCGAGGATTGCGGCTATTGCAGCCAGTCTACACATTACAAAACCGGCCTGAAGGCGTCCAAGCTGATGGAGGTGGAGCGTGTCATTGCCGAAGCGATCAAGGCGAGGGACGCCGGCGCCACTCGCTATTGCATGGGCGCCGCATGGCGCAGCCCGAAGGGACGCGACATGGACTCCGTGGTCGCCATGATCGAGGGAGTGAAGGCGCTCGGCATGGAGACCTGCATGACGCTCGGAATGCTGGACCTCAGTCAGGCGCAGCGGCTGAAGGCGGCCGGTCTCGACTACTACAACCATAACATCGACACGTCCGAGCGCTACTACGGCCAGGTTGTTTCAACCAGGACCTTTGCCGACCGGCTGGAAACACTTGGGCACGTGCGCGAAGTTGGGATGAAGGTCTGCTGCGGCGGCATCGTCGGGATGGGAGAGGAAAAGGCCGATCGCATCGACATGCTGGTCACGCTCGCGAACCTGCCCGAGCCGCCGGAAAGCGTGCCGATCAACATGCTGATCCCTATCGAAGGCACGCCACTTGCCGAGGCCGACCCCATCGATCCCATCGATTTCGTCCGCACAATTGCGCTCGCCCGCATCATGATGCCGAAGTCCTATGTAAGGCTCTCCGCTGGACGGACGGCGATGAGCGACGAAACCCAGGCGCTGTGCTTCTTTGCCGGCGCCAATTCCATTTTTGTCGGCGACACGCTGCTGACCGCGGACAATCCCGGCGAGGACAAGGATACTCGTCTATTTAGACGTCTCGGCATCGAGCCGATGCAATGCGAGGCACAATGAACGAGCCACCGCTTGCCCGCTATGAAGCAACCTTGCAGGGACTGGCACGAAAGGGCCGGCTGCGGACACTGGCGCCGCGCATCGGGTTCGACTTCTCGTCCAACGACTATCTCGGGCTTGCCGCCTCGAAGAGAATTGGCGATGCAGTCGCGGCGGCAATCGCGCGTGGGACCCCGGTCGGCGCCACCGGATCGCGGCTTCTGCGAGGCAACGCGCCGGAGCATGAGGCGTTGGAGTCGGATGCGGCGGCGTTCTTCGGGGCCGAACGGGCGCTGTTCTTCGGCAGCGGCTATATCGCCAACTTCGCCCTGCTGACCGCCCTGCCGCACAGGGGCGACCTGCTGATCCTCGACGAACTCGCCCATGCCAGCATGCATGAAGGGGCGCGGGCCGGCCGCGCCGAGTTCAGGCTGGCCACGCACAACGACATTGATGTTTTTGAGGATGCGATCAGGCGCTGGCGCGCCGAAGGTGGCATGGGGCGTATCTGGATCGCAGTCGAAAGCCTGTATGGGATGGATGGCGACTGCGCGCCGATGGAGAGCCTGGTCGCCCTTGCCGATCGGCACGACGCATTCATAGTGGTCGACGAGGCACATGCCACCGGCGTCTGGGGATCGGACGGCCGCGGCCTCGCCTCTGCTTTCGAGGGCCGCGACAACATCATGGCTCTCCATACATGCGGCAAGGCGCTCGGTGCATCCGGCGCGCTCGTTACCGGGCCGGGTGTGCTGTGCGACTATATTGTCAACCGCTGCCGGCCCTTTATCTACGCCACCGCGCCATCGCCGCTGATGGCCGTTGCGGCGCGCGAAGCGCTCGCAATACTGGTCGACGAGCCGATGCGCCGCGTTCAGCTGCATGAGCACGTTGCCTTCGCAAGCCGGCAACTGGCCGAGCGTTGCGGAGCAAAGCCCAACGGCTCGCAGATCCAGCCAATTGTGATCGGCGAGGTGACGCGCACCATGGCGATAGCGGCGGACCTGCAGGCCCGCGGCTTCGACATACGCGGCATTCGTCCGCCCACCGTCCCGGAGGGCACGTCGCGGCTGCGAATTTCGCTGACGCTGAATGTCAGCAAGGCTGACATTTCGGCCATGGTCGAGACACTCGTCGAGGTGTTGGCCACGGCATGAGCAAGCGTATCGTCGTCACCGGAACAGATACCGGAATTGGCAAAACGGTGTTTTCGGCGGGGCTCGCGGGCCTGCTCGACGGCTTTTACTGGAAGCCGGTGCAATCGGGTCTGTATGAGGAGACCGACAGTGAGGTGGTTGAACGGCTCGCCGGCCTGCCGTCGGGGCGCGTGCTGCCGGAAGCCCACCGCTTGAACAACCCTCTGTCGCCTCATCGTTCAGCCGAAATCGACGGCGTCTCGATCGAGGCAGCCGATCTTTCATTTCCTGTCCTGCCGACACCGCTCGTCATTGAAGGCGCTGGCGGACTAATGGTGCCGATCAACCGACAGACAAGTTTCATCGACATCTTCGCTGAATGGCGGCTGCCGGTCATTTTGTGCGCCCGCACCGGGCTCGGCACGATCAACCACACTCTGCTGTCGATCGAAGCCCTGCGGGCTCGCTCCATCCCGCTGATCGGCATCGCCTTCATCGGCGAAGAGGTAGCCGATACGCAAAGGACAATCAGCGAATTCGGCGCGGTCCGTCAACTCGGCAGGCTGCCACACCTAGCTCCGCTGACGAGCGAAACGTTGCGGAAGGCGATGGTTGCCGGCTTCGACCTCGCCCAGATTGGCGGAGGCGAATGATGTCGCGGTCGCCGGTCTGGCACCCATTCACCCAGCACGCGATCGAGCCGGCCATGCCGTCCGTTGTCCGCACTGAGGGGGCTTGGCTACAGACGAATGACGGAAAGCGAATCCTCGATGCAATCTCCTCCTGGTGGGTGGTCACTCACGGCCATCGCCATCCCCGCATCATGGAAGCAATCCGGAATGCGACCGAGATGCTCGACCAGGTGATCTTCGCGGGTCTCACCCATCAGCCGGCAGAGCAATTGGCCTTGGCGCTGATCGAAATAGCGCCCGAAGGCCTCAACTGGGTCTTCTATTCCGACAGTGGATCGACCTCCGTCGAAGTCGCGCTGAAGATGGCGCTCGGCTATTACCGCAACATCAGCGCGCCGCGTTCGCGCATCGTCGTCATGGAACACAGCTATCATGGCGACACAATTGGCACGATGAGCGTCGGAGCCCGCGGCGTGTTCAACGCCGCCTACGAACCGCTGATGTTCGAGGTCGTTACCATTCCCTTTCCGGCCGCAGGGCGCGAGCAGGACACGTTAGATCGGTTCGAGGCAGTCTCCCGCGACCGGCGGGCAGCCGCGCTGATCGTCGAACCGCTCGTGCTCGGCGCCGGCGGCATGCTGATGTATCCGGCCTGGGTTCTGACCGAATTGAAAAAGATCGCCGAAGCCTCCGGCACGCTGCTGATTGCCGACGAGGTGATGACCGGCTGGGGGCGCACTGGGACCATGTTCGCCTGCGAGCAGGCGTCCATCTCTCCGGACATCCTGTGCACCTCGAAAGGCCTGACCGGTGGCGCCATCCCGCTGGCGGCCACGCTCGCCACCGATGCCATTTTCCAGGCCCATTACTCCGAAGACCGGCAGAAGACCTTTTTCCACTCGAGCTCCTACACCGCCAATCCGATCGCTTGCGCGGCCGCACTCGCCAATGTCGAGATTTGGCAGGACGAGCCGGTGACCGAGCGGATTACGGCCTTAAGCGCCGGGCAGGCCGCCGGGCTTCGACGCTTTCGCAACAACACCAACTTCACAGATTGTCGGGCGACCGGCACGATCGCAGCTCTCGATCTCTGCGCCGCCTCGGCCGGCTATCTGGCCGAGATCGGACCAAAGCTGCGCGCTTTCTTCCTGGAGCGCGGCCTGCTCGTGCGCCCGCTGGGCAATGTGCTCTATGTTCTGCCGCCCTATTGCATCACCGGAGAGGAGCTCGATGAATTGTATGACGCGTTCGAAGAGGCCGGCGAACGCTTCGGTCCGAGGGCATGAGCAGATCGTCGCGTTTTCTCGGGTTCGGCCATCATGCGCCGGCCCGAAAGGTGGAGAACCCGGAAATCGAGACCCGTCTCGGACTCGAACCCGGCTGGATCGAACAGCGCACCGGGATCCGGTCGCGCTTCTGGGCAACGGATGAAGATACGCTGTCGGGCCTTGCGGCGCATGCCGGCGACATGGCGCTGGCTAACGCCGGCATCAACCGTGGCGACATCGGCCTGCTGTTGCTTGCGACGTCGACGCCCGACCATCTCCTGCCGCCGAGCGCGCCACTGGTCGCACATCAGTTGGGACTAGGCCGCGCCGGTGCGGTCGACCTGACAGGCGCCTGCGCCGGCTTCATCTATGCGCTGATGTTCGCGGACGGGTTCACCCGCCTGCATGGCAAAGCGGCCCTTGTCATCGCTGCCAACATCCTCAGTCGCCGCATAAATCCTGCCGAGCGCGCAAGCGCCGTGTTGTTTGCCGATGCCGCTGGCGCCGTGGTGATTAGTCCGTGCGAGGAGTCGGATCGGGGCATTCTCGGCGCCGCGGTGGCTTCGGACGGCTCGCGTTACGGGCTGATCCAGATTCCCGCCGGAGGAAGCAACACACCGTTCCACGGCGGCCTGGACCTCGAGCAGACCCGCATGACGATTGCCGACGGCCGCGAAGTGTTCGCCAAGGCCGTGGAGATGATGTCTCGCTGCTCGCAGGACGCGCTCTGTGCTGCCCGAATGCAGTCGCAAGACATCGATCGGTTCGTGCCACACCAGGCCAATATCCGCATTTTCGATGCCGTCGGGCGCTACATTGGGATCGCCGACGGTGCTGTCGTCAAGACAATCGCCGAATACGGCAACTCTTCCGCCGCGACGATCCCGCTCTCGCTCTCGCTATCGCATCGGGCGCAGCCATTTCGGCCCGGCGAAAAAATTCTCCTTGCGGCGGCGGGTGCCGGTCTCAGCGGAGGCGCCCTCGTCGTTGGAATTTAGCCGTACGGCCATGAACAGGATTGGTCACGAATGACATTAGCAAAACGGGCCCAATGCGAAAAAGTAACCGCCGGCAAGCCCATGGGTGCTGGTTCGGTGACGCGAGAGCGATGATTTTGCCGGCGATTATTTTCGAGCAGGACGATCGGCAAGGCTACCTTGTTGGGCGCGAGGACTGGTTGGCCAGTCTAGGGGAGCGGAGGTGACCGAGCTCATGCGCGGCTTCTTCATTGCCATGAAGTCATCCTAAATCGATAGGCTGCCCCTACCCATCCATTGATCAACATCGTAACGGCAGTAGTGGCAGCCGTGAATTGAGTAACAGGTCCCTCGAAGGCAATCGATCGTCATGCAGTCCGAAACAAATACTCATATGCCCATCTCAGCGACGCTCGCTCCATTTCGAAACCAAGCGTTTCGCTCGATCTGGACGGCCACCCAAATATCCAGCCTCGGGTGGCTCGTGCAAACGGTTGCCATCAGCTGGCTGATGGCCACCATTTCAGCGTCCGATCTGATGGTTGCACTCGTGCAGGCCGCATCCACATTGCCGGTATTCTTCCTCTCAATCCTTGCCGGAGCCATCGCCGACAACTTCAGCCGCCGACGGGTGATGTTTGCGGGGCACTGCCTGATAGCGTTGGCATCAACGACGCTGATGATTTCTGTTGGACTGGGATTTGCCGGTCCCTGGCTAATTCTCGGATTAAGTTTCCTGGCCGGCTGCGGCTTTGCCGTGAATGATCCAGCCTGGCACGCTTCTGTTGGCGATATCCTTCCCAAGCGCGACATCCCGGCTGCGGTGACGCTTATGTCTGTCGGATACAACATTGTGCGCAGCGTTGGTCCGGCTTTGGGGGGCGTGGTCTTGGCATTTTTTGGACCCCTGGCCGCTTTCGCCCTGGCTGCGCTGAGCGATCTGGCGCCTCTAAGCGCAATATGGCGCACTAAATGGAAAGTTCGCTCTTCGCCTCTCCCTCGTGAGCGAATGACGATGGCAATTCATGACGGAGTGCGCTTCACGGCGATGTCCTTGGAGATCAGGGCCGCGATTGTCCGTGCAACGCTTTTCGGGTTGGCAAGCATCTCCATCCTTGCGCTGCTCCCGCTCGTCGTCCGGGATCAGTTGAAGAGCGGGCCGATTGTCTACGGCATTTTATTGGCCGGTTTCGGAATAGGGGCTTTCATCGCGGGGATGAGCAATAGCTTTCTAAGGCGGATCACGTCTCAAAACAGGCTGATCGCATTCGCCTCTGTCGCCTGTGGGGCATGTTGCCTTTGCCTTGCACTGACATCGTCGGTCGCTGTGGCGGCCATTTCGCTGGCACTCGGTGGGGCGGGTTGGCTTATCACCTGGACGGGCATTGACGTGTCGGTGCAGCTGGCAAGCCCAAGGTGGGTCGTCGGCCGCACACTCTCGATATATTATGCCTTGAGCGCAGGCGGTATGGCGGCCGGCAGCTGGATCTGGGGTACTGTAGCACAGAACTACTCCTTAACCTGGGCTTTGGAGGGCGCCGCAGGCGCTCTGTTGCTGGTTGCAGCTGCTGGGATACTGTTGCCGGTCCGTCCGTGGGAAGAAACGGATCAGGAAAGTTCGGATTTTCACCCGCCGGAGGTGGCACTCGAGTTGAAGCCCAGGAGTGGCCCCATCGTCGTCAAGGTCGAATATTTTATATCCGAACAGAATATCGAGACCTTTCTGGGCTACATGCGCGCAAGGCGCCACGTTCAGAGCCGTGCCGGTGCACGAAACTGGACACTCCAGCGAAACATTCAAACGCCTTCCATTTGGACGGAGACATTTCGCACGCCAACCTGGATGGATTTTCTTCGGCTGAATCATCGGCTCACGGCAGCTGATCAGGAAGTCGCACAGCGTCTCCTGGCACTGCATGATGGAGAGCTTCCTCCGCAGACAGTGCTTTCGATTGAACGAACGACTGAGGCAGCTCGTACCCGTCCCTCAACAATTTTTTCTCGTCCTCCGAGGTGAGGTCACGACGAAGAGAGCAAATGGTTCACAATGTGCCCAAGCGGCGACGAAAAGGTCGTGCCAGAACCAGGCCTTAACCCACTAGACTAAGAACCATAACGCCGTAGACGGCCAGGGGCGGCCCCGCTGCCGTTGTTCTGAGGGCCGGCCAGCTTTCCGCCCTGGCTGATAATTCCATCGGGTTCCCCTTGGCCTTTGCTCAGCGATTCGCGAGAAAAGAATCGAATGCGGCAGCAACAGCACGAACCACAAAGCGATGTTCCTGCCGCACGCGGATGAAACCATCTTCGATGTCCACAATCCCATCGTTGGCCAGCATCGCCAAGCGTTCAGCGGAATCGACAAAACGGAGCGGATCAAATTGGTGGGCGGCACAGATGGCCGGCACGTCGGCCTCCAAATCGCACATCAGCCGCTCGATGATTGCGGCTCGCACGCGATCTTCGTCGGTAAGACGATAGCCCTTTGACGTCCCCGGACGGCCCGCCGCGATGTGCCGGGTATAACGATCCCGTGTGACCTCGTTCTGGACGTAACCCCCGCCGATTCGGCCGATAGCGGACGCGCCGAAACCGATCAGAGTTTTGCACGTATCGGCCGAATAACCCAGCGAGTTGCGGCGTAGGCGACCGGCTTTCTGCGCCAGGGCAAGTTCGTCGTCCGGCAAGGCGAAATGGTCGAGCCCGATCTCTCGGTAACCGGCGGCAATCAGCGTCTCGGCCACGGCTCCAGCCTGTTCGGCACGGGCATCGCTATCCGGTAGAGCTGCCTCCTCGATCAGGCACTGATTCTTTATCACGGACGGAATGTGCGCATAGCCGAACACCGCGACCCGGTTGGGGCGCATGGCGACCGCCGCCGTCGCGGTCTGGACACAGGACTGCACAGTCTGTTTAGGGAGACCGAAGATGAGGTCGAAATTGATACGGCTGATTCCATGCCCGCGGAGATTTTCGACGGCGGCCGCGGTCTGCGCCTCACTCTGGACCCGGTTGATCGCTTTTTGAACTTTGGGGTCAAAGCTCTGCACGCCAAGGCTTGCCCGGTTCACGCCGGCTACTCCTAAGGTTTCGGCCATCTCGGCCGTGAACGCGCGTGGGTCGATCTCGACTGCGACGGCGGTCGCTTCCCTGAACGCGAAGCGGCGGCGCAGGAGTACCATCAAGTCCAAGAACTCCGCTGGCCCGATGAGGGTCGGTGTTCCGCCGCCGAAATGGACGTCGCTCACGGGCAGCGCCTGCGGCGCTTGCTCAGAGACCAAACGAATCTCCTCACGCAGCACCGTCAGATAGTTAAGAACCGGCCCATCCCGGCGGGTGATTGTGGTAGGGAAGCCGCAATACCAGCACATCGATCGGCAGAACGGAATGTGGACATAGAGCGACACCGAATCGCCGACAGGCAGGCCCCTCAGCCATTTCTCATAATCCTCCGCACCGACCGTCGTGGAGAAGTCCGGCACAGTCGGATAGATGGTGTACCAAGGCAGTCGGGCCTCGCGATATTTTGTCAGGATCGAGGTCTGCAATAGCTATCGCCCCATGCCGCGGACCAACATCCTTGTCGCTGCACTCTCCTTCTGTCTTTGAGCTATGTCAGTCCGTCCGGCTTTTCGCCGGTTAATGAGTCCTGAACACGGCGATTTACCACCGCTTCCCCTTCAGGCTGCCCCTTTCTCGACAAGACGCCGTAGCGCGGAATCGCCATATGCTGGGAGATGACCGGGACCACTTTGCCTTGCTCTCCGACTGGTAGCGCGCCCTCGGGTGGCGATTACCCGTATCTGGCGAGCTCTTTTTTCGATTGCCCGCCAAGACCATTTGGCTCTCGCGCGCTGTCTATCAGGGGATGTGGTCGACGTAATCAGCAGGTCCGCCGCGATCCTAAGGGCCTGCTGACCGGTCGCTGAGCTGAGCCCCTAGGCGCATGATCGACGCCAGATCGCGCTCGGCGCAAAGCGCCAGGTGAGTCGCACAAGGCGAGAATTCGCATGTGCCGCTGCAAACGGAACGCGCCATGCTCGGCACCGCGCAACGGGGCTCCCGCCTGACCTACCAACCGGCGGGGGGATGATGTTTCGACCCAGAGGCTTCACGGCGAACAAATGCTGTCGGAATCCAACAAAGTGTCACAGATCGAACAGACGAACCGTGCCCCTACGTCTGCTTTCGCGCGCAGCCTGCCCCCCAATCAAAAGAAGGGAGCGCGACGAAGTTGCGCCGGCCATCCAAGTGTCAGCACGGAGTTACGTCTTCAGGATGGCACGTCGCTTGCTGCTCTGCATTGAAGACCGACGGATGCACATCTTTTTTTGCTCGCGAGATGGCCAACGGCTCGCCCTTTGACGCTCTCCGCATTTAATCTTTGATTGGAGATCCAGAATGAATGTAAGGAGCCTTTTTCTCGGCTCAGCTGCGGCCCTGATCTCCGTTTCGGTCGCTTGCGCAGCTGACGAAGTCTCCGCGCCGGACCCGACCGAATACGTCAAGATCTGCGACGTCTACGGTTCGGGATACTTTTATATCCCCGGCACCGAGACCTGCCTGCGCATCGGCGGCTACATCCGTTACGACATCGGCCTCGGCGATGTCCGATCGTATGACGGGGCAAGAACCTCCGATCTGAGAACTGGCGAGGCTCAGGGGACTTGGCGAAAGAACGCTCGTTTCACGTTCAAAACTTGGACCGACCAAGAGACCGAGCTCGGCGCGTTGAAGACCTATACCGAAACCGGCATCAACTTCGGCAACCGCAACGCTTATTCGGGTCCGGAGAGTCCTCAGAACCATGCCTTCAACAGCGGCCTCACGTTGGCGTCCGCCTGGATGCAGCTTGGTGGCCTCCGAATTGGTAAGGACGGGTCGGCCTTCGACACGTTTACAGGCTACGCTGGTAACGTCCTCGATAACATACTCGTTCCGTACGGCGACTTCGATGCCAACGTGGCTCAGTACTACTTCGATGCCGGTAACGGCTTTTCGGCTGTGGTTTCACTCGAACAAGGATCGGGTGTAGTCGGTACTATCGACAGTCATGTTCCGCACGTCGTGGTCGGCGTGAAACAGACGCAGGGGTGGGGCGCGATCACCGGCGTGATCGCTCGTGATAGCAACTACGAAGCGTTGGCCGGCAAGGTCCGCGTTGACGTCCAAGTCACAGATGACCTGTCGCTATTCGGAATGTTTGGCTATGGCTCCATTGGCAATCTCAACGATGACCCAACCAACGCAGTCGCCGCTCATGGTCGCGGCTTCTACAAAACTTGGGGCGGCAACTGGGCTTTCTGGGCCGGCGCCACTTACGAGTTCGACGAGAAAACCTCGTTCAACCTTCAGGTATCGGGTGATCAGCTCAGGAACGCTGGTGTGGCTGCAAACATCGCCTATATGGTCGTTCCAGGTTTCACAGTCACAGCCGAAGTCGACTATTACCATTACGGCAACTTCGGCCTCGGCACGGCCGACCGTTCCGGAGTGAATTGGACTGGCGCCGGCAAAAAGAACAGCCTGGCTGGCATACTGCGTTTCCAAAGCTCATTTTAACCGAACGGAATCTGCGTCTTGGTGGTTGACGGAAAGCTGCAAGTCCTAGTGCAAGCACCACGGCAGCAATCCAACGACAAAGCAGCGTGTGAGTGATCACGTTCCGTCGAGCGCTGCCGATCTCGTTCGAGATTGACAAGTCTGCCTTCATGCGCCGGCGTTGCATGCCGACCTGGGCGATCGTCGCAAAGCCGGGATATCAGAACACTTCAAAAACCACTGTCCGACATTGGCTGTTGCCCGTCCACTCTATCGACTAAGCCGAATTTGGGGCCTCAATCTCCTCGTTGCGTTCGACGCTCTGAAAGTGAACGCGCGCACACGGCCGCGGCACGAAGCAAACCTGGGTGAGGTGGTTGTGAGTGCGGCCATCGCGCGGCTACTCACCTACCCGCGCAGTCGGCGCAGGGTCCTCCCTTATTGATGAATCGATCTCCGCTCCAGTGTGTCAGTCTGGCAGGAGGTCGGAGACGATCTTGGACAACAGTCGCAGGTGTCGCGATCGAGCCGCCCTTTGGTGCGAATGTCTCGTCCAACGGCAGCTCAGGGAATGTGCTGAATGTATCCATGATTTGGATGATCCAGTTCCAAACAATCTATTTGTTCAATTTATCAGCCTTCGCGAAAAGCTGACCGCGGTACCACAGCGTTGCAGGCGCAGATACGCACGCAGGTGGCGCCTCAGCCACTCGAGAGCGTCTTAGTTGCGGCCCGGGCATTCTGGGTGCGTTCAACGCTGGGGGCCGTGCACCTCTGCGCCCGCGATTGTCCAGCGTTCATAATTGGAGAAAGAATTTGCGACCAAGTACGACACTGGCCGGACTGGCATTCTTGATTATAGCGACTGTACCGCTCTCCTCGAACGCTTCGGCCGAGAGCATTTTGGGAGCCCTATCGAAGGCATACGAGAACAATTCTTCTCTGAATTCGGCCCGCGCCAATGTTCGCGTCACCGACGAGAGCGTGGCAATCGCAAAGTCAGGGTGGCGCCCGACGATCGAGGGTTTCGCGACCATCGATCAGTCCAGCAGCCATGTTAACGGGAAGAATAAAAACAAGCGCACGACGACCGGCGAATATGGCGGGCAGGTCAAGCAGACGCTGTTCGACGGTTTTCAGACTAGGAACAATGTAGCGGCCGCCGAATCGCAGGTAAGAGCTTCGGTAGAAAGCCTGCGCGACACCGAAGAGAACATCCTGTTCAAAGCAGCCCAGGCCTATATGGACGTCGTTCGCGACCGGCAGGTAGCGGTGCTAACGCATCAAAACGTGCGGTTCCTGACCGAGCAGGCGCGAGCTGCGCGTTCACGCTTCAAGGTCGGCGAAGTCACGCGAACTGACGTCGCTCAGGCCGACGCTTCGCGCGCCTCTGCCGTGGAGCAATTGGCCGCCGCCCGCGAGCAGGTCCTGGTAAGCGCGGCGACTTATCGTCAGTTAGTCGGCCACGAGCCGGGGAGACTCAGGGCCGCTTCGCCGCTGTCGAAGCTGTTGCCGGCGAGCCTCGATGCGGCACTCGTGACTGCATCACGCGAGCACCCCACCATCCTCGCCTCGGAACATCTGGTCGACGCGGCAGCGTTTTCGGTGAAATCGGCCGAAGGTGTGCTGCTGCCGCAGCTATCCGCTTCCGCCGGCGTCTCGAGCGCCTATAGCAACACCTCGCCTATTGCCAGCCAGCAGGACGGTACGACCAATTCAGCTACTATCGGCGCGAAATTGACCATACCGATCTATTCGGGTGGCCGCACTTCGGCGCTTGTACGACAGAATAAGGAATCGCTCAGTCAGGCCCGGATCGATATCGAGGTCGGCCGAGATCTGGTGCGTCAGCAAGTGACTGCAGCGTGGACCACGTATACCGCAGCCCGGCAAACTCTAGCGGCCAACAGGCAGGTGATTGCCGCTGCGCAGCTTGCCTTGAATGGCGTCGTCGAGGAACGCGATGTCGGCCAGCGCACCACGCTCGACGTTCTCAACGCCCAGGCCGCAGTCATCACCGGGAAGATCAATCAAGCCAAAGCCAAACATGACGTGGTGGTGGCGAGTTATGGCATCCTACAGGCAATCGGTCACCTGTCGGCCGAGTGTCTCAACCTGCAGGTGATAAAATACAGGCCGGAAGAACACTAAAACAATGTCAAAGACAAGTGGATCGGCCTACGCACGCCGGGTGTGCGATAAACTGCCGAGGGGATGTACCCACATGCACTTAGGGTCCCTCCACCGATCCGAGCACAGGGGCGTCGTCAGCAGCGCCGCGGATGGTCGTGAATGCATCCATATCGTCGATGTAGCAATCGATTTCTCTAGTTGTCCGATGATGAATATGAAGGCGTAACTTGGCGTGGTGGGCAACATCGGAGTAGTTGGAGGCCCGGGTGCCGAGACCATCTTCGGAAGAGAGGTCGTATGATTTGGATTGCCAGGGCAAACGGTGGTCGTGGAGGCAACGACCACGTATTCGGCACAGATAGCTGGGACCATCTAGCGGGCGACAATGGCCGCGACAAACCGCATATTTCGGTGAGGATGGCGGTCCCGGCGACGATGTCCTGTATGCGGTGACGTGAAGCCCTGCGCGACGCGCTGGTCGTATACCGAGCTGTTCGGCGCAATTGCGACGATGTTGCCACATGATAGTTGCGACTGCAGCTCCCGCCATAACAACCTCAATTAAAAGCTCGGTTCAAATCCAGGAGCGAAGCAATATGCATCGTCGTAATCTGATCAAAGGGTTCATTGCACTCGGCGGGTGTGCCATTTGCGCTGAAGCCGCGCGGGCGGCCAGTAACCATTGGGGATATGCCGGCCCGGCAGGACCCGAACACTGGGGCGATCTGGATGAGAGGAATTTCGTCTGCTCGGCGGGCACGCAGCAATCGCCGATCGATATCAAGGGCGCCATCAAGGCGGATATTCCCTACATCGCCATAGGTTGGCACAAGGGCGGCGGCAGGATGGTGAACAACGGCCACACCATTCAAGTCAACCTGCCGCAAGGCAGCACGCTCACCCGCGGGGATCGTGTCTACGACCTGCTACAGTTCCATTTCCATGCGCCGAGCGAACACCACGTCGCGGGCAGGAGTTTTCCGATGGAAGCGCATTTTGTCCATAAAGACGCCGACAGCGATACTGTGGGTGTGCTGGGCGTGTTTCTGACGCCGGGCGCGACAAATGCCAGCTTTGCCAGCCTTGCCGCAACATTTCCCGCAAACTCAGGCGAGGAGACAGCGGTCGACGAGGTCGACCCCAACGAGCTTCTACCGGCTTCGCTTGGCTACTGGACATATGAAGGATCATTGACGACGCCGCCATGCACCGAAAACGTCGAGTGGATGGTGGCAATGGAACCGGTTGACGTCGACCCAGCAGACATGGAGCGATTTACCTCACTCTATCCATTGAACGCGCGGCCTATCCGTTCACCCAATCGGCGCTTCATCCTAGGCCTGGGCTGAGGTCCCGCCACCGTCACGGGGCAATGCCCGGCTGACGCGCTAATATCGACGTCTATCGCTCCGCGTCACAGAGGCCCTTTGGGAGCTCAGCCACACCGTGGTGCGGACCAAGACCAAGTTGGTCGGTCGCGCTGTGATGTGTGGGCAAGCGCGGCAGGAAACGCCCGAAAACGATCTAATTTCTGGGCCTGGGACTACGCACTGCACGCGTAACCCGAAGATTTTGATCGGCGCGTCGATATCGTTGGTGTAGTAGAGCCGGTCGACCCCGATCGCAAGCTTCGCGCCATTGAGTTTCTTCTGCAGGACGAGATGTAGGCGTCCTGTTTCTCACGCGACTCCGAAGCACATTGTGCGACCTGCCTGGGATCGATACCGGTCGGAATTTTTGGCAAACGCGTATGCACCAGTCCAAAACGGCTGGCAGGCATGGAAGTTGTTGAGGTGCCAAATGGGGGGTGATGCATCAGACGACCTCCCTCCCCTGCAACCTCTCTCTGCCGTTGTCTCACGCGGACCGACCTCGATTGCAGGACACCGAGACGAACTCTTCCATCTACGGCACTTTGCTTTCCTATCATCGCGGTAACGATGCGGCGGTATCAGTACGCCCGAAATGGAGTTCGTCGCCGTCCGCGAGAACCTCGGCCTTGAAGATTTGAACGCAAGCTGCAGCACGACGGGGAGCCGTTCGGCGCGATGCTTCCTTATTCGCCGCACCCGAATTGGTGCCGTGCGAAATGCGCCGGTGCCGATTGGTACCGTCCAGCTTTACCAGGGCTCGAGTCGAACCTGACCAAGACCGGCGTCAGCTTGCTTTTGATGCCGATCGACTGGCCAATCCGCTTCAGAGCCTGATTGCGACGGCCAAGACGAACGATATCGACCCGTAGGTCTGGCTCGCCCACGTCCTAGCCCGACTGCCCGCCTAGCCGGCCCATCGGATCGATGATTTGCTGCCGTGGAATCGGCGATCCGCAAAACTGCGGGCCCACCAGCGGCGGCCTGATTATGCAGCGCAATAAGGTGCATCACGTTCTACACCGTCGAACGTGTCGCCAGGGACCTCGGCGACCGCGAAGCGCTCATCCAGGAACTGACCCTCGGTCTCGAGCCCGAGGACGGGGTCATCTGGGTGTACGGCGCCAACGATGACGACGGGGATCTTGGCCCTCACCGATGAAGGCATCGAGGAGATCAAACTCCTCCTCGAAGAATATCATCGCGTCTCCTCATCGAAAGCTTGACCCAGCACCGCGGTGCTCAGGTGCTCATGGCCACCGGATACGCACGTCTGCGTATTCACCGGCTTCACCGGATGCGTACGGCTCAAAGCCGCGGCACGAAGCATCAGCCTCACAGCGCGAGCTGGGTGAATAAGCGCACCCATCCAGCATGTGGATGCTTACGATCCGAACAATCGATTTGTTCAAGTCACTTGTCGAAAGCTAACCCGTCCTAGGATGGAATCATGGACCCTGGAGGCGCCGCTGGTCTGACCAATGCAGGGCCGCAGTTAGAGATCAATGCGCAGACACATTGCAAGCAGAGTTGGTGGCATTTTCGGCTGGCCAAACGGCGTTTCAGCCCAGCAATACGATCTTCCGACGTTCTATCCCCGCCTGCTGCAGGCGTGCAGGTCGCATGCTCCTGCGACTGCCCGTCCCAAAGAGGACTACGAACACTGCGACGAGTGCGCGACTTCTGCTGCCGCCGGTCTCAACGGTGCTCGGTGACCTGTCCTACCATTGATAGGAGATGAAAATGCGAACGCTATTCGTTGACCACCATGCGGATCTTACGCAAGCCGTGGGAGTTGCACTCGGGGATGGGGGTTTCACCGTTGATGTCGTTCGCACACTGGAACAGGCATCGAGTGCTTTCTTTTGCGCCAGTTATAAAATTCTCCTGCTGGAGTTGGCTCTGCCGGATGGCGATGGCCTGGATTGGCTGAGGCAGCTAAGGAGTGAAGGACATTCAGTTCCTGCTCTCGTTATGAGTAACGTTGACGATCTTGAGATGCGAATTGCGATCTTCAATGGTGGCGCGGACGATTTTCTGCTCAAGCCCGTGTATACCAATGAACTCATTGCCAGAATGAGAGCCGTTCTGCGCCGGTCGACACAGATGACCGACCCCATCATTGTATTTGGCAATCTCCACTTCGATCCGATCGGCCGACAGGTTTCCGTCGCTGGTCATCCGCTGGCGGTCGCACGCCGTGAATTATGTATTCTAGAGCATCTGCTCAACCGTGCAGGCCGCATCGTGCCGCGTTCGCAGTTGGAAGATCACCTCTATTCGTTCAACGATGAAGTATCGGCCAACGCGCTTGAAGTCGGAATTTATCGCTTACGTGGGTATCTGAGCAGGTCAGGCGCAACGCCACGGATAAAAACGGTGCGTGGCATTGGTTACATTCTTGAATGTGACTAGAGCCACATTCGTAATTGGCCGAACTTGAAAGAAAAGACCGCCTTGAAAATCATTCCAACTCATTCTGACACCGATCGGCGGCCCCCGCACATGGTATGCCCGAGACGTGCTATTGTTTCTCCTTACTTGAGCCGCCTCCTCTGCGCGGTAATTCTGTCATTTCCAGTTTCTGCCCCGGCCCAAAACATGGAGGATAAAGGGGCGCCGCGTGCCGCTTCCAATAGCATCGACGGCACGCTGGACCTTTCCTCTTCGCTCGGCAAGACGGTTCATTTGCCCGCGCCAGCCAAGACCATCTTCGTTGCTGACCCGACGATCGCTGATTATCAGGCAGCCTCGAACACAACCATCTTCGTCTTTGGGAAGAAATCCGGGCGGACCAGCCTGTTCGCCTTGGACGATAAGGGCGAGGCTCTCGCCGCGTTGCGTATTGTCGTTACGCAACCCATCGAGGAATTGCGCGCCATGTTGATGGACCAGGTCGGCGACTCTTCAATCCATGTGAGCTATACGCCGCGCGGCGCAATCCTTAGCGGTACAGCGCCCAACGCGGAGGTCGCCGACACCGCAAAAAGGGTCACCGAGCAATATCTCGGTGACGGCGCGCAAGTCGTCAATAACATTAAGGTCGCTGGTTCCTTGCAAGTTAATCTCAGTGTGCGCGTAGCGGAGGTCTCCCGCAGCGCCATGAAGGCGCTCGGCGTTAACCTGTCCGCCTTTGGTCAAATCGACAATTTCAGAGTGGGCTTGTTAAGCGGCGGAGGCGCTGGGTCTGGTGCAGCGCAGGGTGGCGGTACAGCAGAAATCGGATTCAACAATGGTTTCGTCAACATCGGTGCGGTTCTCGACGCGCTCGCCAAAGAGCACATAGCTTCCGTTTTGGCTGAGCCGAATCTCACCGCGATGTCCGGTGAAACTGCCAGTTTTCTCGCTGGCGGCGAATTTCCCATCCCTGTCCTGCAGGAAAACGGGCAAGTGTCGGTTGAATTCCGTAACTTCGGGGTCAGCCTGGAATTCGTGCCGACCGTTCTCAGCAACAATCAAATCAACATTCGCGTAAAACCGGAAGTCAGTGAACTAACGTCCCAAGGTGCCGTCCAAATCAAGGGTATCTCCGTACCGGCGGTTTCCACGCGCCGGGCCGACACAGTCGTCGAACTCGCCAGCGGGCAGAGCTTTGCAATTGGCGGTCTCATCAGGCGGAACGTCAATAATAACGTCAATGCCTTTCCCTTTCTCGGCGAAATTCCGATCCTTGGCGCCCTGTTTCGTTCCTCCTCCTTTCAAAAGGAAGAATCAGAACTGATAATTCTGGTTACGCCTTACATCGTAAGACCAGGCTCCAGCCCCAAGCAGATGAGCGCACCCACGGACCGGATGGCGCCGGCTTTGGACGGAGCAGGCACTCCGACGAATTCGCCGGCAAGTCCGCGGCGAGGCCGCGCTGCTGCCAGCACCGGCGCGCCAGGGGCCAAGCGCAATCTCGGCTTCATAATCGAATAGGGTGATCGAATGACTTTGCGGATCAAAGTTCTCCTGATTGCCCTGACGGCCAGCGCAAGTGGCTGCACAAGCACTGCGCCGATCTATGTCGAGCCATCGGCTCCAATCGTTATCCGACCGGAGACCACCGTCCTGACATTAGAGAGTCTTCGCGCTTCCGAACGGCAACGCTTGCGTGTCTTCCTTAACAAAGCCAGTCGCGGCCGGCGCGATGCCCTTCACCTCCTTATCAGCGGGTCGTCCCGGCTCAGCGCAGAGGCAGTCCATCAGGCTAGGCAGATGGGCATCGACGCTTACAACATCCATTTGCTCGATCAACAGGACGCCGGCGCGGTGCGAATAGAGGCGATAGTCTACCATGCCCGCCCGCCTGTCTGTCCGTCGTATCCAGGTTCTCTGCTCGATGATAAATCCTTCGAACATCCGCTTGGCTGTTCGACACGACGTAACCTAGCCGTAATGGTCAACGATCCGCGCGATTTGCTCGATAATAAGGCCGTCAAGCCAAGCGATGGTGATCGTGCGGCCATCCCGGTTGCCACATACAGGACATTCGCGACGGGCAAAAGTGACTGACATGGATCCTATGGTTTTGCTCGATAAAGCCCGCCACCCGCTCCAGCATGTAAGCATTGCCAATCGTTCGGATCTGGTGATGCACGGGCCGTCACAAAACACGATTAGATGGGTATTCGGCTTGAGCCCTGTCTGCGACGGCAATAGTTAGGGAGCAGCGCTTCGAGTTGATTGATAGCGTGAGGGTGTCGCCTCACAAGCATCAGGAAAGGAAGGCTGCATGAGGCACTGCGCTGGACTGGACGTCTCTCTCAAAGAGACTCGCATCCCTGCCGGGAGTCGAAGGTGCCAGCCACCCGGAAGAGACCCGCCACATGAAGGCGTTCCTCAATGCGCAGGTGAACAAGACCGACCGCAACGATGCCGCGGCATCGCCAAAATTACTGCGGGTCACCTGTTCCGGCCAGTGCAGGGCAGTGACGAGCCAGCGGCGCCGAGCTCTGCTAATCGCTCGAAAGCTGCTGCAGGATAAGGCCATCGCGATCGAGAACGACATCAGCGCGTTGCTACGTAACTTCGTCCTTTGTAAAGGCCCGGACGGCCAGCCACCAGTTCGTGGACGCGTCCGGCAGCCGCGCGGCCCGAAGCCGCGAAGGATGCCGCGCACTCCTCCCTCAGCTTAGATTGAATGAGCTTGCGCGCCAGCACCGCCCGCAACTCTTGCGCGGCCAGCGACTTGCAATGCAACCGGTCGGAACAGCCAAGCCGCATCAGCTGCGCGATCCGTCGCGCGTCACTGCGGTCCGACTTCACCGGTATCACCTTGAAGGCTTCGCGCACGTGCCACGTCTCCAGCAGTTCCATCGCCAGCCCCGTTTGCCGCATTGCCGCACAGAGCCATGCGACAGCGTCCCGGCTTCGAGGCCAATCCGAACCAGAGAACCAGAGGAAGGCCGAGCGAAGCAACCATGAGATCAACGCCTCCGGTTCGCTTGCCACTTCTTGCCGCTTGCATCGACAACGCACACGCTCGAGTTTTCGGATGACACGTCGGCACCGACATGATGGTCCCTAGTCGTCTCCCCTGTTTGGCGCTGGCTTCGGCCAAGACGCAGTTCACACCATCCGTGTGAGGGACGACCGCTGCTGGCCAAGCAGGCCGCGAGCGGAGCGCGCCACTCACAGCGCCGTGGCGCCGCGAGCGGCTCTGCTTGGCGGCCCGTTACCTCACCGCGGTTATGGGTCGGCGTGATACGAAGTTCCACCTCGGGTGGAACTGGCATTTGATGAAGACGGCGGCCCCCGCCTCGACATTGGCGGTGGTCAGCAGCTCTGCGATGGGCTGGGCCTCCGCCGCGGGAGCGGCCGTTCCGCCTTCGGCGGGCTCGGTCGAAGTGCGGAACGGCAAGGTCCCCGCAAGGTGATTGCTTGAACAATGACGCCTGGCGGAAATCCGCCCATTTGTTTGTCAGGCCACGTTCTGGATAATGGCCTGCCCATCTGGCTGGGCAGGCCGGCGTGTTGCACAGAGTTGGCGAACTGAGAAACTGCCTCCCCAATCTCCAGTTCGCCCAAGGGTCAAATCCTCACTTCCCTTGAGATGGCCGCAAGGCGTGCCTGCAGCTTGTACATATTTTCTGCATCGGATGGCGCCATGGAAATCGGTAGATTGATCTCGGTTGTGGCGGCCACGTTCTGGGACAACGGCACGCCCAACTGGCTGGGGAGGCCGGCCGCAAGGCGTTCTTGCAGCTTGTACAATTGGTCGCCGGGGAGGCCGTCCGTTTGCACAGGTTCGGCCGCAAGGCGTGCTTGCAGGTTGTACAAATAGTCTTCTGCATAGCCTTTCGCCATGGAAATCGGCAGATCGATCCCGGCCGTGGCGGCCTCCTCCAGCGCCTTCTTCACGAGCCCGTTGCGAATTGCAAGCTTGACCTGCGGGCCTGCGATAAGGCTGAGCGCCTGCGCTCCGATATTGATGCCAGCTTCTATCAGTGCCTGTTTCATATTACCTCCGGTAATGGCTGTGCGGAGAAGATTTGCCGCTTGCGCCTGGAACGCGAGCGTCATCGACACGGCATCGGCCACTTGGCCCACGACCGGAATGAAGCTCAACAGACCCACCGCCGTCGCAGCCCAATCAAGCACTGGCGAGGCCACCTTGAGCACGTCGCCGACTGCGTGGATGAAGGCCCCCCCGTTTCTTTTGGATGACTTGGTATCAGGCTGGTCCGCCCGGCCCATCATCATGTCGGAAGCGGCGTCTTGTTCTGCAGCGGTTTCGGGCGGATGGGTCTTTGGCTGCTGAACGGTGCGGTTGGCTGACGACATGCTGCCGTAAAAGCGAGCAAAGTCTTTTTTGCTGATGTTGCCAGAATCGACCGTGTGTCCGCCGCCAAAGTCGAAGAACGAATTGTGGGTCTTATAGCCCGTAATCGAATTGTTTAGCAGACCGAACAGTAGAGGATCCGAGAGCAGCTGGGAGGCCGCTTCCCGTATGTTCGGCTTGAGGCTCTCGTCTTCTGCCATGCTCGCGAGCTTGTCACGAGTCAGGACACCGCTCCCAAAAAAGGCTCTCTGATTGCTGTTGATAGTCTTAAGGGTATTCAGCTCAGTCTGCGTGAGGCTCATCGACGATGAAGCGGCTTGCAGAAAATCCTCTTTGTGGACCTTATCTGAAGTGCCACCGCGCAGCTGCTTCCACTCATCTGGGTGATCGATGAAGTATTGAGCCGCTGCAATGACCTGGGGGGGACATTTGCCGGTTTTCGCTTCGCCGTGGACGATCTGCTTGAAACTGTCCTGACTCAGCTCCTTGGGCAAGTTTTCGGAGTACCGGTAAAACTCGCGCAAGGCATCGCTCCGGGTCATTAGCGAAGGCGGAACGTTTTTGGTGCTGTCGGATGGTATGTAGTTCTGGACGTAGCTTTGCGCCTGGCTTTCCTGAAATGCGGCAACTTGCGGATGACGCTTAGAGAATTTAGACAAATCCCCGGCGGTGATCTTACCCCCGCCATCCCGGCCATGGCCCTGACAGTTGATGGCCTGCAAAAGTTCTGGATCCTGCTGCAGCCCCTCAATCGCCTGTTTCAGATCCGGTGGTGTGGAGGGATCGTTGGCTTTCTCCGCCAGCGAATGCGGACTGAGGGGCATATGGTCCTTGTGACGGTTCAGCACCGCCACGATTTGCAAT